>NZ_AP025591.1:5812500-6720545 GCF_023169945.1 Anaeromyxobacter oryzae
GGCAAGACGGAAAGACCCCATGAACCTTTACTACAACTTGCCACTGACACTAGGAATTGCTTGTGTAGGATAGGTGGGAGCCTATGAACCCCGGGCGCTAGCTTGGGGGGAGGCAACGGTGAAATACCACCCTGGCGATTTCTGGTGTCTAACCTGGACCCCTCATCGGGGTTGGGGACAATGGCTGGTGGGTAGTTTGACTGGGGCGGTCGCCTCCCAAAAAGTAACGGAGGCGCGCTAAGGTTCCCTCAGCCTGATTGGAAACCAGGCGTCGAGTGCAATGGCATAAGGGAGCTTGACTGCGAGACCGACGGGTCGAGCAGGTGCGAAAGCAGGTCATAGTGATCCGGTGGTTCTGTATGGAAGGGCCATCGCTCAACGGATAAAAGGTACTCTGGGGATAACAGGCTTATCGCGTCCAAGAGTTCACATCGACGACGCGGTTTGGCACCTCGATGTCGGCTCATCGCATCCTGGGGCTGGAGCAGGTCCCAAGGGTTTGGCTGTTCGCCAATTAAAGCGGTACGCGAGCTGGGTTCAAAACGTCGTGAGACAGTTTGGTCCCTATCTGCCGTGGGCGTAGGAGAAGTGAGAGGATCTGTCCTTAGTACGAGAGGACCGGGATGGACGCACCGCTGGTGTACCAGTTGTCTCGCCAGAGGCATCGCTGGGTAGCTATGTGCGGAAAGGATAACCGCTGAAAGCATCTAAGCGGGAAGCCAACCTCAAGACGACTTCTCCCGGGCGCAAGCCCCTGAAGCCCCCTCGAAGACTACGAGGTCGATAGGCCGGAGGTGTACGCGCTGTGAGGCGCTCAGCTGACCGGTACTAATAGGGCGTGCGGCTTGGTCTCCCTCTTCTCAGGTCGTAGGTGACCTGCTCGAGGTCGAGATCGAGATGCTTCGATTAGAATCTCGCAACTCTGCCGCGCTGCGCGATGCTCCATTACCCTTCGTACGGTTGTCAGAAGGCTTCGTCCTTCTGCTCTTTATACAAGTTTGCGGTGGCTATATCGGTGGGGTCACACCCGTTCCCATCCCGAACACGGTAGTTAAGCCCACCAGAGCCGATGGTACTGCACCGGAAGCGGTGTGGGAGAGTAGGTCGCTGCCGCATCTTTTTGGCCCGCCCGCGCGATTCGCGCCGGCGGGCCTTTTTCTTTTCCGGCTCCGACTTTCCGTCCGGAACGACGCGATGTCCGCCCGTCCGGTGTCGGGGTAGATTCGACCCTTCGCCGCGACCGCGGCGCGAGGAGGCCTTCGATGTCTCGGGTGATGGTCGGAGTGATCGGCGGCACGGGGCTCGGCGAGGCGCTCGGCGCGCTCGGCGGCGGCGAGCTCCGCGAGGTGGACACCCCCTACGGTCGTCCCTCCGGCCCGATCACCCTCGCCGAGGTGGCGGGGGTCCCGGTGGCGCTCCTCGCCCGGCACGGCGAGGGCCACCTGAAGAACCCCTCCACCGTCCCCTACCGCGCCAACATCTGGGCGCTCAAGTCGCTCGGCGTCACCCACGTCCTCGCGAGCGGGGCGGTGGGGAGCCTGCGCGAGGAGGTCGCCCCGCGCCACCTCGTCATCCCGGACCAGGTGATCGACAAGACCCACCGGCGTCCGGGCACCTTCTTCGACGACCTCGCCGTGCACGTCGAGTTCGCGAACCCCTTCTGCTCGACCCTCCGCAACGTCCTCGTGAAGGCCGGGACCGGCTTCCCCACCCGCATCCACCAGGGCGGCACCTACGTCTGCATGGAGGGGCCCCAGTTCTCCACCCGCGCCGAGAGCGAGCTCCACCGCAGCTGGGGCGCCTCCCTCATCGGCATGACGGTGATGCCCGAGGCCAAGCTCGCCCGCGAGGCCGAGCTCTGCTACGCCCTCGTCGCCCTCCCCACCGACTACGACTGCTGGAAGCCGCACCCTGCCTCGCTCGACCAGGCCAGGCTCATCGAGGAGATCCTCGGCAACGTCAAGGCCGCGACCCAGAACGCGCTCGAGCTCGTCCGCCGCGCCGTCCCCCTCGTCGCCGCCCTCGACAAGCCCTGCTCCTGCCAGTCCGCCCTCGCCCTCGCCATCTGGTCCGACCGCTCCCGCCTCGCCCCCGACGTCAAGGAGCGCCTCCGGCCCATCCTCGGGCGCTACCTCGGGTAGGCGATCCCCGCCTCACGGCGGCGCCGGGAGCTCCTCCGCGCCGGCGCGCCCGGACCGGAGCGCGTCCGCGAGGCGCGCCAGGTCCTCGACGAATCGCGCCAGCTCCGTCCTCCGCGCCGCGTCGTCAGGGGCGCGGAGTATCGAGGACGGGTGGACCGTCGCCATCAAGATCGGCGCGAGGGGCGAGGCGAACAGCTCGCCCCGGTGCACGGTCACGCGGAACGTCCGGCCGAGGAGGGCCTGCGCGGCCGTCGCGCCGAGGCACACCAGCGAGCGCGGCCGAACGACGGCGATCTCCGCGGCGAGCCACGGATGACACGCGCGGACCTCCCCGGGAGACGGCTTCTGGTGGATGCGCCGCTTTCCGCGAGGCTCCCACTTGAAGTGCTTCACGGCGTTCGTGACGTACGCGGTGCTCCGGTCGATGCCGGCCTCGGCGAGCGCGCGATCGAGGAGGCGCCCCGCGGGGCCGACGAACGGCGCGCCGGTGAGATCCTCCTCGTTGCCGGGCTGCTCGCCGACGAGCATCACCTCGGCGTGGGGGCTGCCAGCCCCGAACACCGTCTGCGTGCCGCGCTCCCACAGCGGACACGCGCGGCACTCGCGAGCGGCCGCCCGGAGGGCGGGCAGGGTGGGGTGAGCGGGCACGAGCGGCTCCGCCGTCCCGGTGCCCGGCTCCCGTGCGCGCCGTGCCATGGGGAGAAGGTGGATCGCGCCGCGACGGCGGGCCGCCGGGGCGCGCGCGTGCGGCCCCGGTCCGCGAGGGTTACGTGACGGGCATGCCCGCCGGCGCGAGCCCCCGCCGCTCCCCCGGTCCGCGCGCCTCCGCGACGGGCACCGCGGACCTGCCCCTCCACGGGGGGCGCGTGCCGCCCTGGCTGTTCCAGCGCATGGCGCGCCTCGGGCGCGTCGTCGGCGAGGCCATCGTCCACGTGTACGGGCGCGCGGAGCTGCTCCGCCGCCTGTCGCATCCGTTCTGGTTCCAGGCGTTCGGCGCGGTGATGGGGATGGACTGGCACTCGTCCGGGATCACGACGAGCGTCGTCGGCGCGCTCCAGCGTGGGCTCGCGCCGCTCGAGGGCGAGCTCGGGCTGAAGGTCTGCGGAGGGCGCGGCCGGCACTCGCGCCGGACCCCCGAGGAGCTCGTCGCCTTCGGCGAGCGGTGCGGCCTGGACGGCGACGCGCTGGCGCGATCGAGCCGGCTCGTCGCGAAGGTCGACGGCGCCGCGGTCCAGGACGGGCACGCGCTCTACCTGCACGCGTTCGTAGTCGCGTCCGACGGCGCGTGGGTCGTGGTGCAGCAGGGCATGGATCCGGTGCGCCGGCGGGCGCGGCGGTATCACTGGCTGTCCGAGGGGCTGCGCTCGTTCGTCGAGGAGCCGCACGCGGCGATCGAGGGACGCCCGGGCGGCACGATCGTGAACCTGACGGATCGCCGGGCGGCGGCGGCGCGCGCGGCGCAGCTCGACCTCGTGCGCGGCGGGCCGGACCGCGTCGTCGCCGCGCTGCGCGGCCTCGACCGCGCGCCCCACCTGGACATGCCGGCGCACCACGATGTCCGGCCGGGCGACGTCGTGCTCCGGCGGCTGCACGGCGCGCTCGCCGCCGCCGCGGAGCGCGGCCCGCGCGACTTCGCGGAGCTCCTGCTCACCCCGGGCGTCGGCGCGCGCACGGTGCTGTCGCTGGCCCTCGCCGCGGAGGTGGTGCACGGCACGCCGTGCCGGTTCACGGATCCGGCGCGGTTCTCCCTCGCGCACGGCGGAAAGGACGGTCACCCGTTTCCCGTTCCGGTCCGCGTGTACGACGAGACCATCCGCGTGCTCCGGGGCGCCGTCGACCGCGCGAAGCTCGGAAGCGACGACCGCCTCGCCGCGATCCGCCGGCTCGACGCCGAGGCGCGGCGGCTCGAGGCCGTGGCGACGGGCCCGACGGTCGAGGCCTTCCTCGAGGCGGAGCGCGCCGCCAGCCCGGGCTACGGGGGGCGGACCGTGTTCGGGCCGGCCGGCGCCAACGCGCCCGGGCGGCGGCGCGAACGCTCCCCCGCTGCGGCCGTGGACGCGCGTACGGCCAGGGCCGCGGGCCCCACCCAGCTGTCGCTGCCGCTGCCGCGCTGAGAGCTGCCGCGCCGCCCGTCCGTCCCGGTCCGCCGCGGCGCCGGATGGGGCGTCCGCGTAACGCGCACCCCGGCCCCCTCCACCTCTCGCCGCCAGGACGGCGGCGCCCGGGGCGCCGGGGAGGTCGGGGTGCAGCGCGCGACGATGGTCGGGACCCCAGCAGAGCGGCCCGACGAGTGGGAGCTGGTCGCGGCCCTCCGCGCGGGGGACGAGGCGGCTTTCCTCGAGCTCGTGGGCCGGTACCACCGATCGGTGGTCCGCGTCGCGCGGGCGTACCTCGGCAGCGATGCCGCCGCCGAGGACGTGGCCCAGGAGGCATGGCTCGGCGTGCTGAAGGGCATCGACGCCTTCGAGGGGCGCTGCTCGGTGAAGACGTGGATCTTCCGGATCGCGGTGTACTGCGCGAAGACCCGTCGCGCGCGCGACGGGCGCCTGGTGCCGATGTCCGCGCTCGAGGAGGACGGCGAGGACGAGCCGGCGGTCGATCCGGATCGGTTCCAGCCGGACGGGGCCCGCTATGCGAACAACTGGTCGCGGCCGCCCGAGCCGTGGGCGGAGGAGCGGCTGATGACGAGCCAGGCAGCGGCGCTCGTGAAGCAGGAGATCGAGCGCCTGCCCACCAACCAGCGGGCGGTGATCACCCTGCGCGACGTGGAGGGGCTCGACTCGGGGGAGGTCTGCGAGGCCCTCGGCCTCTCCGACGGTAACCAGCGCGTGCTGCTCCACCGCGCCCGGTCGAAGGTCCGCGCCGCCCTGGAGCGGCTGATGAGCGATGGGGGTGGTCGATGAGCGCGCCCGATCCGAAGGAGCTGTCCTGCCGGGAGCTGGTCGAGCTCGCCTCTGACTACGTCGAGGGCCGGCTGTCGCTCGGAGACCGCACCCGCTTCGAGATGCATCTCTGCTGGTGCCCGCCCTGCCGGACCTACCTCCGCCAGATCAGGGAGACCATCGAGACGGCGGGCCGCCTCACCGAGGAGGACCTGGGCGCCGGCGCACGCGAGGCCCTGCTGGCGGCATTCCGCGGCTGGAAGCAGTCCTGACCCTGACCTCCAACGGCGCTCGAGGAGGATGCCCGTGATCGCGTACAAGTTCCTGTCCCAGGGCGCGGTGGGGCCGTTCACCGGCTTCCGCTGGCCCGTGCCCGCCGCCGGTGAGCCGGGCGCCTGGGTGGACGCGCCACGCCCGGGGCGGGACCTGGGGGTCCACGCCTGCCGGACCGCCGATCTGCCGTACTGGCTCGACGACGAGCTCTGGCTCGCCGAGCTGGACGGTGAGCTCGCCGTCGGCGAGCACCAGGTGGTCGGCGCCCGGGGCCGGCTGCTCGCTCGCATCGAGGACTGGGAGCGGGAGGCCCGAGGCGCGTTCGGCATCGACTGCGCCCTCCGGCTCCGGGCCCGGGCCGTCGAGGCGCTCCGGGCGGCGGGGGACACGCGCGCGGCGGAGGCGCTCGCGGCGGCGGGGGACGTCGCCGCCATCCCCGAGGCGGCGCGCGCGGCGGAGGCGGCTGCCCGTGGCGATGCGGCGCTCGTGGCGGCCTTCGCGGGCGACGCCGCCGGCCTGGTGCTGGCCGGGAACGCGCCGAGCGCAGCGTACGTGTGCGCCCGCGCTGCGGCCGCGATCGAGGGCGGGCCGCATGGGTTCGCCGGCGAGCGCGCGCGGCAGGCGGCGTGGATCGCCGCGCGCCTCGCGCTCGATCGCGGCGATGCGACCAGCGCGTGAGGCGGGGCGCCGCCCGGCGAGGGCCGTTCGGCGTCACCCCAGCAGGATCGGCAGCAGGACTCCCGTCCCGAGCGCGAACACCCACAGCGCCGGCGCGGGGGTCCCCGACGGACGCCGGCGGCGGGCGGCTCGCGCCGCGAACCGCGGATCGAGCAGCAGCCACCCGGCGTGGCGCCGCTCGAGCGCGAGGAACGCCTCCGCCGTCACCACGCCGAAGCCGAGGTGGCCGACGAGCGCGGGCAGCAGCGCGCTCGCCGCCGCCGGCGTCCAGGAGAAGGTGCCGCCCGCGAGGATGGGCGCGAGCGTGAGCGGGTCGAGGTACCAGCGGACGAGCCCGTAGACGAGCCCCCAGGCGATGGCGGAGCCGCGGTCCGGCGCCTCGTCGCGGAAGAGCAGGCCGTAGGCGGCGCCGAGGAGCGCGGACACCGCGAGGCTCTCGCCGAACGCGCCGGGTCGCGCCGGCATCGCGCCCGCGGCCACGAGCGCCGCGTCGAGGAGGAGCCCGCCCGCGACGCTCGCGCCGGCCCCCCACCTCACCGCGCGCAGCAGGTTCAGGCCTGGCCCCTCCGGCTCGCGGCGGATCGGATCCGAGCCGGTGAAGAGCCCGACCCAGAGCCGGTCCACCGCTGCGTAGAGCAGGCCGGCGAGCAGCCCGTACACGACGTGGCCGACGAGCGAGCCGAACAGCGCGGCTCCGCGCTGCCACGACCAGTCCAGGGGCCGCCCGAGCCAGAGCGGCATCACCGTGAGGGGACCCACGAACCACCAGAGGATGCCGTAGCCGAGCCCCCAGCCCATCCCCGATCCGAAGCCCCGCAGGTCGCGCTGGAACAGGACCCCGAGGCTCATCCCGATGACCACCGCGATGACGAGGTGGACCGTCATCCCGACGGCGATCGACGTGGAGCCCACCAGCCCCGCGACGAGCGGGAAGAAGCCCGCCTGCGCCATCCACCGGCCGAACGCGACCCCGCCGGCGATCCCGGCGAGCCCACCGACGACGAGCGCGCGCGCCCAGGCGAGCCGCGGACCCTCCGCGCGGCGGGAGAGGGCGCCGAGCGTGCCCAGGGCGAGGCCGAGCGGCGCACCGAGCAGCACCAGCGCGGCGACCAGCTCGGGGAACCGTGCACGCGCCGCGTCGAGCATCGCCATCGAGCCGGACGGCGCGAGCCCGGCCCCGGCCCGATCGCTCCCCCCGGCGAGGGCGACGAGCCAGAGCAGGAACGCGAAGGCGAGGCCCCAGGTGAGCCCGGCGCCCGGGCTCGTCGCGCGCCGCCGGGCGAGGGCCGCGAACGCGGCGCCGGCCGCGGCGCCGGCCACGGGACCCGCCGGCATCCCGGGCACGGCGCGCGCCGCGAGCGCGCCGCCGGCGGCGCCGACCGCGGCCGCGATGAGGAAGGGGAGGGCGGGAGCGATCTTCATGGCTCACCTCGTGACGGGGGCGGATCGCTCGTCGGCGATCCGGACGATGTCCCGCGGGAAGAACAGCTCGAGCGTCCAGTCGGACAGGACGCGAACCTTCCGGTCCAGGCCAGGCAGCTTCGAGAGGTAGATGGCGCGCCAGAGGAGCCAGGCGAGGAGACCCGAGAAGCGGATGCTCCGCCCGCGCGTGAACGGGATCCGCAGCTCCGCGCAGGCGGTCTGGTGGCCGATGACGCAGAGCGCGCCGAGCGAGGCGAAGCGGAAGGGCCGGGGCTCCTCGCCCCGGAGCGCGGCGAGGACGTTCCGGGCGAGCTGGCGCCCCTCGCGCAGCGCGAACTGCGCGGTCGGCGGACAGGGCCTCCCGGTGACGGCATCGGTGATCGCGGCGCAGTCGCCGCCTGCCCAGACGCCGGGCCATCCGGGCACCGCCAGGTTCGCGTCCACCTGGATCGCTCCTCGGCGATCCCGCTCGACGGGCAGCAGGCCGAGGAGCGGGCTTGGGCGCGCGCCGGCGGTCCACACCAGCGTCGCCGCGTCGACGGTCGCCGGCGGCTCCAGGACGACCGCGCCCGGCCGCGCGTCCGCGACGCGGGCGCCGAGCGCGAACTCGACGCCGCGCTCCCGGAGCCGCGCCTCCGCGTACGCTCCGAGCGACGCGGACAGCTCCGGCAGGATCCGGTCTCCGGCGTGGACGAGCAGCACGCGAACGTCCTGCGGCGACAGCCCAGGGTAGTCGGCGAGGGCGCCGCGCGCGAAGTCGTTCAGCGCGCCGGCGAGCTCCACGCCGGCGAAGCCGCCACCGGCGACGACGAAGGTGAGGTGCGCGGCCCGGGCGGCGGGATCCGGCTCGCGCTCGGCGCGCTCGAGCGCGTCGATGACCCGGTTCCGGATCCGGGTGGCCTCGCCCAGGGACTTGAACCCGATGGCCGTCGCCTCGATGGCGGCGCTGCCGAAATAGTTCGTCACCGCGCCCACCGCGACGACGAGCTGATCGTACGGGAGCGTCCGGCCGGGCCCCCCGTCGCTGGCGCGGAGGACGACGGCGCGCGCCGCGAGGTCCACGCGGGCGATCTCGCCCCGGACGACCGCGGTCCGGTGGAGGCTCGAGCGGAGCGGCGTCGAGATGTGCGTCGGCTCGAGCGAGGAGCCGGCCACCTCGGCCAGCATGGGCGTGAAGAGGAGCGCGTTGGTGTCGGAGACGAGCGTCACCTGGACCGAGCGGTCCGCCTCGAGCAGCCGCTCCAGCTCCCGGGCGCAGGTGAAGCCAGCGAAGCCGCCGCCGAGGATCACCACCCGGCGCGGCGGGGGCAGCGGCGCGGGCGCGGCAGCCGGCGCGGGGCCGAGCGCGCGGTCCGCCGCGGCGGCCAGGCCGTGCGCGAGCGCGCCGAGCCCGGCGCCGAAGAGGACGAACCCGACCAGCGCGGGGAGGAGCGCGCGCAGCTCGGCGGCGGACCAGCGCGGCGCCGCGCCACCGAGGAGCGGCACCAGCACCACGGCGACGAGCACCCAGAGCGGCAGCCCCAGCGCGGCGCCGGACATGAGCGATTCGCCGGGGGTGGATCGACGGAACAGCGCCGGCCACGCGACTCCGGCGAGCGCGCCGGTCGCGAGGGCCGCGCCGACGCCGAGCGACGGCGCGAGGAGGGGCGCCGCGACCACGCCCGCGGCCACGCCGAGGATGGTCGCCCGGGTCCGCGCGGGCGCGGCCGCCATCAGCGTCCGGAGCCCCTGGCGGGGCGCGGGGCGACGATGCGCCACCGCCCCACCGTCCGCGCCTTCCACGGTACGACTCGCGCCGTTCATGCGGCCCTCCGGGCGACGGCGGCGGGCTTCCCCTGGCCGCAGAAGAGACAGGGGACGTCCGGTGCGTGGTGGAGCTTCGCGCACGCGCGCGTCGCCCGCCGCCGCATGACCGCGGCGGCGGCGAGCATCCCGAGCGGCGGGGCAGCGAGGTAGATCCAGAGCGTCCCGAGCTCTCCCGCGACCAGCGCGGACCCGGCGGAGCGGGCCGGGTTCATGCTCATTCCCGAGAGCGGCGCCTCGAAGGTGATGTACAGCGCGACCAGCGCCCCGGCGCAGACGCCGGTCCACGCCGCGCGCCGCGACGAGGAGACGGCGAGGACGACGGTCATCAGGACGAACGAGATCAGCGCCTCGGCCGCGAAGGCGGCTCCGGAGCCGGCGGGGCCCGGGCGCGTGGTGACGAAGTGGACGGCAGGGTGGGCGAGCCGGTCGCCGAGCACCGCGCGCGCGAGGAGCACCCCGGCCGTCGCGCCGGCGAGCTGCGCCGCGACGTAGAACGCCGCGTCGCGTCGGCGGACCTTGCCGAGCCGGAGGAACGCGAGCGTGACGGCCGGGTTCACGTGCGCCCCCGAGCGCTTGCCGGGCGGCGAGTAGACGATCGCGACCGCGGTCGCGCCCATCGCGACGCCGAAGAGCGCGCGCCGCGCGAGCGGCGCCTGGATCGCTCGCGTCGCCGCGGACGCGGGGTGATCGAGCAGGACCGCGAGGAGACACGCCACCGCCATGAACGCGGCGAGCAGCGCCGCCTCGGCGAGGTACTCGCGCCAGTGGAGCTCCCTCATCGGTCGCCCCTCATGACGCGGCGACCTCGCAGTAGACCTTGATCGCGTCCCGCGCGCCGCCGTTCAGCTTGTCGAACAGCTCGCTCACGCGGTCGAGCCCCTTCACCGGGTGCGTGAGCAGGCTCGCGAGCCAGCCGGGGTGGGCGGACTCGGCGTGGGCGAGATCGCGGACGCCCTGCTCGAAGTACTCGCGGTTCGCGTTCACGGTCCCGACCATCACCTTGTTCCCGAGGACGAAGCCGAGGTTGAGCCGGTCGGCGTCCACCTCGATCCGTCGCTCCCCGCCCGTCACGGAGGAGAGGACCAGGACGCCGTTCTTCGCGAGCGCCTCCATGCCGTCGAAGACGAGGGGCGAGAAGCCGGAAGCCTCGAGGACGAGGTCGTACGCACCGTCCCGGCGGGACGCGTCGGGGACGCTCGTCTCGGAGGTGATCACGTACCGCGCGCCGAGCGCCTCGACGAGCGACGCGTTCCGGTTCGGCCGCGGAGCCTTCCCGAAGGTGGTCACGTCGAACCCGCGCAGCCGGAGGACGAGGGTCGCGAGGAGCCCGATCGTCCCCGCGCCGAGCACCGCCGCGCGGCGTGGGTGCCACACGCGGAGGCGGCGCTGGATCTCGTACGCCTGGGCGATGCCCTTCTCCACGACGGTGAGCGGCTCGAGGAGGACGCCGACCTCCCGCGCGCCGCGGGGGACGGCGACCACGTGATCGGCGGAGTCCACGTAGTGCTCGGAGAGGAAGCCGTGGAGGAGGTTGATCCCGCGCTCCAGGTAGACGTCGTCGGTGGTCATGTCCTGGGTGCCGATGGCGTCGTAGAGGCTGCGCCCCGGGCGCCTCACGGTGGCCACCACGAAGTCGCCGGGCGCGAGCTCCGTGACGGCGGGGCCGACCGCCTCGACCTGGCCGAAGTTCTCGTGGCCGAGGATGAGGTACGGCTCGCCCGCCGGAGCCCGGCCGTACTGCGCGTCGTTGATCTCGCGGTCGGTCCCGTCGACGCCGACCCGCAGCACCTTCACGAGCACGCCGCGGCCGTCCGGCACGTCCGCGACGCTCGGCCGCCGCGCCTCGACGACCTGCGCGCTGTGCTTTTTCCCCGGGGTGACTGCGATCGCCTTCATCGTGCCGGTTCCTCCTCGCGAGAGCTGCGTGATGCCGGTGGGTCTCGGCGGCGCCCGCCGCCGTTACGCGGCCTTCGCGATGAGCGCCGCGACGAGCCCGGTCCAGCCGGTCTGGTGGTTCGCGCCGATGCCCGCGCCGTCGTCGCCGTGGAAGTACTCGTGGAAGAGGAGGTGATCCCGGAAGTGCGGGTCCTCCTGCAGGAGCCTCGTCCCGCCGAAGCAGGGGCGGCGCCCCCGCGCGTCGCGGAGGAAGATCCGCGAGAGGCGGTTCGCGAGCTCGTCCGCCACCTCGCCGAGCGTCGCCATCCTCCCCGAGCCCGCAGGCAGCTCGACCCGGAACCCGTCGCCGAGGTAGCGGTGGAACTTCCGGAGCGACTCGATGAGCAGGAAGTTGGTCGGGAACCAGATCGGCCCGCGCCAGTTTGAGTTCCCGCCGAAGAGGCCGGACGACGACTCGGCCGGCTCGTACCGGACGCGGTGGACCATCCCGTCCACCGGCAGCTCGAAGGGCCGGTCCCGGTGGACCGCCGAGACCGAGCGGACCCCGTAGTCGGAGAGGAACTCCGACTCGTCGAGCATGACCCGGAGCAGCTTCCGGAGCCGGTCCGGCGAGACGACGGAGAAGAGGCGCCGGTCCTCCTCTCCGCGCGTCCGCATGCACGCGACGCCCTCGGTGAGATCCATCCGGTGGTCGATGAACCACTCCAGGCGGCGGAGGAACGCCGGGAACTTCTCGAGGAGACCGGAGGGGAAGCTCTCGACGGCGAAGAGCGGGATGAGCCCGACCAGGGAGCGGACGCGGAGCGGGATCTCCTCTCCGGCGGGCGTGTGGAGGAGGTCGTAGTAGAAGCCATCCCCCTCGTCCCAGAGCCCCATCGTGTTCATCGCCCGCGCGATGTGGACGAAGTGCTCCCAGAACTTGGACGCCACGTCCTCGTACTCCGGCTCCTCGCAGGCGAGCTCGAGCGCGATCGAGAGCAGGTTCAGGCTGTACATCGCCATCCAGCTCGTGCCGTCCGACTGCTCGAGGTGGCCGCCGGTGGGCAGCGGCGCGCTCCGGTCGAACACGCCGATGTTGTCGAGCCCGAGGAACCCGCCCTGGAAGACGTTCTTCCCCTCCGCGTCCTTGCGGTTCACCCACCAGGTGAAGTTCAGCATCAGCTTGTGGAAGACGCGCTTCAGGAAGGCGCGATCGCCGCGACCGGTCCGCCGCCGCTCGAGGTCGTGGACCTTCAGCGCCGCCCAGGCGAGGACGGGTGGGTTCACGTCCCCGAACGCCCATTCGTACGCCGGGATCTGGCCGTTCGGGTGCATGTACCACTCGCGCAGGAGGAGGAGCAGCTGCTCCTTCGCAAAGTCCGCATCGACGAGCGCGAGGGGCACGCAGTGGAAGGCGAGATCCCAGGCCGCGAACCAGGGGTACTCCCACTTGTCCGGCATGGAGAGGACGTCGGCGTTGTAGAGGTGCGGCCAGTCCGCGTTCCGGCCGCGCGCGCGGGCCTCGGCGGGCTTGGGCTGCGCGGGATCGCCCGCGAGCCAGTCGCGGACCACGTAGTGGTAGAACTGCTTCGACCAGAGCATCCCCGCGAGCGACTGGCGGAGGACGTGGCGCTCGTCCGCGGAGAGGCCGGAAGGGGCGACGGCCTCGTAGAACTCGTCAGCCTCGCGCCGCCGCGCGGCGAGGACCGCGTCGAAGTCGCGCCCGACCTCGGAGCCGTCGTCGAGCCCCCCGCGGCGGAGCCGGAGCTTCACCACCGCGGCACCGCCCGCCGGGACGAGCGCGCGGTAGCGCGCCGCGCACTTGGTCCCGACCCGGTCCGGGTTCACCGCCTCCCGGCGGCCGTCCACGACGTACGCGTGGAACGCGTCCTTCACGTGATGCACGCCGTTCGGCGCCCCGAAGAGCCGGGACACGTTCGTGTCATTCTCCGTGAAGAGCAGCTCGGGGGCGCCCTCGCAGTGGAGGACGTACTCCCCGAGCGCCGCGTGCCGGGCCCGGACCCGCGCCGTCCCCGGCTCCGCGCGCACGGACGGGCGCTGCCGCTCGCCGTTCCAGCTCCAGGTGTTCCGGAACCACAGGGTGGGGAGGAGCTCGAGCGGCGCCGGGTCGGGGCCACGGTTCACCGCCTCGATGCGCACGAGCAGGTCGTCCGGGCTCGCCTTCGCGTACTCGACGAACACGTCGAAGTACCGGTCGCCCTCGAACGCGCCGGTGTCCCAGAGCTCGTACTCGAGGTCCTTGCGCGAGCGGCGCTGGTTCTCGGCGACCAGCTCGGCGTAGGGGAACGCGCGCTGCGGATACTTGTAGAGCATCCGCATGTAGGAGTGCGTCGGCGTCGAGTCGAGGTAGTAGTACAGCTCCTTCGGGTCCTCGCCGTGGTTGCCCTCGCTCCCGGTGAGGCCGAACATCCGCTCCTTCAGGATCGGGTCCTTCCCGTTCCACAGCGCGAGGGCGAAGCAGAGGAGCTGGTGGCGATCGGAGACGCCGGCGATCCCGTCCTCGTTCCAGCGGTAGGCGCGCGAGCGGGCGTGGTCGTGCGGGAGGTAGTCCCAGGCCGTACCGTGCTCCGAGTAGTCCTCACGCACCGTTCCCCAGGCGCGCTCGGACAGGTACGGGCCCCAGCGCTTCCAGTGCGCCTCGTGGCGCCGCGACTCCTCCAGCCTCCGCTCCTCTGCCGTCATCCCCGTGTCTCCTTGCGCGCGCCCGGCCGGGCGACGTCGCCGGTGCTGGTGCGCGAGAGGGGGTCGGGCGTTACGCGCCTCCGCCGCGCGTCCTCTTCGACGCCGACCGCTGCGCGCCCCTCCTCGGCTCGGAGCCCGTCGAGCGAGCCCGGTCCGCCTTCCACGCGCGGAAGGCGCGCAGGAGCGGTGCGTGCGCGCCGGCGGGGAGGGAGCGCTCCGACAGCCGGCCGGCGGCGCGCAGGACGGTCCGGAGCTGGGCGAGGTAGGCGCGGCACCCCTCGCAGTCCGCGAGGTGTCGCTCCAGGCGGCGCCGCTCCGCAGGGCGGAGCGCACCCTCGAGGTAGGCGGTGACCAGCTCGACGAGCTCGCGGCAGCCGAGATCGCTCGCCGGCGCGGCGCTCATCGCGCCGCCGAGGGCCGGGCCAGGAGGAGCGCGTGACCGTCGGGATCGCGGACCAGCGTCGCCTGCGCGGCGCCGAGCCGGGAGCCTTCCAGCGACCGGGTGCCGCGCGAGATGGGGGCGGGAGGCCCTCCGCGAAGGACGGGTGGACCGCCTCCATGTCGACCACGGTCGAAGTCCATCTCGCTCTCCTCGTCGGGCGGCGTGGCCGCGCTCCAGGCGCCGGCTCGCCGCGTGGAGTCTGTCCGGCGGTGGGGTCCGTTACGCCGCCTCGCGCGGCGTCACGCGGGCCCGGTTCACGCGGCCCGCTGCGCTCGCCAGCTCTCGACGTGCCCGGCCTCGAGGGTCGGGTGGGCGTCGCCGGCGAAGTACGCCCGCGACTCGAGCCGGCCCGCGTGACCGAGCGCCTCGGCCGCCTCGCGCCGGTCGAGGAAGCGTCCCGACCCGTCCACGAACCCGGCCTGCCACTCGTCGAGATCGGCCTCTGCGCCCCCGGGGAGGAGCGTGATGTCGTGGCAGGGACCGGTGCCGATCACCGCGCCCGTCGTGCGGCTGCGGAACGCCGCCTGCCTGAAGCCGACCTGCTGGACCGCGCTCGCCATGACGTCCTCCCCTTCGCTGCGGGAGGAGAGCGCGGTCGCGGGCGCAGCGTTACGCGGCGACGTCCGGGGTGGTCGCGTAACGAGAGCGGGCGGCGGGACACCGATTGGTCGGAGCGGGATCACCCCCGCCATCACCTGATCCGAGGAGATCGCATGCCTTCCATGGAGAACGACACGAGCCGCAGCCGCACGACCGACCCGGTGGACGTCCGCATCGCCCGGCTCGAGGACACCGGGATCGGTGTCCTGCGCTACGGGCTCGTGTTCCTGCTCGTCGTCATCGGCACCGCCAAGTACTTCGCCTTCGAGGCGCAGGCCATCGAGCCGCTCGTCGCCCACAGCCCCTTCCTCTCCTGGATGCTGGGTGCGTTCGGGCTCCAGGGCACGTCGGGCATCATCGGCACCCTCGAGGTCGCGACCGGCCTCGCGATCGCCTCGCGCCGGCTCTCGCCGGCCCTGTCCGCGGGTGGGTCGATCGCCGCGGTCGTGACGTTCCTCACGACGCTCTCGTTCCTGTTCTCGACGCCGGGCGCGTTCTCGCTGAAGCACCCGGCGGGTGCATTCCTGATGAAGGACGTGGTCCTGCTCGGCGCATCCATCGCCACCGCCGCCGAGGCGCTCCGCGCGTCGCGGGCGAGGGCGAGCCGGAGCGCGGCTCCGGTCGGCGCGCTGTCGGCGACCCGGGCCATGTCGTAGCGCGAGGGGCTCGTTCTGCGAGCCTGGCGGTCGGGGCCGGGGACGCGCACGCCGCGTCCCCGGCCTCTTCACGTCGGGGCTCACGCGGAGCGAGGCACCGCGCCGGCGTCGGTCGGCCCCACGTAACGCCCGCGTGTTCGACACAGACAGGTGGCCATGACCGACACCACCAACCGTCACGACGTGATCATCATCGGGACCGGCGCCGGCGGCGGCACCCTCGCCCGCCGGCTCGCGCCCTCCGGCAAGCGCATCCTCCTCCTCGAGCGCGGGGACTTCGTCCCGCGCGAGAAGGAGAACTGGGACCCCCGCGCGGTGAACCTCGAGGGCCGCTATCAGGCGAGGGAGACCTGGCGGACCGTGGACGGCGAGGCGCTGCACCCGCACACCAACTACGGAGTCGGCGGGAACACCAAGATGTACGGCGCCGCGCTGTTCCGGCTCCGGCGCGAGGACTTCGGCGAGCTGCGGCACCACGGCGGCGTGTCGCCCGCGTGGCCCATCTCCTACGACGATCTCGAGCCCTACTACCGCGAGGCGGAGCGGCTCTACCACGTCCACGGCCAGCGCGGGGAGGACCCGACGGATCCGGGGTCGCCGGAGCCGTACCCGCACCCCCCGGTCTCCCACGAGCCGCGCCTCGCGCAGCTCTCGGAGGATCTCGCGCACCAGGGCCTCCGGCCGTTCCACACGCCGCTCGGGATCATGCTCGACGAGCGGAACCGCCGCGCCAGCCGCTGCATCCGGTGCGGCACCTGCGACGGCTATCCCTGCCTCGTGGGCGGGAAGTCCGACGCGCAGACGTGCGCGGTGGACCCGGCGCTCGAGTACCCGAACGTCATGCTCCTCGTGAACGCGAAGGTCACGCGCCTCGAGACCAGCCACTCGGGCCGCGAGGTCACCAGGGTGATCGTCGAGCGGGAGGGCCAGCGCGAGGAGCACAGCGCGAGCGTCGTGGTCGTCTCGGCGGGTGCCATCAACTCGGCCGCGCTGCTGCTGCGGTCGGCGAGCGACCGCCATCCGGCCGGCCTGGCGAACGGGTCCGGCGTCGTGGGCCGGCACTACATGGGCCACGTGAACTCGGTGCAGATGGCGATCTCGCGGTGCCCGAACCCGACGGTGTTCCAGAAGACGCTCTCGGTGAACGACTGGTACCTCGGCGACGACGCGTTCCCGCATCCGATGGGCCACGTGTCGTTCGTCGGGAAGCTCGACGCGGTGACGCTGCGAGGCGGCGCGCCGCCGCTCGTACCCGGCTTCACCCTCGAGCTCATGGCCCGCCACTCGCTCGACTTCTGGCTCACGAGCGAGGACCTGCCGGACCCGGAGAACCGGGTGACGCTCGACCGTGACGGCAACGTCGTCCTCGCTTATCGCCCGAACAACGAGGAGGCCCACCGGCAGCTCACCGCCCGCCTGAAGGCGTCGATGGGCCGGCAGCGGACGTGCCCGATCCACGGGCGCGACTGCCACCGGGGCCTCTTCGCGCGGTCGCTCTACGTCGGCCAGCGCATCCCGCTCGCGGGCGTCGCGCACCAGAACGGCACGATCCGCTTCGGTCGCGACCCCGCCACGAGCGCTCTCGACCCGAGCTGCAAGGCTCATGAGCTCGACAACCTGTACGTCGTCGACGCCAGCTTCTTCCCTTCGTCCGGCGCCGTGAACCCGGCGCTGACGGTGATGGCCAACGCGCTCCGCGTGGGGGACCACCTCCTCGACCGGCTCCGGTGAGGGCGGCGCATGGCGGCCCTCGCCGCGGTCCGACCGAGCGGCCGCACGCGAGCTCCGGCGCCCAGCCGCCCCGTCCCCATCGAGGCGCGGTGACGTCGGCCGCCCCGGGCTACATCGGGTGCGCGTTCGCCGGTGCGGACGCTCCGGGGGACGCGGATGCAGCCGGGCGCGTCGCGAGCGGTGGACGTCGGGACGGAGGCCGAGGCCCGCGAGCTGGCGGCGCTCCGCGCCGGCGACGAGGCCGCCTTCCTCGCGCTGGTGACGCGGAATCACGGCCCCATGGTCCGGCTCGCGACGACCTTCGTCCGCAGCAGGGGCGTCGCCGAGGAGGTCGTCCAGGAGACCTGGATCGGCGTCCTGAAGGGGCTGCACCAGTTCGAGGGGCGCTGCTCCCTGCGGGCGTGGATCTACCGGATCCTCGTGAACTGCGCGAAGTCGCGCGCGGTCCGCGAGGTGCGCTCCGTGCCGATGTCCGCGCTCGGGCGCGTGGACGACGAGGACGGGCCCGCGGTGCCGGCGGAGCGTTTCCGAGGCGAGAGCGAGCGCTGGGCCGGACACTGGTCGGAGCCCCCCGAGCCCTGGCCCGACGCCCGCGTCGAGTCGGGCGAGATCGCGGCGCTCGTCGCCGCGGCGCTCGAGACCCTGCCCGAGGCACAGCGGACGGTGATGTCGCTCCGCGACGTGGATGGGTGGGAAGCGGACGAGGTGTGCGCGCTCCTCGGGATCACCGAGGGCAACCAGCGCGTGTTGCTGCACCGCGCCCGCTCGAAGGTGCGCGCGTTCGTGGAGGAGAAGGTCGGGCGGGAGGGGCGGCCGTCATGAAGCTCGGCGTCCCCGACCTCGCCTGCCAGGAGCTCGTCGAGCTCGTCACGGACTACGTCGAGGCGAGGCTGCCGGTCGACGAGCGCACCCGCGTCGAGCTGCACCTCGCCTACTGCGACTGGTGCCAGACGTACCTGCGCCAGATGCGCGAGGTTCGCCGGAGCGCCGGCTTCCTCCGGCTGACGGAGGAGACGCTCGAGCCCGAGGGCCGCGACGCGCTGCTCGCGGCGTTCCGCGGGTGGAAGTCGGGCGGGGAGGGGCCGTGATCGCCTGGAAGTTCCTCGCGGAGGGCGGGATCGCGCCGTTCACCGGGTTCCGCTGGCCCGCCGACGGCGGCTGGGTCGGCGCGCCGGCGGAGCGCTCCGACGTCTGGATCCACGCCTGCCGCCTGCGGGACCTGCCCCACTGGCTCGGCGCGGAGCTGTGGACCGTCGAGCTCACGGAACCGGTGCAGGAGCGGCGATACCAGGTCGTCGCCCCGCGCGGGCGCCTCCTCGGACGCGTGACCGCCTGGGACGGCGCCGCCGCCGGCGCGTACGCCCGCGCCTGCGCGCTGCGGGCCCGGGACCTCGCGCTCCCGCATCTCGAGCCAGCGCTCCGCGACGCGCTCGCCGGGGCCGCGGAGCTCGAGGCGATCGTGGCCGCGGCCTCCCCCGGCGGACCGGAGCCCGCGCCGCGCGCCGCGCTGCTCGTGGCGGACGCCGCGCGCTATGCGCTCCGGGCCGGGCGCGCCCCGGTCGCCGTGCCCGCCACCGCCGCGTACATCGTCGCGACGCTCGCCTCGACCGTCGGGGACGGGCTCGCCGCGTTCGAGGCGGAGCGGGCCTGGCAGGCGCGGTGGCTCGAGGAGCGGCTCGGTCTCGCGGACCGGGCCGCTCCCCTCGACGCCGACGCTCCCGTCGGCTTCGCGTGAGTTGCCGGCGCGGTCCACGTCGTCACGCTCCGTCACTCCCTCCCGCTCGCGCTGCCGGACACGAAAGGACCCGGCCGCGCTGGGGCGGCCGGGTCCGGTCGAGTCGCGCCTCTCGCGCGCGTCTCACTGCTTCGCGACGCCCGAGCCCGTCTTCCCCATGAACTCGTTGGTGTCGACCTTGCCATCGTGGTTCCGGTCCATCCGCTCGAAGAACTCCTCCTGGAACTTCATGAACTCCTCGCGCGTCACGTACCCCTTCCCTTCCTTGTCCATGGCGTGCATGACGTCCATCGGCTTCATCTTCGAGAGCTGCGGGAACCCGCGGGCCTCGTCGGTGCTCGTGGGGGTGGTGGCGCGCGCGACGGGCGCGACGGCGACGCCGGCCAGGAGGGCGGCGGCAGCCAGGGTCTTGCGGCTCAGCAGCTTCGTTCGGGGCATGATCTCTTCTCCTTGCGGGGAGGGCTTCTCGCTTCGTGAAAGCATCCCGCACTCCGTCTCTCGTCGCCGTGGAGCGTTACGGGCCCCGGCTCGCCGCGCCGCCGTCGGGTGGGCACCCTCGACGGAGAGGCCCGGACGCCTTCCCCGTGAGAAGGCGCCCGGACCTCTCCTCGCCCGCGGTGCAGGCGCGGCGGCTCGGTTCTCGACGATCGGGGCGGGACGTGCCGTTCGCCCCGGGCGCTGTCGACGTCTCACCGGTCGCGCGGCGGGGCGGCGCCGTTCACACGGCCGCCGCGCCGCGCGCCCGTCCACCGGACGGCGCCGCGCCACGTCGCCGGCGCGACGCCGCCGGGCCGGGCGCGGACGAACGCGAAGCGCCCGCGCGCCCACGCGGCGCCGGCGTCGGCCGTCTCCGACGCTTCGGCGCCGGCAGCACGGGGAGGAACAGCGCGAGCGCGAGGGCCTCCCAGGTCATGCGGCAGGAGCGGCGAGCGCCAGCGCTGCGAGCTGCCGGACGTTCTCGGGGCAGGAGAGGCCCGCGAGCTCCTCGGGCCGGACCCAGCGCGCGGCGTCCCACTCGTCGCACGCGACGAGCTCGCGGGTGGCGACGTCCGCCACGAAGGCGAAGTTCAGGTGGAGCCCCTTCGAGCCGGCGAGGTGCTCCTCGTAGCCGATGAGGCCCGCGGGCGTGCCGTCCACGCCGAGGCCGGCCGGGAAGCCTCCGGAGAGGCCCGTCTCCTCGCGGAGCTCGCGGCGCGCGGCCTCGAGCGGCGTCTCGCCAGCCTCGATCTCGCCGCCGACCGGGAGCCACGTCCCGAGCCGGCGATGGCGGATCAGCAGGATCGCTCCTGCGTTGCGGCAGAAGATGGCGACGGAGAAGGCGCGGCGTTCGGGCATGGTCGACCTCGGGCGAGGGACGCCCCCCGGCCATGCACGGACGGGCGGGCGCGGTGGAGGGGGATGGCGGTCGCGGGGACGGGATCGCGGTCAGCCGCCTGCGGCTTCTCGCGCCGCCGCGTGCGGCGGTGCGGCCGGCTCCTCGGGGACGGGCGCCAGCGGCACCGCGCGCGGCCGGCGGCGCAGCTTCCCGCGGACCCGCTCGACCCAGACGAACACGACCGGCACGACCCACAGCGTCAGCATGGTGGAGGTGATCACGCCGCCGATCACCGCGATGGCCATCGGGGAGCGGAACTCGCTCCCCATGCCGCGCCCGAGCGCGGTCGGGAGCATGCCGAGCACCATCGCGCCGCTCGTCATGAGGATCGGGCGGAGCCGGCGCGGGCCGGCCTTGCGCATCGCCTCGTCCGGCGCGTCGCCCTCGCGGAGGTGCTGGAGCGCGCCGTCGACGAGGAGGATCGCGTTCTTCGTCACGAGCCCCATGAGCAGGATGATCCCGATGAGCGAGCCGAGGCTCACGGACTTGCCGGTCACGAACAGCCCGAGCACGGCGCCGACGAGCGCCAGGGGCAGGGAGAGCATGATGGTGAACGGGTGGACGAGCGACTCGAACTGGCTCGCGAGCACGATGAAGATGAAGACGATCGCGATGAGCAGCGCGAGGCCCATGTTGGCCTGCGAGTCCTTCTGCTCCTTCTGCATCCCGTCCCAGATGTACCCGTAGCCCGCCGGCAGGGCGTGCCCGTCGAGCTTCGCGTGGAGCGCCTCGACGGCGCTCCCGAGGTCGTGGCCCGGGGCGATCTGCGCCCAGATCGAGATCTTCCGCTCGCGGCGCTCGTGCTCGATCACGGCGGGGCTGGTGGAGCGCTCGAGGCGGGCGACCTGGGCGAGGGCCACCGGGCCCTTGGGCGTCGCGACCCACATCGACTCCATCGCGCCGGCGGACTCCCGGTCCTCGCCCGCGAGGCGCACCCGGATCTCGGACTCGCGGCGGCCCTCCCGCAGCTTTCCGGCGACCTCGCCCTGCGTCGCGAGCCGGACCTGCAGCGCGATGGCGCCGGCCGGGACGCCGGCGCGCGCGGCCTCCTCGCGGTCGACGTCGACGTGCAGCTCGGGCTTGCCGGGGGAGTCCTTGAGCTGGACGTCGGTGAGCGCGGGGATCTCCGCCATGGCGGCGACCATGAAGTCCGCCTCCTTGCGGAGCTGCCCGAAGTCCCGCCCGGTGATGTGCATCAGGATCGGCGGCCAGTCCCCGAGCCCCTCCATCATCGGCGGATCGGACACGGCGCGCGTCGCGAGCCGGTCGTCGATGGCGAGGATCTCGCGGATCCAGTCCTTGTAGCGGTCGATGCCGTCGGGACGCGCGTTCTTGTCGACGAGGTTGACGCGCCAGCGGATGCTGCGCGCGTCCTCCTGGTAGCCGACCGTCGAGTAGACCGCGGTCACGCCCGGGAGCGCGCGGACGCGGTCCTCCAGGGCCGCGCTGCGGCGGGACGAGGTCGCGAGGCTCGTGCCCGGCGGGTACTCGAGGTTCACGATGAGCTGGTTCCGGTCCTCCTTCGGCGAGAACTCGGAGCCGAGGCGGGGGAAGAGCGCCAGCGTTCCCACGAACAGGAGGACGGCCGCGCCGAACGTGATCCAGCGGTGCCGCAGCACCCACGCGAGCGTCCCCGCGTAGAACCGGTCGATCGCCTCGAACCCGGCGCGGATCCGGGCGACCGGCCGGGACGCGTGGCGCTCCTCGCCCGGGACCCGCGCCTTCGCGAGGCGCGCGGACAGCATCGGGTCGAGGGTGAAGGCGACGAAGAGCGAGATGAGCACCGCGACCGTGATGGTGAGGCCGAACTGCCGGAAGAACTGCCCGGTGATGCCCTGCATGAACGCGACCGGCACGAACACCGCGACGAGCGTGAACGTGGTGGCCATCACGGCGAGGGCGATCTCCTGGGTGCCGCGGCTCGCGGCCTGGGCGGGCGACTCCCCGCGCTCGAGCCGCCGCGTGATGCTCTCGCGGACGACCACCGCGTCGTCGATGAGGAGGCCGATGGCGAGCGACAGGCCGAGGAGCGTGAGCTGGTTCAAGGAGAAGCCCATCGCGTACATCATGAAGAGCGTCCCGACGACGGAGGTCGGGAGCGCCAGCGCGGAGATGAAGGTGCCGCGGAGGTCCAGGAGGAACAGCAGGATGATGAGGATCGCCATCGCGCCGCCGAAGTAGATGGCGAGCCAGACCTCGTGGGCGTTCGCCTCGATGGTCGTCGACTGATCCACGAGCACCTGCGCCTGGAAGCCCTGCTCCTTCTCGAGCTGCGGCAGGAGCCGCTTCACGGCGTTCGCGACCTGGGCGGAGTTGGCGCCGGCCTGCTTCACGACCTCGACCGCGACGGCCTCGACGCCGTTGGTCCGGACGACGGTCTTCTCCTCCTTCGCGCCCTTGCGCACGAGCGCGACGTCCTGGAGGCGGACGAGCGAGCCGTCCGGCCCGGCCGCGACCGGCATGCGCCGGAGCTGGTCCACGTCCTGGAACTCGCCGCGGACGCGGATCCCGACCTCGGTCGAGCCCGTCGGGAACTTGCCGCCGGGAAGGTCGAGGTGCTCGCCCTGGACGCGCCTGAACACCGCGTCGGGGCCGAGGCCGAGGGACTGGAGGCGGTCGCGGAACAGCTCGACCGAGAGCTCGGGCTCGGCGCCGCCCACGATCCGCACCGCCGCCACGCCCTCGATCTGCTCGAGCCGCGGCCGGATCTGGTCGTCCATCTTCTCCCGCAGCGCGATGGGATCCTGGCCGGACGCCGCGGAGAACACGATCACCGGCTGGGCGGAGATGTCGTACTGCGCGATCACCGGCGCGTGCGCCCCGACCGGCAGCTGGCCCTGCGCGACGCCCACCTTGTCCCGCGCGTTCTGGACCGCCTCGCCGAGCGGCACCGACAGCTTGAACTGGATGAACACCATCGACACGTCCTCCCGGGACCAGGAGAAGACCTTGTCGATGCCGGCGATGGACGAGACCGCGTCCTCGATCGGGCGCGTCACCGTCTCCTCGATGTCCTCGGGGCTGGCGCCGGGGTAGAGGGTGCTGATGGTGACGAACGGGAACGTGACGTCCGGGTAGAGGTCGGTGCCGAGGCGGAGGTACCCGAGCACCCCGAGGACGAGCAGGGTGACGGACATCATGGCCGTGAAGACCGGCCGGCGGATCGCGACGTCGGAGAGCGTCATCCGCGCACCTCCGCCAGCGGCGTGCCCTCGGCGATGCCGAGGGGCGGGTTCTCGACGACGCGCAGGTCGGGCGGCCAGGGCTTCCCGTCGTCCGGCGCGACCAGCGCCGCATCGCCGTCCTCTCCGAGCAGGCGCACCGGGAGGCCCCTGGCCTTCCCGTCCCGTCCAGCGACCCACACCGCGTACCCGCCGGCGCGCTGGACGAGCGCTGCGGACGGGACGCGCCACGTGTCGCGCTCGGCCCCGCGGGGGAGCTCGGCGCGCGCGAACGCGTTCGCGAGGAAGCGCCCCGCGGGGTTCGGGACCGAGAGCTCCACCGGCACGCGGTTCGTGGACGCGTCCACCGCCGGGACGACGACCGAGACGGTGGCGTCGCCACGCGCGCCGGTCACGGGGACCGCGACGATCGCCCTCGCGCCGGGCCGGAGCTCGACGGCCTCCTCCTGCGTGAGGGACGTCTCGAGGACCAGCTCGCGGGTGGTCACGAGCGTCACGACGGGGAGGCCGGCCGCGACGGCGATCCCGATCCCGTCCGGTACCTTCGTGACGACGCCGGGGAACGGGGCGACGAGCGCGTGGTGCGCGAGGTTCACGCGCGCCTGCTCGAGCTGCGCCTCGGCGGCCGCGAGCTGCGCGGCGGCCAGGTCGCGCTGGGCCCGCGCCTGGAACGCCTGCGCCTCCGACGCGCCGTCCTCCTGCCGCAGGCGCGCCACGCGCGAGTGCGCGTCGTCGGCGAGCGCGAGCTGCGCCTTCGCGGCCGCGACCGCGGCCTCCGCCTGCCGCCGCGCGGCCGAGGCCGCACCGTCGTCGAGCGCGGCCAGGAGCGCCCCCTCGCGCACCTCCTGCCCGCGCTTCACCGCGACGCGCAGCAGCGTGCCCGCGACGGAGAACGCGAGCGGCGAGGCCTGGCGCGCCCTGAGGGTGCCGGTGGCGGTCACCTTCGGCGCGAAGCGGACGCGCTCGGGGAGGGCGAGCCGCGCGGGCGCCGGAGCGGGCCCGGAGGTCTTCGCGGCGGCGCCTGGGGCCGGCGCGCTCGCGGCGGGTGGAGTCGCGCTCCCGCCGCGCTGGCAGGCCGCGAGGAGGAGGGCGAGGGCGGCGAGGTGGAGCCGAGGCATCGCGGGATCCTTTCGTGACTCTCGGGTCAGGGAGCAGGGCGGGGCGGGCGCCGCCGGCGCGCGGGAGATGCCGTCCGGGCGGAGGCGCGACGCGTGGACGCGGCGCGGGCGGGCGACGCCGGCTCGCGCATCCCCTCGTAGACGACGCGCAGGAAGGACCGGGTCCAGGCCAGGAGATCCGGCTTCCGCTCCATGTCGAGCATGCGGCGGGCGAGGCCGTCGTACGTGCCGACGATCACGTCGGCGACCACCGCCGGGTCGACGTCGGCGCGCATCCGGCCCGCGGCCTGCTTGTCGGCGATCCGGCGCGTCGTGAGCGCGTGCATCTGGCGGCGGAAGTCCTGGAGCAGCGCCGCGTACCGCGGCCCGCCCGAGTCGAGGATCGCGAGCATGAAGCGGTGGCGCCAGAGCGCCTCGATGATCTCCGCGTCCACGTCGCACTCGAACTCGATCTGCTCCTCGACGAGCTCCGCGCCGCGCTCTCCCGCGTGCTCCAGCGCGAAGCGCTCCTCCGCGTCCTGGCGGCGCGCGACCTGGTCCGCCATGGCGCCGAAGAAGCGCTGGAGGAGCGCCTCGAACACCTGCTCCTTCGTGTCGAAGTGCAGGTAGAAGGCGCCCTTCGACAGGCCGGCGCGGCGCGCGATGTCCTCGACGCGCGCGCCGGCCAGGCCGTGCGCCGCGAACTCGGTGCGCGCGGCGTCCAGGAGGCCCTCGCGGGCGGCGGGGTTCGGAGGACGAGCCATGCGCCGACCGTAGCGGACCCGGCGCGAGCGCTGCAAGTGCAAACTGACCGGCGGGTCAGAAACGAGTGGGGGCAGCGCATCGAGGGGGGAGCCTAGCGCGCCGGCGCCTGGCGCAGCGGGACGCACCCCGCTGCGCTACGGCCGCGGCGGCGTCGGGATCGTGAACAGGAAGGTGGCGCCGCGGCCGGGCGCGGCCTCGACCCAGACGCGCCCGCCGTGCGCCTCGACGATGCCCTTCACGATGAACAGGCCGAGCCCGTGGCCGCGCTTCTGGGTTCCGGCCGGTTGCCAGTAGCGGTCGAACAGGTGCTCGACGACCTCCGCGGCGATCCCGGGTCCGTCGTCCTGCACCGCGAACCGCAGGCCCTCGGGCGTGCGCTCCGCGCGGATCCGGATCCCGGCGCCGTCCGGCGAGAACTTCATCGCGTTCCCGACCAGGTTCGCGATCACCTGCACGATGCGATCCGGGTCCCACGAGACCGGCGGCAGGTCCCCCGGGACGAGCACCTCGAGGCGCTGGCCATGCTCCGCCGCGAGCGCCTCGAGCGGCTCCACCGCACGCGCCACGACGGACAGGGGCGTCTCGGGGCGCCGCTGGAGCTGCAGCCGCCCCGCCTCGATCCGCGCCAGGTCGAGGAGGCTGTCGATGAGCCGGTTCATGCCGCGAAGCGTGCGCTCGAGCTTTCCGAGCAGCACCTCGCCCTGCGCCTTCTTGGGCTCGTCGACGAGGCGCGCGAGCCGCTGGATGCCGAGCAGCATCGCCGCCATCGGGTTCTTGAGGTCGTGGGACACGATCGAGAGGGTGTCCTCGCGCGCCTGCACCGCACGCTCGACCTCCTCGAACAGCAGCGCGTTCTCGAGCGCCATGGCGGCGCGCGCGGCGAGGTCCTCGGCGAGCGCGAGGTCCGGCGGACTGTAACGGCGGGTCGACTCCGCGAACGCGAGCGTCATCACGGCGCGCGTCCGCCCGCGGGCCCGGAGCGGCAGGATCAGGTACGAGCGCGGCCGGAGCCGTCGCAGCGCGACGAGATCCTCGGGCTCGCCGGGTGCGGGCGGCGGGACGGCCTCGACGAGCTGCGAGCGGCCGGTGGCGACCGCGCCGGCGACCCCCGCCGCAGCGCCGGGCGCGAGCGGGAAGGTCCGCGGGAGCGTGCGCGCGAGCGGCTCGAGGTCGGGGTTCCAGTGCTCGGCGGCGATCCGCTCGGCGTGCGCCTCTCGCACGAGGTCGACGAGGCACCAGTCGGCGAGGTGAGGCACCACGAGCTTCGCGAGGCGCCCGAGGGTCGCCTGGTGACCGCGGGCGTCCTCGAAGAGCGCCACCGTGAGGTGCGACAGGAACGCGATCTGGCGCTGCGTCTCCTCGAGCTGCGCGCGCAGCGCCTCGTCGGGCGACGGTCGCGTCGCGGGGGTGGGCGCCTGGCCCGGAGGGAGGGGCGGGACGGCCATGCGCGGTCTTCGACTCTAGGCCGGAGAGCGGGGCGATGACAACCCGTGTCGCACCCGGGCGGTCACCCTCCGACCCACCGCACGAGCCGCTCCGGGATCGCGTCGGGCGGCAGCACGGCGTCCGCGAGCCCGGCCTCGACCGCGGCGCCGGGCATGCCGTGCACCGCGGAGGACGCCTCGTCCTGGGCCACGATCCGACCACCGGCGGTCCGGAGGAGCCGCAGACCCTCGACGCCATCGCGCCCCATACCCGACAGGATGACGCCCACGCTGCCGACTCCGAACGCCGCCGCGACCGACTTGAAGAGGTGCGTGCCGGAGGGCCGGAAGCCGCTCACCGGCGGTGCATCCGAGAGCGCGATGCGCGCCCCGTCGCTCGACACGCCGAGGTGCCGGTCGTCCGGCGCGACGTAGACGGTCCCGGCGGCGAGGGGCTGGCCGTCGGTCGCCACGCGGACGGGCAGGGGTCCCGCCGACGCGAGCCAGCGCGCGAAGCCCTCGGCGAACCCGAGCGCGATGTGCTGGACGACGAGGATCGGCGCGGGGAAGGCGGCGGGGAGCCGCGCGAGGACGCGCTGGAGCGCGGCGGGCCCCCCGGTCGAGGCCGCGATCGCGACGACGCGCCCGCGCGGCCCGGAGCGAGGCGCCGGGACGGCGGTCGCGGGCGCGGCGGCGGCGGGGCGCCGGAGCAGCGCGACGCGGGACATCGCCTTGACCGTCGTGAGGAGGCGCCGCGCGTCCTCCGCGAACGCGGGCGACCCGGGGCCGCGCGGCTTCGGGAGGGCGGCGAGGGCGCCGGCCCCCAGCGCGCGCATCGAGAGCGTCACCTCGTTCACGTCGAGCGACGTGACGATCACGATGGGCGTCGGCCGCTCCGCCATGATGAGCCCCGTCGCCTGGATGCCGTCCATCGGCATCATCATCACGTCCATCGTGATGGCGTCCGGGCGGAGCCGCCGGACGGCCTCGACGGCCTCGGTCCCGTCGGCGGCCTGCCCGACGACCTCGATCTCCGGATCCGAGGACAGGATGCCGACGACCAGCTGCCGGGCGGTGGGCATGTCCTCGACGACGAGCACGCGGATCATGGGCTCACCCGAGGAGCTGCTCCAGCGTCTCGAGCAGGCTGCGCTGGTCGAAGGTGCTCTTCACGAGGTACGCGCTCGCGCCGCTCGCGAGCCCGCGGGCGCGGTCCGCCTCGGTCTCGCGGGCGGTGACGAGCACGACGGGGAGCCCGGCGAGCCGTGGTGACGCGCGGACGGCCTCGGTCAGGGCGAAGCCGTCGAGGCGCGGCATCTCCACGTCGGCGACGAGCGCGTCGGCGCCCTCCCGCTCGAGGATGGCCCAGGCCTCGTCGCCGTCCGCGGCGGTGGCGACGAGGTAACCCGCGCCCTCGAGGATCGACCGCTCCAGGGTCCGGGTGGTGGGCGAGTCGTCGACGAGCAGGACGCGGCGGCGCCGGCGCGGGGCATCGAGCGCGCGGTGGAGCGCGGTCGGGCCGCTCCGCCCGAGCGCCGTCGCGACGACCTCGGGCACGTGGAGGATGAGGGACACGGCGCCGTCCGGCAGGATCGCCGCCCCGGCGAGGTGAGGCGCGCGGCGCACCCGGGCGCCGAGGCCGCGGATCTGGAGCTCCTGCTCGGCGACCAGCGCCTCCACGGCCAGGGCGACGGGACGCCCGCCCGCGGCGACCACCACGAGCGGCACGCTCGCCGCACGCGGCGGCGGCGGGGGCGCCGGGAGGCCCAGCACGTCCGCGAGCACCGCGACCGGCAGGGCCGCGCCGTCGACGACGACGGTGTCCCGCCCGCCGATGGCGCGGACGTCCTCCGGGCGGCTCGCGACCACGCGCCGGAGGTGGCTCGCGGGCACGGCGAGCGTCTCGCCGCCCGCGCGGACGAGGAGGGCGCGGAGCGCCACGAGCGTGAGCGGGACGACCAGCTCGAACCGCGTCCCGGCGCCCGGCCGCGTCTCCACGTCGATCGAGCCCTGGAGCGCCTCGATGCCGGCGCGGACCGCGTCGAGGCCGACGCCGCGGCCGGAGACGTCGGTCACGGTGTGCGCGGTGCTGAAGCCGGGCAGGAACACGAGCCGGGCGAGCGCGCGCGGATCACGCTCGTCGGCGAGCCCGTCGCGGCGGGCCCGCGCCGCGATCGCCTCGAGGTCGAGGCCGCGGCCGTCGTCCTCGACCGAGACCTCCACCTCGCCGCCGCGGAGCAGCGCGGACACGACGATGCGCCCGCGCGCCGGCTTCCCCCGCGCGGTCCGGTCCGCCGGCGGCTCGACCCCGTGATCGACCGCGTTCCGGACGAGGTGCAGCAGCGGGGCCCGGAGCGCCTCGGCGACCGCGCGGTCGAGGTGCACGTCGGCGCCCTGGAACACGACCTCGACGTCCTTCGCCGACGCGCGCGCGAGATCGCGCGCGGTCCGGTCCAGGCCGAGGCACGCGTCGCCGAACGGCACCATCCGGAGGGCGCGCAGCGCGTCCGCGAGCGGCTCCGCGGCGCCGTCCACGCGCCGGCGCGCCGCGGCCGCCTCGGCCGCGAGCCGGTCGAGGTCGGCCCGGAGGCGGTCGAGGCGGGCACGTTGCCGCTGCGAGATGGCGTGGAAAGGGCCGGACGGCTCGGCACGGGTGGCGGCGCGGAGCGCGCGCACGTCCCCCTCCCACTCCTGCTCCCAGCGCCGCACCGTGTCCTGGAGCGCGCCGATGTGGGCCCCCACGCCGTCGCTGGCGTGCCGCGCTGCGCGCAGCTCCGCCTCGAGGGCCTGGAGGCGGTCGAGGCGGTCGACGCCGAGCCGGATCGAGCCGAGCGCCGCGGGCGGCGCCGGCGCCGGGGGCTGGCCGGGCGCGAGCCGCGTGACGAGCGCGGCGAGCGGACCGCCGTCCAGGGCGCGCTGGTCGCGGAGACGCTGCGACGCCTCGTCGATGCCGTCCACCGCCTCGAGGAGCAGGTCGATCGTCGCGTGACCGGGCGCGGTCTGCGTCTCCCGGGCGGTCGCGAGGAGGCCTTCCATCCGCGCCGCGGCGGCCTCGATGAGCTCGACGCTCGCAGCGCGGGCCGAGCCCTTGACGCTGTGCACCGTCCGGAAGAGCCGGTGGAGCAGCTCGGCGCGCTCGTCCGGGCCGGCCCGCTCGAGGGACAGCAGGTCCGCCGTCAGCGAGCGGACGTGCTCCTCGAGCTCGGACAGGAACGTCGCGCGCAGCTTCGCCTGGAGGCGGTCCGGATCCATCGAGGGCTTCCGCCGCTAGGCGGCCACGCGCTCCGGCTCGGAGAGGAGGTGCGTGAGCTTCACCGCGAGCGTCGAGAGGTCCTGGACGGCCTGCTCGGTCTGCCGGATCGCGGCGACCGTCTGGTCCGTCGTCTGCTTGACGTCGCGCATCGCCTGGTTGATCTGCCCGAGGCCCTGCGCCTGCTGCACCGCGGTCGCCGAGATGTGCGTGGAGGTCTCCGCCATCTCCGCGATCGCCTCGGCGAGCAGGCGGATGTTGTCGCCCGCGCCGCGGGCGGCCTCGGTCGCCTGCGCCATCCCCTTCGAGTACTGCTCGGTCGACAGGACCGACTGCGTCGCCATCTTCTGGATCTCGCCCAGGATGCGGCGCACCTCGACGGTCGCCTTCTTCGCCTGCTCCGCGAGCGACTTCACCTCCGCGGCGACGACGGAGAAGCCCTTCCCGTGCTCGCCCGCGCGAGACGCCTCGATGGCGGCGTTGAGCGCGAGCAGGTTCGTCTGGTCGGAGATGTCGTTCACGAGGTTGATGATGTCGCCGACGGCCTGCGTCTGCTCGGCGAGGCGGACGATGCTCTCGGCGACGGAGTCGGCCTGCTCCTTCGCGGCCGTCATGGAGCTCACCGCCCGATCCACGGCGCGGCGACCGTCCTGGCCGATGCCGTCGGAGCGCTTCGCGGTCTCCGCCGCCGCCTGGGCGCGCTGCGCGGCCTGGGAGGACATCTGCGCCAGCTCCTCGACCACCGCGACGGTCTCCGTGACGGCGCCGGCCTGCTCCTGCGCGCCGGTCGCCTGCTGGTTCGTCGAGGTGACGATCTGGTTCGTGCCGGTCGCGAGGCGCGTCGCGGTCTCGCGCACCGCCGCGAGGAGCGCCTCGAGCTGGGCGCGCATCGACTTCTCCTTCTCGAAGCCGGCGCGGAGCTTGGCGGTCATCGTGTCGAAGGAGCGCCCGAGGGCGGCCACCTCGTCGTGGCCCGGCACGGCCGCGCGCGCCGTGAGATCGCCGCCCGCGAGCCGGTCGGCGGCGGCCGCGAGCTTGCGGACGCGGCGGGTGATCGCGCGGGTGACCGAGAGGACGAGGACGAGGACGACCGCGACCACGACCGCGAAGGCGACCTGGAGCGCCAGGAACGCGCGTACGCGCCGGCTCGTCACCTCGCCGGCGATCCGCACGTTGTCGCGCATCTGCGGCATGTACTCCTCGTGCCGCTCCCGGAGGCGGTCCAGGTCCGCCTGCGCGGCGGCGCGATCCGGCGTCGCCGCGACCCGGGCGAGGAGCGGCCGGATCTCGTTCCGCCAGACGCCGTCGCGGGCCCGGATGGATCGGACCAGCTGCGGGTCCCGGATGGGGGCGATGCCGCGGACGTCGTCGCCCTCGAGGAGGGTCCGGTAGCGGTCGTCCAGGTCCGCCATCGCCTGCGTGAGCTGGTTCTGCACCTCGGGGCGGCGGGCCGGCGGAACGTCGAAGAGGCGCTCCGCGAGATCGAGCACGCGATACCGGAGCACGCCGCCGTCGACGAGCTGCGCCGTCCATTCCTCCTCGCCGTGCAGGCCGGCGAGGATCCAGACGTTCAGCACGATGAGCAGCATCGCCGCCGTGAACAGGCCGAGGACCGACCCTCCGAGCCGGAGCCCGAGCGAGCGGGTCCAGCGCATCTCCTTCTCCATCACGTCACCTCGGTGGACTGGCCCGCGCCGTCGACGACGAGCCGCGGGTCGCGCAGGATGGCGGCGCCGTCGAGCAGCACGACGCCGTCCGGGGTGAGCCCCCGGACGTATTCGGGGCGGCTCCGCGCCGGGGACTCCGGCGCGGAGGCGAGGCGGGCCGGGTCGACGGCGCCGAGATCGAGCACGGCGTCGACGACGAGGGCGAGCTCGGCGCGCTCGGCGCCGAGCACCGCGAGGCGCGCCGGCGCCGCGGCGGACGGCGCGACGCCCAGCAGCCCCCGGATGTCGAGCACGTCGACGATCTCGCCGCGGAGGTTCGCGACGCCGGCGAGGAAGGGCGGAGCGCCCGGCAGCCTCGCGAGCCGAGGCGGCCGGACCACCTCGCGGACGTACTCCGCCTCGACCGCGTATCGCTCGTCGCCGAGCGTGAACCCGACGACGGCGAGGGTGCCGGCCGGCTCCCGCGCGCCGGGCGGCGGGGCGAGCGCTCGCGCCCGCGCGGCGAGGATCGCGCCAGCCTCGGCCCCCGAGGGCCGGTCGCCGCGGCGGACCGCCTCCGTCGCGCGCTCGAGGCGCGCGACGAGCGCGCCCCAGTCGATGGGCGCGTGGCGCCGATGGTCACTCAACGTTCAGGATCTCCGCCCAGGATCGAGAGCTGTGCCGATGCTATCTCGGAAAGCCGTCCCGCGCATTCCCCGTCGCCGAGGGGCAGGGCGGTCTCGGGGGGGAGGGACGCGCAGATCCGGCGCGCGTTGCGCCAGGCGCGCCGCGCCCCCTCGACGTCGCCGCGGCCGGCGAGGAGGCCGCCCAGCGCCGCGTGCGCGATCGCGAGGCCGCGGTCGAGGTAGATCGCCCGGCGGACCGCCGCGAGCGCCTCGTCCGTGCGCCCGACCTCGGCGAGGGTCGCGGCGCGGAGGAGGTGCAGCTCGGGCGCCAGGGGATGCCGGGCCGTCGCGCGGAGCGACAGCGCGTCCGCCCGGCCGAGCTCGCCGGAGTTCGCGGCGGCCCGGACGAGGGCCGCGGCCCCCTCGGCGGTGTCGAGGAGGGGATCGGCGAGCGCGAGGACCGCGGTCCAGTCGCCACTGGCGGCGAGCTCGCGAGCCCGAGCGAGCGCCGGAGGGGGCGGCTCGCCCTTCGACACCGCGCCCGCTTCGCGGTCGCTCCGCTCGGGGCGAACGGATGGGGCTGGCGCCGTTCCCGCACCCGTGCCCGTGAAGGTCCGGGTCCGGGGCGAGGTCGAGGTCCGGGTCGGGATCGGAGTCGAGGTCGGGGCTCGCGCCTCGATCCGGATTCGCACTCCCCCTTCCTCCCCTCGCGCCGGCTTCCGGTACACGACGCCCGCCTCGGTCGAGACCGACTGGAACGGTGCGTGGATACCGAGCGGCGGATCGGCGAGCCCGGGGAAGAGCCAGCCGCCCTCCGCGAGGCAAGCGAAGAGGCGCCTCGCGACCGCCGCGACGACGTCTGGCTCGAAGTAGATGAAGACGTTCCGGCAGAGGATCAGGTCGAGGCCGGCGGTCGCGTTCATCACCGAGGGATAGACGTCCTCGGCGAGGTTCAGGTACTCGATGCGGACCCGCGCCCGGAGCCGCGCGGGGACGGCGTGGCGCTCGCCGCGGCGCTCGAGAGCGCGGGCCGCCGTCGTCCGGGCGGGACCGCGGATCGACCACGCGCCGTACTCCGCCGCGCGCGCCCGTGCGAGGGCGGGCCGCGAGATGTCGGTGCCGAGGACGTGCCAGCGGTCGCCGAGGCCCATGCCGTCGAGCAGGATCGCGAGGGAGTAGGGCTCCTCGCCGGATGCGCACCCCGCGCTCCAGGCCCGGAACACGTGGCCTTCCGCGCGGCGTGCGACGACCTCCGGGACGACGCGGGACCGGAGCAGGTCGTACTGCGGCGGATCCCGGAAGAAGTACGTCTCGCCCACGGTGAAGGCGCCGACGAGATCCGCGAGCGGGAGCCGCCCCTCGGCGAGGTGCCGCGCGTACTTCGCGGGATCGTCGATCCGCGCGCGAGCCATCCCGCGCCGGGCGGCGTGCTCCAGGTCGGGGTAGCGGTGCGCTGGGACCTTGAGCCCCGCGTGGCGCGCGAGCGCCTCCGCGATCCGGGCGAACCCCGGGTGGCTGAACGCGCCGGGCGGGCGGCGCGCGATCACTTCCGTCGCGCGGCGGACGCCGCGCCCTCCCGGTCGCGGACGCGCGAGGGTGAAGGGACCGCACGGGGCACTGCGGCGAGTGTAGCCCATCCCGCCGCGCGACCGTGGCCGCGTGCGGGCGGGCGCACCGCCGTCCACCCAACCGGGCGCCGGAGGGCCCGGCGAGCGTCGGGTAGGGTTCGCCCATGGCGACCGTCTTCTTCACCGGGTTCCCCGGCTTCCTCGGCATGGAGCTCCTCCCGCGCGTCCTCGAGCGCCGTCCGGCCGACACCGCGGTCTGCCTCGTCCAGCCGAAGTTCGCGGACCTCGCGCGGCGCCGCGTCGAGTCGCTCGCGGCTGCCAGGCCGCTCACGGCGGGCCGGATCCGGCTCGTCGAGGGCGACATCGCGCGGAGCGGGCTCGGCCTCGACGGCGCAGCGCTCGCCCCGGGGGACGTCGTCGAGATCCACCACCTCGCCGCGATCTACGACCTGTCGGTCCCGCGCGCGCCGGCGATGAAGGTCAACGTCGAGGGTACGCGGAACGTCCTCGACCTGGCGGAGCGGTGCGATCGGCTGGAGCGGCTCCACTACGTCTCGACCTGCTACGTCGCGGGCCGCCACCCCGGCGTCTTCCTCGAGGAGGATCTCGAGAAGGGGCAGGCCTTCAACAACTACTACGAGGAGACCAAGTACCTCGCGGAGGTGGAGGTCCGGGCGCGGATGCGCGCCGGGCTCCCGGCGACCATCTACCGCCCGGCGATCGTCGTCGGTGATTCGCGGACCGGCGAGACGCAGAAGTACGACGGTCCGTACTACGTCATCCAGTGGCTGCTCCGGCAGCCGGGCCCCGTCGCCGTGATGCCGACGATCGGCGACCTCACCGCCGAGCTCAACGTCGTCCCGCGCGACTTCGTGATCGCCGCCGTGGCGCATCTCTCCGGCCTGGCCGCGTCGAAGGGGAAGACCTATCAGCTCGCGGATCCCGCGCCGATGCAGGTCCGCCCGATGCTCCACGTCCTCGGGCGCGCCGCCCACAAGCGGCTCGTCCACGTCCCGCTCCCGCTCGGCCTGGCGAAGTGGGCCGTCGACCGGGTCCCCGGCGTCTATCCGCTGCTCCGGATCCCGTCGGCAGCGCTCGACTACTTCGTCCTCCCGACCCGCTGGGACACGCGGAACGTCGCGGCGGACCTCGCCGGCTCCGGGATCATCTGCCCGCCGTTCGCCTCCTACGTCGACCGCCTCGTGGCGTTCGCTCGCGCTCACCCCGAGGTGGGCGCGGCCGCGATGGCGTAGCGCTCGCGCGCGCGCGCGGCGAGGCGCGGTGAGCCGCGAGGCGCAGCCCCACGAAGGAAGAAGCGAATGCCTTGCCTCGACCGGGCGGGCGGGGTTTCTCTCTGCTGCAGGGGGGCCCGACCGTGGCAACGGCGACGGCGGTTCCGGAGGAGACGCGCGATCGGCTCCGGCACGACGAGGCGGAGCTCGAGCGCGCCATCGCGGAGGCACGGCGGGAGGCCGCCGCGCGCGTCGAGGAGGCGCGCCGCGAGGCCGAGGCCCTCGCCGCCAGCACCAGGGTCGAGGCCGAGCGGGAGGCCGAGCGCATCCGGACCGAGGCGGGCGAGGAGGAGGATCGCGCACGCGCGCGGGAACGGGCGGCGCTCGAGGCGGAGGTCGCGGACATCGAGCGGCGGGTGGCGACGGGCCGGGCGAGGGCGATGGAGCGCGCGATCGCGGCGGCGCTCGGGGAACGCGGATGATCCTCCCGATGGCCCGCGTCGAGATCCTCGGCCCGAGGGACCTCCTCCCGCGGACGCTCGAGATCCTGCAGGCGCAGGGCGTCCTCGAGCTCCGCGCCCCTCGCGCCGCGGCGCCGGGCGTCGCGCCGCTCCGCCCCGCCGAGCCGGTCCCGGATGCGGCCGGGCGCCAGGCGCGGCTCGCCGACGCCCTCGCCCGCATCGACGCCCTCGCCGCGCGCCTCGGCCCGCCGCACGCTGCCGCCGCGACCGCCTGCACGGTGTTGCCTGCGCCGGGGACGGAGGCGCTGGTGGCCCGGCTCGCGGCGCTGGCCGAGGAGCTCGACGGCCTCGAGGCGCGGCGCGCCGCGCTGGCCGAGGAGCGGGTCGCGACGGAGCGCTTCTCGGATCTCGTCGTCGCGCTCGCCCCGCTCCGCCACGGGCTCGAGGCCGCGGCGGAGCCGGAGCTGCACGGCCTCGTCCTGCGGACGGATCCCGCGGCGCTGCGGCTGCTCGAGGCGGAGGTCGCGCGCATCACCGCGGGCACGGCGGAGCTCCAGTCCCGGGCTCTCGACGCGGAGCGGACCGGGATCCTCATCGCCGTCCCGCGCGCGCACGCGAAGGCGGTCGCCGCGCTCCTGTACGAGCGCGGCGTCGACGAGGTCCGGCTCCCGGCCGCCTACGCGGGCCGGCGGCTCGTCGACGTGCTGCTGCTCCTCGCGGCGCGGGCGCGGGCGCTCCCCGGCGAGATCGCGCAGCTGGACGCAGAGCGCGCCGCGCTCGCGGCGGAGTGGGCGCCGGCGCTCGCCCACGCGCGCGGCGAGGCGGAGGCGGCGCGGGACCAGCTCGAGGCCGCAGGGCGGTGCGGGCAGACCCGGTTCGCGTTCGTCGCGGCCGGCTACATGCCGGTCGAGCGCGTCCCGGCGCTCCTCGCGGCCGCGCGCGGCGTGCTCGGGGACCGCGTCGCCGTCTCGGCGCGGCCGCCGGAGCCGGGCGAGTGGCACGAGGTGCCGGTCGTCCTCCGGAACCGCCGCTGGATCCGGCCGTTCGAGCTGCTCCTCGCCCTCGTCCCGCTGCCCCGGTACGGGTCGCTCGATCCGACGCCGTGGCTCGCGCTCACGTTCCCGCTCTTCTTCGGGCTCGTGCTCGGCGACCTCGCCTTCGGCGCCGCCGGCATCGCCGTCGCGCTCGTGCTCCGCCGCCGGGGGACGGGCGGCGCCCTCGGGCGCGACGTCGCGTGGATCGCGCTGTGGTGCTCCGTGTCGGCGGCGCTCTTCGGGGCCGTCTTCGGCGAGGCCCTCGGCGAGCTCGGCGCCCACGTCGGCATCCACCCGATCCTGCTGGACCGCCGCCGCGCGATCCTGGCGCTCCTCTGGCTCGCCGTCGGCGTCGGCGGCGCGCACGTCGCGCTCGGGATGGTCCTGGGCGTCGTGAGCGCGCTGCGCGGGGGCCACGTCCGCGAGGCGCTCGCCCGCGCGGCGAAGCTCGGCGTGCTCGCGTCGGCTGCGGTCGGCGGGCTCGCCGCGGTGGGCGCGATCCCTCGCGTCGCGCTGACGCCGGCGGCGGTCGCCGGCGGCGGCGCGCTCATCGCCGCGGTGCTCGCGGAGGGGCCGCTCGCCGCGCTCGAGCTGGTGCTCGGCGTCGGCAACGTCCTCTCGTACGCGCGCCTCATGGCGCTCGGGCTCGCCTCGGTGATGCTCGCCGAGGTCGCGAACGGGATCGCGTCCGGGCTCCGCCCCGCGGCGCTGGGCCTCGCGATCGCGGTGCTGCTGCACGCGGTCAACTTCACGCTCGGGCTGCTCAGCCCGGCGATCGCCGCACTCCGTCTCCATTACGTCGAGTTCTTCGAGAAGTTCTATGACCCCGGGGGCGCGCCGTTCCGACCGTTCGCGCGCCCGGCCTGAGGAAGCAAGGAGGTACCCGTGGACAAGGTGCTCGTCGCGCTCGCAGCCGCCGCAGCGGTGGGAATCTCCGCCGTCGCCACCGCGTGGGTCCAGTCCCGCATCGGCTCGGCAGGTGCGGGGGCACTCGCCGAGAAGCCGGAGGTCCGGGGGGCGATCATCGTGATGCTCGCGATCCCGGAGACGCTCGTCATCCTCGGCTTCGTCGTCGCGGTGCTCATCCTGACGGGAGGCTAGCGTGGGCTACCCGGAGCTCCTCCGCGTCATCGGGGAGGAGGCGGCCCGGGAGGCCGAGGAGATCCGCGCCGCCGGCGCGCGCGAGGCGGAGCGGATCCGGGCCGAGGCCCGGGCCGCCGCCGGCGCCGCCTCCGCCGCGCTCCTCGCCCGTGCCCGGGCGGAGGCCGCCGCGCGGGCGCGCCTCGCCGCCGAGGCCCGCGCGCGAGAGCGCGAGCGCCAGCTGCTCGCGGTGCGCCGCCGCGCCCTCGAGGCACTCCACTCGGACGCCATCGCCGCCCTCGCCGGGGCCGGGACGCCCGCGATCGATGCCCGCCTCCTCGCGGAGGCGCTCGCCGAGGCCGGAGCCGGGCCCGTCGAGGTCGTCGTGGATCCGGGAGCGGAGCCCGCCTGCCGCGCCGCGCTCGAGCGCCTCGATCCGGCGCGCGCCGCCGCCGCGACGGTGCGCGCCGCGCCCGTGGCGAGAGGCGGCGTCGAGGTGGTCGCCGGCCGCCTCGTCCTCGACGACACCCTCCCGTCGCGGCTCGCCCGCGCGTGGCCGGATCTCGAGGCGGAGCTCGCGGCGATGCTCTTCGGAGAGGACCGGCCGTGGCCCGGCTCGACCGCGTGAACGCGCGGATCGGCGCCCGCCGGACGCGGCTCCTCGGGCCGGAGGCGGCGCGCGAGCTCCTCGCGCGCCCGGGGCTCGAGGCGCGGCTCGCCGCGCTCCGGTCGACGGTGGCGGGAGCCGGGTTGCCGGCGCCGCCGCTGCCGTCGGAGGACGAGACGCTGGAGGCCGCCGAGGCGGCGCTGCGCGCCCGCCTCGCCGAGGACGCCGCGTGGCTGCTCCGGGAGACCGAGGGCGCTCGTGCGCGGGAGGTGCTCGGCGCTTTCCTCGATCTCGACGAGGCGCTCGTCGTGAAGGCCGTGATCCGCGGCGTCGCCCGCGGCGCGCCGGCGGCCGCGATCCGGGCCGCGGCGCCGCCGGTGCGGAGCGTCGCCGCGGAGGCGGTGGCGTCCGCGGTCCAGGCGACGGACGTCGCGACCGCGCTCGCGGCGCTGTCCGCGGGCGGGTCGGCGCTCGCCGCCGTCGCGAGCGGCATGCTGCCCCTGCAGCTCGAGGACGGGCTCCTCGCGATCGAGCTGGAGGTCGACCGCGCAGCGCTCGCGCGGGCGCGCGCCGCGACGCGGGGACCGGGCGAGGACCGGGCGGTCCTGGCGCGGCACGTGGCGGACCGCGTCGACGCGCGGAACGCGGCGACGCTCCTGCTCGTGGCCGGCGCGCCGCTCGCGGCGGAGCCGTGGCTCGGCGGCGGCCGGCGCCTCGTCCCGGCCGCGCTCGGCGCCCTCGCCGCCGGGACGCGCGAGGCGGCCCGGGCGGCGCTCGCCGCGGCCTTCCCGGCGATCGCGGCGGCGGCGGCGGAGCCCTGGGCCGTCGAGCGCGCGCTGGAGGCGTCCGTGCTCGCGCCGCTGCGGCGCGAGGCGCGGCTCCGCCCGCTGTCGATCGCGGTGCCGCTCCGGTACCTGCTCGAGCGCCGCGAGGAGGTCCGGCGCATCGCGCTGGTCCTGCGCGGCGCCGCGCTCGGGCTGCCGCTCGAGACCATCCTCGGGCTCGAGGAAGGTGTGAAATGACGGAGCCGGGGCACGGTGGGCCGCGGGTGGTCGGGCCGGCGCGCGAGGAGGCGCTCCGGCTCGTCGTCGCCGTGCGGCCGGCCGACGCCCTCGGGTTTCAGCTCGCCGGCGCCCCGGTCGAGCCGGTCGCGCCGGGTGAGGAGGGGGACGCCGTGCGCCGGCTCCTGGCGGAGCCACGCACGGGCGTCCTCGCGATCGAGGAGCGCGTGCTCGCGGCGATCCCGCCGCGGCTCCTCGCCCGGGCCCGCGCGCGGGGGCTCCCGGTGATCCTGCCGTTCGCGCTGCCGCGTGGACCGGGCGAGGCGCGGGGGAGCGCCTACGTCGCGGCGCTGGTGCGGCGCGCGGTCGGGTACGGCGTGAAGCTGGGCGGGGGAGGGACGCCATGATCGGACGCATCGTCCAGGTCGCGGGGCCGACGGTGATCGCGGAGGGGCTCGGCGGCGCCGCGCTGAACGAGGTCGTCCGGGTCGGGACGGATCGCCTCCTCGGCGAGGTGATCCGGATCGAGGGCGATCGCGCCACGGTCCAGGTGTACGAGGAGACGGCCGGGCTCGAGCTGGGGGAGCCCGCGGAGGGGCTCGGCGCGCCCCTCGCTGCGGAGCTCGGCCCCGGGCTCCTCGGCGCGATCTTCGACGGCGTGCAGCGTCCGCTCGCGGCGCTCGCGAGCCGCGAGGGCGACTTCCTCGGCCGCGGCGCGGTCCTCCCGGCGCTCGACCGCGACCGGGCGTGGGACTTCGAGCCGTCCGTCCGACCCGGCGACACGGTCCGCCCCGGGACGCGGGTGGGCACGGCGCGGTCCCTCGGCGCGCCGGAGCACCCGGTGCTCGCGCCGCCCGGCGTGACCGGACGCGTGGACGCGGTGCGGCCTGGCGGCGCGGCGCTCGAGGACGCCGTCGTTACGCTGGAGGACGGGAAGACGGTCGCGCTCCTCGAGCGCTGGCCGGTGCGCCGGCCGCGGCCGGTCCGGCGGCGGCTCCCGCCGGACGTGCCGTTCCTCACGGGCCAGCGCGTCCTGGACTGCTTCTTCCCGGTGTCGTCCGGCGGCACCGCGATCGTGCCAGGCGGCTTCGGCACCGGGAAGACCGTCCTCGAGCAGAGCCTCGCGAAGTGGGCGGCGGCGGACGTGGTGGTCTACGTCGGCTGCGGCGAGCGCGGGAACGAGATGGCGGAGGTGCTCGACGAGTTCCCCCGGCTCGAGGACCCGCGCACCGGCGGCCCGCTCCTCGACCGGACCGTCCTCGTCGTGAACACGTCCAACATGCCGGTCGCCGCCCGCGAGGCGTCCATCTACACCGGCTGCACGATCGCCGAGTACTTCCGCGACATGGGCCGCTCGGTGGCCCTCATGATCGACTCCACGTCGCGCTGGGCGGAGGCGCTCCGCGAGATCGCGGCGCGGCTGGAGGAGATGCCGGGCGAGGAGGGCTATCCGACGTACCTCGCGTCGAGGCTGGCGCGGTTCTACGAGCGGGCGGGGCGGGTCGAGACCCTGGGCGGCGGGGAGGGCGCGGTGACGATGGTGGGCGCGATCTCGCCGCCCGGCGGTGATCTCTCCGAGCCCGTGACGCAGTGCTCGCTCCGCGCCACGGGCGCGCTGTGGGCGCTGTCGGCCGATCTGGCGCACCGCCGCCACTTCCCGGCCATCGACTGGACGTCGTCCTTCTCGCTCGAGGGGGAGCGGCTCGTCGCATGGTTCGAGCGGGAGGCCGGGAGCGGCTTCGGGGCGCTCCGCGAGGAGGCGACGAAGCTGCTGCAGCGCGAGCGGGAGCTCGCCGAGGTCGCGGAGCTCGTCGGGACGGAGTCGCTGCAGGACGCCGAGCGGCTCGTCCTCGAGTCGGCGCGCCTGCTGCGGGAAGGCTTCCTCCGGCAGAGCGCGCTCGACGCCGCCGACGCGAGCTGCCCGCCCGACAAGGCCTTCGAGATGCTGCGGCTCGTGCTCGAGTGGCACCGGCGGGCGGGGGCGGCGGTGGGATCCGGCGTGCCGCTCCGTGCCGTGCTCGACACGGGCGTGCCGACGAAGCTGCTGCGGCTCGGGCAGATCCCCTCCAGTGACATGCGGCGCGGCGCCGAGGCGCTCCGCGCCGAGATGACGGACGCCCTCGCGCGCCTCGAGGCGGACTAGCGATGGACCTCCTCACCCGACGCGTGCGCGGCGCCAGCGCCCTCGCGGGCCCGCTCCTCTTCCTAGAGGGCGGTCCGCGGGCGCGGCTCGGCGAGGTGGTCCGCATCGTCCTCCCTGCCGGTCCCGGCGAAGGGGGCGGCGAGCGGCGGGGCCAGGTCATCGCGCTCTCGCGCGAGCGGATCGCGATCCAGGTGCTCGAGGAGACCCGCGGGATCCCGCCGGCGCGCGCCGAGGTGACGCTCACCGGCGAGGTCGCCCGCCTCGGCGTCTCGCGTGCCATGCTCGGCCGGGTGCTCGACGGGATGGGCCGGCCGGCCGACGGGCTGCCGCCCCCGATCCCCGAGGCGCGCCCCTCCATCGCCGGCGCGGCGATCAACATCACGCGCCGCGAGAAGCCGTCCGAGTTCATCGAGACCGGCGTCTCCGCGATCGACGGGATGAACACGCTCGTCCGCGGCCAGAAGCTCCCGATCTTCTCGTGCGCCGGGCTCCCTGCCGGGCGCCTCGCCGCGCAGATCGCCTGCCAGGCGCGCGTCCGCGGGGCGGGAGCGGAGGCCTTCGCCGTCGTGTTCGCCGCGATGGGCGCGCCGTTCCGCGACTACCATGCGTACCTCGAGGCGTTCCGCGCGGCGGGCGTCCTCGATCGCACCGTCGTCTTCCTGAACCGCGCCGACGACCCTCCCATCGAGCGGCTCATGACGCCGCGCTGTGCGCTGACCGCGGCCGAGCACCTCGCCTTCCGACACGGGCTCCACGTGCTCGTCGTCCTCACCGACGTGACGAGCTACTGCGAGGCGCTCCGCGAGGTGGCGCTCGCCCGCGAGGAGGTGCCGGGCCGCCGCGGCTACCCCGGGTACATGTACACGGACCTCGCCACGATCTTCGAGCGCGCGGGGCGCATCAGCGGCCGGCCGGGCTCGCTCACGCAGCTCCCGGTCCTCACGATGCCGGACGACGACCTCACGCACCCGATCCCGGATCTCACCGGCTACATCACGGAGGGGCAGATCGTCCTCGCGCGCGACCTCGATCGCCGCGGCGTGTACCCGCCCATCGACGTCCTCCCGTCCCTCTCGCGCCTCATGGGCCTCGGCGCCGGGCCGGGGAAGACCCGCGCGGACCACCGGCCCGTCGCCGACCAGCTCTACGCGCTGTACGCGCGCGGTCGCGACGTGCGCCGGATGGCGGCGATCGTCGGCGCGGCGAACCTCGGCGAGGAGGAGAAGCGGCTCCTCGGGTTCGCGGATCGCTTCGAGGCGGAGCTCGTCGGCCAGGGCGGCGTCTTCCGCACCATCGAGGAGACGCTCGAGGTCGGCTGGCGGCTCCTCGGGACGTTCCCGCCCGCGGCGCTGACCCGGATCCCGGAGGCGCTGCTCGCGGCGCGGCCGGCCGCGGGGAGGGCGCCGTGAGCCACGCCCCGACCACGCGCACCGGGCTCCTCGAGGTGCGGAGCCGGCGCGAGATCGCCCGCCGCGGGGCGCGCCTGCTGCGCGCGAAGCGCGAGGTGCTCGCGGGTGAGCTGTGGCGGCTGGTCTCGGAGGTGCTCGCCGGGCGCGCGCGGCTCGACGAGGTGCTCGGCGCGGCCACGCGGGCGCTGGGCGTCGCCCGGGCGCTGGAGGGCGGACCCCTCCTGGCGTCGCTCGCCTCGGCGGCGGGGCGCGACGTCCCCGTCGAGGTGAAGCTCCGGCGGGTGTGGGGCGTCCCGACGCCGGAGGTGCGAGCCCCGCCGCTCGTGCGGGCGGCGGACGCGCGCGGCACCGCGCCCACGAGCTGGGGGCTCGCCGGAGCGGAGGCGGCGCGCCGCCACGAGGAGGCGCTCGAGGTGCTCCTCGGGATCGCGAGCCGCGAGCTGCACCTCGCACGGCTCGGGGACGAGATCCAGGAGACCTCGCGCCGGATCAACGGCCTCGAGCAGCTGGTCCTCCCGGCGCTCCGGGCGGAGGCGGCGCGGATCGCCGGGGCGCTGGACGAGCGCCAGCGCGAGGACGCGGTGCGCCTGAAGCGCTTCCGCGCCCGCCGGCGGTGACGGGGCGAGCGTCAGCTCGGGCGTCGCCAGAGCGGCAGGAGCTCCGGCGGGAGCCGGTCGCCGAGGTCGTCCGCCTCCTGCTCCGTCACCTGGGTCCGCAGCGCCGCGAACACCGCGCGCGCCGCGCCCTCGACCTCGGACGGGTCGCGCCCCAGGTCGTCCGCGACCGAGGCGTAGAAATCCTCCGCGGTCCGGATCGGACGCTCCGCGGTGGCGTGCCGCTCGCACGCGACGAGGCGGCCGCGGAAGGGCTCGGGGAGGAGCTCGCGCAGATCCTCGAAGTGCTCGGAGCCTATCCGCCGGGCGAGCGCGCAGGCGACGGCCTCTACGGCGCGGACCGCCTCGGTGCGGCGCGGCAGCCCCTCGCGGGCGAGCGCCTCGACGAGGGCGCGGTAGTCGGCGTCGGAGTGGCGATCGGGCACGTCGGCCATGGCGCTGGAGAGATGCGCACGCGCGCCGCCGCCGGCACCCGGGCGCGCCCCCGCACGGGCGCCGCGGAGGGCGCACATTGCGGGAGGGACCCGAGCCGGCCACGCCGGCGCCAGGGGAGGCCGGCGTCCCCGCGAGATGCGCGGCAGGCGAGCGACGGACGGCTTCACGAACCCTCCGCACCGGGCGGCGCTGTGGCCGCTCGCGCTCGCGGGCGCGATCGCCACGATCCTCGTCATGACGGGGCTCGCGGTGCGGGAGCTCCGGTCGGCTTCGGCCGCGTGGGAACGGCTCCTCGACACCCAGGTGGCCGGGCTCGTCGAGGCGCAGCGGCTCGCGGCGGTGAGCGAGCTGGGCGCCCGGCTCGTCCGCGACGCCGTGCTCGCCCCGGAGCCGCGGACGCTCCGCGCGCTCGGCGCGAACCAGGCGGAGGCGATGGACCTGCTCGGGAGGGCCCGCGCGCGGGCCCCGGACGCCGACGACGCGGCGCTCGTCGCGTCCATCGACGCGGATCACGCGCGCCTCCGCGCGATCGCGGAGGTGCTGATGGAGGCCCGGTTCCGGGGCGTGCCTCCGGTGCTCCTCGCCAGACGGCTCGAGCAGGAGGTCGGACCGCTCCGGACCCGGATCGACGACGCGCTGGCGCGGCACGTCGCGCGCCAGCACGAGGCGCTCGCGGCCGGCCGCGCCCGCATCGCCGCGGGCGAGCGGCGCGCGGTGGGGGTCGTCGTCGGGGCGGCCGCGCTCGGCGTCGTGCTGGCGACCGTCCTCGGCCTCTCGCTCGGCCGGTCGCACTCGGCGCTGCGGCGGAGCGAGGTGCGCTTCAGGTCGACGTTCGAGCAGGCCGCCGTCGGGATGGCCCACGTGGACCTCGACGGCCGGTGGCTCCTCACGAACCGGCGCTACCGCGCGCTGCTCGGGCGCGACGAGCAGGAGCTCGCCGGGCTCACGGTGGCGGACGTCACGCACCCCGAGGATCGCGCGGCGGACGCGGCGGCGGCGGACCGGCTCCTCAGGGGCGAGGTGGAAGGCTACGCGCTCGAGTCCCGCATCCTCCGCGCCGATGGGAGGTCGCAGTGGGTGAACGTCACCTGCGCGCTCGTGCGCGACGCGCGCGGCGCCGCCCTCTACTTCGTCCGCGCCGCGGAGGACCTCTCGGCACGCAAGCGGGTCGAGCGCGACCTCCGCGAGGCGGTCCGCACGCGGGACGAGTTCCTGCAGGTCGCCTCGCACGAGCTGCGGACGCCACTCGCCAGCCTGCGCCTGCGCGTCGAGGGGCTCCGCGCCGCGGTCTGCCGCGGCGGCGCCGATCCGCGCCGCCTCGAGGAGAAGGCGGTCGCCGCGGTCCGCCAGACGCTCCGCCTCAACGCGCTCCTCGACGGCCTCCTGGACGTCTCCCGCCTCGCGGCCGAGGGGCGGGTGCGGCTCGAGCCCGAGGAGGCCGACCTCGCCGAGGTCGCGCGCGACCTGGTGGCGCGCGTCGCGCCGGGGGCCGCGCGCGAGGGCACCGAGGTCCGGCTCGAGGCGGCCGGGCCGGTCCGCGCCCGGTTCGATCGCGCCCGCGTCGATCAGGCCGTCGGCCACCTCGTCTCGAACGCCCTCCGCTACGGCGCGGGGCGCCCCGTCGTCGTGCGCGTCGAGGCGGACGGCGACGTGGCCCGCATCGCGGTCGTGGACCGGGGGGTCGGCATCGATCCCGCGGACGTCGAGCGGATCTTCGATCGCTTCGAGCGAGCCGCGTCGTGGCGCCACTACGGCGGGCTCGGCCTGGGGCTGTACCTGACGCGCCGGATCGTCGAGGCCCACGGCGGCTCCGTGCACGCGGAGGCCGCGCGCGGCGCCGGGGCGACGTTCGTCATCGAGCTGCCCAGGGAGGGGCCGTCCAAGCCGGAGGAGGACGAGACGACCGCGCCCCGCGGCGCCGCACCGGATCAGCCGCGGGCGTGAGGGCGGCGTGACGGACCTGCCGCACCGGTCCCGCGCCCCGAGGCGGGCGAGGCGGCTACGCGGACGACGAGGCCCCCGGCGGCGCGGGCTCGACGGTCGCGCGAGGCAGGTCGAGCACGACGGCCCCACCGCCGGCCCGCAGGGCGGGCGCGAGCTCCCCGTGCCACTTCCACGTCCGGTAGATCACCGGGTAGACGACCAACTCCAGGACGAACGACGTCAGGAGCCCGCCCACCATCGGCGCCGCGATGCGCTTCATCACGTCGGAGCCGGCGCCGGTGGACCACATGATGGGCGCGAGCCCGAGGAACGCGGTCGAGAACGTCATGAACTTCGGGCGGAGGCGCTTCGCCGCGCCCGCCATGACGGCCTGGTCGAGCTCCGCGAGGCTGCGCAGGCGCCCCTCCTTCCGCGCCTGAGCGTAGGCGAGGTCGAGGTACAGGAGCATGAACACGCCGGTCTCCGCGTCGAGGCCGAGCAGCGCGATGAGCCCGACCCAGACGGCGACGCTCATGTCGTAGCCGAGCAGGTGGACGAACCAGACGGCGCCGACGGCGGAGAAGGGCACCGCGAGCGCGACGATCAGGGTCTTCGCGAGCGAGCGCGTGTTGAGCCACAGGAGCAGGAGGATGAGGAGCAGCGTGAGCGGGACGACGGTGCGGAGCCGCTCCGCGACGCGCTGCTGCGCCTCCCACTGGCCGCTCCAGGCGAGGGCGTAGCCGGGCGGGACCGGGAGCTTGTCCCGGAGCAGCGCGCTCGCCTCCTCGACGTAGCTCGCCGGATCGCGCCCGGCGAGGTCCACGTAGACGTAGCCCGTCAGCAGCCCGTCCTCGTCGCGGATCATCGATGGCCCGGTCGCCGTGCGGAGCGTCGCGAGCTGCGCCAGCGCGACGTGGCGCTGGCCGCCCGCGACCGGCACCAGCACCCGGCCGAGGGCGTCGAGGTCGCTGCGGAAGTCGCGCAGGTAGCGCACGTTCACGGGGTGTCGCGCGCGCCCCTCGAACACCGTGGCGACGTCCTCGCCGCCGATCGCGGCCTGGAGGACCTGCTGCGCCTCCTCGAGGCCGACCCCTTGCCGCGCGAGGGCGTCGCGGTTCCATTCGACGTCGAGGAAGTAGCCGCGCGCGGCGCGCTCGGCGAAGACGCTCCGCGTCCCTCGGACCACGGGGAGGAGGGCCTCGACCCGCGTGCCGAGCTCCTCGATGCGGTCCAGGTCCGCCCCCGAGATCTTGAGCCCCACCGGCGTCCGCATGCCGGTGCTCAGCATCTCGATGCGGCCCTTGATCGGCATGGTCCACGCGTTCGAGACGCCGGCGAGCCGGAGCGCCGCGTCCAGCTCCCCGACGAGCGCCTCGGACGAGAGGTGGTCGGGCGTGATGCGGCGGAGCAGGGGCAGGGCCCACGCCGGCGCCCAGCGCGAGTACCAGGTGTCCACCCGGCGCCACCGGTCCACCGGCTTCAGCGTGACGATCGTCTCGAGCATCGAGAGGGGCGCAGGGTCCGTCGACGTCTCGGCGCGGCCGGCCTTGCCGAGCACGCGGTCCACCTCGGGGAACCGCTTCAGGACGCCGTCGGTCACCTGCAGGAGGCGCTGCGCCTCGGCGATGGAGATGCCGGGCATCGTGGTCGGCATGTAGAGCAGGGCGCCCTCGTCGAGGGGCGGCATGAACTCCGAGCCGAGTCGCAGGTAGACGGGGACCGTCGCCACCACGAGGGCGAGCGCGCCGCCGAGCACGAGCCACCGCCGCCGGAGCGACCAGGCGACGACGGGCTCATACACGCGCATGAGCGCGCGGCTCACGGGGTGCTTCTCCTCGGGGTGGATCCGGCCGACCAGCACGGCGCTCGCGGCGCGGGACAGCCAGCGGGGGCGGAAGTCGAGCGCGCGGAGGCGGGTGAGGGAGACGCGCAGCGCCGGGTCGAGGGTGATCGCGAGGACCGCGGCCACCACCATCGAGAGGTTCTTCGTGTAGGCGAGCGGCTTGAAGAGCCGCCCCTCCTGCGCCTCGAGCGCCAGGACCGGCAGGAACGAGACCGCGATCACCAGGAGCGCGAAGAAGCTCGTCGAGCCCACCTGCTTCACGGCGGACACGACGACGTCGCGGGCGTCGCCCTTCCGTCCGCCGCGCTCCCACTCCTCGAGCTTCTTGTGGGTCTGCTCCACGACGACGATCGCGGCGTCCACCAGCGCGCCGACCGCGATGGCGATGCCGCCGAGGGACATGATGTTCGCGGTGACGCCCATCGCCCGGAAGGGGACGAAGGAGAGGAGGACGGCGACCGGGATCGTGACGAGCGGGATGACGGCGCTCGGCACGTGCCACAGGAAGAGCAGGATCACGAGCGCGACGGTGACGAGCACCTCGACGAGCGTGGACCGGAGGTTCGCGATGGCGCGGTGGATGAGGTCGGAGCGGTCGTAGATCGGGACGACCTTCACGCCCGCCGGCAGACCCGGCGCGATCTGGGCGAGCTTCGCCTTCACGCGATCGATCACCTCGAGCGCGTTCTCGCCCTGTCGCATGACGACGATCCCGGACACCGCGTCGCCGGCGCCGTCCAGGTCGGCGACGCCGCGGCGGAGCTCGGGGCCGACGACGACCTGGCCGACGTCCCGGACGCGGACGGGCGTGCCGTGCTCGCTCGTGGAGAGGGCGATGTCCTCGAGGTCGCGCACCGATCGCGCGTACCCGCGCCCCCGGATCATGTACTCGGCTCCGGCGATCTCGAGCAGCCGGCCGCCCGCGTCCCCGTTCCCGCCGCGCACGGCGTCGACCACGCGCGCGATGGGGATGCCGTACGCGCGGAGGCGGTTCGGGTCGAGGTTCACCTGGTACTGCTTCGCGAAGCCGCCGAGCGGCGCGACCTCGGCCACGCCCGGCACCGACTTCAGGTGGAAGCGCAGGTACCAGTCCTGGAGCGACCGCAGCTCGGCGAGGTCGTGCTTCCCGCTCGAGTCCTCGAGCACGTACTGGAAGACCCAGCCGAGCGCCGTGGCGTCCGGGCCGAGCTCGGTCTTCACGCCCTGCGGGAGCGTGGCGAGGACCGAGGAGAGGTACTCGAGGGTCCGCGCGCGCGCCCAGTAGACGTCGGTCCCGTCCTCGAAGATCGCGTAGACGTACGAGTACCCGAAGTCCGAGTAGCCGCGGACCGCCTTCACCTTCGGCGCGCCGAGCATCGCCGAGACGATCGGATAGGTGACCTGATCCTCGACCTGGTCGGGGCTGCGATCCCACCTCGAGTAGATGATCACCTGCGTGTCGCCGAGGTCGGGGATCGCGTCCAGCGGGACGCGCTGCATCGACCACCACCCCGCGACGCAGCCCGCCGCGACGAGGGCGAACACGAGGAACCGATTCCTCACCGACAGCTCGATGACGCGATCGATCATCGCCCGCCCTCGCGAACGCTCCGGGCGGTGACGGCGTCGCGGCCGGGCTCCGCGCCGGCGCCGCCCGTGGCCCAGCGCTCGGGGGTCGCCTGGAACCGGGTCCGGCACGTCTCGGAGCAGAAGGACCAGCGCTTCCCGTCGTGCTCGACGACGTTCCCGGCCGCGCGGGCCCGCGCCTCGTCCACCTCCATCCCGCACACCGGATCCGTCGCCGCCGCGCCGTGCACGCCGGCCGCGGCGGACCGGAGCTGGCTCTCCGAGTCGACGAGGAACGTCCCGGAGACGACGATGCGCTCGCCGGGGTCGAGGCCCCGCACGATCTCGACGCGGTCCCCGGACCGCCACCCGGTCTCCACCCGGCGAGGCTCGTACGTGCCCTCGCCGCGCTCGACGAACACCGTCTTCCGCAGGCCGGCGTCGACCAGCGCGTCCACCGGGACCGTCGTCGCGGCGGGCCGCTCGCCCGCGAGCTCCACGTCCACGAACATGTCGGGCCGGAGCGCGGCGCCGCGGTTCTCGACCTCGAGCCGAAGCTTCAGCGTCCGCGACGCCGGATCGAACCAGGGCGGCACCGCGCTCACCGTGCCCGTGAGCGAAGCCGGCTCGCCGGGAAAGGCGACCCGCGCCTTCGCCCCGGGCTTCACCAGCGCGGCGTCGCGCTCGAGCAGGTCCGCGACGATCCAGACCCGCTCCAGGTTCGCGATGCGGAACCACTCCGCGCCCTTCTCGAACTTCTGGCCGGGCGAGGCGTTGCGGGCGAGGACGAGGCCGTCGGCGGGAGAGCGGATGTCGATCGTGAGCGGGATGTCGCGCGTTCGGCGGAGCTCCTCGATCTGCCGGGACGACATGCCCATCCCGCGCAGCCGCTCGACCGAGAACTGGGCGCTCCGGCTCGCGCTCGTTCCCGCCGCGACCGACACGCCGTTCCTCGCGCGCGCCAGCGGGTCCTGGTCCTGGACGTCGAGGGCGGTGATGTAGGCCTGCAGCGGCGTCCGGATGTCAGCCGAGAAGAAGCTGCCGAGCCACTCGTCCTTCCGGACGAAGCTGCCGGTCGTCACGCCCGAGAGCGCGCGGAGGCTGCCCTCCATCGCGGCGTTGACGGTGTAGACGCGGGTCTCGTCCGGGACGACGCGCCCGAGGAGCCGCAGCCCCTGGGCGCCGGGCGCCCGCTCCACGGTCCCGACGCGCACGCCCTGGAGCTGGCGCAGCTCCGCGCCCATCGTGACGGTGCCCGCCGGCCGCAGCGCGGCGGCCGCTCCGGGGGCAGGGCCACCGTCGGCGAACACGGGCTCGAGCTGCATCCCGCAGTCCGGCGCGGTCCCCGGCCGGTCGGACCGGTAGGCCGGGTGCATGGGATCGACCCAGTAGAGGACCTTCCGCGCGCCCGGCGCGGTCGCGGCCGCGGAGCCCGGGAGGCTCCGTCCGGCGAGGAAGCCGCCGGCGACGAGGATGGAGGAGAGGGCGAGGGTGCTGGCCTTGTTCATCGTGGATCACCCATGGTGAAGGTGACGAGCTTCAGGAGCGAGGCGCCCGGCGCCCCGGTGAACCGGACCGGGGCGCGCGCCGGACGTCACTTCACTTCGAGAGGATCCAGCCGAACATCATCGCGTGGTCCTCGTGAGCGAGGTTGTGGCAGTGGGCCACGTACCTCCCGGTGAACGTCCGGAAGTTCCGGACGACGACCACGGTCTCGCTCGGATCGAGCGCGATGACGTCGTCCTTCCCGGTGTCGTCCTGGTGTCCGGGGATCGAGGTCGGCGGCTTGCCGTTGCGCGACACGACGTGGTGCTCCTCCATGTGGAGGTGCATCGGGTGGGTCCAGCCGCCGCCGCCGTTCTTGATGACCCAGATCTCGGGCTGGCCCTGCTTCACCGTGGCGAGCGGGACCGTCGCGTCGAACGGGTGCCCGTTGATGAGCCACTGGATCTCGCCGCCGAAGCCGCCCCGCTGCAGCTCGAACGTGCGGGTCGGGAGCGTCGAGAGGTCGGGCAGCGCCGGCTGGGCGCGCAGCGGCGTCCCGGCGGTCGGCATCACGCTGTCGTCCGGCGCGTCGTCGCCGATCACGATCTTGAGGAGCGGGATCTTGTACTTCGGGTCGAGGCCGATGCGGGAGTTGTTGGACGCCTGGCGGCCGTCCGGCATCTTGCAGATGTCGGTCAGGTAGATGACGTCGCCCTTCTTCGTCGGGGTGCCGTCGAGGTACCTCGTGAAGTCGACCACGATCTCGTGGCGCATCGCGGGCCAGTTCTCGATCGAGTCGCGGACGATGGCGTTCGGCAGGAGCCCGCCGCCGGAGGCGATCTCGACGAACTTGAGGCACTGCTTCCCGTCCTGGATCCGCCACTGCCCTTCGAGCTCGTCGCCGCCGTAGCCGAGCGACACCGCGGACTTCGGGCCGCCGGCCGAGGTCATGAACTGGAGCTCGAACTGCCGCGACACCGCGGCGGTGAGCAGGCGGAAGCGGTACCGGCGCCGCTTCACCTCGAGCACCGGGTAGGCCGTCCCGTTCACCGTGAAGACGTCGCCGACGAAGCCGTGGTTCGGGAAGTGCCGGAAGAAGGTCTTGCCCCAGTTCTCGGGGTGGACCTCGCCGCAGCCGTTGTGGAAGTCCTGGTGCGGCGTCGCGCCGTCGTCGAGACGGCAGTCGTAGAAGACGAGGGGGACGTCGTAGGCGACGTCGAACGAGCCGTCGCCGTTGTCGGTGCGGACGCCGGGGAGGCGCAGGCCCCTGCGCTCGTCGCCGGGATCGAGGACGGGGTCGTAGATCGGATACAGGCCGACCATGCCCTTGTAGACGTTGGCCCCCGTGTGGTCCATGCGGTGGTCGTGGTACCAGAAGAACGACTGCTTCTCGGCCTCGTCGCCGCCCGCCGGGTAGTTCAGGTAGAGGTTGTCGACCCAGCCGCCGGGCCCGTAGGCCTGCGGCTTGTGGTGCGGGTTCCCGTCGCTCTCGCACGCCGTGTGCGCGTTGTGCAGGTGCGTGAGGAACGCCCAGTCGGGCGCGCCGAAGTCGCCGCGGTCGAGGTTCTGCGGGTTCTCGTCGAGGTGGTTCTCGAAGCGCACGAGGCACGGCTTGCCGTACTCGGCGTTGATCATCGGGCCCGGGAACCTGCCGTTGAAGCCGTAGATGGTGCTGTCCGGCAGCTTCGGGATCACCGTGCCGGCGGGCACCGTGTTCCCGTTCACGTCCTTGTACGGGACCAGCGTCCGGACCGGCGACGACGAGAAGCTGTGGGCCGCCACCTGGAGCCTGTTCTGGTAGACGAGCGGCTGCGGCATGGACTCGCAGACGGTGCCGGCCATGCCGGGCCAGAGCTGGTGGCTGCACCCGTCGCAGTCCTGCGCGCCCGGAGCGCCGCTCGGCTTGTTGGACCAGGTGGCGAGCGTGGCCGGATCGATCGGCCGCGCCGCCAACGGGACCGGCAGCGGGTCCGTGAACGGCTGCAGGATGAGCGGGCTCGTCGGGAACGCCTCGATCGCGGTGAGGCCGGTGCAGGTGCCGCCGCTCGTGGTCCCCCCGTCCGCGAGGGCCGGCCCGGCGACGGCCGCGACCGCGGTGGCCGCTCCGGAGGCGGCGGTGATCTTGAGCAGGTCCCGCCGCGTCAATCCTGGCTGCTGCGTGCGCTCCACTTCCTCGTCACTGGTCTTCATCTGGTTGCCCCACGACCCGAGGGTCGGAATCTTCGTGATCCGGCAGCCCCATGCGCCGGCGGTTCGACTCGCTCCGTTGCGAAACTCGGTTGCATGTCGCGCCCACTGGAGTTGACCCCCCGCGACGGATCGCCGTAGCCCCTTGACGCCGTGTCACCGGAGCGAGGTCGTTTCTCTCCAACGACGCGAAGACGCAGGCGTTCCGCGTCTCGGAGGTTCACGCGAAGACGGACGCATCGTTGGGGCGCAAGCCCAATTTGACGCAGCGGAAACGCCGGCAGTCCCGCGGTGACCGGACACGCGCAGGGACGGCGCGCGGGGTTGCCTCGCGAGACGGCGTCGCTAGATTCGCCCTGGCCGATCGGCCGAGGGCCTCATGGAGCAGCACGCGTCCGCCGAGCCCCGCGCAGCGACCACCGCCGTCGTGCTCCTCGCGGCGGTGGCGCTCGGCGTCGGGGCCGCGATCGCGGTCGCGGACCGGCTCGAGCTCGACCCGCGCTCGCGGGAGCGGCCCCGGAGCGGCGTCGCCGGACGTCCGGCCCACGAGCAGCGGCGCGACGAGCCAGCCGGTCCGGGCGCCGCCAAGCTCGACCCGGTCGCGACGGGGCAACCGGAGCGTTGGACGGGCGACGCGGCAGGGCTGCCCGGCGGCGACGAGATGCTCGCGGGCGGGCGCGCGCCGGCCGCGGCCACGACCGTCGCGCTGGACGGCGCCGACGCGTTCCGGACCGAGGAGGAGCGCGCCGCCGCCGAGCGGCTCGCGACCGAGCTCGGGCGCCTCGTGCGCGACCTCGAGTTCAACGCGGGCCTGAACGAGCCGACGCAGCAGACCGTCGTTCCGCCCCCCGCGCCCTGGAGGCCGGACCCGCGAGCCGACGGGCGCGCGGCGCCGGTCGTGGACGACGTCTGGCCGCGGGGCGCGCCGGCTGCGGGCGGCGCCCGCGTCACGATCCGCGGACGGAACCTCCGCGCCTCCCAGGTGATGTTCGGCGCCACCGCGGCGCGCATCGTCCGGGCCGAGGACGACGCGGTGACGGTCGTCGCGCCCGCGGGAAGCGCCGGCCCGGTGGTGATCTCCGTGACCAACGACGACGGAACGTACGCGCTCTCGCGCGTCCCGTTCACGTACCGGAGGTGATCCCGGGCCGAGCGGCTCGCCGTCAGTACACGTTGTGGCAGTCGCATCCCGGGGTGCGCGCCGTGGGCTGGACGGCGGGCCAGCCGTCCACCAGCGTGATCCGGCGCCCCGTCGCGGCGCCGGGCCCGAGGCGACCCACGAGGAGCAGCAGCTCGAGCGCGCCGAGCGTCCCGAGCGCCGCCGCCGTGCCTGCGCGCGGTGGAACCCGCGCCCCCGGACGAGACGCGCAGCCCAGGCACGGCGCTCCGGACGGGATCGAGACCACCTCGCCGCCGTCGCCGTCCCCGAGGACGACCACGTGCGGCAGGCCCGCGAGGCGCGCCCGCTCCGCGGCGGTGCGCGCCACCGCCTCGCTCGGCGCGCAGACGAGCGTCGCGGTCACGTCGGCGCCCGTCGCGTGCGCCCGGACCTCGACGAGCGGGCTCGCGTCGCGCAGCGCGGCGATGGCGGTGAACATGCGCGGCCGTCCCGCGTCGTCGGGCGCGTACAGCCACGCCGCCGCGTCGCCGCTCGCGACGTCGGCGCCGTCGTCCACGTAGATCGTGCCGACGCCTGCCCGCGCGAGGTGGAGGAGCGCCGGCCCGCCAGTGGCGCCGGCGCCGACGACGTGGATCCGCGCGTCGCGGATCCGCTGCTGCCCCGCCTCGCCGAGGCCGGGCAGGAGCAGCTGACGCGCGAAGCGCGCGGCCTCCGCGTCCGTGAGGCTCACGGCGCGCCTCCCGCGCCGGGAAGGATCCCGCCGCACGCCGCGCAGCCCGCGCGGCGCCGGACCGGCACGCACCGCGACCGGCCCGAGCGCGCCTCGTGGACGAGGAGGCGGCCCCTGTAGGTGCCCGGACCGCCCTCGAGCAGGCGGACGGCCTCGGCGCCGAGCAGGCTCCCGGCGAAGCCGGCCATGGGCCCGAGGACCCCGGGCGCCGCGCCGGAGGACGCCGCGCCCGGGGGCGGACCCTCGAAGAGGCACCGCAGGCAGCCGGTCACGCCGGGCACGACCGTGAGGAGCTGCGCGGTCAGCTGCAGCAGCCCGGCGTGCGCGAGCGGCCTCCCGGCCGCGACCGCGGCGTCGTTCACGAGGAACATGGTGTCGAAGCGGCTCGACGCGTCCACCACCACGTCCGCGGATCTCGCGACCCGGACGGCGCTGCGCGCGTCGAGGTCCGCGCGCGCGTCGAGCTCGAGGCCCGGGAAGAGGCGCGCCAGGCGCCGGACGGCGGCCGCCGCCCGCGGCTGGCCCACGTCCGCGTCGCGGAGGAGCGGCTGGGCCGCGAGGTCCGGCAGCTCCACGAGGGCGGAGTCCACGAGGACGAGCCGGCCGACCCCCGCCGCGGCGAGCGCGAGCGCCACCGGGCCGCCGAGGCTGCCGGCGCCGACGACGAGCGCGGTCTTCTCTCGCAGCGTGGCCATGGCGACGACGGGCGCTCACCATGCCCGCCTGCCGCGTAGTCGTAGGCACGCCGGCCGCCGCCCGCCCGTCCCGTGATCCGGCGGCGCGGCGAGCGCGTCTCCGGAAGCGGGGGCCCGGAAAAGACGACGGGCCTCCCGCTCATCGCGAGAGGCCCGTCGGAACTGGCTCCCCAGGCATGACTCGAACATGCGACCCGGTGATTAACAGTCACCTGCTCTGCCAACTGAGCTACTGGGGAATGGCAGGGCGGCGAATCTAAAGAAGGGCCGGGGCGTCGTCAAGAGGGTTCGCGGCGAGATCTGCGCGAGCGTCGGGAACGCCCCGTCGCCTGCCAGGGGCGACGGTTCGGGCGGGTGCGCCACGGCCTCCAGGCGTGCGACGACGGAGGCGCTGGCCGCCGCTATACTCCAGCGGTGATCCGGCTCCCGTTCGAGCACCGCCCGGGCGTGCACTGCGGCTCGACGGCGCTCGCCGACGCGCTCCGCGCGGGCGGCGTGGAGGTCTCGGAGGCGATGGCGTTCGGGCTCGGCGCCGGCCTCGGCTTCTACTACCTGGCCGCGCCGGCGCTCTCGCCGAGCCACCTCGTGATCGGCCGCTCGGCGCGTCTCGAGGTGGCCGCCTGCGAGGCGCTCGGCGTCCCGTGCGCGGAGCGCTCGGCCGAGGATGCGCACGCCGCCTGGGACGGCGTGCGGGCAGCGCTGGCTCGCGGCGTCGCGCCGGTGCTGTCGACCGATCTCGCCGAGCTGCCGTACTGGAAGACGCGCACCCGCTTCGGCGGCCACCGCGTGGTCCTCGCCGGCTACGACCTCGACCGCGGCATCGCCCTCGTCGCCGACACCGACCGGCCCGGCCTCGAGGAGGTCGCGCTCGACGCGCTCGACCGCGCGCGGGCGTCGATCGCCCCGCCGTTCGGGGTAGAGGGCCGGCCCTGGCTGGAGATCGCGCCCCGCGGCCCCGCGCGGCCGCTCGCAGAGGCGATCCCGGAGGCGCTCCGGCGCCAGGCGACGGAGATGCTCCTCGATCCCGATGGCGCGGCGGGGATCTCCGCGCTCGAGCGCTTCGCGGCGGAGCTGCCGGAGTGGCACCTCCGCGCGAACGACGAGGCCGACCGGCGCTGGTGCTTCCGGTTCGCGTACCAGGTGATCGAGCTGCGCGGCACGGGCGGCGGGATCTTCCGCGCCCTCTACGGCCGGTTCCTCCGGGAGGCGGAGGCGGTGCTGCCGGGCCTGGCGCCGCTCGGGTTCGCGGCGCGCATGGAGGCCCTGGCCGCGGACTGGGCGCGGCTCGCGGCCGGGCTGCGCGAGGCGGGAGACTCGCCCGGCGCCGGCGTGCCGGCGGAGGTCGCCGCCCGGGCCCGCGAGCTCGCCGCGGGGGAGCGCGCCTTCTTCGAGGACCTCGCGGCGCGGAGGCCACGATGAGCGAGGACCTCGAGAGCGCGGCCCGCGCGCGCTTCGCGGCGCTCATCGGCCTCGATCCGGTGCCGCTCGACGAGGCTGCGCTCGCCATCGCGCAGGAGGAGTACCCGGACCTGGACGCGGGTGCGTACCTCGCGCGCCTGGACGTGCTCGGGAAGCGCGTCGGGCGCGCGGCGGGGCAGGGTGCCCGGGCCGCGTCGACCCTCCGCGCGCTCCGCGAGGTGCTGCACGACGAGGAGGGGCTGCGCGGCAACGAGGAGGACTACTCCGATCCGCGGAACTCGTTCCTGAACGACGTCCTCGACCGCCACCTCGGGATCCCGATCAGCCTCTCGGCCGTCTACATGGAGGTCGCCCGGCGCGCGGGGCTCAAGCTCGCGGGGGTCGGGTTCCCCGGCCACTTCCTCGCGAAGTACGTCTCGGCGTCCGGCGCGGAGGTGTTCCTCGACGCGTACCACGGCGGCGAGATGCTCTCGGCGGACGAGTGCATGGCCCGCTACAAGGCCCGCAGCGGCGGCAAGGACCTCGACGCGCGCTACCTCGCGGCGGTGTCGACGCGGCAGATCCTGGCCCGCATGCTCCACAACCTCCGGCGCATCTACCAGGAGCGGAAGGACGACGTGCGGACGTTCTGGGTGCTGGACCGGATCCTGCTCCTCGCCCCGGGGCAGCTCGAGGCGCTCCGCGACCGCGGCCTGGCTGCGGCGCGCCTCGGCGGCGCCGCCGCGGCGGCGCGCGATCTGGACGCGTACCTCAGGTCGGCGCCGGGCGCGAACGACGCGGACGACGTCCGCGAGATCCTCGTCGGGCTCCGCGGCGGGCGCGGCTCGCTCATGAACTGAGGCGCGTCGCAGGGCGCCTCACTCGCCGCCCTCGAGCTTCCGCATCCGAAGCCGCTCCACCGGCCGGCCGCCGACGAGGTGCTCCTCGACGATCTCCGGCACGTCCGCCGGCGTGACGCCGCCGTACCACACGCCCTCCGGGTAGACGACGATGGACGGCCCGAAGGCGCAGGCGTCGAGGCAGCCCGCCGCGTTGGCCCGGACCTGCCTCTTCAGCCCGCGCCGCGCGAGCTCGTCCTTGAGCGCCTTCCGGATCGCCTCGCTGCCCTTGTTGCCGCACGCGCCGCGGGGATCGCCCGGATCGCGGTGGTTCTCGCACACGAACACGTGGTGGCGGAAGCGCATGGCCGGGTTCTATCGGAGCGCGCCCCGCGCCGCCACGGAAGGCCGCGCCGTCAGCCCTCCCGCGCTACGATCTGGCCGCGCGGCACGACGAGGAGCGCGCCGCCCGAGACGCACAGGTCCTCGCCGACGAGGTGCCCCGACGCCTCGCTCGCGAGGTACAGGACGGCGTGCACCACGTCCTCGACCTCGCCCACGCGCCGGTTCGGGAGCGCGCCCGCGATCGCGGCGCCGACCGTGCGCAGCTCCGGCTCGGCCATCGGCGTCCGGACCCAGCCCGGCGACACCACGTTCACCCGGGTCGACGGGGCGAGCTCGACGGCGAGGCTCATCGCGAGGGACTGCAGCGCCCCCTTCGTCGCCGCGTAGTGGCCGTGGCGCGCCTCGCCGCGCTGCCCGGCGGTCGAGCCGATGAAGATCACGTTCCCCCGCCCGCCGCGGCCGAGGTGCGGCAGCGCCTCGCGGACCAGGTAGAACGCGCTGAAGGTGTTGACCCGGAAGATCTCCTCGAGCTGCGGTCCGGTGATGGCGCCGATGGGGCCCTCGTTCCAGATCGCCGCGGAGTGGACGAGCTGATCGAGGCCGCAGAGCGCCTGGCTCGCATCCGCGACGCACCGGACGCAGCCCTGCTCCGTCCCGAGGTCGGCGCCGACCGGGAACGCGCGCCCGGGGTGGCGCGCCGCGAGCGCCTCGGCGGCGGCCCGGTTCGACCGGTAGTGGATCGCGACCTTCGCGCCCTGGTCCAGCAGGGCCTCGGCGACCCCGAGGCCGATCCCCGAGGAGCCGCCGGTGACGAGGGCGCGGCGGCCGGCGAGGTCGTCGTAACGGGCCACGATCTTCATCGGGCTCCCTTCCCGCGGCGCGCGGCGGCCCGCGGCGCGGACCAGGTCGCTCCGTCGAGGATGTCGAGGACCTGCGCGAAGCTGGAGATCGCGAGCGGCCAGCGCGCCTGGGACTCGTCGGCGACGTGCCGCTGGGTGACCTTCTTCGCCGAGATCACCGCGAGCCGGTCGCGGTACTCCTTCGAGACGTACGTGCCGTACTCGGCCCAGACCCCGAGCGCGCCGCACGCCTCCGCCACCGGCATGTCCTTCTTCACGTTGTCGCCCACGTAAAGCACCTCGCGCCCGTCGAGGCCGAGGTCGGCGAGGATCTTCCGGAGCCCCGAGGCGTCGGGCTTCTCCGCCTCGCGCGGGAGCTCGAACACCGGCGTGCGAGACCGGTAGTGCCCGGCCTCCTCCTTCCGCCGGATCTCGGCCGCGACGTTCTCGGGCAGCGGGAAGCGGGGAAGCGTGTACAGGGCGTCGAAGTGGCCGTCGAGCTTCAGGTGCTTGAGGCGCAGCTCCGCGGCGTTCCGCGGCGCGTCGGTGAGGCCGACCACGCGGAGGCCGCGCCCGCGGATGCGGTCGAGGGTCTCGCGCACGAGCGGGTAGGGCTGGAGGTACCGGTCGCGCGCGGTGGCGAACGCGTGGCGCGCCGGCTCGAGGACGAGGGCGTTGAAGGAGTCGAAGTCCGCCTCGTAGGGCCGGAAGATCTCCGACTCCTGGATCGCGAACGGGTACTCGTTCGACTCGTACTTGGAGTAGACCGCCTTCAGCGACTGGACGATCCGCACCCGCGGGAGGGCGGTCGTGGCGACGAGCGAGTCGACCATCGCCTCGAGCGCCGGGACGATGAAGTCCACCCACGGGTACAGGGTGTTGTCGAGGTCGGTGACGACGGCCCGGTAGCGCGGCACGCGCGCATGGTAGCCGGGAGGGTGCGGGCCCGCCACCCGCGCGATCTCGAGGACGCGCGATCCTTCCGCCGCGCGTGAAGGGACGTCGCCGGCGATGTTACGATGCCGCCGTGCCCCCGACCGGACGCCACCACCTCGTCGCACACCTGCCGCCCGCGGGCGCGTGGCGCCGCGCGCTCCACCTCGACCGCGCCGGCGGCGCGCCGCACCCCGTGATCCTGGCGCTCGCGCCCGCCGAGCTCGCGGACGATCCCGCCCGGCTCGCCGCGCTCGCACGCGACGCGGAGGCGGCGGCGCGCGTGCGCCACCCGAACCTCGTTCCGTCGCTCGGCCTCGAGACGGTCGGCGACGCCCTCGCGCTCGCGTCGGAGGCTCCCGACGGCGTCACCCTCGAGGCGCTGCTCGAGGCGGGCGGGCGGCTCCCGCCGGACGTCGCGGCCCGCGTCGTCGCCGACGCGGCCGCCGGCGTCGCCGCCCTGCACGCGGTGGACGCGGGGGACGGCCACCCGCTCACCCACGGCGCGCTCTCGCCGGCGTGGCTCTCGATCGGTTCCGACGGCGTGACCCGCGTGTCCGGGGCGGCGGCCGGCGCGGGCGCCGGCGGGCCAGCCGCGGACGTCCGCGCGCTCGCCGCGATCCTCCACCTGTGCCTCTCCGGCGAGCCGTCCGCCGAGCCGCCGCGCCCGCTCGACGGCCCCGGCGTCCCGGGCGCGCTCGCCGCGGTGGTGGACGCGGCGCTCGGCGCGGTGCCCGTCGACGCGGGCGCGAAGAGCGCGGCCGCGTTCGGGGAGGCGATCGGCGGTGCGCTGCCGCTCGCGCCGCACGAGCACGTCGCCGCGTACCTCGAGGCGATCCTCCCGTCCGACGGCGCCGGCCGGATGGCGCTCGCGCGCCGGCTGGCCGAGGCGAGGGCGGAGCTGACCGCAGGGGACGAGGCGGCGCGCGCGTCGGATGCGGACGAGCTGATCGTGGAGGAGGAGACCGCTCCGCCGTGGGCGGTGGCGACCACGTCCTCCCCGGACCCGAACGCGAGCCCGACTCCCGTGCCCGCGTCACCTGGCCCCGGGTCCGCGGACCCTGGCCCGAAGGCCACGCCGATCCCCCGGCCGAATCCGACCGCGACGAACCCGAGCCTGAACCCGACCGCCCTCGTGGCGGGCACGGGAAGCGGGCCAGCGGCCACGGGCCACGGGACGCGGGTCACGGGCACGGGCACGGGCACGGGCACGGAGAGGCCGGGCACGTTCCCGGGCACGGGTACGGGCACGAAGGCGGCTCCGATGGGGAGCGGGGCTGACGCCGCGATCACGTTCCCCGTCCCCGCCGCGGCCGCTCCGCGCTCGCGCCTGCCGCTGCTGGTCGGCCTGCTCGCCGCGGCGCTCGGGTTCGGCGCCGGGGTCGTCCTCTCCCGGCACCTGCCGGCGCTCGCCACCCTCGGGCGCGCGCCGCAGCCGCCCGACGCATCCGCGCCGGTTGGGCTCGAGGCCGCTCCGGCCGAGCGCGCCGCCGCGCCCGACCGGCCGCCGGCGCCGGCGCCGGCGCCACAGCCTGCGGCTCCGGCGCAGCCTTCGCCTGCGGCCCCCGCCAGACAGCCCGCGGCGCCTTCGCCCGCTCCGCCACGCCGCGCCGACCCGCCCTCGCTCGCGATCTCGGCGGAGCCGGCGGTCGACGTCTTCGTGGACGGCAAGCGCGTCGGCCGCCCGCCGATCACGGTGCCGGTCGCCGCCGGTGACCACGAGGTCCGCCTCCGCGACGCAGCCCAGGGGGTCGATACGAAGCGCCGCGTCACCGCTCGAGGCCCGGCGACGCCGGTACGCTTCGCCCTCGGGCGCGGCGTGCTGTCGGTGACCGCGCCGCCGGACACGGAGGTGATCGTGGACGGCCGCCGCGCGGGCAGCGGGAACGTACGCGTGGAGCTCTGGGAAGGCGTCCACCGCGTCGAGGCGCGGCGCGGGGAGGCGAAGGTGGGGGAGCGCTTCACGCTCCACCCCGGCGAGACCTGGACCTACGACGTGACGCCGACCCCATGAGGAGGCGCCGCGGAGGCGCTACGGGGAGTCGGCAGTCTGGGCACCCCGCGGGCGCTGCCCGCGGGGCGGGGCGGCACGCCCGACGCTAGCCGTGCTCGTGCCCATGCCCGTGCGGGCCATGGGCGTGCCCGTGCTCCTTCTCCTCGTCCGTCGCCACCCGGACCTCGCGGACGGTGATGTCGAAGTGGAGCGTCTTCCCGGCGAGCGGGTGGTTCAGGTCGATGGTCACCGAGTCGGGCTTCACGTCGCGGATGGAGAACGGCACGGGATCGCCGTTGGGACCCTCCGCCGTGAGCTCCATCCCGACCTGCGGGTCGAACCCGGGCGGGAACGCGCCGCGCGGGACCTGCTGCACGCCCCGGGGATCGTGCTCGCCGTAGCCCTCTGCCGGCTGGACGACGACCTGCTTCTTCTCGCCGACGTCGAGCCCCTCCAGCGCGGACTCGAGCCCGGGCACGATCTGCCCCTCGCCGTGCAGGTAGGTGAGCGGATCTCCCGGCTCCGACGCGTCGACCACCTGGCCGTCCCCGAGGTGGAGCGAGTAGTCGATGCCGACGACGTTGCCCTTCGCGATCTTCATGAGGCCCTCCGCAGGCCTGACAGTTTGGGGACGGCGACGCGCCTTTCCCACCGGGCGGTATTCCGCGATCGGCGGGCGACGAGCAAGGGAATCCGCCCCGACCTGCGAAAAAAAACGCGCCGGCCACGCCGAGGGTCGGCGGGCCGGCGGTGAGGCAGCGTCGCGGTCCGTGTACCGCGACGCCCGTGAAGCGGCGACGCTTCCCGAGAGTGCACCCCGCGTGCCGTACGCTCGGCCGAGCGCCTCCCGTGCAGATCGACCAGTTCGACCGCCGATGCGGCGCATGCCGAGGAGCGTGCTCGCGATCCAGGCACGAAAGGCCTGCGTCCCGGAGCCCCCCGCGAGAAAGCTTTGCGAGGTGAGGGGCCGGCCTACCAGTACCCCCAGCGCCGGCGCAGGACCCACTCGGCTGCGAGCGCCCCCGCCAGGGCGGCGAGCGTCCACCAGCGATCCCAGATCGGCACCGCCTTCCGGCGGCCGATCTCGACGACGTCCGCCTCCTGCAGCGCGAGGTCGGGGAGATCGCCGCCCGGGAGCGCCGAGGCGCGGCCGCCCGTCGCCTCGGCGATGGCGGACATGAGCTCGGGGCGGGGCGCGACGTCCGCGTCCTCCGGTCCGGCGCCGCGGACCGCCACCGCCGCGGTCGCCGTCTCCGCCCCTCCGTCGCCGTGCGCGACGACCTTGTAGGCGCCCGGCCCCGGCGGGACGAGCTCGATCCGCGCCGTCCCGTCGGCGCCCGCGACGGCCTCGCCGCGGGCCACCGACCGGCCGTCGTCCGAGACCAGCTCGGCCGAGACCTTCTTGCCCTCGGCGGGGCCCCAGTCCGGATTGCGCGCGGAGACGGTCAGCCCGACGGGAGCGCCGGGCTCCGCCGCCGGCGCGTCCGGCTCCACCTGGAGCGGCGCGAGCGCCGGGTCGCGCACGAGCCAGCGCAGCGCGCCATTCCAGAAGCGGAGGTACGCGCGGTTGCCCTGGCCGGACTCCGCCGCGACGAACCCCCAGCGCCACGTGGCGTCCGTCGTCACGGCGAGGGTCCGGCCGTGAGCCACCTCGCGGACGGCGACGAGCGGCGCGGGCCGGCCCTCCACCTCGACCCCGGGCGCGTCGAGGAGCACCGTCGCGCCGGCGCCCGGCGCGAGCGCCCGCGTGAGGTTCACGGCGGTGACGGGCGGGAGCGCCGCCCACACCGCGTCGTTCTGGCCCTCGCCGGGCGCGAGGGCGGTCACCGGGTGGCGCTTCCCCTCGGCGGTGAGCCGGGGATGGACCTCCGTCTCCGCCTCGGTGGTCCCGTCGAGCGGCGCGACCGGGAGCACGTCCGCGAGCGGCGTCTCGCCGTAGTGGCCGTCCCCGAAGCTCTGCTCGCCGCCGATCATCGCGAGGGCGCCGCCGTTCAGGACGTACTCGCGGACGTTCGGCAGGAAGCGGTCGATCTCGAGGCCGCGGTACGGCCCGTACGCGAAGTTCACGAACAGCACCGCGTCGAACGTCTTGAGCTGCTCGCCGAAGATCTCCGAGACCGGGAACGGGATGAGCGACAGCTCCTCCTGCGGGCCCGGCTGATCCGCGTTCGAGCGCAGGATGAAGAAGCTCACCAGATCGACGTTCGGATCCTGCTTCAGCAGCCCGCGCAGGAACCGGACGTCCCAGCTCGGGCGCCCGGCGACCAGGAGGACGCGGACGCGGTCGCGGATGACGCGCAGCACGAAGGACCGCTGGTTGTTCTCCACGACGGCCTCGCCCGGGAAGACGGGCGCCGCCACCGTGAACACGAACGTGCCGGTCTGGTCCGGCGCGAAGGTGAGCGGGACGGTGTACCGGTCCTTGCCGCGCTGGAGCTTCACGTGCGCCTGCGCGACCACGCTGCCCTCGCGGCGCAGGACGAGCTCCACGTCCTCGTCGGAGAAGCCGCGGGCGCGGAGCGTCGCCTCCACCGTGACGGTGTTCCGGACGAACGCAAAGTCGTCGACCGCGAGCCGCTCGATGGCGAGGTCGCGCGGCGCGCCGCGGCCGACCGCGACCGTGTTGACCGGGAACCCGAGCGCCCGGAGCTTCGCGCGCGACGCGCCGTCGAGGCCGCCGGCGAGCGCCGCGTTGTCGGCGCCGTCGGAGAGGATCAGCGCGCCCGCGAGCTTCCGGGAAGCGCCGCCGCCGCCCGCGGCGGCCGCGTCCAGGGCGCCGAGCAGGTCCGTCTTGCCGCCCGTGGGGGGAAGCCCCCGCGCGGCGGCGGCGGGGTCGACGGGGGCGACGTCGCCGCCGAACGCGTACCACTCGACGTCCACCCGGTCCTGCAGCCGCGCGAGCTCCGCGCGGTGATCGGCGAGGAAGGCGCCCGCGGCGGAGGCGCGCGGCGGGCCGCCGGGCTCCACCGGGAACGCCATCGACCGGGACGCGTCGACGAGCACCGCGAAGCGGTTCCGGACCCGCGCCGTCTGCAGCAGCTCCAGCGCCGGCTCGACGAGGAGGAAGAGGGCGAGCGCCGCGGACGCGGCGCGGAGCGCGACGAGCACCAGGCGGCGCCGCGGCCGCGCCTCGCCGTGGAGGCCGCGCCAGGCGAGCGCGACCGCCGCGAGCGCCGCGAGGCCGAGGAGCGCGAGCGCCCACGGCGGCAGCGGGGAGAGGGCGGTGAGCCGCCACGCGTTGTACGCGGGATCCAAGGGCTGCTAGCTCCGCCGCCGCATGATGAACGGCAGGTGCACCGCGTCGTCCTTGTAGTCGGTGCAGAGCGCGTACATCGCGAGGTTCACGCCGACGCGGAACGCGGTCTCCCGCTGCGCCTCGCCGCCGGGCGTGCAGGGGTACTCCCACTCGCCGAGCTCGCTGCGCGCCCACGCGCCGCCGAGGTCGTTCTGCGTGTAGACGACCGCGAGCCGGCCGTCGAGCGCCTGCGCCTCCACCCACGGCTTCACGAGGACGCGGCCGCCCTGGCGATCGAGGAGGTAGAACGTCTTGTTCAGCACGTGCTCGCGCGGCACCGGCTGCAGCGGCGCCGTCGGGAGCACCGCCGCGAGCTCGCGCCGCGCGGAGGCGTCGAAGCCGTCGCCGTCCGAGCCGTCCGCTGCGTCCACGAGCAGGAACCCGCCGTACTGGAGGTGCCGCCGCAGCGCCGCGCGCTCGGGCTCGGAGAACGCCGGGAACGGGCCCGCGCCCGCGAGGTAGAGCATCGGCCACCGGTGGAGGCCGGGGCGGTCGAGCCGGACCGGAACCGAGTCCGGCGCGGGCTCGATCGAGGTGCGCCGGCCGAGCTCCCATCCGAGGCGACGGATCGCGGAGGGGCGCGGGTTCCAGTTCCCGCCGTGCTGGACGTGGCCGATGGCGAGGAGCGAGGGGGCGGGGAGCGCGGAGCCGCGGCGGGGCAGGGCCGCGGCGAGCGCCGCGGCCGCGGCGCCCCGGAGGAGGGCGCGGCGCGAGATGAGGCGGGGGCGACGGATCATCGGCTTCGGGGGAACCGCCCGGCGGTACGCGCATTCCTCTGGCGCGTTCCCACAGTCTAGGACGGATCGGCGAACGGCGCCCGCGAGATCCACCCGGCCGGGTTCGGCCGGCTGGACGCGTGCTACAGTCCGCCGCCATGGCGCGGACGGACGACGGGTCGCGGGCCCGGCGGGTGGATGCCCTCGGGGCGCTCCTGGAGAGCGGGGATCACGGGGGCGCGCGCGCCGAGGGCCGCCGCCGCCTCGCGGACGCGGGGGCCTCGCGGGAGGAGCGGGCGGAGGCAGAGGCGGTGCTCCGGTCGCTCCGGCCCGAGCCCGCAGCCGTCGTGGTCGGGGCCGGCGCCGCGGCGCTCGCCGCCGCGGTGACGCTCTGGGCCTTGCTGGGCGGCCGGTGATGGAGCCGCTCGTCGCGCAGGCCCTGGCCGTCGTGACGCGCCTCGCCGCCGAGGCGCGCGGCCTCGGGACGCTCGCGGGGGCGGCGCTCCTCGTCGCGGGCGTCGCGGCGCTCGGGGCGGCCGATCGGCTCCGCCGTCCCACTGCGGTCGTCGGCGGAGCGGCGGTCGGCGCGCTCGCGGGCCTCGCCGTGCGGGCGCTGCTCGCCGGGGGTGGCGACGCGTCGCCCACGGTGGCGGCCGCGGTCGGCGCCCTCCTCGGCGGCGCGGCGAGCGGGCTCTGGCCCGCCGCGTTCCCGGCGCTCGCCTGCGCGCTCTGCGGCGGCCTCGCGGGCGTGCACGTCCCGGTCGCCGGGAGCGCCCACGCCGGCGCCGGCGTGGGCGCCCTGGTCGGCGCCGCCCTCGGGGTCGTCGCGGCGCGATCCGTGGCGGTGGCGCTCGCGACGCTGGGCGGCGGCCTCGCGGCCGTGCTCGGCGCGGTGACGCTGGCGGGCTCGCGCGCACCCGCGGAGGAGCTCGCGAGGCACCCGGCGGCGCTCGCGGGCGTCGCCCTCGTCCTCGCGGTGGCAGGGTCCGCGTACCAGCTCGCGCGCGGGCCGGCGGGACCGGGCCCGAGGGCGCGGCCGCCGGCGGAGCGGCTCGCGGACGCGGACTAGGACTCCGGCGGTCCGAGGAGCTCGAAGTCCGGGATCTCGTCGCGGAGGTACTCGCGGAGGCGCCCGGTGAGCTTCGCCTCGATCTGGCGGGCGCGCTCGCGGGTGAGCTTGAAGCGGTCCCCGATCTCCTGGAGCGTGAGCGGCGGCGTCCCGTCCGGCGGGAGGAGCCGGTGCTCGAAGATGTACCGCTCCTTCTCGTCGGTGATCGTCCCCGCGAACTTCTGCAGCTTCTCCCGGAAGACGCGCCGCAGCTCCTCGTCGGCGATCGCGGCGTCGGCGGCGGGCGCGCCGTCGGACGCCACGCGATCGAGCCGCGTCTGCCGCGACTCGTCGTCGTCGCCGAGCGGCGCGTCGAGCGAGAGGTCCTCGCTCGCCATCCGCGCGCTCATCTCCTCGACGTCCTTCTCCTCGACCTGGAGGTTCTTCGCGAGGAGCCGCGGCGTCGGCTCGATGCCCCGGGCGAGCAGCTTCTCGCGCTCCTTCGCGAGGTTGAAGAACAGCTTCCGCTGCGCCTGCGTGGTGCCGAGCTTCACCATCCGCCAGTTCTCCATGAGGAACCGGATGATGTAGGCGCGGATCCACCAGGCCGCGTACGAGGAGAGCTTCACGCCCTTCCACGGGTCGTACTTCTTCACGGCCTGCATGAGCCCCATGTTCCCCTCCTGGACGAGGTCCAGGAGCTGGAACGCGGTGCGGCGGTACTCGTGCGCGATCTTCACCACGAGGCGAAGGTTCGAGGCGACGAGCTTGTAGGCGGCGTCGACGTCGCCGCTCTCGCGGTAGCGGACCGCGAGGTCGTGCTCCTCCTCCCGGGAGAGCACGGGGTGGCGGGCGACCTCCGCCATGTACGCGCGGAGCGGGTCGTAGCGGACGAGCCCGCCCGCGCCGGGCGCGTCGGCGTCCGAGCCGCGCGCGGGCAGGGCGGGCCTGGACCGGGGGGCGGTGTCGTCTCGGTCGCGGGGATCGTCCGGCATCGGGGTCGTGGGGCGTCGCGCGAGGCGCGCGGCGCGCTGTCCGCGGCGGGCGCGGAAGTGGCGGCCGCGACAAATCGTTGTGATATAGATGTCCGGCCTCTCGCGCAAGGCGCGAAACGGCCTAGACGCCGGCGCATGGCGCGTTTCGGGGAACGGCGCGGCCCCCCGACCGGAAGGTCGGGAGCCCACGCGGTCCCAGGACGAAGCCGCCATGCGCCGCTCGAACCAAGAGTGGAGCACATGGAGAACGAGATGGGTGGGGCGCCCGTGGTGGCGCCCTCGGATTACGTCGCAGAGACCTCCTTCGACGACCTCGGGCTTTCGGAAGGGGTGCGCCGCGCGATCGCGGAGCGCGGGTACCAGAAGCCCACGCCGGTGCAGGCCGCCACGTACCGGCCGCTCCGGGACGGCAAGGACGTCATCGTCCGGTCGAAGACGGGCACCGGGAAGACGGCCGCCTTCGCGATCCCGCTGCTCGAGCGCATCCCCGAGGGCCGGCGGAAGCCCTCGGCGCTGGTGATGTGCCCGACGCGCGAGCTGGCGCTGCAGGTGGCGGAGGAGTTCGCCGCCCTCGCGAAGCACCGCGACCTCTCGGTCGTGGCGATCTACGGCGGCGCGTCGATGGGCGAGCAGCTCGCGAAGCTCGAGGCCGGCGCGGAGATCGTCGTCGGCACGCCGGGCCGGATCTACGACCACATCCGCCGGCGGACGCTGAACCTCGACGCGGCGATGGCCTGCTGCCTCGACGAGGCGGACGAGATGCTGAACATGGGCTTCTTCGAGGAGGTGACGCGCATCCTCGATCACCTGCCCGACGACTGCCAGCAGCTGCTCTTCTCCGCGACGGTGCCCGCGGACATCGAGCAGATCATCCACAAATACCTCACCGATCCGGAGACGATCCTGCTCTCCGGCGACGAGTACACCGTCGAGAACATCCACAACGTGATGTACCCGACGGTCGACGCGTACCCAAAGCCCCGGAACCTCCTCTACATGCTGGAGATCGAGGAGCCGGAGACCGCGATCGTGTTCTGCAACACCCGGAGCGACACCTCGCTCGTCACCGCGGTGCTGAACCGGAACGGCTTCGACGCGGAGCTCCTGAACGGGGACCTGCCGCAGAAGGAGCGCGAGCGGGTGATGGCGAAGGTGAAGCGGGGCGAGGTCCGCTTCATGGTGGCGACCGACATCGCCGCGCGCGGCATCGACATCTCCGACCTGTCCCACGTCATCAACTACTCCCTGCCCGAGGACCCGGCGGTGTTCCTGCACCGCGTCGGTCGCACCGGCCGCATCGGCAAGAAGGGCACGAGCCTCTCGCTCGTCTCGGGCGCCGAGATCCACACGCTCACCGCGCTCCAGAAGAAGTTCGGGATCTCGTTCGAGCAGAAGGCGCTCCCGACGCCGGAGGAGGCGCGGAAGGTCTGGACCGAGCGCCACGTCGGCGAGCTGAAGGAGGCGATGAGCGCGTCGATCTTCGAGGCGTTCATCCCGCTCTCGCAGGAGCTGAGGAACCGCCCGGACGGCGAGTACCTCGTCGCCTTCGCGCTCAAGTACTTCTTCACGCACCACCGCATCGAGAAGATGACGGACCTGCAGAAGGCCGAGCACAAGCGCGAGGAGCACGAGCGCCGCGAGAAGATCGAGCAACGCGAGGCGAAGCCGGAGCAAGGCCGCGGCCGGCGCGGCCGCGGTCGTGACGAGGGGCGCGAGGGGCGGAGCCGCGATCGCGAGGCGCCGCGCGAGGCCCGCGAGGGCGAGGCGCGCGACGGCGAGCGTGCCCGGAGCGGGGAGCGCGGGCGCGACGGAGAGGGCCGCCGCCGGCGGGGGCGCGACGAGCGTCGTCCCGAGGAGCCTCGGGGCGAGCGGACGCCGACGGTCGAGGTCGCCGCCGCGGAGGCCGGGGCCGCCGGCAACGGCGCCGCGGTGGAGGTCGCCGCGGAGGCGGCGTCCGAGCGCCCGGGCCGCGGGCGGGTGTTCGTGACCCTCGGCGAGGCCGACGGCGTGGACGCCGGGAAGGTGCGCGAGGCGGTCGGGTCGCTCGCGCCCGGCGTCGAGCTCGAGGGCGTCGAGGTCCGGCGCACCCACAGCTTCGTGGAAGTGAAGCCGGATGCGGTCGAGGGCCTGGTCGCCGCGCTCGACGGCAAGGACTGGAACGGGAAGAAGCTCGCCGCCGAGCGGGCGCGCCGGCGCCGCCGCTAGCGCTGCCCCGGACGCACGGCCTATCGCCGATCCCGGACGGACCGTCCGGGTCGGCGGGGGTCGTACCTCTCGCGCTCCTGCTTTCGTGGGGCATACACCGGTGGTCGGGGCCCGGTAGGATTCCGGGTCCACGCACCGGAGCGTACATGGCCCTCACGACCACTCCCGAGCTGCTCCGAGAGCTCGCGACGCTGTATCGCCGCATCTCGGAGCTAGAGCTCGCCGGGGGCCTGCGCGCGGGCGAAGGCGCGCCGCCGGATCTGCAGCGCCACGTCCCGGAGCTGGCCGACGGACTCCACGCGGCAGTCGCGTCGATGTGCGACGACACCATCGGCGTGCTCTCGCCGGCCGCCGACATCCTCTCCATCAACGACGCCGTCGAGCGGCTCGCGGGGTACCGGCCGGCGGACGTCGTCGGGAAGAACGCCTGGTCCTTCGTGAAGGAGGAGGACCTCGCGGCGCTCGCGAGCGCGCGCTCCGCGCCGCTCGACGACGGCATCCCCATCGAGATCCGGATCCGCTGCGCCGACGGCCGCGAGAAGTGGGTCGAGTTCAGCGCCCGGGCCTGGCCGCGCGAGGCGCCGCGGTTCATCATCGCGCGCTGGCGCGACGCGGAGGCCCGGCGCGACCCCGGGCGCCGCGCGGGCGGCGAGCAGCGCCTCGACGCGGAGCTCCGGCGCGCCGCGGCGATCGCGCGGCTCTCGCAGCTCGCGCTGGGGCTGCCGCAGATCTCGGACCTCGTGGCGGCCGCCGCGTCGCTGGCGCCGGCGGCCCTCGAGCTGCACGCGGGCGCGTACCTCGAGCCGGGGGAGGGGGGGCTCGAGGTCCGCGCCGAGGCGGGGCTTCCGCCGGGCTGGCGCGGACAGCGGGTCCCGGTCGTCATGACGATCGCCGGCCTCGCGCGCGCGGGCGGCGCTCCGGAGCACGCGTTCGACGTCGCGCGCGACGGCCGGCTCGCGGACCCGCTCCTCGCCGCCGCCGGCGCGGCCTGCGCGGCGGCGGTGCCGGTGCGCGGGAAGGATCGCGCCCACGGCGTCCTCGTCGTCGCCGGGCGGACGCCGCGGCCTTTCTCGCCGGAGGAGCTGCACTTCCTCGAGACGGTGGCGAACGTCGTCGCGACGTCCATCGACGCCCGCGCCGCCCAGGAGGCGCTGCGCGGCCGCGAGCGCCTCGCGCGCGCGGTGTTCGACCACGCCCGCGACGGCATGGCGATCGTCGACGAGGAGGGTCGCTGCGTGGACGTGAACCCGGCGGCGGAGCGGATCCTCGGCGCCTCGTTCGAGGCGCTCCGCGGCCGCCGGCCGGCGGAGGTGGTCCGCACCGACGTCGACCTCGCCGCCCGGAACGGCCCGCGGCACCAGCGCGAGGTCCCGGTCACGACGCCGAGCGGGACGCGCGTCGTCGAGTGGGATCTCGTCCCGAGGATCCTCCCGGGCCTGTCCCTCGCCGTGCTCCGCGACGTCACGGAGCGGCGCGAGGTGCAGACGCGCCTCGCGCTCGCCGACCGGCTCATCTCCGTGGGCACGCTCGCGGCGGGGGTGGCGCACGAGCTGAACACGCCGCTCGCGTACGTCACCGGGAACCTCGAGTTCCTCGCGCGCGCGATCCCGGAGCAGCTCCCTCCCGGCACGGCGCCGGAGCTCGGCGACGCGCTGCGCGAGGGGCTCGAGGGCGCCGAGCGGCTGCGGCTCATCCTCGAGGATCTCCGGATGTTCGCCCGGAGCCCCGGCGCCGACGAGCAGGGCCCCGCGGATCTCGAGGCGGTGCTCCGGTCCTGCGTGGGCATGGCCTGGAACGAGATCCGCCACCGCGCGCGGCTCGAGCGCGACGTGCCGCCGCTGCCGCCGGTGGCCGGGAACCCGGCCCGCCTCGGGCAGGTGTTCGTGAACCTGCTCGTGAACGCGGCGCAGTCCATCCGGGAGGGCTCGGTCACGTCGAACGTGATCCGGCTCTCGGCGCGGGTCCTCCCGGGCGACCGGGTCGCCGTCGAGGTGAGCGACACCGGCGCGGGCATCCCCGCGAACGTCCTCTCCCGCATCTTCGAGCCGTTCTTCACGACGAAGCCGGCCACCGTCGGCACGGGGCTCGGGCTCAGCATCTGCCGGAGCATCCTCGAGGGGCTCGGCGGATCCATCGAGGTGAGGAGCCACGCCGGCGCCGGCAGCACCTTCCGCGTGCTGCTCCCCGTCGCGCGCGGGGCCGTCGTCCCGGCTTCGGCGGCGCCCGCCGGACCGGTGCAGGTGCCGCGGAGCCGCGTCCTCGTCGTGGACGACGAGCGGCTCGTGGGGACCTACCTCGCGCGGGCGCTCGCGGGCGAGCACGACGTGACGACCGTCGCGTCGGCGCGGATGGCGCTCCGGCTGCTCGAGCAGGGCGAGCGGTTCGACGTCCTGCTCTCGGACCTCGTCATGCCCGACCTCACGGGCCTCGATCTCCAGCGCGAGGCGGTGCGCCTCGACCCGGCGCTGGCCGGACGCGTGATCTTCATGACGGCGGGCGCGTTCACCGACGAGGCGCGCCGCGCCATCCAGGGCGGCGCGGCGCCGTGCCTCTCGAAGCCGCTGCGCCTCGACGCGCTCCGCGCGGCGCTCGCGCAGGTGCTGAAGGGCCGCGGCTGAGCGGCGGAACGCAGGGCGGTCGGACCCCGCCGCAGGCCTCATGATTCATCAGATCTCACGCGAGCCGGGCGCGTCGGCGTCCGTGACCGCGCGGGCGTCGGGTGGTCGGTCGTCGAGGCGGGGATCGGGCTGAGAAGAAGGTGGACGGCCGAGGCGGGTCCGCGGTGGGGAAACGTCGACCGCGTGGATCGGCTACCAAGAAGCCTGCGTCGCGATGACGGCGAGCTCCTGGCGCGAGACGCGGATGCGGGCGCGTTCGGGGGAACCCAACCGATCGCGTCGGGCGGTTGACACGTCTCCGGCGCTTTCGCGGATCGCGCGTCGCGCCCACGCGAGGACGCCTCTCCCGCAGCGCCCCGCGCGCGTTGCGCGTCGCGAGCGGCGTCCGAACCGCGGCGCGAGGCGGCTCGCCAATTCTCGCGCCAGTGCTCGAATCCGTGCGTTTGCGGAGGGTGAGAATTCGCGTGAGACGATGCCCGCATGAACGCCCGCGACTCCTCGAACCGCCTCTCCGAGCTCCTCCGCCGCGAGCACCACGCGATGGCGGCCTTCCTCGTCGCCCTGGCCGGCTTCGACGAGAAGCGGCTGTGGGTCGAGCTCGGCTACCCGAGCCTCTTCACCTACCTGAACCGGGAGCTCGGGCTGTCGAAGAGCGCGGCCTTCTACCGGAAGACCGCCGCCGAGCTCATCCAGCGCTTCCCCGAGCTGGTCGAGCCGCTCGAGGACGGCAAGCTGTGCCTCTCCACCGTCGGCGAGCTCGCCCAGGTGCTCACGCCGGAGAACCGGGACCAGGTGATCCCCCGGTTCCTCCACCTCTCGAAGCAGGAGGCGCGGGCGGTCGTCGCTGAGCTGAAGCCGGTGGAGCGGCCTCCGCGTCGGGAGGTCGTGACGACTGTTCGCGTCGCGGCCGCGGCGCCACCAGTCCGCGACCCGGAACCCGCCGCAGTGCTCGAGCTCGGCGCGCCGGCGACCGCCTGTGTCATTGCGCCCGGTTCGCCGGCAGAACTCGTCGATGCCAAAGTGGCCACACGGACCGTGAATGCCCCGATTTCCCGGACGACGCCGCCGACCTTCGAGCCGCTCACCGCCGACCTCCGTCGGATGCACCTCACCGTCACGAAGCGGTTCGAGGCGAAGGTTGCCGACGCCAGGGACGCGCTCTCCCACTCGCACCCGGGGGCGAGCACCGAGGTGATACTCGAGGCCGCGCTCGACCTCCTCCTCGACCGGGCCAAGAAGCGGAAGGGCCTGGTCGAGAAGCCGCGGCGCGAGAAGCGGCCGTCGAGACCGGACCACATCCCGGCGGAGGTGAAGCGGGCGGTGTGGGTGCGGGACGGCGGCTGCTGCCAGTGGGCTCTCGAGAACGGCGGCGTCTGCGGCTCGCGCCAACGTCTCCAGTACGACCACATCCAGCCGAAGGCGCTCGGCGGGAAGCCGACGATCGAGAACGTTCGCCTCCTCTGCGCTCGGCACAACTTGCTCGCCGCACGGAAAATCTTCGGCGATGCATGGATGGACAGGTACGCGCCGGCCCGCAAGGCCACCGCGGCGACGGGGCGCCGCGACGCCGGCTCGGCGGGTGCGCGCTCCGAAGTTCCCGCCGCGGCCCTGACCGGGCCGACGTGACCGTCAGGCGCGCCGGAGCGCCCTCCCGAAGCCTCCGGCTGGCCAGGCCCCATCGCCGTCGTCGCGACGCAGGCTTCTTGGTGGCCGATCCACGCGGCGACGTCTCGCCCCGCGGCCACGCCCCGGCCGTCCCCCTTCTTCTAGAGCCCCTTCCCCGCTCGCCAACACAGACGAGCGTCCCTGCGGCGACGGTCGCGGCGGTCCGAGATGTGATGAATCGTCAGGGCCGCAGGCGGGGAGAGGGGCGCAGCCCCCTAGGTGACGTCCTCGGCTTCCAGCTGCGCCCGTACCGGCGAGACCTTCTCGTGGAAGTCCGGGAGCCACTTCGCCGGGACCGGCGCGTCGCGCGGGATCTTGAGCTGCAGCGGGTTCACGTAGTGCCCGCCCTGCTTCACGCCGTAGTGGAGGTGCGGCCCGGTCGAGAGGCCGGTCGAGCCGGTGTAGCCGATGATCTGCTTCTGCGCGACGGGCTTGCCGGCCGACACCGCGACCTGCGAGAGGTGGCAGTAGACCGTCTCGAGCCCGTTGCGGTGCTTCAGGATCACGGACTTCCCGCAGCCGCCGTTCCAGCCCGCCTGCTCCACCCGGCCGTCGCCCACCGCCCACACCGGGGTGCCGATGGGCGCGCCGTAGTCGACGCCCTCGTGCGCGCGCATGTACCCGAGGAGCGGGTGGTTCCGGTTCCCGAAGCCCGAGGTGACGTGCGCGAACTTGAGCGGCGACTTGAGGAAGCCGCGACGGACGCTGTTGCCCTCGTCGTCGTAGTAGCTCGTCTGCCCCTCGGGATCCGTCCAGCGGAAGAGGCGCTTCCGGCCGGTCGTCGAGCCGGCGTACTCCGCGGCGAGGACCTCCCCGTACCGGAGGAGCTTGCCGTCCGCGTACACCTTCTCGACCACCATCCGCATCGAGTCGCCGGCGCGGACGTCCTGGTAGAAGTCGACGTCCCAGGCGAGCACGTCCGAGGCGAGCACGGCCAGCTCGGGATCCTCGCCGGTTCGCTCGAGCGACGCCCAGAGCGAGCCCTGGATCTGGACGGCCACCCGCGCGACCTCGGTCGTGAGGACGACGGGGCGCTTCGTCCCGCGGAGCGTCCCGTCCGGCAGCCGCTCCACGATCCACTCGTCCGCGGCGCCCTGCCTGTAGCTGAGCCGGTGCAGCGCCGGGTCGCCGTCACGCCGCTCGATCCGGAGCTGATCGCCGGGGCGCGCGCGGTGGAACGGGAACAGGCCGGTGAGCGACGCCACCACCGCCTTCACCTCGGCGACCGGCAGCTCGAGCTTCATGAGGGCCTGCGCCACCGTCTGGTTGCGGCCGAGCCGGACCGTGATCGCGCTGAACTTCTCCGGCGGCGGCGCGGGCCGCATCGCGGGCGCGCTCGCCGGTGTCGGGGCGACGAGGGGGGCCGCCGCGACCGCCGGCGCGGTCTCGGCGGGCGTCGAGCCGGCGCGGAGCCGGCCGGCGGCGCCTGCGAGCGCGACGCCGAGGATGGCGAGGAAGCCCAGGCCGGCGATGATGACGGGTGCGCGGCGGCGGGGGACGTCGTCGGGGCGGCGGTCGGACATTCGGGCGCGAATCTAGCAGGACCCGCGGCGAAACCGAAATTCCCCGGGAGGCGCGCCCACCTCCGACTACAGGCTACAGCTCCGCGCGCCGATCCGAGTGCTCCTTGCCGTCGAACCGGAACAGGGTGCCCCGCCCCTCCACCTTCGAGTGGAGGTTCACCGGCCGGCGCCACAGCGACTGCACGTTGCGCAGGGTGTCCCGCGCGTAGTCGAGCTTGAGGTCCACGCCGTCGTGCTTGTGCACGAGGTAGAGCTCGCCGCGGTTCTCGAAGTTGCCGTCCTCGACCGCGATCACCGGCTGGCCGAAGTTGGTCAGCATGTGGAGCAGCTTCTCCTTCACCTTCTTGAAGTCGCGCTCCATGATCTCCCAGCGCTGGTGCTTCTCGTTGTAGCCGAAGGTGAAGAGCCGCTGCTCCAGACAGAACTCGAGGGTGAGGAACTCGTCGATGAAGGTGACGTCGTTGTAGTGCTTGCGGACCTCGAAGATCTTCCCGCGGCCGAGCCCGAGCTTCTTGTCCCAGTGCTTGCGCTCCACGAAGGAGTCGCACTCGTCGTACTCCTTGCCGAAGCGCCCCTTGTTCCAGCGATCCTCGATGTCGCGCCAGAGCTCGACGCCGAGCTTGTAGGGGTTGAGCTGGCCGGGGTGCGTCGCGAGCGTGCCGGAGTGGTGGTCGGCGTAGTCGATGATCTCGGAGGCGTCGAGCGCCTTCTCCGTCATGATCTTCGAGTGCCAGTACGTCGCCCAGCCCTCGTTCATGATCTTGGTCTGGCCCTGCGGCGCGAAGTAGTACGCCTCCTCGCGGACGATCGAGAGGACGTCGTGCTCCCAGCGCTCGAGCGGGGCGTTCTCGAGGAGGAACAGGAGGACGTCCCGCTCCGGCCGCTCGGGGAACTTCTTCTTCCGGGCGGCGTCCTCGTCGAGCTTCTTCTGCTGCGCCGCCATGAAGGCGGGCGGGTTGATGTACTCCCGCATGTACTCGCGGTCGGTCTTGAAGCCCTTCGCGACCTGGCGCTGCTCCTCGCCCTCGGCGTCCCCGTGGTCGGGGCGGCGCTTCACGTACGGTGACTGGTAGTCGATCAGGTTCTCGACGGAGAGGGCGCGGTCGATGAAGTCCTCGACCATCTCGACGCCGAGCTTGTCCTGGTAGCGCCGCACGCGCGTGGCGTGGTTCGCCATCTGGTCCATCATCTTCCGGTTGGTGTGCCGGAACATGAAGTTGTTCTTGAAGAAGTCGACGTGCCCGAACACGTGGGCCATGACGAGCTTCTGGTCCACGTCCATGTTCGACTCGAGCAGGTACGCGTACGAGGGGTCGTTGTTGATGACCATCTCGTAGATCTTCGAGAGGCCGTACTCGTACCCCTTGGCGAGCCGCTCGTACTCCATGCCGAAGCGCCAGTGCGGGTAGCGGTTCGGGAAGCCGCCGTAGGCGGCGACCATGTTGATCTCGTCGAAGCCGAGGACCTCGAACACGGTGTCGAAGAAGTCGAGCCCGTACTCGTGGGCGAAGGCCTCGACGCGCTTGCGGATGTCGTAGAGGCGGGCGGGGAGCTGGGTGTGCTTGTCCATGGCGGCGCGCCTACTTGCCCGAGCTCAGGAAGGCCTTGATCGAGGAGTAGATCGCCTCCTTGTCGGCGATCTCCGAGAGCGCGACGTTCTCCCGCGCGCCGATGGTCTCCTTCAGATCCTTGATGAACTGCCCCGAGCCGTACGGGCTCTCGACCTGCCCGTAGCAGAAGAGGTTCACCGAGGGGAGGATCCGGTTCTGGAGCAGCTCGATGCAGAGCCGCGTGTCGTCGGCGCTCCAGTTGTCGCCGTCCGAGAAGTGGAACGGGTAGATGTTCCAGGCGGACGGCGCGTACTCGGTCTCGATGAGCTCGAGGGCGAGCTTGTACGCCGAGGAGATCATCGTCCCGCCGGACTCGCGCGTGTGGAAGAACGTGTCCCGGTCCACCTCGCGGGCCACCGCGTCGTGGATGATGTAGCGGGTCTCGAGGCCCTTGTAGTGCTTCCGGAGCCAGGTATCGATCCAGAAGGACTCGATGCGGACGATCTCCTTCTGCTCGTCGCCCATCGACCCCGAGACATCCATCATGTAGATGACGACCGCGTTCGTCTCGGGGAGCGGGACGTGCTTCCAGGTGCGGTAGCGGCGGTCCTCGCGCACCGGCACGATGACCGGGCGCTTCGGGTTGTACGAGCCGCTCGCGATCTGGCGCCGCAGCGCCTGCTTGTAGGTGCGCTTGAAGTGCCGGAGCGACTCGGGGCCGGACGGCGAGATCCCGGTGTACCGGAGCTTCGTCGCGACGATGCGGTCCTTGCCCTTCGGCTGGATGCGCGGGAGCGACAGCTCCTCGCCGAGGATGTCCGCGAGTTCCTCGAGCGAGACGTCGACCTCGAGGATGTGCTGCCCCTCGCCCTGGCCGGCCTGGCCGCTCCCGGCCTGGCCGTCGGCGGGCGAGAGCGGATCGCCGGGGTCGCCCTGGCCCTGGCCCACGCCGCCCTGGGATCGCTCGCCGAACCGGAAGTGCGGGATGTCGATGGTCGGGACGGGGATCGTGATGAAGTCCTTCCCCTTCTTCCCGACCATCTCTCCCTTCTGGATGTACTTCTTCAGGTTGCGCTTGATCCGGCCGCGCACGATGTCGCGGAAGCGGGCGTGATCCTGCTTGATCTTGAGGGACATGTCGTGGACGCCCGTCCTCGCGAGACCGCGCGCGTCAGTCCTTCGCGTCGCCGCGCGCGAAGATGGACGCGACGAAGTTGAGGACGTCGGTCGAGCAGACCTCGCAGTAGCCGTAGTTCTTGATGAGCCGCTGCTTCACGACGTCGATCTTCTCCTGCGTCTCGCGATCGACGACCGAGGCGACGAGGTTCTTCAGCTTGATCGAGTCCTTCTGGTCCTCGAAGAGCTTCAGCTCGAGCGCCTTGTGCAGCCGCTCGTTCGTCCGGTAGTTGAAGGTCTTCCCCTCGATCGCCAGCGCGCCGATGTAGTTCATGATCTCGCGGCGGAAGTCGTCCTTCCGGCTCTCCGCGATGTCGATCTTCTCCTCGATCGACCGCATCAGGCGCTCGTCGGGCTCCTCGTACTGGCCGGTGTACTTGTTCCGGACCTTCTCCCGCTGGGTGTACGCCTTGATGTTGTCGATGTAGTTCGCGCAGAGCTTCGTGATCGCGTCCTCGTCGGCGCTGATCGCGCGCTGGACCTCGTTCTTCACGACGTCCTCGTACTCGCGCTTCACGTCCGTGAGGAGCTCGCGGAAGCGCTTCCGCTGGTCCTCGGAGGAGATGAGCGAGTGCTGCCGGAGGCCCGCCTCGAGCTCGTTCATCACCATGAACGGGTTCACGCAGCCATCGCCCTTGTCCGAGACGAGCGCGTTCGAGATCTTGTCCTGCACGTACCGCGGGCTGATGCCCTCCATGCCCTCGCGGTTCGCCTCCTTCCGGAGCTCCTTGATGTTGTCCTCGGTGAAGTTGGGGAGGGACTTCCCGTTGTAGAGCTTCAGCTTCTGGAGGAGGGTGAGGTTGTGCTTCTTCGGCTCCTCGAGCCGGGTCAGCACGCCCCACATCGCGGCCATCTCGAGCGTGTGCGGCGCGATGTGCTTGCCGCGGATCTTGTGGCTGTTGTAGTCGCGCTCGTAGATCTTCACCTCCTCGTCGAGGCGAGAGATGTACGGGATGTCGATCTTGACCGTGCGGTCCCGCAGCGCCTCCATGAACTCGTTCGACTGGAGCTTCTTGTACTCGGGCTCGTTGGTGTGCCCGATGATGACCTCGTCGATGTCGGTCTGCGGGAACTTCTTCGGCTTGATCTTGTGCTCCTGCGTCGCGCCGAGGAGGTCGTAGAGGAAGGCGACGTCGAGCTTGAGGATCTCGACGAACTCGATGATGCCGCGGTTCGCGATGTTGAACTCACCGTCGAAGTTGAACGCGCGCGGGTCGGAGTCCGAGCCGTACTCGGCGATCTTCCGGTAGTTGATGTCGCCCGTGAGCTCGGTCGAGTCCTGGTTCTTCTCGTCCTTGGGCTGGAACGTGCCGATGCCGATGCGATCCTTCTCGGAGAGGACGAGCCGGCGGACCTTCACGTGCTGGATGACCTTCTCCCAGTCGCCCTTGTACTCGGTCATCAGCTCCTTGAAGACGTACCGGCACGCGGGGCAGAGGTCGCCGGTCTCGGGGATGCTGTAGCCGGAGTCGGCGGGGGAGAGGTCCGCGAAGATCTTGCTGCGCCACTCGTGCGGGATGAGGTGGAGCGGCTCCTCGTGCATCGGGCAGGGCATCACCTCGCGGCGCCTCTGGCCCTCGGGGTTGGTCCGCTCGATGTCCCACGCGAACGTGTAGACGGCGCCCTCCGCCGTCTTCGAGTACGCCTCGAGCCCCTTCTTCAGGAGCCGCGCTATGGTCGACTTGGACGAGCCCACCGGGCCGTGCAGGAGGATGACGCGCTTCTCGGTGCCGTAGCCCTGCGCCGCGCTCTTGAAGACGTTGACGAGCTTCATGAGCGGGATGTCGAGCCCGTAGATCGCGTCCTTCCCGCCGAAGTCCGGATCGGTGAAGAAGTTGTAGCTGATGAGCTTCTTCTTGTTGTCGATGTACTCCGTCTTCCCGTGCGACAGGATCATGTCGTAGACGCGCTGGAACGCGGTCCGCGTGACCTTCGGGTTCTGCCGCACGATGGCGAGGTAGTCCTCGAAGGACCCCTCCCAGTGCTGCTCGGAGTAGCCCTGGCGATCCTGCAGGCTGGCGATCTTCGAAACCCAGCCCGAGGGCTGGGTCACTTCTCTCGGCTCTCGCATCTCGGTCCCTCGATCTCGCTCGGCCGACCTCGCCGACCCTACGAGCATAAGGAGCGGAGGAGCGGCCTGCAGAGCGGGGCGCTCGCGATCTTTCCAAAACCCTTCGGGGTGTGACGCGCCCCGTCCGCGGGCCCGGTCGAGTCCCGAGCGTGGCGGGAAGCGGGCGCGTCAGCGGCTCGCGCTGCCGTCGCGAGGCGCCGAGGCGGGGCGCGGATCACGCGGATGGCGGAAGAACTCGACCTGCCAGGCGTGGACCGCCGCGTTGTGGCACGCGAGATCGGGGCAGAACACGTGCGTGCCGTCGTTCCGTGAGACGAAGTAGAGGTCGGCGCAGTCGTCGGGCGCGAGCGTCGCCTGCAGCGCGGCGGCGCCGGCGTTCGCGATGGGCCCGGGCGGGAGCCCGGCCGTCGTGTACGTGTTGTAAGGATGCGGCGCGACGAGGTCGGCGCGGGTGATGTTCTTCGACCAGTGCCCGGTGCGGAGCAGCGTCGCGTACATCACCGTCGGATCGGTCTGCAGCCGCATCCCGATGCGAAGGCGGTTCCGGAACACGCACGAGATCCGCGCGCGCTCCTCCGGCCGTCCGGTCTCCTTCTCCACGATGGAGGCGAACGTCGCCGCCTGTCCCATGTCGAACGTGACGCCGGGCTTGCGGGCCGCGTCCGCCTTCGCGTACTCGTCCTTGAAGCGGGCGACCATCGCCTCCGCGATCGACCGCGCCGAGGTGCCCCTCGCGAAGGCGTACGTGTCCGGGAAGAGGAAGCCCTCCAGGCCGTCGAACGGCAGGCCCAGCGCACGGGCGACCGCGGGGTCGTGCGCCACCGCGGCGAAGTCCTCGGCGCGCGCGAGCCCGCTCCGCCCGACGATGTCCGCGATCTCGTCGATGCGGAGCCCCTCCGGCACCGTGAACCGGTGCAGCTTCACCTGCCCCTCGAAGACGCGCTCGAGCACCTGATCCGGCGTGAGCGGCCCCTGGAACGCGTACTCGCCGGCGCGAAAGGGGCGCCGATCGCGCTTCACCCAACGGAAATACGTCCACGCCCGCGACTCGTCCGCGAGGACGCCCGAGTGCGCGAGGAGCCGGACGACCGCCCGGGCGGATGCGCCCGGCGGGACGATCACGACCTTCTCGTCGGGGTCGCCGTACGGCGTCGAGCGGAACGCCTCGAGCTTCCGCCAGGTGGCGAAGCCGGCGGCGCCGACCGCCACGATCGCGAGCAGGAGGAGGACGAGCGCGAGCCGCAGGAGCCGCTTCACGCCGCGCTCCGGTCGAGCCAGCCCTGGAGGATCACCGCCGCCGCTTCCGCGTCGATCATCGACCTCGCATCCTTCGACGAAACGCCCCGGTCGCGCAAGCGCGTTTCCGCCTCGAACGAGGAGAGCCGCTCGTCGAAGAGCTCCACCGGGACGCCGAGCGCGGCGGCGAGCTTCGGCGCGAACGCCCGCGCCAGACGGGCGGACGCGCCCTCGGTGCCGTCCATGTTGAGCGGCAGACCGAGCACCGCGCGGGTCACCTCGTAGTCGCGCGCGATCTCCGCGATGGCGGCGAGGTCGCGCGGCTCTCCACGCCGGGTGATCACGGTGAGGGCGCGCGCCGTGCGGAGCACGTCATCCGACACCGCGAGCCCGATCCGGACGCGGCCGAGGTCGACGCCGAGCGTGCGCATGCGCGGGCAATCTAGGGCGCCGGCCGCGCGGGCGTCAAACGGGCCGCCGCGCGGACGCGTGGGTGCCGGCGTGGACCCGTCGCTCGCCCAACCCCGCGGGATCGCGGCGCGCGCCGCTGGCACGGGGCGCGCTCTCGCGCGGGTCGAACCCCGCGGGCGTCTCCGACCCCCGCGCGACCGAAAGGACCTCGAGCCATGATCGCAGCCACGACCTCGGCCCCGGCGCCCGCCGCTGCCGCCCCACCCGATCCGGGAGCGACGACCTCCGCGCGAGCGTCCGCCGGTGCCCCACCGCGCTCCGCGTCGGCAGGGGTCCTCCTCTCGCAGGGCGAGGCGGGAGACCTCGGGACGACGACCGCGTCGGGGAAGGGCGCCGCTGCGACGTCGACCCGCCGCACGATCGCGAGGCGGACGGCGAGCGTCGGGTACGCCCCGAGCGCCTCGACCGCCGCCAGCGTGAAGGCCTCCACCGCGAAGGCCCCCACCGCGAAGGCCCCCACCGCGAAGGCCCCGCTCGGGTTCCTCTCGGACACGAAGCTGAGCGTGGACGAGCGGCTCTTCCGCCTGATGATGTACGTCTCGGACAAGTACGAGAAGGAGCTCGACAAGAAGCTGAAGGAGATCCAGACGAAGGCGGCCAGCACCCCCGCCTCGGGCAGCGCGAGCAAGAGCAGCGGCTCGAAGAAGAAGTCCAGCTTGCTCGGCAACCTGGGCGGAGTCCTCAAGGCCGTCGCCGCGCCCGGGCTCGCGCTCCTCGACATCAAGGAGGTGCAGTCGGTCGCGAAGGTCGTGGCCGGCCCGGCGCTCGCCGCGGGCGCCACGGCCTTGGGGTTCCCGCAGGCGGCCCCCGCCCTGATGCAGCTCGGTCCGCAGATCGTGGGCGCGGCGTCGCAGCTCTCCACGACCCTCGACGCCCTCGGCGGATCGTCGAGTGGCGGAGGTGCGTCGAGCGGCGGGTCCTCCTCGTCTTCGTCGTCGAGCGGCACGCCCGAGATCGATCAGGTCCAGATCATGGAGCTCCAGCGCGTGATGGAGAAGCAGAAGGAGATGTTCGGGCTCGTCTCTAACATCCTCGGCTCGATGCACCAGACGCGGATGTCCATCATCAACAACGTGCGCGCGTGAGGAGACCGACCGTGAACGACTTCCGGGAGATGCTGGAGCGGATCATGGGCGCGCCGCCCGTCGCGGAGCCGGCGCCGACGCTCGCGGAGCAGCAGGGGATCACGCAGGAGCTGGGCGACGCCGTCGCGTGCCTCGCCGAGGCGGAGCTGGCCGCCGGGCGTACCGAGATCGCCCGCGCGATCCTCGAGGGGCTGGTCGTGACGAACCACAGGGATGCCGGAGCATGGGCGTTGCTGTCGGCGGCCCACCGCAAGCTCGCGCAGCCGCTCGCGGCGCGGTTCTGCGCCGAGGTCGCAACGACGCTCGCGCCCGCGGATCCGTGGATCCGGCTCGCGCGGGCGGAGTCGCTCCTGTCGTTCCCGGATGCCCGCGGGGAGGCGCGGGGGATGCTGGAGGGGCTCGCCGCGGACGCTGACGTCGGCGAGCGAGCCCGGGTCCTCCTCGGTGCTCTCCCTGAGTGAAACTCGCGCGGGCGTGACCGACCTCGGAAGTCCACTTTTGCCGCGCAATTCTGGCGCCTCCTCGCTTGACGGTTCGCGTTCGTATCGGGGATATTTCGCGACCGAGCCGAGGGTCCGTGCCCCACGGCTCCGCGGGCCGGCGGTCGGCCCGTTCCGGGACTCAAAAGGAAGCGTGAAGCGATGGCGAACGGCACCGTGAAGTGGTTCAACGACGCGAAGGGTTACGGGTTCATCTCCCAGGAGGGCGGGGAGGACGTCTTCGTTCACCACACGGCCATTCAGATGGATGGCTTCCGCACCCTCAAGGAGGGCGAGCGGGTGGAGTTCGAGGTCACCCAGGGCCCCAAGGGCCTCCAGGCGGCGAACGTCCGCCGCGGGTAGGCCCTGCGATCGTTTGACCGAACGGGCGGCCTCGGGCGACCGAGGCCGCTCGCGCTTATAGAGGAGCCCGCCCGCCCCGTGCTGGGGGCTCCCCTCGGAAAGGTCCGATGAGCGAGAAGGAAGCTGGCATCGAGGTACAGGGCACCGTCGAGGAGGCGCTCGCCGGCGGCATGTACCGGGTGAAGGTCGACCAGGGCCCGGTGGTCCTCGCGTACGCGTCCGGGAAGATGAAGAAGTTCCACATCCGCATCATCCCCGGCGATCGCGTCAAGCTCGAGCTGTCCCCTTACGATCTCACCCGCGGTCGCATCACCTACCGCGACAAGTAGCTGCCGCGACGGGGCGAGGGGCCCTGGCGCCGAGCGCTCATCGAGGTGCGCGCCCCCATGGCGGCTTCCCAGCGCAAGCTCTGGCTCGACTGGCAGCGCGGCCTGGCCGTGCTGTTCATGGTCGAGGTGCACGTGCTCGACGCGTGGCTCTCGCCCGCGGCACGCCACGGCGGACCGTACGCCGCCCTCCTGATGCTCGGCGGCTTCGCCGCCCCGGGCTTCCTCTACATGGCGGGCCTCTCGCAGGCGCTCGCCGACGCCTCGCAGGAGCGAAAGGGCGTCGCGCCCGCCGACCGCCGGCGAGGCGCGCTCCGCCGGGCGGTCTGGCTCCTCGGCGTCGCCTACGGGTTCCGGCTCGCCGAGTACCTGCTCGGCGGCGCGTGGCGCAGGCCGGACGGCTGGCAGGACCTCCTCAAGGTCGACATTCTGAACGTCATCGCGGTCGGGCTCGCCCTGTCGGCGGTCGCCGTCGGGCGCCCGCGCCGGCTCGGCGCGCTCCTCGCCGGCGCCGCCGCGCTCGGGATCGTGCTCGCGACGCCGCCGATCGCCGACGTGCTCCGCCACTACGACCTCCCGCGCGCCGGGCAGGCGGCTGACGCCGCCGCGCGCGTCGCGCCGAACCGCGCCGTCGACGTCGGGCTCGCCTACCTCTACGCGAGCTGGCCGCGCGCGAACTTCAGCCTGTTCAACTGGGTGGCGTTCCTGCTCGCGGGCGCGGCGGTCGCGCCGCTCGCGGCGGGTCCCCGCCGCCCCCTGCGCTGGCTCGGGCTCGGCGCCGCGCTGTTCGCGCTCGGGTGGGCGGTGGATCGCGGGCCGGACCTCTACGCGTACCAGAGCTTCTGGCGCACCTCGCCCGCGTGGTTCGCGATGCGCCTCGGGATCTGCGCCGGGTTCACCGGGCTGCTGCAGCTCGTGCCCGACCGCGCGGAGCGACCGCTCGCGTGGCTCTCGACGCTCGGCCGCCAGTCCCTCGTCGGCTACATCGCGTCCGTGGAGCTGACGTACGGCGTGCTGATGGACGGGCTCGCCGTGCGCCTCGGCGCGACGCCGCTCCGGAAGGCGCTCTCGTTCGGAGCGACGGTGAGCGGCATGGTCGCGATGGTCGCGCTGACCTGGGCGATCTCGGTCGCGTGGGAGCGGCTCCAGGCGTGGCGGAAGGGGCGCCCGCGCGCCACCCCCGCCGCGGCGGCCTGACGTCGAGGTCCGGCGCGGGCGGCTTGACCCGGGGGGCCCACCCGCGGTCGCATGGGCCCGGTGGAGATCCTCTTCGCGCTCGCGGTGCTGCTGCCGTTCGGGCTCGGGGCCTGGGCGCTCGCCATCACGGCGTATGCGCGGGCGCGGGAGGCGTCGCGGCGGGTCGCGGCGCTCGAGGCGCGGCTCGCGGCGCTGGAGCGCGCCGCGCGCGACCGGGGACCAGGGCAGGGTTAGGGGCGCGCCAGCGCGTCGGGCCGGGCGAACACCACGGGCTCGCGCAGCGCGGTCGCGAGCGCGTCGTCGGTGATCGCGCCCTGCTCGAGCATCTTGAGGAGCAGCTCGTCGACGCGCTGCTCCCACGCCTCGCTGAGCGTGCCGCGGTCCCACATCACGTGATAGCGGACCGGGTTCGGGATCACGGTGGCGAGGAACGCGGCCTCCTTGGGCGTGAGCTCGCGGGCGTCCTTGCCGAACCAGTGGCGCGCGGCGGGGCCGATGCCCCAGATCCCGGGGCCCCACTCGGCGACGTTCAGGTAGATCTCCAGCAGCCGGTGCTTCGGTACGGTCGCCTCGAGGGCGATCGTGAGCGCGGCCTCGCGGACCTTCCGCGCGAGCGTCTTCTCCCGCGACAGGTAGAGGTTCTTCGCGAGCTGCTGGGTGATCGTGGAGCCGCCGCGGACCACGCGGCCCTTCTCCGCGCCGGCCGCGAACGCGTTCCGGAGCTCCTGGAAGTCGAACCCCTCGTGCGCGAAGAAGCCGCCGTCCTCGCTCGCGGTCACGGCCCGCACCACGTGGACCGGGAGCTCGGAGACCGGCACGAAGTCCGGCGAGCGCGGGCCGACCACGATCGCGCGCGCCGTCCCGCGCTCGACCTCCGGGTGGAACACGAACGGCGCGCGGAGCGCGGCGGGGGGCGCGCGCCGCGTCTCCTCGCGCATGCGCGCGAGGTCGAGGCTCGCCTGGACCGTCCACGCCGCGGGCGCGAGGAGCGGGCCGGCCAGCTCGAAGCGCGCGTCGAGCGTGCCGCCCGGGCGTGGAGCGTCCTCGGGCAGCGCGAGCGACGGCGGCAATGCGGCGACCACGGCGGCGAAGTCCACCCCGTCCGCGCGGACGGTGAGGGAGAAGGGCACGCCGGGGCCGAGCCGGGCGTCGCCCGCGACCGCGACCGCGAGGCCGCCGGGCAGCGTGACCGTCCCGTCGCGGACCGTCACCCGGCGGTCGGCGCCGTCCCAGTCGACCGCGCCCGAGGCGGAGACGGCGAGCGGCCCCACGGGATCCGCGCCCAGCCGCTTCCCGGCGAGGACCAGGTCGGTCGCGGTGACTCGCCCGCGAACCCGAGCCCGCGAGAGATCGAGCGGCACCTCCGCGGACACGTCGAGCGAGAGCGAGCCCTGCTCGAGCGTGACCGCGCAGTCGCGCAACGCGGCGGGGAGCGCGGCGGGGCGGACCCCCCCGAGGAGCGCCTCGCCGGTCCACCCGGACCCGTCCCGGCGGACGGAGAAGACGCCGCGCCCGCCGCCCGGGACGAGGATCTCGCCGGCGACGCGCTCGGCGCCGTCGGCGCGCTCGCGGCGGATCGTTGCGTCCACGGGGCCGAGGTCGAGGTCGCGGCCTCCGACCGGGAGGTGGACGGACAGGTCCTGGACGGAGAGGAGCGGGTCCTCGCCGCGGTCGTCCGCGGCGTCGTCCGGGAGGGTCCGCGCGATCGCGGCGGCCGCGACCCGGTGGGGCGCGCGCCGGGGCAGGCGCGTCGCGAGCTCCCGGAGCGCCTCGCCGCCGGTGCCGGCCTCGACCCGCACGTCCTGGAGCCGCACGGACGCGGGCTCCGCCCGCCCCGCGAGGAGCGCCCAGAGCCGGGCCCGGACGCGGACGCGCGCGATCCGGATCACCGGCGGATCGGCGGGGTGCGTGCCGGGGATCGTCACCGGGCCGAACGTGACGCAAAAGAGCGGATCGACGTGCACGTCCGGGCCGACGGCGACCTCGCCGACCCGCGCCCGGAGCAGTCGCTCGATGCGGTCCCGGAGCGCCGCCTGGAACGCCGGCCGCGACACCAGCCCGACCGCCGCCACGTACAGCAGGCCGGCGGCGAGGACGGAACCGACCGCCACCCGCCAGGCGCGGCTCCGCCACGACGTCACGGAAGGGGAGGTGGAGGGCTCGGAGATCACGCGCGCGCTGATTATCTGCCCGGGTTCTGGGGGTCAACCGCTTCCCCGACGGGGAGGGGCCGGGCGCTCGGAGGGATGAAACCGCCGGCAGCGCTGTTAACATCCCGGCGAATGGCGTTTCTCGGACCGAGCCTGCGGCGGCGGAGGGTGACGGACCGGCCCGGCGTGCGCGCTGCGGCCGCGGTCGTCGTCTCGCTCGCGCTGAACGCGCTCGCGATCTGGCTCCTCGTTCGCGTCGGCGCGTTCGAGATGCCGAAGGCGCCCCGGGAGACCCGCGTCGCGCTCGCGCCGCTCAGCGCCCAGCAGTGGGCGGCGAACCGCGCCATCGCGGGCGGCGCCCAGCCGCCGCAGCAGCCTCTCCGCGCCCCCACGGTCCCCGTGCCGCCGCCCCCCCCCGCGCCGCCGCCGCCGGAGCCGAAGAAGATGCCGGGGCAGATCGTGGACGTCGCGCCGTCGAAGAACAACACGCCGCCGAAGGACTCGAGGTTCCTCTCGGATCGGGACAACACCGTCGACAAGGAGACGCGGTCGCGCTTCGCCGGTACGCGTGCGTACGAGAACACCCTCCCGATGCCGTCGGACGGCGCGAAGAAGCCGCCGCAGCCGGTCGAGCAGCGGGGCGAGGGCGGGAAGACGGCGGAGGCGAAGGCCGGCAAGGAAGGCCCGAAGGGCGGGACCGGCGCGGTGCGGCCGGTCGCGCCGAAGCAGCCGGCGCAGGAGCGGCTCGCGCTCGCGCCAAAGCCGGATGAGCGCGGCTCCGGCGAGCTCCTCTCGGTGGTGCCGCGCGAGGATCGCCAGCGCGTGCCCGGGACCGGCGACAGCCTCGCGGTGCCGGGGCCGCCGGGCGCGCCCGACGGCGGCGGCGAGCGGCGGTCCGGCCGGATGGACGCGCGGCTGATCCCGGATCCGCAGAGCCTCGCACGGATCGCCGGCGGGCCGTCGCCGGATCGCCTCGAGAACGTGACGGAGGGTGACGCGACCGCCCTGAACACCCGCGGGTTCAAGTACGCGACCTTCATCAACCGCGTCGGCCTCTCGATCTACCGGGAGTGGGATCCCAACCGCGCCTATCTGTCGCGGGATCCGGACGGCACCATCTTCCCGCAGCGCGACCGCACGACCGGCATCCAGATCGTGCTCGCGCCGGACGGCGCGCTCCGGATGGTGAAGGTGCTCGAGCCCAGCGGCCTCGACTTCCTGGACAACGAGATCGTGCGCGCCACGCGCGCCGCCGCGCCATTCCCGAACCCGCCCGGCGGGCTGGTCGAGAACGACGAGATCCGCCTCACGTTCTACTACACGCTCGAGTCGCGCCACGCGTCGCGGGTGCAGGTCGTGCTGCCGCACGCTTCCGGGCAGCGGCCGTACCCGGAGTAGATCGCTCCGCGCACGGATGGTGGCGGCGACGCGCCCGCGCGGCCGGCGATCGGTCGCCCGCTTCTCGGCACCCGACCACCTCGGCTATCCTCCGCCGCGACCATGGGCCCTCCGGATCCCGCTCTCGCCGCCGCCGCGCACCCCGTCCTCGGGGCGCTGCTCTGGGCCGCCGCCGCGGTGTACGCGCTGGCCGCCGTCGCCGTCCTCGTCCGGCCGGCGCTCGCGCGCTGGCCGCTCGCGGCGGGGGCCGCCATCCACCTCGCGGCGACCGCGGGGCGGGGCCTGGCGATCGGCTTCTTCCCGCTCACGAACAAGATGGAGTCGTTCAACGCGGCCGCCCTCGCGACGGCGCTCCTCGCGGTCGTCGCCTTCCGCCCCGCGCGCGCGTACCTCGTGCCGCTCCTCGCGGTGCTCGGCGCCGCGCTCGCGGCGGCGCTCTCGATGCCGGGCGATCTCCGCTGGCCGCCGCCCCTCATGCGAACGGTCTGGTACCCGCTCCACATCCCGCTCTCGTTCCTCTCCTACGCGTCGTGGGCGGCGGCGGCGGCCGCCGCCGCGGCGTGGTGGCGCGACGGGGACGCCGCCTGGGTCGCCCTCGTGGACCGGCTCGCGCTGTGGGGCTTCGGCCTGTGGTCGCTCTCGATGGTGACCGGGGGCGTGTGGGGCGTCGTCGCGTGGGGCGCCTGGTTCATGTGGGATCCGAAGGTGATCTGGTCGGTGATCCTGTGGTTCCACTACGCGGCGTTCGTGCACGTGCGGCTCACGCCCTCGCTCCAGGGCCGGACCTGGATCCGCCCGGCGCTCGCGGCGGTCGGGTTCGGGTTCGTGCTCGTCGCCTACGTCGGCACCTCCTTCTTCTTCGGGCGGTCCTCGCATGCCTTCGGATAGCCGCCTCGACCGTCCGGACCGCCTCGCCTGGCTGCGCTCGCAGGGCCTCGGGCTCGCCTGCGGCTTCGCGACGGTGGTCCTCCTCGCGGTGGGCTCGTTCGTCCTCGCCGGCACGCGCGACGGCGCGTCGGCCGGCATCGGCATGGACGACCTGCGCGGCTTCTTCGCGCCGCCGTCGTGGGTCCACCTCTGGTTCTACCTGTTGCTCCCGGTCGCGGCGCTGTACGCCCTGAACACCGTGCTCGCGACCTGGGACACCGTGAGCCGGCGGTGGCGCGCCGGCGTCCGCGCGCCGTCGTCCTACGCACCGTCCGTGGTTCACGTCGGGTTCCTCCTCGCGCTCGCGGCGCACGCCGTCGGCGGTTTCCGTGGCGCCGAGCGCGGCGAGGTGATCCTGACGGAGGGGTGGCAGCCGGTGCCGGGGTTCGGCGAGGTCCGGCTCGCGTCGCTGGACGTCGAGACGCTGCCAGGCGGTATGCCCCGCGACGCGCGGGCAGAGGTCCTCGTCCGCGGCGCCGACGGGCGAGAGCGCGAGGACGCCATCGGCTACAACGATCCGCTCTCGTCGGGCGCCGGCGCGCGCCTGGCGCTCCTCTCGGAGCTCGGTCAGGTCCGCGTCGCCGAGCTCGGCTCGGGCGGGGACGGGTGCGTCCTCGCGGAAGGGCAGGGCTGCCTCGTCGCCGGGGAGCGGATCGAGGCGCTCCGCGTCGCGACGATCGCGGGCGGTGGCGGCGCGGCGCTCGTGCGGGCGCGGGGGCCGTCGGGGGCGGTCGAGGCGCGCTGGCTCCGCGACGACGGCGAGCTGGCGCTCGCGGGGAACCGCCCGCTCCAGCTCCGGGCCGTCCGCGAGGTCCCCGCGGTGCTCGTGCGCGTCCGCGAGGCGCCCGGCAACCCGTGGGCGCTCGCCGCGTCGCTGGTCCTCGCGGCCGGGCTCGCGCTCATGTGGCGCCGCTTCGTCCCCCGCCGCGCCGCCGCGCGTGACACCGTGGACCCCGGCGAGAGGGTGGGCGCGGTCGAGCCGGCCGGCCCCGCCGTTCCCTGAGGGAGCTCCCTACAGCTTGAAGGTCCCCTTGAGGCCGAGCTGGAGCCAGGAGTGGAACGCCCGGCCGTGGATGTCGCCGGAGATGTCCGCGAACCCCGGCGTCGAGATGTTGAAGCTCGAGAACTCGGCCATGCTGTACGAGATGAACGGACCGAGCGCGAACCGGGGGGACAGCGCGAGGTCGAGCCCCGCCTCGAGGAGCGGGAACTCGAGGCCGTCGTAGCTGAACGTCGAGATGTTCCCGACCGTCGAGTCGAAGGCGTCGGCCGAGATGAACTCCCAGCCGATGCCGAACCCGAGCCACGGATCGACCGGACGGTGGGGGGCCAGGTGGAACTGCATGTCCACGCCGAACCGGAAGCTCTGGCCGTCGCAGGACCGCCCCGCCACGCAGAAGTCCCGGTTCACCGACATCGGCGCATACTCGAAGTAGAAGCCGCCCCACAATGCCGGGTTGAAGCGGTAGCCCAGCTCGAACCAGATCGGGATCTTGTATTCGAGGAGGTCGTCGAGGCGGGGGTCGCCCTCGTCGGAGATCTTCCCGCCGGGGAACGCGTAGCCGACCCGCGCAGCGACCACGAGGCCCGTGTCGTGCTGCGGTGGCCTGCCACGCGGCGGACCGTACGGCGGGGGCCCGTACGGGGGCGGCGGGGGCGGCGGGGCGTTCGGATCGTACTGCGCGGTGGCGAGCGCCGGCAGCGCGAGCAGGGCCAGGAGCACGATCGATCGCGTACGCATATGACGACCTCCGGACGCCGTGAGGGCGCCCGGAAATCCCATAATGCGGCCGCCGCCGACCTACTCGACCTTCATCCCGGGCCGCCAGCGCAGGATCGGCTTCCGGGCCGCCCGGGTCTCGTCCAGGCGCGCGCGCACCGGGCGGACCGGCGCGGCCTTGACCGCCGCCGCGTCCGTCTTCGCCTCCTCCGCGATGGCCTTCATCGCGGCGACGAACCCGTCCAGCGTCTCCTTCGACTCCGTCTCCGTCGGCTCGATCATGATCGCGCCGTGCACGACGAGCGGGAAGTAGATCGTCGGCGGGTGGAACCCCTGGTCGATGAGCGCCTTCGCGATGTCCATCGTCGTGACGCCGGCCGCCTGCTGGTGCTTGTCGTCGAAGACGACCTCGTGGAGCGAGGCGGTCTCGTAGGGCAGGTTGAAGGTGTCCTTCAGCCGCGCGCGGACGTAGTTCGCGTTCAGGACCGCGAGCTCGCCGGTGGCGCGAACGCCCTCCGGGCCGTACTCGCGGACGAGCGCCCACGCGCGGACGAACATCGCGAAGTTGCCCCAGAACTCGCGGAGGCGGCCGATGGTCCTCGGCCGCTCCTTCACGTCGGTGACGAGGCGGTACGTCTCGCCCTCCTTCACCACGACGGGCAGCGGGAGGAACGGCGCGAGCGCCGCCTTCACCGCCACGGGGCCGGAGCCCGGGCCGCCCCCGCCGTGCGGCGTCGCGAACGTCTTGTGGAGGTTGTACTGGATGACGTCGAAGCCCATGTCGCCCGGGCGCGCCACGCCGAGCAGCGCGTTCATGTTCGCGCCGTCGCCGTACACGAGGCCGCCCTTCGCGTGGACGATCTCGGCGATCTCGGCGATGTTGCTCTCGAACACGCCGAGCGTGTTCGGGTTCGTGATCATGATCGCCGCGACGTCCTCGTCCATGGCGGCGCGCACGGTCTCGGGGTGCAGCCGGCCGTCGGGGCCGGAGGCGAGCTGGACGACCGCGTAGCCGTTCAGCGCCGAGGACGCCGGGTTCGTGCCGTGGGCGGTGTCGGGGATGAGGACCTTCTTCCGCGGGTTCCCCTTCGCCTCGTGGTAGGCGCGGATGAGCATGAGGCCGCACAGCTCGCCGTGCGCGCCCGCGGCGGGCGTGAGGGTGGTCGCGTCGAACCCCGCGATCTCGGAGAGCGCCCGCTCGAGCTGGTACATGAGCTCGAGCGCGCCCTGCGCGAGCTCGGGCGGCGCGAGCGGGTGCAGGTTCGCGAACCCGGGCAGCCGCGCGAGGGCCTCGCTCGACTTCGGGTTGTACTTCATGGTGCAGGAGCCGAGCGGGTAGAACCCGGTGTCGATGCCGTGGTTCCAGACCGACAGGCGGGTGAAGTGCCGGACGATCTCGAGCTCGGAGAGCTCCGGGAGCCCCTCGACCGTGCCGCGGAGCAGCGCCGCCGGGATCTCCTGGGCCGGGTCGTAGTCCTTCGGCGCGGGCGGGAGCGACACGCCGGTGCGCCCGCGCGAGCCGTGCTCGAAGAGGAGCGGCTCCTCGTACACGAGGCCCCGGGTCGCGCCGCCGAGCCCTGCGCCCGTCGGCGCCGCGGCGCCGGGCTTCGCGTCGTTCTCCATCGTGGGCTTCCAGCCGGTGGGGTTCGCCATGGCTAGCTCCTCACCGCCTGCGCGAAGAGCTCGATGAGCTCGGGCCCGTGCAGCTCGGTCGCGACGCAGAGCAGGGCGCCCTTCGCGCGCGGGTGATCGGGGTACCAGCGCCCGAGCGGCGCGCCGGCGACGAGGCCCTTCTTGGCGAGCCGCGCCACGACCGCCTCGGCGTCGCCCACGTCGAACACCTGCTCGTTGAAGACCGGGCCCGTGAACACCGTCCCGAAGCCGGACCGCTTCATCGCGTCGCGGAGCATCCGGGCGCGGCCGTGGTTCAGCCGCGCGAGCTCGGCGAGACCGTTCCGGCCGAGGAGGCCGAGGTGGATCGTCGATGCGAGGGCGCAGAGGCCGGAGTTGGTGCAGATGTTCGAGGTCGCCTTCTCGCGGCGGATGTGCTGCTCGCGCGTCGAGAGGGTGAGGACGAAGCCGCGGCGACCCTGCTTGTCGGTCGTCGCGCCGCAGATCCGGCCCGGCATCTGCCGCACGTTCGCCTCGCGCGTCGCGAAGAAGCCCGGGAACGGACCGCCGAAGGAGAGCGGGTTGCCGAAGCTCTGGAACGTCCCGACGGCGACGTCCGCGCCGAGCGCGCCCGGCGCCTGGAGCAACCCGAGCGCGACCGCCTCCGCCGTGACCGAGACGGTGAGGGCGCCCGCCTTCTTCGCGATGGCGGCCGCCTCGGGGAGCGCGTCGACGACGCCGAGGAAGTTCGGGTAGCCGAGGAGCACGCAGGCCGTGTCCGCGCCGACCGCCTTCTCGAGAGCGGCGAGGTCGGTGCGGCCGTCGGAACCGAACGGCACGGTGACGATCTCGTCGCGCGTGGAGCGCAGGTACGTCGCGAGGACCTTCCGGTACTCGGGGTGCAGCGCCGCGGAGACGACGATCTTCTTCCGGCCGGTGATGCGCGCGGCCATGAGCGCCGCCTCGGCGGTCGCCGTGGCGCCGTCGTACATGGAGGCGTTCGACACGTCCATGCCGGTGAGCAGGCACACGAACGTCTGCCACTCGAACAGCGCCTGGAGCGTGCCCTGCGAGATCTCCGGCTGGTACGGCGTGTACGCGGTGAAGAACTCGCCCCGGAGGAGCAGCTGGTCGACCACCGGCGGGACGTGGTGCGGGTAGGCGCCCGCGCCCACGAACGGCGGGTGCGCCGTCTCGTTCCGGCCCGCGAGGCGGCCGAACTCGGCGAAGAGGGCGATCTCGTCGAGCGCCGGCGGCAGGTCGAGGGCTCGCCCGAGCCGGAGCTTCTCCGGGATGGAGTCGAACAGCTCCGGGACGCTCTTCGCCCCGATGGCGTCGAGCATCGCCCGGATGTCCTCGGGCGTGTGCGGGTGGTAGCGCAATGGATGGCTCCGCGGCGCGAAGCTCCGCGCCGCCGACAGGGGAACGCCCGGGAGCGGTGGACCTACTCCTGCTCCTCGACGAACGCCTTGTACGTCTTGGCGTCCATCAGGGCCTCGAGCTCCTTCGGATCCGCCGGCTCGATGACGATCATCCACCCCTCCTCGTAGGGGTCCTCGTTGATCGTCTCGGGCGCGTCGGACAGCGGGTCGTTCACCTCGACCACTTTCCCGCTGATCGGCGCGAACAGCTCGGAGACGGCCTTGGTCGACTCGACGACGCCGAACGACTCGCCCTTCTTCACCGGGTCGCCGACGTCGGGCAGCTCGACGAAGACGACGTCGCCGAGCTGGTCCTGGGCGAAGTCGGTGATGCCGACCACGATGTTGCCACCCTTCTTCTTCGCCCACTCGTGTTCGCGCGTGTAGCGGAGCTCGTCCGGGAAATCCATGTCACTCCCTCCAGGTCACTTTCGCGTGTAGAACGGCGTCTTGACGGCCTGCGCGGCGACCGGCTTGCCGCGGATCTCGACGGCGAACGACGAGCCCTCGGCGGCGAGGGCGGGCGGCACGTACGCGAGCCCGATCGACGTCCCGAGCGACGGGCTCTTCGTCCCGCTCGTCACGACGCCGACCTTCCGGCCGTCCTGCAGCACCGGGTACCCGTGGCGTGCGATGCCGGGCTCGACCAGCTGGAAGCCGACCAGCTTCCGCGTGAGCCCCTGCTCCTTCTGGCGGAGGAGCGCGTCCCGGCCGACGAAGTCGCCCTTGTCGAGCTTCACGACCCAGGCGAGGCCGGCCTCGAGCGGCGTCGTCCCGTCGTCCATGTCGGAGCCGTAGAGCCGGTACGCCATCTCGAGCCGGAGCGAGTCGCGGGCGCCGAGTCCGCACGGCGCGATCCCCTCCGGCTTGCCCGCGGCCATGAGCGCCTCCCAGAGCCGCGGCCCCTCGGCGGAGGCGCAGAAGAGCTCGAACCCGTCCTCGCCGGTGTAGCCGGTCCGCGCGACGATGCACGCGACGCCGGCGACCTCGCCGTGGCCGAACCGGTAGGACTTCATCTGCGAGAGGTTCACCTTCGTGAGCCGCTGCAGCAGCTCCGCGGCCTTCGGTCCCTGGAGCGCGAGCTGCGCCCAGTCGTCGGACTCGTTCTTCACGTCCGCGCCGCCCGCGTGCGCCGCGAGCCAGTCGAAGTCCTTCTGGCGGTTCGACGCGTTCACGCACACGAGCAGGTCGTTCGCGGCGCGGCGGTAGACGACCACGTCGTCCACGATGCCGCCGTCCTCGCGGCAGAGGCAGCCGTACTGCGCCTGGCCGTCGGCGACCTTCGAGAGGTCGTTCGTGAACACCCGGTTCAGCGCCTCGAGCGCCTTCGGGCCGCGGAACACGACCTCGCCCATGTGCGAGACATCGAACAGCCCGACGCGCGTACGTACCGCGGCGTGCTCGGCGAGGATGCCTTCGTACTGGACCGGCATGTCCCAGCCGGCGAACTCGACCATCCGTGCGCCGGACCGAACATGGATGTCGTGGAGAGGCGTGCGGAGGGCCATGAAGCCTCGTGGGGGAGTGGAGGGCGGGCGGATTGTATCGGGGCTGACCCGACGGTCAAGCACCGCCGGCGCGCTTCGCCCTGTCCGGACGCGCCCTTGCACTAGCAGCACGGCCGGCGTGCCGCAACGGCCTGGCGCGCGGAGCGGCCTGGGCACCGGAAGGGGCCCGCGGCGAGGGAGCGGCCGGCGCGGTCACCGGCAGGAGACCGGCGCGCACGGGCCGCGGCCGGTCGCGGCGCAGCAGTGGAGCGGCGCCCCGTCCACGCCCTCGAAGCGGTAGCGCCACCCGTCGGCACCGACCTCGAGCACGCCGTAGCCCCACGCCCCCGAGCCGAAGAGGAGCTCCGCCGCGGGGACCGAGACGCTCTCGAACCGCTCCTCGGGACGGCCACGCGCGCCGTTGCCGGACACGAGCACGTCGAGCCCCTCGGGCGTCCGGAGGTGCTGCAGGTCGTGGTCATGGCCACCGAGCCAGGCGCGCACGTTCCCGCCCGCGGCGGCGAGGAGCCTCCGGCTCCGCTCGACCTGGGCCGCCATGCGCGAGTCGTCGCGGTGCACGCCCGCGATCGCCGGCGGGTGGTGACCGACGACGAAGCAGACGCGGCGGTCGCAGCCGGCCGCCGCCCCCGCGACGAAGGCGACCTCGTCCTCGAAGGAGAAGCCGCCGTAGTCGCCGCGGAGGAGGTTCGAGTCGACGACGATGAAGCGCGCCGGTCCCGCGTCCACGACGTAGTGCCGCCCCGGCATGCTCCAGAGCGGCGACGCGTGCGCGACCTCGAGGCACGCCTTGAGGCGCTGCACGGCGGCCGGCTCCCCGGCGCCGCATCGCGCGACGTCGTGATTCCCGAGGGCGAGCCAGATCCGCGGGGCACGCCGCGAGGCCGCGAGCGCCGCGAGCGGCGCCTCGTGCCGGGCGAACCCGGGATCCGCCGGCGGCGAGAAGCCGGGCGAGACGGTGTTTCCGTCGGGCGCGAACGCACAGGCGGCCGCGCCGGGGAGGGCGGCGTCGGGGCCGCACTCGTACAGGTTGTCGCCGGGGAACACGGCCAGATCGAACGGCGCGCGCTGGTGCGCGCGGACGACCGCCGCGGCGACGGCGCCCTGCTGTCGCGTGCGGTCGCCGAAGTCGGCGAGGTGCAGGACCCGGACGACCGGGCCGGCGAGCGGGCGCGGCGCGGGTGCGGGGTGGAGCGCGGCGCCCCGGCGGACGGTGACGCCCTGCGCGCCGGCCTGGCCGGAGAAGGCGAGCGCGGCCGCGACGGGGAGCGCCGCGGCGAGGGCGCGCCACCGCGGCGTCACGGCAGCGTGCGCCGCGCGAGCTCGACCGTGTTGACGAGCAGCATCGCGCGCGTCATCGGGCCGACCCCGCCCGGGACCGGAGTGATCGCCGACGCGCGGCGCGCGGCGGCCGCGTACTCGACGTCGCCGACGAGCTTGCCGTCCGCGAGCCGGTTCATGCCGACGTCGATCACCACGGCGCCCTCGCGGATCCAGTCGCCCTTCACCAGCTCGGCCTTGCCGATGGCGGCCACGACGATGTCCGCGCGGGCCACCTCGCCGGCGAGGTCCTGCGTGCGCGAGTGCGCGATGGTGACCGTCGCGTGCTTCTCGAGGAGCATCGCCGCCATCGGCTTCCCGACGATGTTGGAGCGTCCGATGACGATGGCGCGCTTGCCCTTCGGATCGACCTTCGCCTCCTCGAGCATCCGCATCACGCCGGCGGGCGTGCAGGGGCGGGGGACGCCAGGGATGCCGATGGAGAGGGCGCCGACGTTGAACGGGTGGAAGCCGTCGGCGTCCTTCGCGGGCGAGATGGCGTCCAGGATCGCGCGCTCGTCCACGTGCTTCGGGAGCGGCAGCTGGACCAGGATGCCGTGCACCTTCGGGTCGGCGTTGAGCTTCGCGATGAGCGCGAGCAGCTCCGCCTGCGTGACGGTCGCGGGGAGGTGGTGCTCGTCGGAGTGGATCCCGACCTCCTCGCAGTCCTTCCGCTTGCCGCGGACGTAGATGGCGGAAGCCGGGTCCTCGCCCACCCGCACCACGGTGAGGCCGGTGTGGACGCCCTTCGCCTTCAGCGCCTTCACCCCCTCCGCGACCTCCGCCTTCACCTTCGCCGCGATCTGCTTGCCGTCGATGATCATGGGCGGCGGAGTATAGAACAGCATGCCGCAGGTGTCCCCCATCCGTGGCTGCTTGTGAGCACGCCGCTTCGTGGCTAACCGTCCAGGGCAGCTCTCCCTCGCCGCACCGCGGAGCCGGTCATGGCCCTGTACCGCTTCCTGTTCGCGCCCGTCCTCCTCGCCGTCGCGGTCCTGCACGGCGGCGGTCGGCCGCACCAGGCCATGGAACCGCGCGCGGACGCCGTCGTGCAGGTGATCGACGCCACCTCGCCGCGCGCCGCCCGTCCGGTACCAGCCGCAGCGCGGGCCGACGCCGCGACGCGTCGCCCCGAGCCGCTGCGTTCCCCGGCGAGCCGCTGATTCCTCGCGGCGCGGTCCTCCGCGGCTATGATTCCGCCGCGCGCGCCCCCGGCGCGCTGGAGGTGATCATGCAGCTGTGCGATCGGTGCGCCACGCCCCCGACCCCGCTCGACGAGGAGGGACGCTGCGTCACCTGCGACGCCGCGGGCGAAGGCCTCGCGCTCCTGTCCCGCTCCGCGTTCGCCTCCATCCGCGACATGATGACGCTGCTCGAGGACAAGGGGCTCGCGCCGGAGATGGAGAAGGTGCCGCCGGCGCGCCCGGAGGAGCGGGTGCACCCGCTCTGGAACCTCTATGTCCCGGCGGACGAGGTGGGCGCCGCCCGGGACCTGCTCCGGAAGGACTGGGCGGGGCTGCTCGAGGATCCGGACGCGACCGCCGCCGCCGAGCGAGGGCAGGCGGAGATCGATCTCGACGCGGGCGGCGAGGTGACCTGCCCCGCGTGCGGGCACCGCTTCGCCATCGGGGGGACGGGGGAGGTGGAGTGCCCCGAGTGCGGCCTCGGCCTCGGGGTGCCCGGGGCGGCGCCGGACGACTCGAAAGAGTGAGCTTCCGTCGGAGGTGCGCGGTATCTCCCGCGCATGGCTCGCGAGCTCTCGGACCTCCACATCCACGTCGGCGGCGCCGTCGCGCCGCACATCCTCTGGTCCATCGCGCACGACCAGGGCTTCAAGCTCCCGGTCTCCGACTACTGGGAGTTCAAGGAGCTCGTCTCGGCCCGGCCAGGCAAGGTGAAGTCGCTCGACGAGTACCTCGCGGTCCTCCACACCTGGACCGAGAAGATCCAGTCCTCGCCCCAGGCGATGGAGCGGAGCGTCTACGAGGTGATCGGGAAGGAGTACCGCTCCTCCCGCGTCTCGCTCATCGAGCTGCGGTTCAACCCGATGAAGCGCAACGTGGGCGGGGAGCGCGACCTCGACCACATCATCCACGCGGCGCTCCGCGGGATGGACCGCGCCGTGCTCGAGTACGGCGTGCAGGCGGGGCTCATCTTCTGCCTCGCGCGCGAGTTCCCGCTCGCGCTCAACGAGATCCTGGTCGAGAAGGCCATCAAGTACCGGAAGCGCGGCGTCGTGGGGATCGACCTCGCCGGCACGGAGAAGCACGCCGTCGAGCTGATGCCGACCGAGGTGAAGCGCTACCGCGAGCTGTACGCGCGGGCGCGAAAGGCCGGCCTCAAGACGACGGTCCACACGGGCGAGACCGCCGGCACCGGCCCGGAGGGCGTCCGCGCCGTCGTCGAGGAGCTCGAGCCACACCGGATCGGGCACGGCATCTGCGCCGCCCGCGACGACCGGGTCATGGACCTGCTCCGGGAGCGCGGCGTCACGCTCGAGATCTGCCCCTCGTCGAACCTCGCGACGCGCGCCGTCGCGTCCCTCGACGAGCTCGGCCAGGTGCTGGCGCGGTTCTGGGAGCGCGGCGTGCGGTTCACGATCAACACCGACGGTCCCTACCTGCTCGACACGAACATGCGCACCGAGGTGCGGATGCTGCGCGAGGCGGGCGTGCTCTCGGAGGAGCAGCTCGATCAGGCGATCCGGTGGGCCCGCGAGGCGACGTTCATCGGGGAGGCGGGGTAGGGGAAGCGTGGCCGCGCGAACCGCGGCGGAGTCGAGGGGTGCCGCGTCAGTCGCGCACGAGCACCGCTGACACGTGCTCCGGGCGGACCGTCCCGCCCTCGGCCGCGGGCCGGAGCTCCTCCGCCCGCGCACGGGCGAGGGCGAGGAGGAGCGCCCCGGCGTCGCCGCCGGTCGCGAGGCGCGGGTCGTCGATCGCTGCGAGCGCCCGCGCTGCAGCCGGGAGCTCGGCCGCGGCGAGGGGAGCTGGCGCGAAGGGGCGCCCGAGCCGCTCGTTCGCGAGCGCGGTCAGGTACAGCGTCGAGAGGCGCGGCGCGAGCGGTCCCTCGGTCCGGACCGCGAGGCCGAGCGTCCGCGCGAGCGCGGCGAGGCCCTCGGCGAGGTCGAGCGCTGCCGTCGCGCGGGCGAGGTCGTCGGCCGAGCGGAACGCGCGGGGCTCGAAGGCGGCCGCGGCGGGCGTGGCCCAGTCCTCCCGCAGCGCCTCGAGGCCGGGGAAGTAGCGGGGGCGCTTCCCGGCGAGGGCCGCCACCGCCTCGCCGAGCGGCGCGTCGAGGAGCGGCGCCTCGCGCGTCCCGGCGGCGCCGCCCGCGAGGAGGCGGTCCGCGCGCCACTTGAGGGCGAGCACGCGCCCGAACCCCTCCTGGAAGATCCGCTTCACCGGCGTCGCGCCGAGCACCTCGGCCGCGCGCGCCGGATCGCGGCCGGCGAGCTGCTCGAGGCCGAGCTCGAGCAGCGCGCGGGCGCGCTCGAAGGCGTCGCGAACCGCTTCCAGGTCGGCGACGTCCACCTGGTCGGCGACGAGGACCGCGTTCGCGGCGGCGACGATCTCCTGATCGAGGACGTCGCGCTCCTCCGGCGGGAGGGCCGCGGCCGCGCCGTCGAGGAGGGCGCCGGTGGCGAGCGTCGCGAGGAAGAAGCCGGGCGGCCGCGCGGGCGCGCCGGGCGCGTGCGCCGCCGGCGTGCGCGGCGGGCGCGCGAACCACGAGAGCGCCTCCTCCATCGTCGGGAAGCCGAGGTCCGCGAGGCGCCCCGTCCGCCAGCGGAGCGCGGTCTCCTCGAGCTCGCTCGGCGCCTCCCACCGGATCGCGGAGAGCAGGCGCGACGCCCTGAAGGGATCCTCGGCGTAGAGGTCGTCGACCAGGCCGCGGACGGCGGCGTACTCGGTGCCCTCGACGACGAACTCGACGACGAACTTGCCCTCCGGGGTCCGCATGAAGCGATCGCTCTCGAACTCCGGATCCGGGTCCTGCTCGAGGTCGTGGATCCGCAGCGCGTCGCGGAAGAGGAGGAAGAGCACCTCCAGGTCGAGCGCCTGGAGCTTGCGTGTCCACCGGGCCGACGCCTTCGGATCGCGGTACGCCCCGGCCCGCGCGGCGCGGAGCCACGGCAGCGCCTTCCGGGGCGCGAACCCGTCGGCCGTCCACGCGTCGAGATCGAGGAAGATCTTGAACTGCTCCGGCGAGGCGAGCTGGGCGAGGACCGCGGCGTCGCCGAGGCCGATGTCGCGGATCGTGAAGTACAGCTCGTCGGCCGGCAGGGCGCGGACGAGCGCCTGCGGATCTCGGGCGCCGAGGATCACGTCGAGCCGCTTCCGGCCGTGAGCCTGCGCGAGCGCGGAGCGGGCCTGGGCCAGCTCGGAGGGTGCGAGCGACTTGTCTTGCTTGGCCATCGTGATTCCTCCCTCCAACGCGACGACCCCAGCGTCACCGATGCGGTCGCCGTTACCGTTACCGTTACCGTTACCGTCACCGAGCCCGTCCCCGTGACCCGCGTCCCGTGGCCCGTGGCCCCCGGCCCGTTCCCGTGCCCGACGGTGAACGCGAGCGGCCCCCCTCACCCCGGCCCTCTCCCCCCGCTCCGCGGGGGGAGAGGGAGGATCCCTTCAACGCCCTCGACCTCGCCCTCGCCCTCGACTCCGCGCTCGATCTCGACTCCGCGCTCGATCTCGACTCCGCCCTCGCCCTCGACTCTGCGCTCGATCTCGACTCCGCGCTCGCCCTCGACTCCGCGCTCGATCTCGCCGACGACGCCCTCGATCTCGACCGCGATCCCGCTCCCGCCGCAGCCTCCACCGCCCGCCGCACGCTCCACCGGCAACGCTCGAGCAGCGCCCGCGCGGCGCGCGCGTCCACTCCCGCGAGCGCCACCACGTTCCGCACCGCCCGGTCCCGCAGCTTCGCGTTCGTGGGCCGCAGATCGACCATCCGCCCACCGCGGACCGCGCCGAGCGACACGAACACCGTTGTCGAGAGCAGCCCGAGCGCCATCTTCGCCGCCGTGCCCGCCTTCATCCGGGTGGACCCCGCCACCAGCTCGGGGCCCGTGGCGAGCACGACCCGGTGATCCACCGGCGCGCCCGCGCCCGGGCTCGACGTGACGAGGGCCGTCCGCGCGCCGCGCCGCCGCGCCTCCGCGAGCGCCGCGACGACGAACGGCGTCCGGCCCGAGGCGCTGATGCCGACCACCACGTCGCGCGGGCCGACCCGCGTCCGTCGCACGGCCGCCCGCGCCGCGGCCGCGTCGTCCTCCGCGCCCTCGACGGCGCGGCGGAGCGCCCTCGGACCGCCGGCGACGAGGGCGACGACGCGGGACGGGGACACTCCGAACGTGGGAGGGCACTCCGCGGCGTCGAGCGCGCCGAGTCGGCCGGACGTGCCGGCGCCGGCGTACACGAGCCGGCCGCCGGCGCGGAGCGCGTCCGCGACGGCGCGAGCGAGGGACGCGAGCGACGGCAGGGCCTGGCCCACCGCGCGCACCGCCTCCCGGTCGCCGGCGTGCAGCCGGGCGAGGAGGCGGCCCGCGGGGAGCCGCTCGAGATCCGAGCCTCTGGGGTGGGGCGCCTCGGTGACGGGGAGCTGACGCTCGCGGCGTGCGCGCACTGCGCGGCTCACCCTGTGGGCCCCGGGCGAGGGACCCTCTACGCCTGCGCGGCGGTCGACCGGCCGCGGCCCGCCTTCATGACCTTGCCGGCCTTGAGGCAGCGCGTGCAGACGCGGATGTGCTTCACCTCACCCGCGAGGTTCGCGCGCACCGAGCGAAGGTTCGGGAGCGAGCGCGTCTTGTTCTTGTTGTTCGCGTGGGAAACGGTGTTCCCGACGAGCGGGCCCTTCCCACAGATCTCGCAGCGGCGTGCCATGTCGGACTCCAAAACCGTTAAGGAGCGCGGGATATTACCGATCCGCGCTCGAAAGGCAAGGGGTCACTTCAGGACGTCCTTGCGCCCGAGCGCGGCCGCGACGTGCGCGGCGGCCTGGATGCCCGCGAAGAACTCGCCCTCGATGCCGAGGCCCGGGATGACCTCGCGGCCGGCGAAGAACAGGTTCTTCCACGGCCCGCGCACCGGGAGGCCGGTGATCCCGAGCGTCGAGTCGAGCTCGGTCTCGTAGAGCGGGTGGGCGAGCAGGCGCGCGCCCTCCGCCAGGCCGGCGGGGGCGTTCAGCGCCGGCGCGGACTCGGCGACGAGGTGCCGCTCGAAGAAAGGGATCGCGTCCGCCACGGCCTCGCGGATGCGCGCCGAGGAGCGGACCAGGTCCTCCCGGGCGGTGGTCTCGGCCGGGAGGAACGCGCTCGCGCACACCACGCGCTCGTCGGCGACCGCCTCGGCGGTGCCCTTCTTGCCGTCGCGGCGGGCGGGCAGCACCTGCAGGAAGATCGCGTTCTCGATGCCGTCGCCGCCCGCGGGGTCCCGGAGGGCGAGGACGTTCTCGCCGAGCGCGGGCGGCAGCGCCGCCTGCTTCACGATGAGGTTCAGCGAGAAGAGCCGCCGGCGGGCGCGGATCTCGGAGAGCACGCGGACCGGCTTCGCGTCGGCCTCGCCGGGGGGGACGAGCCGCCGCGCGCTCTCGGCGTCGGTGGCGAGGATGAAGGCGCGCGCGACGTGGGCGTCGGGGGAGTCGGCGAGCCGGACCGCCGCCACGCGGCCGCCCTCGATCTCGAGCGCCGACGCGGCGGCGGGCTCGCCGGGGCCGCCGCGCAGCTCGCCGCGGGACTCGGCGATCCGCTTGCGGATGAGCTCCCGCAGCATGGCCTGGCCGAACGCGAGCCGGTGGGTGCCGCGGAGCGCGCCGCCGAGGAGGCGGACCTGGGAGAGCGGGGAGGGCGGGCCGTCGAGGTAGGTGAGGAACCGGTGCGCGATGCCGAGGCTCTGGACGAGCTCGTGCTCCTCGAGCCCCACGAACGGGCGCGCCACGCCCACCGGGTCCTTCGGCGCGTTCGGCGCCGTCGACGCGAGCTTGAGAGCCTTCTTGACGGTGCGCCGCTCGCCGAAGCCCTCCGGCGGCAGCGGGGGCGCGGCCTTGAGGAAGAAGCCCGCGAACTCGAACAGCGCGGTGAGCGCGGCGAAGCCGCCCTCGAGCGCCTCGGCCTCGTTCGGCCATTCGCGGCGCAGCTCGGTGCGGAGGATCGCCACGTCCCGGGAGACGTCCACGCGGTGCTTCGGGAGCAGGAGCTGCAGGTCGGGCTCGGATGGCTCGAGGGCGCGGGCCACGTCCGTGGCGAGGCCGAGCTCGGCGAGCGCCGCCTCCGCCGCGGGCATGAAGCGTGGGCTCGGCACCGCCGCGGGGCCCCACGGGAGGACGTAGCCCGCGTCGGAGTACGTCGGCCCGAGGTCGTGATGGGCGACGTGCAGCACGCGGAAGCCGCGCCGCGCGAGGAGGGCGCCCGCGACGATGCCGCCGAGCTGGGAGCCGACGATGCAGACGTCGTAGATGCGCTGGGTCGCTGGAGGCCTGAAGGTCTGCGCCACGGTGGGCGGGGAGTCTATGACGCGCGGCGACTTCGCGCCACCGCACCCGGTAGCACCTTCACCCTCACCGAGCGACGGAAACGGAAACGACCACGGGCGCGCGCTCGGCGCGCGCCGCTCAGATCTCGACCGGCGGGTTCTCGAGCGGCGCGGGGCCGCGGGAGGTTGGCACGCCGTCGACGCGGACCACGCGTCCGTCGAGCGCGAGGCGCCCCTGCGCGAACCAGTGCACGGCCTGCGGGTAGAGGCGGTGCTCCTCGACCTGGATGCGCGCCTGGAGCGAGGCCTCGTCGTCGCCCGGCAGCACCGGCACCACCGCCTGCGCGATGATGGGCCCCGTGTCGGTGCCCTCGTCGACGAAGTGGACGGTGCAGCCGGCGACGCGCGCGCCGTAGGCGAGCGCTTGCCGCGCCGCGTGCAGGCCGGGAAAGGAGGGGAGGAGGCCGGGGTGCACGTTCACCACGCGCGGGCAGCCGCGCGACGCGGGCGTCGGCCCGAACGCCCGGAGGAAGGCGGGCGTCACGAGGCGCATGTAGCCCGCCAGGCACACGAGGTCGACGTCGTGCCGGCGGAGCGCGTCCACGACGGCGAGGTCATAGGCCTCGCGGTCGGAGACGCCCTTCGACGGGAGCACCTCGGTCGCGACGCAGGCGCCGCGGGCGCGCTCGAGCGCGCCGGCCGTGGGGACGTTCGAGAGCACCACCGCGACGCGCGCGTCGATCCGCCCCGCGGCGCACGCGTCGAGGAGCGCCTGCAGGTTGGTGCCACCGCCGGAGGCGAGGACGCCGAGGCGGATCACCGCACCACCTCGCAGGTGGCCTCCCCGGGGCCGCCCTGCTCGACGGCGCCGACCGTCCAGGACTCGAGGCCGCGCGCCTTCAGCGCGGCGTGCGTCGCGGCCTCGTCGCCCGGGGCGACGATCGCGACGAGCCCGAGCCCCATGTTGAAGGTGCGGTACATCTCCTCGCGCGGGACCTGCCCCTCCTTCTCGACGAGATCGAAGATGGCGGGCCTGGGCCAGCGCCGCTCCTCGATGACCGCCTTCGTGCCGTCCGGCATGTTCCGCGGCACGTTTCCGGGCAGGCCGCCGCCGGTGATGTGCGCGAACGACCGCACCGGCACCGTCTCCAGCACCGCGAGCACGTCCTTCGCGTAGATGCGGGTCGGCTCGAGGAGCGCGTCGGCGAGGGTCTTCCCGCCGAGCACGTCGAAGCGCTGGCCGAGGGGGTACTTGTCGAGGAGCGCCTTCCGGGCCAGCGAGTAACCGTTCGAGTGGAGGCCCGAGGACGCGATGCCGATCACGACGTCGCCCGCGCGCACGCCGGTGCCGTCCACGATCCGCGACCGCTCGACGCAACCGACGGCGAAGCCGGCGAGGTCGTACTCGCCCTTCGCGTAGAACCCGGGCAGCTCCGCGGTCTCGCCGCCGATGAGCGCGCAGCCGGCCAGCGTGCAGCCGTGCGCGATGCCCTTCACGACCTCCGCGCCCTGGTCCGCGGAGAGCTTCCCGGTCGCGAAGTAGTCGAGGAAGAAGAGCGGCTCGGCGCCGACCACGGCGATGTCGTTCACGCACATCGCCACGAGATCCTGGCCGATGGTGTCGTGCCGGTTCGCCGCGAACGCCACCTTGAGCTTCGTGCCGACGCCGTCCGTCCCGGAGACGAGCACCGGCTCCTTGTACTTCTTGACGTCGATCGCGAAGAGCCCGCCGAAGCCGCCGATCCCCGCGAGGACCTCCGGGCGCAGGGTGGGGCGGGCGTGGGGCTTGATCAGCTCGACGAGGCGATCGCCCTCGTCGATGTCGACGCCCGCGTCGCGGTAGGTGAGGGACATGGCCGGGCCTGTACCGCGACGGCGCGGCCGCCGCAAGCCCGGACCCCGGGTCGCCGGCTACAGGACGACGGCGACGAGGACGACGGCCGCGAGGAAGAGGATGGACAGGCGCATGACGGGTGACGGGGATGGTAGCGGAGCGGTGCGCGCGGGCCAGAAAACGGCCGCGCGGATATCGGGGCGTGGACCGGCCCGCCGCGCCGCGTCGCCGGCCGCACGGGATCGCCCCGTACCGGGGGGGCGGGGCGAGGTCACCGCTGTGACGCGCGCGACGGGCGTGTCGCCTCTAACGACGAGCTGACGGCCGCGGATCGGGCGCCAGCCGCCCCGCGGGAGCGAGCATGTCCGACGAGCAGGAGATCCTGGAGCGCGCCGACGCCTGGAGCGAGGCCGGCCTGGGCGTCGCGATCGCGACGGTGGTGTCCACCTGGGGCTCGGCGCCGCGCCCGTCGGGCAGCCAGCTGGCGGTGAACGAGCGGGGCGAGTTCCTCGGGTCGGTGTCCGGCGGCTGCATCGAGGGCGCGGTCGTCGGGGAGGCGCTCGCCGCGATCGCCGACGGCAAGCCGCGCCTGCTCGAGTACGGCGTCACGAACGATCGCGCCTGGGAGGTCGGGCTCGCCTGCGGCGGCACGATCCAGGTGTACGTGGAGAGGCTCGAATGACGCGCGACCTCCTCCGGGCGGTCGTCGCGGAGCTCGCGGCACACCGCGCCGTCGTCCTCGCCACGGATCTCGAGCGCGGCGACGTCCGCCTCGTCCGGCCCTTCGAGGCCGCCGCGGACGGGGATCCCGCGCTGCGCGACGCGGCCCGCGCGGCCGCGCTCGACGATGCGTCTCGCCAGGTGGAGGTCGGGGGTCGCCGCGTCTTCCTGCGCGTCTACAACCCGCCGGTGCGGCTCGTGATCGTCGGGGCGGTCCACGTCGCCCAGGCGCTCGCGCCCATGGCGCGCCTCGCCGGCTACGACGTGGTGGTGCTCGACCCCCGGCGCGCGTTCGCGACTGCCGGGCGGTTCGCGGGATTCCCCCTCGTCGCCGAGTGGCCCGACGAGGCGATGGCGAAGCTCGGGCTCGACCGCCGGACCGCCGTCGTGACGATGACGCACGACTCGAAGATCGACGATCCCGCGCTGGCGAGCGCGCTGCGGTCGGAGGCCTTCTACGTCGGCGCGCTCGGCAGCAAGAAGACCCAGGCCGCGCGGCGCGAGCGCCTGCGCGGGATGGGCTTCGGGGACACCGACCTCGCCCGGATCCACGGGCCCGTCGGCCTCCGCATCGGCGCGGTCTCCACCGGCGAGATCGCGGTGTCCATCCTCGCCGAGCTGGTCTCGTCGCTCCGCGCCGCGCGGGCGGAGGGCGCGCCCTTCGACGAGCGCAGGGCGGGCGGAACCGCGGCCGTCCCCGCCGGATGACGTCGGACGCCCTCTACCACGACGCCCTCGTCGCCCTCGCGCGCGCGCGGACCGGGGCCGGCGCCCTCGCGGCGCCGGCGGGGGCGGCGACGCGCGACAACCCGATGTGCGGCGACCGGGTGACCTTCGAGGTCGTCCTCGAGGACGGCCGGATCGCGGCGCTCGCCCACCGCGTCCGCGGGTGCCTCCTGTGCGAGGCGGCGGCGGCACTCCTCGGCCGGACCGCGCCGGGGCGGCCCGCCGCGGAGGTCGCCGACGCGCGCGAGCAGGTCGCCGCGCTCCTCGCCGGAGCGCGCCCGGCGGCCGGCTGGGCGGAGCTCGAGGTGTTCACGCCGGTGCGGGACGTCCCGAGCCGGCACGGGTGCGTGCTGCTCCCGTTCGAGGCGCTCGGCGATGCGCTCGCTCGAGCGAGGGGCTGACGATGGGGTTCCGCATCGAGGAGCGGTTCGAGGTGAAGGCGCCGGCGGCCGCGGTCTGGGCGTACCTCGTCGATCCGCGGCGCGTCGTGACGTGCCTCCCGGGCGCGGAGCTCACCGAGGTCGCCGACGCGCGCACGTTCCACGGTGCGGTGAAGGTGAAGGTCGGCGCGATGACCGTGGCGTACCGGGGCACGGTGCGGCTCGTCGACGTGGACGAGGCGGCGCGCACCGTCAAGATGACCGGTGAGGGACGCGAGAGCACCGGCGCCGGCGCCGCGAAGATGGCGATGTCGAGCGCGCTGGTGGAGCGGCCGGGAGGCGGGGTCGAGGTGACGGTGCACGCCGACGTCGACGTCGTCGGGCGCGTCGTCCAGCTCGGGCGCGGGATGATCGAGCAGGTCTCGCACCAGCTCTTCCAGCAGTTCGCCGCCTGCGTGCGGGCGACGCTCGAGGCGGAGGCGGCCCGGGCGGCTCCCGTGGGCGGCGGGGCGCCCGCGCCCGGTGCGCCTGGCGCGGCGCCGCTCGCCCGCCCGGCGGGGCCGGTCCGCCTGATCCCGCTCGTCCTCAGCGCGCTCGCCGCGCTCGTGCTGCGCTTCCTGCGCCGGCTCCTGCCCGGGCGCCGGGCGCGGGCCGCGCCGGACCGGACAGCGCCGCCGCCAGCTGGCTGAGGCTCTCGAGGTCGTGGACGGGCCGGAGCTCGTCCACGTGCGGGAGGAGCGCGCGGATCCCCGCGGCGCGCGGCTCGAACCCCGCCCAGCGGAGCAGCGGGTTCAGCCAGATCACCCGGCGCGCTGCGCGCCGGAGCCGCTCCGCCTCCGCGGCGAGCCCCCGCGCGTCGTCGCGGTCGAGCCCATCGGTGAGGAGCAGGACGACGCCGCCCTGCGCGAGGAGTCGCCGCGCCCAGCGCAGGTTCAGCTCGCGGAGCGCCGCGCCGATCCGCGTCCCGCCGTCCCAGTCCTTCACGGCCCGGCCGACCGCGGCGAGCGCCTCGTCGGGATCGCGGTGGCGCAGCAGGCGGGTCACCGGAGTGAGGCGCGTCCCGAACGTGAACACGTGCACGCTCCGGCGGTCGCGCGCGAGCGCGTGCAGGAACCGGAGGAAGATGCGGGCGTAGCGCGCCATCGACCCCGACACGTCGCAGAGGGCGACGATCGCGGGCGGGCGCGTCGCCGCCGAGCGCCACCGGAGCGGGATGCCGCCGCCGCCGGCGCGGAGCGCGGCCCGGAGCGTCGCGCGCGGATCGACGCGGTCGCCGCGCGGGTCCGGGCGCAGGCGCCGGACCGGCAGGTCGCGGATCGCAAGGTGCATCCGCGCGATGGCCTCCTCCGCCTCCCGCAGCTCCGCCGCGGACATCTGCTCGAAGTCCTTCGTCCGGAGCACCTCGCGATCCGACCAGGCGAGCGCGGCCGTCTCCTCCCCGCCGGGCGCCGCCGGGAGGGCTCTCGCGCCGCCGCCCTCCGCCGCGAGCGCGTCCGCGACGCGGCGGTGCGCGGCGGGCGGGGGCGCGCGGGCGCCGGCCCCGTCCGGACCCCCCGGCCCGGCGAGCACGCCGCGGAAGCACCGCCGGAACGCCTCGTCGAAGATCGGGCGGTGCTCGGCGCGGCTCACGAGCACCGCGTGGAGGGCCCAGTAGAGGTCCTCCTCTCGCGAGAGGCCGACCTCGGCGGCCGCAGCCATCGCGACCGCGACGCGATCCGTGCCGACGGCGAGCCCGGCCCGCCGCAGCACGCGGGCGAAGCGGACGACGTGCGACGGGAGGTGGCCGCCGCCCGCCGGCACCGCGGGCGAGCGCGCGCTCACGGCGGCGCGGCCCCCGCCGCCTCGCGCAGGATGGCCTCCGCCTCCGCGCCGCGGACGCGCGCGATGTCGTCCTGGTACTTCAGGAGGACGCCGAGCGTCGCGTCGACGGTCTCCGCATCGAGCGCGGTCCGGTCCAGGGCCACGAGCGCGCGGGTCCAGTCGAGCGTCTCGGCCACCCCGGGCAGCTTGAAGAGGTCCCTCGCCCGCAGCCGCTGGACGAAGCCGACCACCTCGCGCGCGAGTCGGTCTGCGGCGTCCGGCGCCTTCCGCCGGAGGATCGCGAGCTCCCGGGCCGCGTCGGGGTAGTCGATCCAGGCGTAGAGGCACCGGCGCTTCAGCGCGTCGTGGATCTCGCGGGTGCGGTTCGAGGTGACGATCGCGATGGGCGGGACCGGCGCGGAGACGGTGCCGATCTCGGGGATGGTGAGCTGGAAATCCGAGAGCACCTCGAGGAGGAACGCCTCGAACGGCTCGTCGGTCCGGTCGAGCTCGTCGATGAGCAGGACCGGCGCGCCCGCCGGATCCGGCTCGAGCGCCTGCAGCAGCGGCCGCTTCACCAGGAACCGCTCGGAGAAGAGGTCGTGCTCGATGCGGGCGCGGTCCGTCTCGTGCGCCGCCTCGGCGATGCGGATCTCGAGCATCTGCCGGGGGTAGTTCCACTCGTACGCGGCCTGGGCGAGGTCGAGCCCCTCGTAGCACTGGAGGCGGATGAGCCGCCGACCGAGGGTGCGCGCGAGCACCTTCGCCACCTCCGTCTTGCCCACGCCCGCCTCCCCCTCGAGGAAGAGCGGCCGCCCGAGCCGGAGCGCGAGGTAGATCGCCGTGGCGAGCCCGCGGTCGGCGACGTACTCGCCCTCGGCGAGCAGCGCCAGCACGTCTCCGACGGAGGCGGGCAGGGGCCGGGAGCCGGTCAGGGTCCGCCTCCGCCCTGGCCGCAGGCCGCGACGGCGCGCCGGGCGAGGACGCCCACGAGGTGGGCGCGGTACTCCGCGCTGCCGAAGGGATCGCTCGTGAGCCCGTCCGCGGGGACCGCGCTGCCGGCGAGCGCGTCGGGCGCGAAGCGCGCCGCGAGCGCCCTCTCGAGCGCCTCCGCGCGGAACACGCCCGCCCCCGCTCCGGTCACGGCGACGCGGACGCCCGCCGGTCCCTTCGCGACCATCACCCCCACGAGCGCGAACTTCGACGCGGGGTGCGGGAGCTTCGCGTAGGCGGCCTTCTCCGGGATCGGGAAGCGCACCGCGACGATGACCTCGTCCGGCTCGAGCGCCGTTGCGAAGAGCCCCTGGAACCAGGCGTCGGCCGGGATCCGCCGGCGGTCCGTGACGATCGTCGCGCCGAGGGCGAGCACGGCCGCGGGGTAGTCGGCGGCCGGATCGTTGTGCGCGAGCGAGCCGCCCAGGGTGCCGCGGTTGCGGACCTGGGGATCGCCGATGTGCGCCGCGAGGTCGGCGAGGGCCGGGATGGCCCCGCGCACCTCGGCGGAGTCCGCCACGTCGGCGTGGGTGGTGGCTGCCCCGATCACGAGCTCCTTCCCCTCGACGCGGACGCCGCGCAGCTCGGCGAGGCCCGCGAGGGAGACGACGTCCGTCGGGGCCGCGAGGCCGAGCTTCATCACCGGGATGAGGCTCTGCCCGCCGCCGAGGAGCTTGCCCTCCGGCCGCGCCCGGAGCTTCGCGACGGCGTCTGCGACGCTCTCCGCCCTGTGGAACGTGAAGTCTTGCATGGCGCGCCTCCCCTAGACCTTCGACTTCGCCTGCGCGTCGCGGATGATCCGCCAGACCCGCTCCGGCGTCGCCGGCATGTCCACGTGCCGGACGCCGAGGTCGGCGAGGGCGTCGACGACCGCGCCGATCACCGCGGCCGGCGCGCCGATGGCGCCCACCTCGCCGACGCCCTTCGCGCCGAGCGGGTTGTGCGTGCAGGCCGTGACGTGCGTCCCGACGTCGTAAGACGGCAGGTCCGAGGCGCGCGGCATCGTGTAGGCGAGCAACGATCCGGAGAGGAGCTGGCCCGCGTCGTCGTAGAGACAGCCCTCGAGCAGCGCCTGGCCGATGCCCTGCGTGACGCCGCCGTGGATCTGGCCGTCGACGATCATCGGATTCACGACGTTCCCCACGTCGTCGACGACGGTGAACGCGACGACCTGGACCTGGCCGGTGTCGGGGTCGATCTCGACCTCGCACACGTGACAGCCCGCCGGGAACGTGAAGTTCTTCGGGTCGTAGAACGCGGTCTCCTCCAGCCCGGGCTCCAGGCCGGCGGGGTACTTGTGCGGGACGTAGGCCGCGAGCGCGACCTCGCCGAACGTCTTCGCGCGGTCGGTCCCAGCGACCACGAACCTCCCGTCGCGGAGCTCGACGTCGCCCTCGCTCGCCTCGAGGAGGTGCGCCGCGATCTTCCTCGCCTTCGCGACGATCTTCTCGGTCGCCTTCACGAGGGCGGAGCCGCCCACCGCGAGCGAGCGGGAGCCGTAGGTGCCCATCCCGAAGGGGATCCTCGACGTGTCCCCGTGGACCACCTCGACGCTGTCCACCGGGATCCCGAGCTGGTCGGCGACGATCTGCGCGAAGGTCGTCTCGTGGCCCTGGCCGTGGCTGTGCGTGCCGGTGAACACGGTGACGCTGCCGGTCGGGTGGACGCGGACGCCGGCCGACTCGTAGAGCCCCGCCCGCGCGCCGAGGGCGCCCACCAGGGCGGACGGCGCGATCCCGCACGCCTCGACGTAGGTCGAGATCCCGATGCCGCGGAGCTTCCCGCGCGTCCGCGCCTCCGCGCGGCGCTCCTCGAACGTCTGCCAGCGGGACCGATCGAGCGCGGTGTCGAGCGTCGCGAAGTAGTTGCCCGCGTCGTACTGGAGCGCGACCGGCGTCTGGTACGGGAACCGGTCGATGAAGTTCCGCCGCCGGATCTCCACCCGATCCACGCCCAGCTCCCGCGCCGCGAGGTCCGCGAGCCGCTCGACGACGAACGCGGCCTCGGGGCGGCCCGCGCCGCGGTACGCGTCCACCGGCACGGTGTTCGTGAAGATCGCCTTCACCTCCGCGTGGATCGCCGGCGTCCGGTAGCAGCCGGCGAGCAGCGTCGCGTGGAGGTAGGTGGGGATCGCCGGCGCGAACGTGGAGAGGTACGCGCCCATGTTCGCGGCGGTCCTCACGCGGAGCCCGAGGAACGTCCCGTCGCGGTCCACCGCCAGCTCGGCGTGGGTGAGGTGGTCGCGCCCGTGCGCGTCGGACATGAACGACTCGGAGCGGAGCGCCGTCCACCTCACCGGCCGGCCGATCTTCCGCGCCGCCCACAGCACCAGCATCTCCTCGGCGTAGTGGGGGATCTTCGAGCCGAAGCCGCCGCCCACGTCCGGGGCGACGACCCGCAGCTTGTGCTCGGGGACGCCGAAGGTGAACGCGCCGAGCAGGAGGCGCGTGAGGTGCGGGTTCTGGCTGGTCGTCCAGAGGGTGAAGTCGCCGGTGGCGCGGTCGTACTCCCCGATGGCGGCGCGCGGCTCGATGGCGTTCGGCACGAGCCGGTTGTTCACGAGATCGAGGGAGACGACCTTGAACGCCTTCGCGAACGCGGCGTCGGTCGCGGCGGCGTCGCCGAGCTGGAAGTCGAAGCAGACGTTCCCCTTCGCCTGCTCCCACACGAGCGGCGCGCCCGGCGCCATCGCCTGCGCGAGCGTCGCCACGGCCGGCAGCTCCTCGTAGTCCACCTCGAGGAGCGCCGCCGCCTCGCGGGCCTGGTCCTTCGTCTCGGCGACGATCATCGCCACCGGATCGCCGACGTGCCGGACCCGCTCCTGCGCGAGGGCGGGGTGGGGCGGCTCCGCCATCGGGGAGCCGTCCTTGCTGTGGATGAGCCAGCCGGTCGGGATGTTCCCCGTCCTGTCCGCGGCGAGGTCCGCGCCGGTGAGCACCGCGAGCACGCCGGGGGCGGCCCGGGCGGCGTCGGCCCGGATCGCCCCGATCCGGGCGTGCGCGTGCGGGGAGCGCACGAAGTGGGCGAACGTCTGCCGAGGCCGGGTCAGGTCGTCCGTGTACGTCCCTGCGCCGGTGAGGAACCGCCGGTCTTCCTTCCGGAGCACCGCCGCGCCGATGCCGTCCTTGGCCATGGCGTTCACCTCGCGCTCGCGGCGGCCGCGCGGACCGCCTTCACGATGTTGTGGTAGCCGGTGCACCGGCAGAGGTTCCCCTCGAGCCAGCTCCGGATCTGCTCGTCCGTCGCGCCGGGATTCCGGCGCACGAGCTCGACCGCGCTCATCACCATCCCCGGCGTGCAGAAGCCGCACTGGAGCGCGTGGTTCTCGTGGAAGGCGGCCTGCATCGGGTGGAGCGTGCCGTTCGTGGCGAGCCCCTCGATGGTGGTCACCGAACGCCCCTCCGTCTCGAGCGCGAACATCGTGCAGCTCTTCACGGACCGGCCGTCGACGTGCACGACGCACGCGCCGCACTGGCTCGTATCGCACCCGACGTGGGTGCCGGTGAGGCCGAGGCGCTCGCGCAGGAGCTCGACGAGGAGCGTGCGGGCCTCCACCTCGGCCGTGACGCGCTTCCCGTTCAGCGTGAGGGAGATCGACGGCATGGGGCCTCCGCGCTGGCCGGGCGGCGCCCGGGGCGGCTCGGGTGTTCGGTGCGGTCGTTCGTGAGGGCCGTCGCGGAGCGGCGCAAGGCCGAACGAAGTGCGAACCCACCCGTGAGATGCCGCACGGCGTCGCGCGTCGGCGGCGCCATGCCGCGCCGCGTCGGCGCCGGGGCTTTCGTTGACAGCCCTCGGCGAGGTCAGCTAAGGACCGGGCCACTTTTCAACGGGAAGGCGCGATGCCCTGGTTCTCGAAGCAGAAGAAGCTGAAGTCCAAGGAGGCGACCCCGAGCGCGCCGCCGGCACCCGCCGCGAAGGGCGAGGGCATCTGGTACAAGTGCGAGGGCTGCGACGAGGTCGTGCCGCGCGCCGAGTACGAGCGGAACTGGAACGTCTGCCCGTCGTGCGGCGCCCATGACGCGCTCCCGGTGAAGCGCCGGTTCGAGCTGGTCCTCGACAAGGGCTCGTTCCAGGAGCTCGACGCCGATCTGACGCCGCAGGACCCGCTGGGGTTCACGGACGCGAAGAAGTACCGGGACCGCCTCAAGAGCACCTTCAAGTCGAGCGGGCTCCGCGACGCGTTCGTCTCGGGGGTCGGGGCCATCGGCGGGCAGCAGGTCTCCATCGGGTCCTTCGCGTTCGAGTTCATGGGCGGATCCATGGGCTCGGTCGTCGGCGAGAAGGTCGCCCGGGTGTTCGACCGCGCGTACGAACGCCGGATCCCCGCCATCGTGTTCTCGTCCACCGGCGGCGCCCGCATGCAGGAGGGCATCTTCTCCCTCATGCAGATGGCGAAGACCTCGGCCGCCCTCCACCGCTTCCGCTCCGTCCGCAAGCCGTACGTCTCGGTGATGCTGCACCCGACCACCGGCGGCGTCGCGGCGAGCTTCGCCTGGCTCGGCGACTTCGTGATCGCGGAGCCGAAGGCGCTCATCGGCTTCGCCGGCCCGCGCGTCATCGAGCAGACGATCCGCGAGAAGCTGCCCCCCGGCTTCCAGCGCTCGGAGTTCCTCCTCGAGCACGGCATGATCGACGCGATCGTCCCGCGCCTCGAGCTGCGCGAGCGGCTGGTCCAGATCCTCGCGCTCACGGCGTAGCCTCCGGACGCGGCGCCGCCGGGCCGGCCTCGCCCGCCCGGCGCGCCGTCCCGCGGCCGGTTACGACCTCCCCCGATGGACGACGTCCACCGCTATCTCGACGGCCTCCAGCCGCTCGCGATGCGCTTCGGCCTCGAGCGCGTGGAGCGCGCCCTCGACGCGCTCGGCCACCCGGAGCGCGCCTACCCGATCCTCCACGTCGGAGGCACCAACGGGAAGGGCTCGACGTGCGCCATGGCGGCGGCCGCGCTCCGGGCGGCCGGGCACCGCGTCGGGCTCTACACCTCGCCGCACCTGGTCCGGTTCAACGAGCGCATCCAGGTGGACGGGGTCGAGATCGACGACGCGGCGCTCGCCGCGCGCGTCGAGGCGATCCGCCGGGCCTGCCCGTGGCACGAGGCGGGCGGGGAGGGCGAGCGCCTCACCTACTTCGAGTTCGCGACGCTCGCCGCGCTCCTCCACCTCGCCGAGGCGGGGGTCTCCGTCGCCGTCGTCGAGGTCGGGCTCGGCGGCCGGTTCGACGCGACCAGCGCGGTCGTGCCCCGCGTCACGGCCGTCGCGCGCATCGGCCTCGACCACACGCAGCTGCTCGGCGACACCGTCGAGCAGGTCGCCTTCGAGAAGGCCGGCATCTTCAAGCCGGGCGTGCCGGCGGTCGTCCACGCCGTCCAGCCGCCCGGCGCGCTCGAGGTGCTGCGCAGCGAGGCCGCCCGCCGCGGCGCGCCGTTCACGGTCGCGCCCGCGGGCTACGACGGCCGCATCGCGCTCGCCGGTGCGCACCAGCGCGCGAACGCGGCGCTCGCGGCCGCGGCGCTCCGGGCGCTCGGCGCCGCCGGCGTCGAGGTCGGCGAGGACGCCATCGCGGCCGGCATCGCCGGCGCGCGCTGGCCGGGGCGCCTCGAGGAGCTCGGCGGGGTGCTGCTCGACGGCGCGCACAACCCGCAGGGCGCGGCCGCGCTCGCGGCGGCGCTCCCCGCGCTCCGGCCCGGCCGCCCGGTCGAGCTCGTCTTCGGCGTCCTCGCCGACAAGGACCACGCGGGCATGCTCGGCGCGCTCGCGCCCGCGGTGCGCCGGCTGCACCTCGTCGCGCCGGCGAGCCCGCGGGCGCGCCCCGCGGCCGAGCTCCAGGCTCTCGCGGCGGCCCGCGGCGTCGCCGCCGACGTGCACGCCGATCTGCCCGCCGCGCTCGCGTGCGCGCGCGCCGCCGCCGGCCCGGATGGCGTGGTCTGCGTCGCGGGATCGCTCTATCTCGTGGGCGAGGCGCGCGGGCTGCTCGCGCGCGACCTGTAGTCAGATATCGGCACGAAGGTCCTCGGGAATTTTTCGGGGTTCCGCCCCCCGTGCTATCGTTCCGCCCGATTTTCCCTTCCGCGGAGCCCTCCGATGCGCCTTCGCCACCTCGCCGCGCTCACCCTCGCCGCCCTCGCCGTGCCCGCGGCGCGCGCGGCGGACCTGAACGTCATCACGGCCGTCGAGGTCAAGGACGAGGGCTCGACCCTGGTCCTCTCGGTGAAGGGATCGAAGAAGCCGAGCTTCACCACGTTCGCGATGGCCGAGCCGCCGCGGTTCGTCATCGACTTCTCCGAGTCGAGGTTCGAGGGCGTCGCGGAGACGCTCACGGTCCAGGACGGCGTCATCAACGTGGTGAAGAACCTGTCCTACGGCTCCGACGCGACCTCCATCGCGCGCGTGATGATCGCGTTCGCCGTCGAGGTCGGCCCGCCGGACGTGACCGACGCCGGCGAGACGCTGGTGGTCCGGATCGCGAAGCCCGCCGCTGCGGCCGCCGCCGCCGTGGCGTCGCGCCGCGAGCAGGACGAGGCCGCCGCGAAGGCGCGCGCCGATCAGGAGGCGCAGGCGAAGGCCGACGCCGACCGGCGCGCGCGCGAGGACGAGGAGGCGCGCGCGCGGGTCGAGGCCGACCAGCGCGCCCGCGAGTCCGCCGAGGCCAAGGTGCAGGCCGAGGCCAAGGCCCAGTCGGAAGCGCAGGCGAAGGCCGAGGAGCGGGCGAAGGCGGAGGCCCGGGCCCAGGCCGATGCCCAGGCGAGCGCGGCGGCCGCGGCCAGCGCCCGCGCGGAGCAGGAGGCGCGCGCGGCGGCGGAGCGCGAGGCGCAGGCGAAGGCGGAGGCCCAGGCCAAGGCGGACGCCGACGCGCAGGCCAGGGCGGACGCGGAGGCGCGCGCGCGCGACGACGCGGCCCGGAAGGCTCGCGAGGACGCCGAGCAGCAGAAGGCGGTCGCGGTCGCGAGCGCTGCTCCGGCGGCGGCGCCGCCGGCGGAGGAGAAGGCGCCCGAGCCGGAGCCCGAGCTCGCCCCGAAGGCGGAGGCCCGCCCGGAGCCGGCGGCCGCAGCGGTGGCGCCCGCCCCCGAGCGGCTCGGCCTCGCCGCGCCCGCCGCCCGTCTCCGCGAGGTCGGCTTCAAGCAGATCGCCGGCGTGTCGCGCGTCTACGTGCGGACGTCGGTCACGCCCCGCTTCACCATCCAGGACGTCGGGAACGACACGATCCGGATCGAGCTCGAGAACACGCGCGCGGAGCGCCGGAACGACCTCCGCTTCATGGACACGTCCTTCTTCTCCTCCGCGGTGGCGATGATCACGCCCGCGCGACAGGGCTCGAGCTACGTGCTCGACATCAAGCTCCGGCAGAAGGTGCCGTACCAGCAGAAGATCGAGGGCGACCTGCTCGCCATCGACTTCGAGCGCCCCGCGTCCGCGTCGGCCCAGGAGGCCCCTGCGGCCGCGGAGCCGACGGACGCGCCCGCGGCCGCGCCGGCGGCGTCCGAGTCCGAGCCCGAGGTCGAGCCGGGCCAGTAGAGGCGCCGGCTCCGATCCACCGTGAACGTCGTCGCCGTCCTGGCCCTGGCCGGGCTCCTCGCGGGCCAGGCCTCGCGGTCTCCGGCTGCGCTGCCCGGCGGCACGGGCGACGTGTCCGCGGACGCGGACACGGTCACGCGCGATCCGGACGGTCGGGTCCACCTCGAGGGGAACGTCGTGGTCCGGCGCGGGCTCGTGACGCTCCGGGCGCGGAGCGCGCGCGTCGACCCCGCGACCGGCGAGATCGACGCGGTCGGCGACGTCCTCCTCACCGACGCGACCCGCGCCATCGCCGCCGACGGCGTCCACGCGCTGCTCGGCGGCCCGTTCGAGGCGGAGCACGTCACGGCCTTCGTGAAGGAGGGCGCGGTCGACCTCGGCTCTGCCACCAGCCTCGAGCAGGCCCGGCGGAACGGCCGGAACCGGCTCAGCTTCTCCGGCGCGCGGCTCGAGGGGGAGCGCTCGGGCCGGCTCGCGCTCACGGACGCGCGGCTCTCGCTATGCGACTGCGGGGGCGGCGCGCCGTCGTGGGAGTTCCGGGCCCGCAGCGCGGACGTGATCCCGGGGAAGCGCGCGATCCTGTCCTGGCCGGTGCTGTACGTGACGCCGCGGTTCCTGTTCATCCAGCGGCCGGTGCCGGTGCTGATCGTGCCCTGGCTGATGATGCCGCTCAGCGATCGGCAGACGGGGCTCCTGATCCCGATGATCGAGTCGACGAGCACGACGGGGTTCACGATCTCCCAGCCCGTGTTCGTGACGCTCGGCCGCAGCGCCGACGCGACCGTCACGCCCGAGTATTCCTTCGGGCCCGGAACGTTCTTCGCTCCCGCGAGCAAGGGCAGCGAAGTTCGCGGTCCGGGCGCCCGCCTCGAGCTGCGCTGGGCGCCGGCGGTGGACGCGGACGGGAGGGTGGAGCTCGCCTGGGTCCACGACTTCGCGCGCGAGGCGGGCGGCGGCAGCGGGGATCGGCTCTCCATCACCGGCGCGCACCAGCAGCGGCTCGGCCCGGACACCCACCTGCGGCTCGATCTCGCGCTGGCGAGCGATCCGGTGCTGTGGCGCGACTACACCCCCGACGTCCTCCTCCGTTCAGCCTTCTACCGGCGCTCGGACGTTCTGCTCTCGCACCGGAGCGACGCCGTGGTGCTCGAGGGCGCCGCGGCTTATCTCCTGCCGCTCACGCCGGCCGCGTGGGTCGCGCCGCAGATCGCCGGACCCGGCGCGCCGCGGCCGGCGTACGGCGTCTTCGGCTCGGACATCCCGGTCCTCCACCCCTGGCCATCGTTCGCGGCGACCCTGGTCCCGGCCGCGCTCGGTCCGATCGAGCTCTCGGGGCGCGCCGGCGTGGCGCGCTTCGCGACGGCGTCCGGCGACGCGCAGGGCGGGCCCGGGCCGGGCGACCCGGGCGCAGCGGTCCGAACGCTCTCCGTCGGCGGCGAGCCGGTGAACTACGCCGGCGTCGGCGCTCGCGACGCGGCGACCCGGCTCGACGCGCATCTGGAGGTCTCGGCGCCCGTCCTCGTCGCGGGCGCGGTGACCGTGGCGCCGTACGTCCGCGGCGCCGCGCTCGGCTACGCGTTCGACGCGGGCAGGGACCCGACCGCCGTCGAGTGGGCGGCCGCCGGCGCGGCGGTCTCCACGGAGCTCGCGCGCCGCTACGGCAAGGTCGAGCACCGGATCCTGCCCCGGTTCGAGCTCCGGGCCGGGACCGCGGCCGCGGGCGGCGGCGCCTCGCTCGCGCTCCCCGCGTACGACGTGTGGGACCGCTTCGTGCAGCCAGGCCCGCAGACCCTGAACCTCGCGGCGGGCCCCACGGTCGTCAACTCCTCCTACCGGCTGCAGGCCGCCCCCCAGGACGCGTTCTCGCAGGCCCGGCTCTCCGTCGACAACCGGCTGCGGTTCGGCGGGGTCGACCGGCTCCGCCTCGAGGTCGGCCAGGACCTCGACGTCCGCGCCGGGCGCTTCGCGGAGACCTTCTTCTCGGCCGGCGTGCTCGCCGGCCCCGTCACGGGCGACATCTCGGGCCGTTTCCTCGCCATCCAGGGGCGGCCGGAGACGTCGCCTACTCCCAAGTACACCTCCTGGCTCGATGCGTTCACGGAGCTCCGCGCGGGGATCTCCGTCGGGAACCCACGCGGGGACGTCCTCCGCGCCGGGCTGCTCGCCGTGGGAGCGGGCGGCTCGGGCCCGCTCATGGCGGGCGTCGATCCGCTCTTCGATCTCCGAACCGCGCCGATAGACGCCATCGCCTCGGGGACGTTCGGCGCCCGGGTCGTCCTGGGCGCCGGGACCGTCGGATACGACGCGCTCCTGCCGGCCCGCGCCCAGGACGTTCAACAATGCTCGGGGGGAGGAGCTACGCGCCGGGTCGCGCCGTGGCAGATCCAGCAGCACACAGGCAGTTTCGTCTGGGACTCCCCCTGCCACTGCTTCCTCGCCCGCCTCGCTGTGACCGTGAACGACTGCGGTGGGTTGCACTACGCCGCGTCGCTCGACCTCTCTCGCCTCGCCGAAGGCGTGCAGTTCCGTTGAGCGTTCCCTTCCGCAGCCCGCCTCCGTTCTGCTAAGTCATCAGGACGGTCCGCCGACGTGGCGGCCGACCCGATCGGGTCCCATCCGGTTTTCCGGTGGGTGAACAGGAACGGAGACATCGCTCGTGAGCCGCGCGCGCCAGAGCCGCACGGCGCCGAAGGGCGCCGGGAACGAAGAGTTCGAGCCCGAGAAGCGCCGGGCGATCCTCCACGCCGCCGTCCGCGTGTTCGCGGAAAAGGGCTACCACGGCTGCCGCATCGCCGACGTCGCGCGCGCCGCGAACGTCGCCTACGGCCTCGTCTACCACTACTTCCGCAACAAGGACGAGCTGCTCGAGAGCGTCTTCGCCGAGCAGTGGACGATCTTCATCAACGCGCTCGCCGCCATCGACGCGGGCCAGGGCACGGCCGGCGACAAGATCGCGGGCATCTTCGGGTTCGTCTTCGACGTCTACAAGACCGCGCCGTCCGCGGTGCGGGTGCTCATCCTCGAGGTCACGCGCACGCCGCAGGGCCTCCGCGCCGGCTCCACGCGCGAGACGTTCGAGAAGGCGGTGGGCCTCGTCGCCGACGTCGTCCGGCAGGGGCAGGCGCGCGGCGAGCTGCGCGCGGACGCGGACCCGATCGTCGCCGCGGCGACGATCCTCGGCGGCCTCGAGCTCGCGGTCTCCGGCATGGTCGTCGGGCTCGTTCCGGCGAGCACCGAGGAGGAGATCGACCGGGTGAAGAACCAGGTCGTCGGTCTCGCCCTCGTCGGGCTCCGGGCGTGACGCCGGCGCCGGCGGGGGCGACCCCTCCCGGCCCTTCCCTCCGCGCCACGCGCGCCTGAAACCTCACTGTCGCCTCGCCGCGCCGCGCCATCCCGCCGGGAGCGTGCCGCGCGGGGCAACACGCGTTGACGGGGGCGTGGGCCGCCGCTAGGTCCCTCGTCCCCGTTCGACCCCGCGCTCCGGCGCCGCCCGTCCGCGGCCGCCCGGGAGGTGACCATGTCAGCCCGCGTCCTCGTCTCCGACGATCTGTCTCCCGAGGCGGTGAAGGTGCTCGAGGAGGCCGGCCTCGAGGTGGACGTGAAGGTGGGCCTCAAGCCCGACGCGCTCGAGGCCATCATCGGCGGCTACGACGCGCTCGCCGTCCGCAGCGCGACCAAGGTGACGGCGAAGCTCCTCGAGCGGGCCACGCGCCTCAAGGTGATCGGCCGCGCTGGAGTGGGCGTCGACAACGTCGACCTCGACGCAGCGACCCGGCGCGGGGTCGTGGTGATGAACACGCCGGGCGGATCGTCCGTCACCGTCGCCGAGCTCGCGCTCGCGATGATCCTCGGGCTCTACCGCCACGTGCCCGCCGCGACGGCCAGCGTGAAGGCGGGCAAGTGGGAGAAGAAGAAGTTCCAGGGGCACGAGCTCTCGGGCAAGACCCTCGGCGTGGTCGGCATCGGGAACATCGGCTCGGTGCTGGTGGACCGGGCGGTCGCGATGAAGATGCGGGTGATCGCGTACGACCCGTTCATCTCGCCCGAGGCGGCGGCGAAGCTCGGCGTGACGCTCGTCGAGCTCGACCAGCTCTGGGCCGAGGCGGACGCGATCTCGCTGCACGTGCCGCTCACGGAGCAGACGCGCAACCTGGTGAACGCCGGCGTCCTCGCGCGCATGAAGCGCGGCGCGCTCCTCGTGAACTGCGCGCGCGGCGGGATCGTGGACGAGCGCGCGCTCGCGGACGCGCTCGCGTCCGGCCACCTCGGCGGCGCGGCGCTCGACGTCTTCGAGAAGGAGCCGCCGCCGCCTGATCATCCGCTGTTCGCCGTCGAGAGCTTCGTCTGCACGCCGCACATCGGCGCGTCGACGGAGGAGGCGCAGTCTGCCGTCGCCGTCGCCATCGCCGAGCAGCTCGCCGCGTACCTCCAGAAGGGCGTCGTGAAGAACGCCGTGAACGTGCCGGGGCTCCCGCGGGAGGTGATGGATCAGCTCGCGCCGTACCTGCCGCTGGTCGAGAAGCTCGGGTCTCTCGCGGCGCAGCTCGCGCCCGCCGGACCGACCGAGGTGACGGTCGAGGTCGCCGGCGAGCTCGCGGCCGTGCCGATGCGGCCCCTCTCGGCGCGCGCCCTCGTGGGCCTCCTCCGCCACTTCCTGGAGACGCCCCTCAACGACGTGAACGCGCCGGCGATCGCGAAGGACCGCGGGATGGCGGTGCGGGAGGTGCGCTCCGCCGAGTCCCACGACTACGCGAGCGTCGTCACCGTGACGGTGCGCGGGCAGGGCGGGGAGGCGCAGGTCGCCGGCACCGTGTACGGCAAGCGGGAGGCGCGCATCGTCCGGGTGGACGGCTTCCGCCTCGAGGCGGTGCCGGAGGGACACGTGATCGTCTGCGAGAACGACGACGCGCCGGGCGTCTTCGGGAACCTCGGCACGGCGCTCGGCGACGCCGGCGTGAACATCGCGCGCATCTCGCTCTCCCGGCAGGAGGACCGCTCCCGGGCGTTCGCCTTCCTGAACGTGGACTCGGCGCCCGGCCCGGAGGTCCTCGAGCGGCTCCGCAGGCTGCCGCACGTCCGGGTGGTCCGCGCGATTCACCTTTAGTCACGAGGCTCGCGCGCCCGAACGCGCCGCTCCTCCTTGTGCCCCCACCGGACCGTCCCCATCTTCGGACGCAGGTGGGTCTGCCCACCGGGGAGGGAAGTCATGGCATCCGTCGGTACGGATACGCTGGGACACAGGGCGCTCCCGCGCCTCTCGTGGGGCGCCGTCATCGCGGGCGTCCTGCTCGCGATCGCGGCTCACATCGTGCTCGGCCTCGTCGGCGCGGCGCTCGGCTTCGCCGCGGCGCCCGCGGACTCGCGCGGCGTCGGCGCCGCCGCCGCGATCTGGGCGCTCGTCACGCCGTTCGTCGCGACGCTCCTCGGCGCGTGGCTCGCGTGCCGGATGGCGTCGGAGTGGGACACCGCCGGCTCGAACCTGCACGGCGTCATGGTGTGGTGCATCGGCCTCATCGCCGGCGCGATATTCCTCACGGGCACGCTCGCGTCGGGCGCGATGACCGCCGGCGCCGCGGCGAGCGGGAACGCCGGGATGATGCAGGGGCTCGGCGGCACGACGCCGTCGGACATGCGCGGGCCGCGCGGCCAGGCGCAGGCGGAGCAGGCCGGGAAGGCCGCAGCGGCCACCATGGGCGGCGCCGCGATGGCGGCCCTCGCCGGGCTGCTCGGCGCCTTCGTCGGCGCGGGCATCGCGCGCAGCAGCCGGGAGGGCAAGGGCCTGGGCATGGGGCTCGGCGGGTTCAAGATCGTCCGAACCGGCCAGGTGCGGCGCGGAGACGGTCACGCCGTCGCGACCCGCCCGATCGAGGAGGAGCGCCGCTACGGCGAGCAGCGGACGTACCAGCCGTCGGCGCCGGAGCGGGGCTCGATGGAGACGACCCGCGAGGTGACGCGCACCGAGACGCCCACGTCGCAGCCGCCGGACCCGTACCACCACTGATTCGCCCGGGCGGCGATCCTCTTCGCAAGCCGGCCGGGAGCGACTAGAGTCGCGCGCGATGCTCGATCTCTCGCTCCCGTCCGGCCTGCGCGACCTCCTGCCGGACCACTCGGCGCACCTTGCCGAGCTCTCGGCCCGCCTCCAGGAGGTCTTCTCGCGCCTGGGGTACCGGCGCGTCTTCCTGCCGACCCTCGAGCGGCTCGACGTCGTCGAGCGCGGCCTCTCCGCGGCGGCGCTCGCCGACGTCATGAAGTTCGTCGAGCCCGGGTCGGGGGAGGTGGTCGCGATCCGGCCGGACATCACGCCTCAGATCGCGCGCCTGTACGCGGCCCGACCGGACGCGCTGCCGTCCCCGGCGCGACTCTGCTACGACGGCCCGGTCCTCCGCGCGCGCGAGGCCCGCGCCGGGCGTCCGCGCGAGGTCTACCAGGCCGGCGTCGAGCTCCTCGGAGCCGGAGGCCCGGACGCCGACGCCGAGATGCTCGTGCTGCTCGCGCGCGCGCTCGAGCGCGTCGGCCTGCGCGGCGCGGTCGTCGAGGTCGGCCACGCCCGGTTCGCGCAGGCGGTCATGGACGCCGCGAAGCTGCCGGAGAAGGCGCGCGGCCCGGCGTGGGACGCGCTCTCGCGCAAGGACGAGGCGGCGCTCGGCGCGCTCGCCGTGAAGGCGCGCGGCCCGGAGAAGGCGCGCGCCGCGCTCCCCGCCCTCGCGGCGCTCTACGGCGACGGGGCGCTGGACCGGGGGCGGTCGCTCGCGAAGGCGGTCCCCGAGGCGGCGGGTGCGCTCGAGGAGGTCGAGTCGGCGCTCCGGATCGCGCGTCGCCGCGGCGTGCGCGACGTCGCGGTGGATCTCGGCGAGACGCGCGGCCTCGGGTACTACACCGGCCTCACGTTCGCGGGCTACGCGCCCGGCGCGGGGAGCTGGGTCGCGCAGGGCGGGCGGTACGACGCGCTCCTCGCGCGCTTCGGGCGGCCCGGCCCCGCCATCGGCTTCGCGGTCGACCTCGAGTTCGCCACCCAGGCCCTCGAGCGGGCGAACGGTCGCGGGAACGCCCGCGCACACGCCCGCCCTGCGCGGGCTGCGGCACGTCGCGGCCGGACCGCGCGGCGGCGCTAGACCGCGCTGGCCGATCCCCGGGGGGTTTGGTAGGGTGTGCCACCTGCGCGCCCCGCCCGCGCCCGTTCCCGGGCGCGCGCGGCGGAACGGCACCAGGGAGCCTGAACATGCCGAACGTGGTCGTCGTCGGAGCCCAGTGGGGCGACGAGGGCAAGGGCAAGATCGTCGATCTGCTCACGCAGTACGCGGACGTGGTCGTCCGCTTCCAGGGCGGGAACAACGCCGGGCACACGCTCGTGGTCGACGGCGAGAAGACCGTCCTCCATCTCATCCCGTCCGGCATCCTCCACCCCGGCAAGTCGTGCGTGATCGGGAACGGGGTCGTCTGCGATCCGGAGGTGCTCGTCACCGAGATCGACCGGCTCAAGGCGAAGGGCTTCCTGAAGGACGACGGCCAGCTCGTCGTCTCGCTCGACGCCCACGTCATCATGCCGTGGCACAAGGCCATCGACATCGCGCGCGAGAAGGCGATGGGCGAGGGCAAGATCGGCACGACCGGGCGCGGCATCGGCCCGACGTACGAGGACAAGGTCGCGCGCCGCGGCGTCCGGATCCGCGACCTGCTCGACGAGGCACGGCTCGCGCGGAAGGTGAAGGACCGCGCCGCGCTCGCGCGCGAGGAGCTCGCGCGCCTCGGCGCTACGCCCGACCTCGACGACGCGGCCATCGTCAAGAAGTTCGCCGAGCTCGGCCGCCGCATCGCCGCGTACGCGACCGACGTCTCGATCTGGCTGCACCGCGCGCTGCAGAACGGGAAGCAGCTCCTGTTCGAGGGCGCGCAGGGCACGATGCTCGACGTGGACCACGGGACGTACCCGTTCGTCACGAGCTCGAACACGGTCGCCGGGAACGCGGTCGTCGGCTGCGGCCTCGGCCCGACCGCCGTCGACTACGTGCTCGGCATCTCCAAGGCGTACTCGACGCGCGTCGGCGGCGGCCCATACCCGACGGAGCTGAAGGACGAGACCGGCGAGCGGCTCCGGAAGATCGGCGGCGAGTACGGCGCCACGACCGGCCGCCCGCGCCGGACCGGCTGGCTCGACGCGCTCGCGCTCCGCTACGCCGCGCGCGTGAACGGGCTCTCCGGGATCGCCATGACGAAGCTCGACGTCCTCACCGGCTTCGACACCGTGAAGATCGCCGTCGGCTACCGCGTCGGGGGAAAGGTCCTCGACGAGATGCCGAGCGACCCCGAGCTCATCGAGCGGTGCGAGCCGGTGTACGAGGAGCTGCCGGGCTGGTCCGAGAAGCTCGAGCACCTCCGGACGTGGGACGACCTCCCGCCCCGCGCGCGCGCGTACGTGAAGCGCGTCGAGGAGCTCGTCGGGGTGAAGGTGATCGGCTGCTCCGTCGGAGCGGATCGCGGCGAGACGATCCTCGTCGAGAACCCGTTCCGCGTCGGCAAGAAGTAGCCGTCCGGCACGAAAGGTGGGACAGCGCGGCGCGCCCCGGGTGGGCGCGCCGCTGTCGTATCATGCGCGGATGCGCGTGCTTCCACTCCTCGTGCTCCTCCTCGCCGTCCCCGCCGCCGCGGAGCCCCCGCCGCCGCAGGCGCGCGCGCTGAAGGAGCAGGGCGACGCGCGGGCGAAGGCGGGCGACGTCGCCGCCGCCCTCGAGGCGTACCGGGCCGCGCTGAGGGAGCAGCCCGCCTACTCCGACGCGTACGCGGCCATCGGCCGGATCCAGTACGCCTCCGGCGCGTACGCCGAGGCCGAGCTCTCCTACGGCCGTGCGGTCGAGATCGATCCCGGCTTCGCCACCGGCTGGTACAACTTCGGCCTCTCCGCCCGCCGCGCCGGCGACCTCGGCCGCGCGCGATCCGCCTACGAGCGATACGTCGCGCTCCGCCCGGGCGATGCCGACGGCCGGTTCGGCCTCGCCGAGACCCTGCGCAGCCTCGGCGACCGGAGCGCGGCGATCCGCGAGTACGAGGCGTTCGTGGCGATGGCCCAGGCCACGCCGGCCCAGGCGCCCTGGGTCGCCCGCGCGCGCGCCGCGATCGAGGAGCTGGGGGCTCAGGCCGCATCGAATCCGGCGCCCCAGGCGATCCCGGCCGTGGCGATCGCGGGAGGGCGCGCGAGCGCGAGCGCAGAGCCGAATCCGAACGCGAGCCCGCTCCCCGTTCCCGCGTCCCCCGACCCGGGGCCCGTGGCCCCGGGCCCGAACGCGACCGCGACCGCGGCCTCGTCCTCCACCGCGACGCCGACCGCGACGCCGACCGCGACGCCGACCGCGAACCCGACCGCGATTGCGCCTGGGAGCGCGACGGTGACGGGGACGACGGCGGGCACGGAGAGCGGGCCAGGGCCCACGGGCCACGGGACCGGGGTCACGGGCACGGAGAAGCCGGGTACGCTCACGGGCACGGTCACGGGCACGACGGCGTCGCCGTCGGCGGTCGTGGTTGCGGCCACCCCCGCGGTCCTCGCCAAGCTCGAGCAGGGCGACCGGGCGTTCGCCTCCGGCGATCACCGCGGCGCGCTGTTCGCGTACCAGGACGCCGTGTACCTCCAGCCCGCGAACGCCGTCGCGCGCGTGAAGCTCGGCCGCGCGTACCTCGCGCTCCGGTATCCGGCCCAGGCGCAGGCTCAGGCGGAGCAGGTCCTCGCCTCCGAGCCGGCGAACGCCGACGCGCGCCGCCTCCTCGAGGACTGCCGGAATCCGCCGCCGCGCCCGTCGGCGACGCCCGCGATCGCCGCCGCCCCGGCGAGCACGGCGACCCCAGCGCCCGCCGCGGCCCCGCACGCGGCACGCGTCTACCGGCTCCCGGACGCGGAGCCCGCCGCAGCGCCCCCGCGCGCCGCGCCGGTCGCGGTCGAGGCCAGGGCGCCGGCGAGCGTCGAGGCGACCGTGATCGACGCCCAGCCGGTCGCCTCCGCGGAAGCCGCCCCCGCGCCGCGCCCGACCGCCGCGCAGCTGTACCGGGCCGCCCTCGAGCTCATCGCGCGCCGCGAGTACGCGAAGGCCATCTCGCAGCTCGACGAGGCGATCGCGCGCGAGCCCGGGCTGGGCGTCGCGTACGCCGCGCGCGCGAGCGCGCGGTTCGGGCTCGGGCGGCACCGCGACGCCGCCGATGATTACGCCTCGGCGCTCCGGATGCAGCCGGAGCTCGGAACGCCGCTGTACGGCCTCGCCGAGTGCTACCGGATGCTCGGCGACCCGCGCGCGGCCGAGATGTACCGCCGGTACGCGGAGAGCCGGGGAAGCGACGTCCGCGAGGATCTTCGCGCCGTCGCCGCGCGGCGCGCCGTCGAGCTCGAGGCGCGCTGACGCAGCCCCCGTCCTGCCTGGAGGCGCGCGGGGTTGCCGCGCTCCATCGGGGCGACCACTCCCCTCGTATGGCCGTCGCCCGCGCGCCGCCGTAGACTTCAGGCATGGCGTCGGCGCGGACCTTCCGGACCCGCCTGCTCCTCCGGCTCGCGGTCGGCGCCGCGGCCGCGCTCTGGGCGGGCGTCCTCGGCCTCGTGGTCGGGCTCCCGGGGGCCGAACCCCAGACCGTCCTCGGCGCGGCGGGGTTCGTCGCCTTCTTCCTCGCGTTCAGCTTCGTGTACGGGCGGACCTGGATCGCGGTGCTCCCCGAGGGCATCGTCGCGGCGACGCCATTCCGGATCCGGCCGGTGCGGTTCGAGGACATCGTCGAGATCGTCGTGCAGGACGGGCTCGCCGGCCGCGTGTACGCGGTGTTCACCCGGCGTGGGACGGTGCAGTTCACGAGCCTCTTCGCCCACCACCGGGAGCTCTTCGAGCTCCTCCTCGAGCGCGCGCAGCTCACGCCGCGCTCCACGACGGTGGGCTGACTGTTCGGGAGCGACGGCCGTCCCACCGCGCGGAGCGTCCTCCCGGCGCTTGCGCGGCCGGCCCGGGCGCTCGCCCTCACCAGGACGCGAGGGCGAGCGCGGCGGCCGACAGCGCGAGGAGCGCCGCTGCGCCGATCGGCGCGGCAGCCCCGGCGCGGCGCCGTGCCGTACGCTTGGCGGAAACGGCGTCCGCGCGTCCCGGCTCGCCGGGGGCGCCGGTTGCCGCGCGGCGCGCTGCGCCGGGGAGGACGAGGGCGAGGAGCGTCTCGCCGATCGCGATCTCGTCGCCCGCCGCGAGCCGCGCGCGCCGGCGCTCCAGGCGGACGCCGTTCACGGAAACGCCGTTCTTCGCGCCGAGGTCCTCGAGCGCGGCGCCGCCGGGCTCGAGCGTGAGGCGCGCGTGACGGCGCGACGCGAGCGGATCCGCGAGCCGCACGCCGGATCCTCGCGCGCGCCCGATGATCTGGTCCGCAGCGAGCGGCACTCGCGCACCCGCGCGGGCGCCGGTGAGCACGACGAGATGAGGGCCCGCGACGACCGGCTCGCCCGCCGCGGCCGCGCGGAGGAGCGCCGCCGCCTCCACGCGCGTGCTCGCGGCCTCGGGATCCGGTCCCGGGGGGACCTCGATGCCTGCGCCCGCGACGTCGACCCGCTCCCCGGCGCGGAGCAGCCGGCGTCCACCCGGCGCGAGGGCGCTCCCCGCGGCTCGCACGCCCGCGACGAGCGCCTCCACGACGATGCCGTCCGCGCACGGCGCGAGCCGGAGCGCCGCGGGCGGTACGCCGAGAAGGATCACGCCGTCCGCGCGCGAGCCGCCGGCGGTGGACGGCCCCCGGAGGGGAACGCTCTCGGGCGAGCGCCCGGGCAGGTGGACGGCGACGGATCGGAACACGCCGCTGGCAGGTTCAACGGACGTGCCACGTGCGCACGGCCCGGCGTCGAGGGCTCGCCCCCGGCTGCGAGGCCGCGGCGCGGACGCCGGGGCCGCGCGGCTCACTCGTTCGGGCGCACGGCCCAGCGGCTCTCGGCCCGGGACCGCTCGGACGGATCGCCCTCGAAGCGCAGGTAGCCGTTCATTTCGAGCGAGTCGACGAGCTCCTCCGCCTCCAGCTCGGAGCAGCCGATCTCGTGCACGATGACGTCGCGGAAGTAGCTGCGGCCGCGGAGGTATCCGACCGGCGGCTCGGTGGGCGGGATGTGGCGCTTGATCCGCTCCGCGAGGTCCGAGAGGTCGAACTCCTCGATGCTCATGCCCGGAAACTAGGGGCGCTCGCGCAACGTCGCCAGGGGATCGAGGGCGGTTCCGGCGGGGACGCGACGGACCGCCTGGCCGTCCGACAGGAGCCTCACCGCGCCCTCGTCCGTCCGGAGCACGGTCGCTCCGGCCGCCTGCCAGCGCGCGAGCGCCTCCGCGTGCGGGAAGCCGTACCGGTTTCCGGTCGCGAGGCTCACGACCGCGAGCCGCGGGCGCGTCGCGGCGACGAAGGCCGGCGTGGACGACCGGCGGCTGCCGTGGTGCGGGATCTTCACCACGTCCGCCGCGAGCCCGCCGCGCGCCACCGCGGTGGCCTCGCCCTCGGCCTCGACGTCGCCGGGGAACAGGAACGCCGTCGAGCCGTACGAGACCCGCAGCACGAGGGACGCGTCGTTCCCCGACAGGGCGGCGCGATCGCCGCCGAGCGCCTCGAACACCACGCCCGCTCGCGCCCACCGCGCGCCGGGTGGCAGCGGCGACGGCGACAGCGAGGCGAGCACGCGCGCCGCGTCGCCGCCGCCCGCGTCATCGTTCGAGAAGACGCGCTCGATGGCGAAGGCGCGGGCCACCGCGACGAGGCCGAGCACGTGATCCGGGTGCGGGTGCGAGACGAACACGGCGGCGAGGCGCCGGACGCCGAGGTCCCTGAGGAAGGGGACCACGTCGCGCGCGCCGGGATCGGCTCCGCCGTCGGGGGCGCCGCCGGCGTCGACGAGCACGGCGCTGCCGTCGGGGAGGCGCAGCAGCGCCGCGTCGCCCTGGCCGACCGAGACGAAGGTCACCTCGAGGCCGCCGCGGGCGCGCGCGGCGAGCGCCCGGAGCGGCGCGGGGAGGAGGAGTGCCGCTGCCGCCCCGAGCCATGCGGCTCCGCGGAGCAGCCCGCGGGCGCGCCCGGCGAGGAGGGCGAGCGCGAACGCACCGAGCACGCCGGCGACGCCGGGCGAGCCGACACCGAGGCCGCCCCACGCCGGCGCCGCCGCGCCGTCTGCGAGCGCGAGGAGCGCCCACGCGAGCGGCCGCGCGAGGAGCAGGAACGGCGTCGCGAGCGCCGGGGCGGTCGCGGCGCCGATGGCGCCGAGCGCGGCGAGGGCCGTGAGCGCCGAGCCCACGGGGATCGCTGCGACGTTGGCGAGGAGCCCGAGGAGCGGGAGCTGGCGGAAGTGGTAGGCGAGGATGGGCGCGGTCGCGACGGACGCGGCGAGCGTGGCGCACGTGCCCTCCAGGAGTGGCTCGAGGAGCCGCGCGCGCCAGGTGCCGGCGGGAGGAGTCGGCACCGGGAGGCGCCGCCGGATGGGGCGGGCCCAGAGGACGAGCCCCGCGACCGCCGCGAACGACAGCTGGAAGCCGGGATCGAGCGCCGACGCCGGCGCTCCGGCGAGGAGGACGAGCGCGGCGAGGGCGAGCCCGTTCAACGCGTCGACCTCGCGGTCGAGCAGCGTCCCGCCGAGGACCGCCGCGGCGGCGACCGCCGCGCGGAGCACCGGCGCGCCGGCGCCGGTCGCGAGCGCGTACACGCCGGAGAGGGGCAGGGCGACGGCCGCCGCGACCCGCCGCGGATCGGCGCGTGCGGCGAGGCGGTCGCAGCGGAGCAGCGCCGCGCGGAGCGCACGCTCGAAGCCGAGCACGACCACGACGAGGTGGAGCCCGGACACGGCGAGGACGTGCGCGAGCCCGCTCCGGGCGAACGCCGCGGTGGTGTCGGGATCGAGGGCGGCCCGATCGCCCGTCCCGATCGCGCGCACGACCGCCGCCTCACGAGTCGGCAGGGAGCGAGCTGCGGCGTCCGCGAGCCGCTCTCGCGCGCGCTCGAGGAACGCCGCCGGGCTGGGCGAGGCCTCGCGAACCACGGGGCCCACGGCCGACGCCTGGAGCGCGACCCCTGCGGCGCGGAGCCGTCCCGCGGGGTCGCGCCCGCCGGGGTTGCGCGGGCCGGGCGGGACTCGGAGCTCGACCCGGACGCGGACGCGATCCCAGAGCGCGAGCGGCCACGCCGTCGGGTCGGCGAAGACCTCGAGGAGGTCGCCCTCGGTGGGGCGGAGCAGGAACCGCACCCGGTCGCCGGTGCGGTCGGGCGGCGACGCGATGCGCCCGCTCAGGACGGCGGGACCGGCCGGAGGCCGGGGCGGACCTGCGCGCGTGACGTCCGCCGCGAGCCAGCCCGCCGCCGCGAACGCAACCGGCGCGAGCGGGGGCGAGAGCGCGAGGAGAAACGCCGCGGCGACGGGGCGCGGGAACGGCGTGCCGCCGAGCCCGATCGCGGTGCCGAGCGCCAGGCCGAGCGCAGGGCCGAGGAGCGGGCGGGCCCTCATCGGCAACCCCGGGGCGACCCTGTTGGGTCATCGCGAAGAAACGCGATTTTCCGAGGGTTATTGACCGTGCCGGGGGGCTGTGATAGCCTCCCGCGACTAAGCTCCCGCCCCGACGTCGACCGAGCCGGTCGCCTTTCGGGTCCAGCGGTGGAGCGGAGGAAGGAATGCCCGCAACGCAGGCTACTCAGACGGCTCCGAATTTCAAGGTCGGAGACAAGGCGGTCTATCCCGGTCAGGGGGTCGGGGAGGTCATGGGGATCGAGCACAAGGAGGTGGCTGGCCAGCGCCAGTCCTTCTACGTGCTCCGCATCCTCGAGAACGGGATGAAGATCATGATCCCGATGAACAAGGTCGGCTCCGTCGGCCTCAGGGAGATCATCGGCGAGAAGGACGTCCGCAAGGTCTACGGCATCCTCCGGGAGAAGGAGGTCTCGGTCGACTCGACGACCTGGAACCGCCGGTACCGGGAGTACATGGACAAGATCAAGACCGGCAGCGTCTTCGAGATCGCCGAGGTGCTGCGCGACCTCTACCTGCTCCGGTCGGACAAGGACCTCTCGTTCGGCGAGCGGAAGATGCTCGACACCGCGCGGTCGCTCCTCATCAAGGAGCTCGCGATCGCGAAGGAGTGCGACGAGCAGGTGGTCGAGGACGACCTCAAGAAGATCTTCAACTGTTGATCGAGCGCCCCGGCCGCGCGCCGGGGCGACCGAGCATGGACCGCCGCACGGACGAGAGTCCGCGCGGCGGTCGCGTCTCGGGGCGAGCGGCGCAGCACGGGGCGAGAGCTCGGCGGGCACGGACGAGCCGCTAGCAGGCGCGATGCCAGCCGGCGGTTCACGGCGGACCGGGCGAGGCCCGGACGCCGGAAAGGAGCGGCGCATGATCGGCGGCGAGCGCGTGGTCGCGATCGTTGCGGCGGGCGGATCGGGCCAGCGGGCAGGGGTGGCGAAACAGTGGCTCGTCCTGGGCGGCGAGACGGTCCTGCGGCGCGCGGCGCGGGCGCTCGCGGCGAGCGAGGCGGTCGACGCGCTCGTGGCGGTCGTGCCCGCGGGCGAGGAGGGCCGCGCGGAGCGCGAGCTCGCCGGCCTCGGGAAGCCCGGCCGCGTCGTCGCAGGCGGCGCCGCGCGGGCGGACTCCGTCCGGAACGGGCTCGCCGCGGCGGAGGAGGCGGGCGTGGTGCTCGTGCACGACGCCGCCCGGCCGTTCGCGTCGCCCGCGCTCGCGGGCCGCGTCGCGGAGGCCGCGGCGCGCGACGGGGCCGCGCTCGCGGCGGTCCCCGTCACCGACACCGTGAAGCGCGCGGCCGGCGCCGAGCCGCCCCGGGTCGCGGAGACGCTCGACCGGCGGACGCTGTGGCTGGCGCAGACGCCCCAGGGCTTCCGGCGGGCGCTGCTGCTCGCGGCGTACGAGGCCGCGGGTGCCGGCGCGAGCGCCGTGACGGACGAGTGCGCGCTCGTCGAGCGCATGGGCGCGCCGGTGACGCTCGTGCCCGGCGAGGCGGGGAACTTCAAGATCACCGCGCCGGAGGACGTCGAGCGCGCGCGGGCGATCCTCGAGGCGCCGGTGGCGACCGGCGTCGGCTACGACACCCACCGGTTCGCGCCGGGGCGGCGACTCGTCCTCGGCGGCGTCGAGTTCGAGGGCGACGGTCTCCTCGGTCACTCCGACGCCGACGTCTGCGCCCACGCGATCGGCGACGCGATCCTCGGGGCCGCCGGGCTGGGGGATCTGGGCCGCCACTTCCCCGACTCCGATCCGGCATGGAAGGGCGTCTCGTCGCTCGTGCTCCTCCGCGAGATCGCGCGGAAGGCCGCGGAGCGGGGCTGGCGGGTCGGCAACGCGGACGTCACGCTCGCGGCGCGGCGCCCGAAGATCGCCCCGCGCGCGGAGGAGATGCGCGCGCGGCTCGCCGAGGCGCTCGGCGTCTCTCCGGCGCAGGTGAACGTGAAGGCGACGACGGGCGAGGGGATGGGCTTCGTGGGGCGCGAGGAGGGCATCGCCGCGCACGCGATCGCGCTCCTCGTGAGGGCGGCCCGGTGACCGCGGGTCGCGACCGGGGCGAGGACGCCTTCTTCTCCGGCGCGGTGACGGAGCCGCGGGCGGCGCCGCTCCCGCCGCCCCCGCGCCGCGAGTCGCCGCTGCTCCGCAGGTCGCCGCTGCTGGCGGCGGTCGCGCTCGCGGTCTCGGGCTGGCTCCTCGCGATGCTCTGGCCGGACGTCGCGTACTTCCTCTCGCCCGGCGATCCCATCGACCTCGGCGGCCCCGGTGCCTACCGGCTCGACGCCGCCCGCGAGAACCGCCTCGCGCAGATCCGCGGAGAGCTGCTCGACGCGGTGCCCGTCACGGAGACCCGCAGCGGCGCGGCGCGCACGGTGGGGCGCCTCGCGGGGACGAACCTGATCGTCGACCGTCCCGGACGCGGCGGGCCGCCGGTCTTCGAGGGGCGGCTCCTCCCGGCCGCGGCGCGCGCCGACTACGGCGAGGTCGTCGCCGCGATGCGGAGCCGCGGCGGCCAGGTCGGGGACCGGTTCCTCGTCCTCCGCGACGGCGAGCGGCCGCGAAAGAGGTGGCCTCCGGTGGCCGGAGCGGCGATCCTCCTCGTCGTCGTCGCAGTGAACGGACGCGCGTTGCTGCGGCGCCTCCTCACCCGCTGAAGCTCCAACTCCACGCGAGGCGAAGCATGAGCATCCAGATCCACGACACCCTCACGAACGGCAAGCGCGAGCTGGTCCCGCTCGAGCCGGGGAAGGTGCGCCTCTACGTCTGCGGCCCGACCGTCTACGACTTCGCGCACCTCGGGCACGCGCGCTGCTACGTCGTCTGGGACGTCGTGGTGCGGCACCTCCGCGCGCGCGGGCTCGAGGTGACCTTCGTCCGGAACTTCACCGACGTGGACGACAAGATCATCAAGCGGGCCAACGAGCGCCGGGAGGATCCCATCGCCCTCGCGGCACGGTTCGCCGACGCGTTCCACGAGGACATGGACGCGCTCGGCAACCTGCGGCCCGACGTGGAGCCCCGGGTCTCGGCGCACATCCCGGAGATCGTCGCGCTCATCGAGACGCTCGTCGCGAAGGGGTTCGCGTACGCGCCGGGGAACGGCGACGTCTACTACTCCGTCCGGAAGTTCCCGGAGTACGGGCGGCTGTCGAAGCGGAACCTCGACGACCTCATCTCCGGCGCGCGCGTCGAGCCGGGCGAGTCCAAGGCGGACCCGCTCGACTTCGCGCTCTGGAAGGCCGCGAAGCCGGGCGAGCCCGCGTGGAACTCGCCGTGGGGGAAGGGGCGTCCGGGCTGGCACATCGAGTGCTCGGCGATGACGCTGAAGCACCTCGGGCCCACCATCGACCTGCACACGGGCGGCAAGGACCTCGTCTTCCCGCACCACACGAACGAGATCGCGCAGTCGGTCGCCGCGACCGGCGACGGCGTCCACGCCGACGCGTTCTCGCGGTACTGGATGCACAACGGCTTCGTGCAGATCGACGACGAGAAGATGTCGAAGTCGCTCGGCAACTTCTTCACCGTGCGCGACGTCCTCGCGAGGTTCGACGGCGAGGCGCTCCGGTTCTTCCTCCTCGGGACGCACTACCGCCGGGACTTCAACTTCTCCGACGCGATCCTGGCCGAGGCCGAGAAGCGCCTCGGCTCGCTCTACGAGACGCTCGACAAGGCCGACAAGCTCGGCGCCGGGGCGTCGCCCGCCGGGCGCGGCGGCGCCGTCGTCGACCGGGCGCGCGCGGCCCTCGACGACGACATCAACACGCCGCAGGTGCTCGGCCAGCTCGCCGAGGCGTTCACGGCGGCGAACGCCATCGCCGACCGGAAGGGCAAGAAGACGCCGGAGGACCGGGCCGAGCTCGCGGCCTTCGGCCGCGACGTCCGCGAGATCGGGCGCACGCTGGGCATCCTGCAGCGGCATCCGGAGGAGGCGCTGCTCGCGATCCGCGGCAGGGCGGCCGCGCGGCGCGGGATCGATCCGGCGATGGTGGAGGCGCGGATCCGCGAGCGGGCGGCCGCGCGGGCGGCCAAGGACTTCGCGCGATCGGACGGGATCCGGGACGAGCTGCTCGCCCTCGGCGTCGCGCTGATGGACGGGCCGCAGGGGACGAGCTGGAAGGTGGAGTAGCGCGCGGCGCGCGGCCCGCTCGCAAAGTGGCGAGGGGCCGGCGCCTGCGGCCGTCACTCCTCGAGCTTCGGCTGCGGTCCGGGGATGATGCCGGCGATGTCCGGATCCTCGCCGGGGGAGAGCGGGTTCTTGGCGCGCTCCGCCTTCTCGCGCTTCCGCTGCTCCTTCTTCTCGTCCTTCTTCTGCTGGTACTCGCGGCGGGCCGCTTCCTTCTGCCGCTTCGTCGCTCCGGGATTGAAAGCCATGATTCCTCCGGTGAGGGTTCAGGGTCTCTGAACGCAAAGGCCCGGCCTTGCGGCCGGGCCCGAACGACGCAGAGAAGGTGTCGCGTTACACCGCGCGGACGTTCGCCGCCTGGAGGCCCTTCGGGCCCTTCTTCACCTCGAACTCGACCCGCTGGCCTTCCTGGAGGCTGCGGAAGCCCTCGGACTGGATCGCGGTGTGGTGGACGAACACGTCCTCCCCGCCGCCGTCCTGAGAGATGAACCCAAAGCCCTTCGCGTCATTGAACCACTTCACGGTACCACTCGCCATCTGCACACCTTTTTCGTGATCGTTCGGGACGAGCTGTCCCGCCGGTCCTGCCATTCCTTAGGCGGGACGGGCGATAAAGTAGTCGGGCGAGGCTTGAAAGTCGAGAGCGTTTCGAGGGGCTAGTGCCAGGCCGAGCCGCTGGTGAACGGGCAGGTGGCCGCGACGCACGCGGACACGTTGGAGACGAGGACGAGCCCCGTCATGGTCGAGCCGGAGTAGCACCAGATCGCTGCCTGGGTCGCGCCGATGGCGGGCCCGTTCGTCCGGCAGAGGCAGTTGGCGCACTGCAGCCCGACCTCGGTGGTCTGCCCCGTCGGCGCCCAGGCGGCGGCGGCGAGCCGGGCCTGGTCCACCGTGTGCTGATCGAGGGAGCCACAGTCGAAGTAGTTCTGCCCGAGACCGTTGGAGTGCGCCGTCTGGCAGGTGCTCCCGCTGTCACAGCAGCCGTTGCCCGCGCAGCAGATGCCAGGAACCGTCGCCCCGCAGGCGACACCCGCAGGGCAGCCGCACACCCCGTTCGAGCACGTCCCGCCTGTCGGACACGCCTTCCCGCAGGTCCCGCAGTTCGCCGCGTCGGTCTTCGTGTTCACGCACGCGCCGCCGCAGGCGGTCTGGCCCGTGGGGCAGGCGCACGTGCCGCTCGAGCAGGTCGCGCCGGTGGCGCAGTGCGTATCACACGAGCCACAGTTCGACGGATCCGTCCGTGGATCGACGCAGCCCGCCGGGCAGGTGAGGCGAGGCGCGACGCACTGACACGACGCGTCCTTGCACGTCTCGCCGCTCGCGCAGACGGTGCCACACGCGCCGCAGTTCCTCGCGTCCGTCTGCGGGTCGACGCACGCGTTGGCCGTCGCCGGGGGGGGCGGGCACGCGAGCCGGGGCGCCGGACACAGACACGCGCCGCCCTCGCAGGTCTCGCTGGAGATGCACGACGTGCGGCAGGTGCCGCAGTTCGCGGTGTCGGTGAGGAGATCGACGCACCGGATGCCGGGGCCGTCGCAGGTGGACGTGCCGGCGTCGCACGCGCACGCGCCGCCGGAACACGTCCCGAGGCCGCACGCGACGTCGCACGCGCCGCAATGGAGCGCATCGGTCTGAAGGTCGACGCACGTGCCGTTGCACTCGCTCTGGCCCGCAGGGCACGTGCAGTTACCCTGGACGCAGGTCGCGCCGGTGGCGCAGACCCTGAGGCAAGCACCGCACGAGATCGGGCTCGTCTGGAGGTCCACGCAGGCGCCCCTGCAGTCCGTCTGGCCGGCGGGGCACTTCGTGCCGCCGTCGTGGCAGGCGGCGAGGGAGAGCGCGAGCGCGACGGCGGCGAGGCAGGACCGGGGCTGGGACGAGCGGTGCATGGCGGGCCTCCGGGCCGGAATCTTACGCCGGCGGGCGGTCGAGTGGGGGCGCGCCACGCGGGGGACGGAGCGTGGCGTCGCGCCGCTGAACGGAGCGGGACACCCCGTTAGAATGCCGCGGTGCCCTTCGACATCCAGAGCGTCTTCCAGCCCACGGGTGACCAGCCGCGCGCGATCCAGGAACTGACCGGCGGGCTCCGCCGCGGGGACGCGCACCAGGTGCTCCTCGGCGTCACCGGCTCCGGGAAGACCTTCACGGTCGCGAACGTCGTGTCGCAGGTCAAGCGGCCGACGCTCGTCATCGCTCACAACAAGACGCTCGCCGCGCAGCTCTACGGGGAATTCAAGGAGCTCTTCCCGACGGCCGCCGTCCACTACTTCGTCAGCTACTACGACTACTACCAGCCCGAGGCGTACGTCCCGTCCACGGACACCTACATCGAGAAGGACTCGTCCATCAACGACGAGATCGACCGGATGCGGCACGCGGCGACGCACGCGCTGCTCACCCGGAACGACGTGCTCATCGTGGCCTCCGTCTCCTGCATCTACGGCCTCGGCACCGCGGAGGCGTACTACGGCCTCCTGCAGCAGATCGAGCGCGGGCAGGAGTTCCTCCGCGACCGGTTCATCCGGTCGCTCATCGACATCCAGTACGAGCGGAACGACCTCGACTTCCACCGCGGGACCTTCCGCGTCCGCGGCGACACCATCGAGGTGTTCCCGCCGTACGAGGAGGACCGCGCCGTCCGCATCGAGTTCTTCGGCGACACCGTGGAGTCGATCCACGAGTTCGATCCGCTCCGCGGCGTCACCCTCGCCGAGATCGACAAGGTCGCGATCTTCCCGAACAGCCACTACGTCTCGGCGCCGGAGACGCGCGCCCGCGCGATGAGCGGCATCCGCGAGGAGCTCCGCGAGCGCCTCCAGGAGCTCCGCGGCGCGAACAAGCTCCTCGAGGCCCAGCGCCTCGAGCAGCGGACGATGTTCGACCTCGAGATGCTCGAGCAGATGGGCGTCTGTCCGGGCATCGAGAACTACTCGCGGTGGCTCTCCGGGCGGAAGGCGGGCGACCCGCCGCCGTGCCTCCTCGACTACTTCCCGAAGGACTTCCTCCTCGTCATCGACGAGTCGCACCAGACCGTCCCGCAGATCGGCGCGATGTACCGCGGCGACCGCTCGCGCAAGGAGACGCTGGTCGAGTACGGGTTTCGCCTCCCGTCGGCGCTCGACAACAGGCCCCTCAAGTTCGAGGAGTTCGAGCGCATCCCGAGGCAGGCGATCTACGTCTCGGCGACGCCCTCCGAGTACGAGCTGCAGAAGGCGCAGGGCGTGGTGGTCGAGCAGATCATCCGGCCGACGGGGCTCACCGACCCGGAGGTCGAGACGAGGCCCGTCGGCTCGCAGGTCGACGACCTCCTCGGCGAGGTCCGCAAGCGCGCCGAGGCGAACGAGCGCGTCCTGGTCACGACGCTCACGAAGCGGATGGCGGAGGACCTCACCGAGTACTTCACCGACGTGGGCGTCCGCTGCCGCTACCTCCACTCCGACATCGACACGCTGGAGCGGAGCGCGCTGATCCGCGACCTCAGGAAGGGCGAGTTCGACGTCCTCATCGGCATCAACCTGCTCCGCGAGGGGCTCGACATCCCCGAGGTGTCGCTCGTCGCGGTGCTCGACGCGGACAAGGAGGGCTTCCTCCGCTCGGCGGTGTCGCTCATCCAGACCATCGGGCGCGCCGCGCGGAACGTGAACGGGCGGGTGATCCTGTACGCGGACCGCGTGACCGACTCGATGCGGCAGGCGCTCGAGGAGACCGATCGCCGCCGCGAGATCCAGAGGCGGTACAACGCGGAGCACGGGATCACGCCGCAGACGGTGAAGCGGAACATCACCGACCTCCACATGGCGGTGGTCGAGGCGGACTACCTCACGGTGCCGATGGCCGCCGAGGAGGGCGCCGAGTACAAGCCGGAGCAGATCCCGGAGATCGTCGGCGCGCTCGAGGTCGAGATGAAGGAGGCCGCGCAGGCGCTCGACTTCGAGAAGGCGGCGGAGCTGCGCGACCGGATCCTCGCCCTCAAGGACCTGCAGCTCGGGCTGCCCGCGAAGGCGGCCGGCATGAAGGGCGTGCTCGGGAGCGGGGCGGTGGCGAGCGCGGCGGCGATGGGGACGCTGCGGGGCGGCGCGCGCCGCCCGCAGCAGCGGCGGCGCCGGCGCTGAGGTCGTCGCCGCAGTCGTCGCCCCAGGTGATCCGCCGCCCGTTTCGGGCTAATTGCTGGAGCCCGGATGAACGACACGCTCCGCCAGAAGCTCGACGCGCTCCCGCCGGAGCCCGGCTGCTACCTGATGAAGGACCGGGCCGGCGAGGTGGTCTACGTCGGCAAGGCCTCGAGCCTGCGCTCACGGGTGCGCTCGTACTTCGACAGCGGCCGGGGGGACGACCGCGCGTTCGTCGCGCTCCTCGACGATCTCCTCGGCGACATCGAGGTGATCGTCACGCGCTCGGAGAAGGAGGCCGTCCTCCTCGAGAACGAGCTCATCAAGAAGCACAAGCCGCGCTTCAACGTGCGGCTGCGGGACGACAAGGACTTCATCGTCCTCCGCCTCGACGGCCACCACCCGTACCCGCGCCTCGAGGTGCGCCGCGCGCGCGAGCCGCGCCGGCCCGACGCACGCTACTTCGGCCCGTACTCCTCGGCGTCGTCCATCCGCGAGACGCTCCGGGTGGTCAACCGCCACTTCCAGCTCCGGACCTGCTCGGACCACGTGTTCGATCACCGGAAGCGGCCGTGCATCCTCTACCAGATCCACCGGTGCCCGGCGCCGTGCGTGTACGACGTCCCCGCCGACGAGTACCAGCGCTCCGTCGAGGACGCGGTGGAGTTCCTCGAGGGCCGCGAGAGCGAGCTGGTCGTCCGGCTCCGCGCGCGGATGGACGAGGCCGCGGCGGCGCTCCGGTTCGAGGACGCGGCGCGGCTGCGCGACCAGCTCCAGGCGGTGGAGCGGAGCCTCGAGAAGCAACGGGTCCTGATGAGCGACCGGGCGGACCGCGACGTGGTGGGGCTCTACCGCGAGGGCCCCGATCTCGTGGTCCAGGTGCTCGCGATGCGCGGGGGCAAGCTCCAGGACTCCCGCAGCTACCCGTTCCACGAGCAGGAGTTCCCCGACGCGGAGATCCTCTCCTCGTTCCTCTCGCTCTACTACGAGCAGAACCCCGCGCCGGACGAGGTGCTGGTGCCGATCGAGCCGACCGAGGCGGACGCGCTCGCGGACGTGCTCGCGGAGCGGCGCGGCCGGCGCGTGCGGCTCCTCACCCCGCAGCGGGGCGCCAAGGCCGACCTGCTCGAGGTCGCCGCGCGGAACGCGGAGCAGAGCTTCCGGTCGTGGCACGAGAAGGACGAGCGGCGCGAGCAGGCAATGGCCGCGCTCGTCCGGTCGCTGCACCTCGCCCGGCCGCCGCGCTGGATGGAGTGCTACGACATCTCGACGTTCCAGGGCGCGCTCGCGGTGGGCTCCGGAGTCTCGATGAAGGACGGCGAGCCCGACAAGGCGAACTACCGCCGGTACAAGGTCAAGGGGGTCGCGGGGCAGGACGACTTCGCGATGCTGTACGAGGTCATCACGCGGCGGCTGCGGCGCGGGCTCGCGGAGGGCGCCTTCCCGGACCTCATCGTCATCGACGGCGGTAAGGGGCAGCTCAACGCCGCGCTCGCGGCCGCGAAGGATCTCGGCGTCCCCACGAAGCCCTCTCCCGGGAACGAGGGGGCGCCGTTCGTGGAGCTGTGCGGCCTCGCCAAGAGCCGCCTCCTCGACGCGGCCGCGCTCGGGACGGCGCGCGTCGTCGGCCGGCGCGCGCGGCGCGGGGCGCCGGCGGTGCACGGCGGCGCGGCAGCGGAGCTCGCCGACGCGGCGGAGGCCGCGGAGAAGGGGTACGTCTCCGAGCTCGCCCGGAGCCCGGAGCGGGTGTTCCTTCCCGGCCGGAAGGATCCGATCGTGCTGCGGCAGAACTCGGCCGAGCTGTTCCTCCTCGCGCGGCTCCGGGACGAGGCGCACCGGTTCGCGATCACCTTCCACCGGAAGCTCCGCCGCGAGCGGAACTTCCAGAGCGTCCTCGAGGAGATCCCGGGCATCGGCGCCGGCCGCAAGAAGGCGCTCCTGCGTCACTTCGGCGCGCTGAAGCGGGTGAAGGAGGCGACCCTCGACGAGATCGCCGAGGTCGAGGGCTTCGGTCCGAAGCAGGCCGGCGCCGTGTTCGACTTCTTCCACCGGCCGGACGCGCCTGACGTCGTGGAGGCGACGGCGGACGTCCCGCCCGGGGTGGATGCCGCCGAGGCGGCAGGCGCGACCGCGACCGAGGAGGAGATCGACGCCGCGCTGGCGGAGGATGATGCGAACTCCACGTAGCACCGCTATCTCCGTGGACCGGATCGGTCCTCTTATCTGATAACCTCTGGCTCCCCGGAGACCTCATGCGGATCGCGGAAGACATCACCAAGCTCATCGGAAACACCCCCCTCGTGCGGCTCAACCGCGTGCTCGACGGAGCCAAGGCGACCGTCGTGGCGAAGCTCGAGAGCCTGAACCCCGCCGGCAGCGTGAAGGACCGGATCGGCGTGTCGATGATCGAGGCCGCCGAGCGCGAGGGGCGGATCAAGAAGGACACGATCCTCCTCGAGCCGACCTCCGGGAACACCGGCATCGGCCTGGCGTTCGCCGCCGCCGCCAAGGGCTACAAGCTCGTGCTGCTCATGCCGGAGACCATGAGCATCGAGCGGCGGAAGCTCCTCGCCGCCTTCGGCGCCCAGCTCATCCTCACCCCGGGCGCCGAGGGCATGAAGGGCGCCATCAAGCGGGCGGAGGACATGGCCGCCGAGGACAAGCGGTACCTCCTCCTGCAGCAGTTCGAGAATCCGGCCAACCCGGAGATCCACCGCAAGACCACCGCCGAGGAGATCTGGCGGGACACGGACGGCAAGGTCGACATCGTCGTCTGCGCGACCGGCACCGGCGGCACCGTGACCGGCGTCGGCCAGGTCCTGAAGCCGCGGAAGCCGGGGCTCAAGATCGTGGCGGGTGAGCCGGCGGACTCGCCGGTGCTCTCGGGCGGCAAGCCCGGGCCGCACAAGATCCAGGGCTGGGGCGCCGGGTTCGTCCCGAAGGTGCTCGATCAGAAGGTCATCGACGAGATCGTGAAGGTGAGGCACGAGGACGCCGGCGAGATGGCGAAGCGGCTGTGCCGCGAGGAGGGCATCCTCGCGGGCATCTCGGACGGCGGCGTGATCTGGGCGGCGCGGGAGATCGCGCGGCGCCCGGAGAACGAGGGGAAGCTCATCGTGGCGGTGATGCCAGACACCGGCGAGCGGTACCTCTCCACCTGGCTCTGGGAGGACCAGAAGTGAGCGACTCGAAGAAGGCGCCGGCGGTCGACCAGATCACCCTCGCGCCCGTGGTCGACGACCTGTGCCGGGGCGCCTCCGGCACGACCTCCACGCCCGGCGGCCGCGTCACGCTCCCGTCGCGCGAGGCGGTGATCAAGATTGTCGAGGACCTCCGCGCGGTGCTCTTCCCCGGCTACTTCGGGACGAGCGACCTGCACGACGAGAGCCTGCACTACTTCGTGGGCGCGACGCTGGCCCGCGCGATGCGGTCCCTCGAGGAGCAGATCCGCCGCGGCGTCGCATTCACGGAACGTCACGACGTCGACACCTGCTCGCACTGCTTCGAGGCCGCGCAGGCGGTGACGAAGTCGTTCCTGGGGCTCCTCCCGGAGATCCGGCGCCTCGTCCACTCCGACGTCGAGGCCGCCTACGAGGGCGACCCGGCGCTGAGGAGCCGGGACGAGGCGATCTTCGCGTACCCGGGCATGTTCGCGGTCACGAACCAGCGGCTCGCCCACGCGCTGCACGTCCTCGGCGTGCCGCTCATCCCGCGCATCATCACGGAGTACGCGCACACGCTCACCGGGATCGACATCCACCCGGGCGCGCGGATCGGGGAGAAGCTCTTCATCGACCACGGCACCGGGGTCGTCGTCGGCGAGACGTCGATCATCGGCAAGAACGTCCGCATCTACCAGGGCGTCACGCTGGGCGCGAAGAGCTTCCCGCTCGACGAGCACGGCAACCCGATCAAGGGCATCGACCGGCACCCCATCGTCGAGGACGACGTGGTGATCTACGCCGGCGCCACGATCCTCGGCCGGATCACCATCGGGAAGGGCTCCTCCATCGGCGGCAACGTCTGGCTGATGAAGAGCGTGCCCCCGGGCAGCCGCGTCACCCAGGCCGAGGCCAGCGAGCAGCGGTTCGCCTTCGGCGCGGGCATCTAGCGAGAGCGGCCGCCGCCGCGGCCACGAAAGGAACGGCACGAAGTGGCCACGCACCCCTGGCACGACGTCGAGCTGCCCCGGTACATCGAGGATCCCATCCCGGCGATCATCGAGATCCCGACCGGCTCCAAGGTCAAGTACGAGCTGGACAAGAAGTCCGGGCTCCTCCTCGTCGACCGGATCCTCTTCTCCGCCGTTCACTATCCGGCGAACTACGGATTCGTGCCGCGCACGTACTGCGACGACGGGGACCCGCTCGACATCCTCGTCCTCTGCTCGGAGGTCATCCAGCCGCTCGCCATCATGCAGGCGAAGGTGATCGGCGTGATGAAGATGCGCGACGACAAGGGCGAGGACGACAAGCTCATCGCCGTCCACGCCGACGATCCGAGCTACGCCGACTACTCGGACGTCGCCGAGATCGCTCCGCACCGGCTGCGCGAGCTGCAGCGGTTCTTCCAGGACTACAAGACCCTGGAGAACAAGAAGGTGCTCGTCTCCGAGCCGCAGGGGCGCTCCGAGGCGCTCCAGGTGCTGCGGGACGCGATCAAGCTGTACGACCGCGAGCGCGACCGGCTCCGCGGGCCTCCGCCGGGCGCGAGGATCACGGTCCCCGCGCGCGCACGGCCGGCGGCGCGCCGTGCCGCGGAAGGCAAGGCGCGCAAGCACCGCTGATCGCGAGGAACGCGATCTGGGCGCCGCAGCGCGGGGGGGCTGCGGAGGCCTCCCGGCAGGCCTGGGGGCCGTGCGTCCGATCGGCCGGCGGCAGGCGACGGGCACGGGGCGGGGGAGGGCGGGTCCCCTTAGATCCCCGCCGATGAACGCGCTCCAGCAGATCGGCGCCGCGGTCACGCCCGCCGTGATGGTCTCCGCGTGCGGCCTCGTCGCCCTCGGCCTCGACAACCAGACCGCCCGGATGGCGATGAGGCTCCGGGAGCTCGCCCGCGAGTGGCGCGAGCTGCCGGCGGCGTCCCCGCGGCGCGCGACCGTCCGCAGGCAGATCGCGGTGCTGGACCGCCGGCACGGCCTCTACTCGCGGGCGCTCCTGCTCAACTACGGCGCGCTGTTCGCCTTCGTGGTGACGTCGCTCCTGTGGCTCGGGCAGGCATACTGGGCCGTCCCCTCGGAGATCCCGCTCGCCACCTTCGGCCTCGGCGTCGCGATGCTCGCGGCGATGTCGGTGCTGGTGATCGCGTCGGTGACGCTGGCGCGGAACACGATCCAGTCGGAGGCGGCCGAGATCCTGGCGGACGCGACGGGACGCCCCCCGGCCGAGACGCCCGGGAACGAGCCGGCCGCCGCCCACGGGCGCTGATCCCGCCCGCGCACGCCCGGCCCCGAACCGTTCGGCCGCGGGTCGGCTCTCACGCGGCGATGCCCATCTACGAGTACGCGTGCGAGGGGTGCGGGAAGGACTTCGAGGAGCTCATCGTGCGCCGGGCCGACGAGGCCGAGGTCGCGTGCCCTGCGTGCCGGAGCCGCCAGGTCTCCCGGCGCATGTCGCGGCCGGCCGCCACCCGGACCGGCGCCGCGAGCGGTGCCGGCGGGCCGCCGCCGCGCTGCGGCCCGGTGGGTTGAGGGATCTGAAGCCCTCGCCCGGTCGGGCGAGCAGATCCGATGTAAGGGGATGAGGGCCGTGGTCCGGCGGCCACGATCTTCTGGCCCCGGCGGCGCCGGGTTAGACTCCCCGCGCCGTGCCACGCACCTACCGCGCCACCGACTACACCCTCGAGTTCGTCGCCGACCTCCTCGCCCGCGAGGGGATCCTCACCGACGACGCGAAGCGGACCGCCTTCGCCCGCGAGAACGTCCAGCGGGCCCGGCTCCTCCGCGACTCGACCGCGCGCGGCGGCGGCCGCGCGCTGCGAAGGGCCGAGCTCTCGCCCGTCGAGGTGCTCGCCTCTTTCGAGTTCCCGGACGCGCGCCGCGACTCCGAGCTCGTCGACGAGGACAAGGTCACGGCGGCGGTCGCGACCGCGGTCGGCCTCGGCTACCGGAAGATCGACCCGCTGAAGCTCGACGCGGCGCTCATCACCCGGACGCTGTCGCGGCCGTTCGCGCGCAAGCACGCCGTGCTCCCGCTGGAGCGCCGGAACGGGGCGCTGATCGTCGCGGCGGCGAACCCGTTCGACCGCGAGCTGTTCGAGAACCTCCGCGGGCTGACCGGCGCGGACATCGAGCCGGTGCTCGCGTCGCCGTCGGACATCCACCGGGCGATCGCGGAGGTCTACGGCTTCCGCCAGCAGATCTCGGACGCGAAGGTCCAGCTCGAGGGCGGGCCCGGCGCGCCGGACGTCACGAACCTCGAGCAGTTCGTGAACCTCTCCGGGATCGACGCGCTCGAGGCGTCCTCGGAGCCGGTCATCGCCGCGGTGGAGTACCTGCTGCACTACGCGTTCGAGCAGCGTGCGAGCGACATCCACATCGAACCGCGGCGCGAGGAGTCGATCATCCGCATGCGGATCGACGGCGTCCTCCACCCGGTCCATCGCATCCCGAAGACCGTCCACGGCGCCATCGCGAACCGGTTCAAGATCATGAGCCGGCTCGACATCGCGCTGAAGCGCCCGCAGGACGGGCGCATCCGCACGGCGCGGGGCGACGCCGAGATGGAGCTCCGCGTCTCGACGATCCCGACCACGTTCGGCGACAAGGTCGTGGTCCGCGTCCTAGACCCCACCGTCCTCGTCCGCGACCTGTCGGAGCTCGGGTTCCTCTCCGACGAGCGCGACGTGTTCGAGCGCTGGCTCCTGCGCCCGCACGGCCTCGTGGTGGTGACCGGCCCGACCGGGTCCGGCAAGACGACCACGCTCTACTCGGCGCTCCAGGCGCTCACCTCGCCCGAGGTGAACGTCGTCACCATCGAGGACCCCATCGAGATGGTGCACGAGGAGTTCAACCAGATCGCGGCGAACCCCAAGACGGGGACGAGCTTCGCCGAGGCGCTCCGCCACGTGCTCCGGCAGGATCCCGACGTCATCATGGTCGGCGAGATCCGGGACGCCGAGACCGCGACGCAGGCGGTCCAGGCGGCGCTGACCGGGCACATGGTGCTGACGACGCTGCACACGAGCGACACCGTGAGCGCCGTCGCCCGGCTCCGCGACCTCGGGGTGCCGAGCTTCCTCGTGGCCGCGACGCTCACCGGCGTCGTCGCGCAGCGGCTCGTCCGCCAGGTCTGCCCGTCGTGCGCGGGCGACGTCCCGCTCACCGCCGACGAGGTGCACGCGCTCGGCGTCCCGCACCCGGAGGACCACGCCGGCAAGCTCCTCGCGCGCCGCGGGCAGGGCTGCGCCAAGTGCCGCTACACCGGGTACTGGGGCCGGAGCGGGATCTTCGAGATCCTCCCGGTCAACGCGCGCCTCCGCCACCTCGTCGCCGAGGGCGCGACGCCGGAGGTCCTGCAGCGCACCGCGCGCCAGGATGGGCTCCGCTCCCTCCGCGAGCACGCGGTCCGCAAGGTCGCATCCGGTGTGACGTCCTTCGAGGAAGCGATGCGGGCGACGGCGGACATGGAGGCGAACCCGTGAGCCGGGAGGGGGCCCCGCGCAGCGGGGGAGGGGCGAAGCCCCTCGACGCGGGGTTCGCGCGCGCACCGGCGAATGCCGGCGCGCGCGAACACGGGCCCCGCGCAGCCGGGGTGGGGCCCCGACGGCTTTGCCGGCGGGGCGGGGCGGCACGCCCCGCGGAGAATGACGCGATGCGGGCGACCGCGGACATGGAGGCGAACCCGTGAGCGTGGCCGCCGAGATCGCCGAGCTCTGGTCGGCCGGGACACCCGTCGTCTACCTCGTCACGCCGGAGGAGGACCGCGCCGTCGCAGCGTGCGAGGCCGCGGCCGCGGCGTTCGACGCCCGGACCGGCGTCTGGTCGTCGCAGCGCGGCCTCGAACCGCAGGCGCCCGGGGCGCGGGATCCCGCGGCGCTCCTCGACGCGCTGGCGAAGGCGTCGGCGCCGTTCCTCGCCGTCGCGCTCGACTTCCACCTGGCCCTCGAGGCACCCGCGGTCGCCCGCAGGCTCCGCGATCTGGTCCCGCGCCTCACCGCGGAGGGCCGCTGCCTCGCCATCGTCGCGCCGCGGGTCGCGATCCCGGACGGCCTGCAGGGCGACGTCGCGGTGGTCCGCTTGCCGCTCCCCGACGACGCGGAGCTCTCGGCGCTCCTCGAGGTGGTTCACGCAGGGCTGACCCACGGTGCCGCCCCGTCGCCGCTCTCCGCCGAGGTCCGCCACCGGGCCCTCGTCGCTGCGCGCGGCCTCTCGGAGGTGCAGGCGCGCCGGGCGTTCACCCGTGCGCTCCGGCGGGACGCGGTCCTCGGGCCGGACGCCATCGCCGCCATCGCCGCCGAGAAGAAGCGGCTGCTCGCGGCCGACCTGGGGCTCGAGCTCGTCGAGGCACCGGATCGGCCGGAGGACCTGGGCGGGCTCGCCACCTTCAAGGCGTGGATGGAGGAGCGCGCGCTCGCGTTCGATCCGGACGCGTCGCGCTTCGGGCTCCCGCCGCCGCGCGGCGTGCTCCTCGTCGGCGTGCAGGGCTGCGGGAAGTCCCTCGCGGCGAAGGCGGCGGCGGCGCGGCTCGGCGTCCCCATCCTGCGTCTCGACCTGCCGCGCGTCCTCGGGGCGCGCGCCGGGGCGGAGGAGGGGCTCGCCCGCGCGCTCGAGGCCGCCGAGGCGCTCGCTCCGGTCGCGCTCTGGGTGGACGAGATCGAGAAGGGCTTCGCCGGGAGCGCCCCCGGGGAGGGCGGCGACCCGCGCGCGGCCCGGGTGCTGGGCGCCTTCTCGACCTGGCTCCAGGAGCGGCGCGGCCCGGTGTTCGTCGTCGCCACCGCCAACGACGTCTCGCGGCTACCGCCCGAGCTGCTCCGCCGCGGCCGCTTCGACGAGCTCTTCTTCGTGGACCTCCCGGACCTCGAGGCGCGCCGCGAGATCCTCGAGCTGCACCTGCGCCGCCGCGGCCGGGATCCCGGTGCGGTGGACGTCCCGTCCATCGCCGAGCTGTGCCCGGACTACTCCGGCGCGGAGCTGGAGCAGGTCGTCATCGGCGCGCTGCACCGCGCGTACGCCCAGGGGCGCGAGCTCGAGACGGCCGACCTCCGCCGCATCGCGCAGGACGTGGTGCCGCTCTTCAAGACGTACGAGGAGCAGATCAAGGGCCTCCGCGAGTGGTCCCGCGGCCGCGCGCGGGTCGCCGGCCGGCCGGGCGCGGTCGTCGACCTGTTCCGGCGCGCGCAGGGGTGAGCGCGAGGGGTCGCTCGTCCTGTGCGGCATCGTCGCCGCGTTCGCCTGGACTGCGCTCGCCATCCGGCGCGCCGGCGGCGAGGGCTGGCGCCGCCACCGGCCAGAAGCTGGCGGTGCTCACGGTCGCGTTCTGGTTCTCCTCGAGCCTGCTCGTCGCGGCGCTGGCGCTCGTGGCGCTCCTGGCGACGTGAAGTCTTCCCCGCGCGCGAAGACGTGCCGGAGGACGACGAGGGCGAGATGCCCGAGAAGCACGGTCGAGAAGATGCGGGCCCAGTCCGGCGCGAAGGGCCACAGGGAGCGCACGATCACGCCGGCGCCGGCGAGCGCGACCTCGGGCGCGAAGTCGCGCAGCGTGACGGAGCCCGGCTCGTTCCGCTCCGTGTACATCCTCCAGAGCATCCAGGCGCCGGCCACGGCCAGCGACCCGAGAAAGACGAGGGCTGCGAGGAGTCCCCAGGGGACGAACCCGAGGTACGGCTCCGCGAGCACGAACGTCCCGCCGGCGGTGACCGCGACGGCGACCCCGGTCCCGACGACGACCGAGAGCCGTCTCGTCCCGCCGCGCTCGGAGCGCGGCTCGAACGCGTCGGGGCGGAGGCCGGCTGGGGGCACGGCTCGATGAGACGCCGGCGTGCTCCTTCCGTCAACCTTCCGCTTTCGTTCCCTTCGCGCCGTGCCGCCGGGCGCGCTAGAACCGGCGCATGCCGACCCGTCGCCGCCGCCCGGCCGCGCCACCCGGCGTCGCCGTCCACCCTCTCACGCCCGACCGCTGGCCGGATCTGGAGCGGCTCTTCGGGCCGCGCGGCGCCTGCGCGGGCTGCTGGTGCATGTGGTGGCGCGTGCCGCGCCCCGAGTGGAACGCCGGGAAGGGGGAGGGGAACCGGCGCGCGCTCCGGGCGTACGTCCGTGCCGGGAACGTGCCCGGTCTCCTCGCCTACGACGGCGACGTGCCCGTCGCATGGGTCGCGCTCGAGCCGCGGACGGCCTACCCGCGGCTCGCGCGCTCGCGGAACCTCGCCCCCGTCGACGACGCGCCGGTCTGGTCGATCACCTGCTTCTTCGTGGCGCGCTCGCACCGGGGCCGGGGCCTCACCCGGACGCTCATCGCCGCCGCCGCCGACCACGCACGCGCGAGTGGCGGGACGCTCCTCGAGGCCTACCCGGTCGACGCGCGGAAGGCGCTCGGCGACGCCTTCATGTACACCGGCGCGCCGGCGCCGTTCGCGGCGGAGGGGTTCACGGAGGTGGCGCGCCGGAGCCCGACGCGGCCGATCGTGCGAAAGCCGCTCGCCCGTCCCCGGCGTCGACGCTAGAGTGGGCCGCGCCAGATGATCTGCATCCTCCTGACGGTCCTCGCCTGGATCCCCTCGGTCCTCGGGTACGGGGCGCTGCTCCGCTGCGGCGACGCAGGCCTGCGGCGGAGCGTGTCCGGCGTGCTCGGGCTGGGCGTCCTCGCCGCGCTCGGGATCCTGCTCCACTTCGTGGTCCCGCTGGCGCCCGTCGTCTCCGCCTGCGCGTGGGTGCTCGGGCTCTCGCTCTTCTGGTGGCGGCGTGCGTGGCTGCTCGAGGGGCTCTCGCGCGTCGAGCTCCTCGGCACCGTCGCGGCCGTCCTGGCGTGCTTGCTGCTGATGCAGTCCCCGACCCGTCACTACGACGCGGGCCTGTACTGGCTCCAGACGGTGAAGTGGATCGGCGAGCGCCGGATCGAGATCGGGCTCGCAAACCTCCACGGGCGTCTCGCGTTCAACGGCACGTGGTTCGTGCTGAGCGCGATGCTCGAGCACCCGCTCGCGGCCGGTCGGAGCGCGTTCTTCGTGACCATCCTGCCGATCGCGTTCGCGAGCGCCGGCGCGGTGGTCGCGATGCAGCGCCTCGTCGACGGCGATCGGACCTTCGCGAACCTCGTCCTCGCCGCGCTCGTGATCCCGATCGCCCACGCGACGGAAGGGCTCGGCGCCCAGGCGTCCGACCACGCCCTCACGATCTTCATCCCCCTGGCGCTCGCGCTGTGGGCGCGGGCGCTCGAGCCGGCGCGGGAGTTCGCGGCGGAGGCGTATCCGGCGGCGCTGCTGTCGATCTTCGCCGCGACGATCAAGATCTCCGCCGCGCCGCTCGTGGTCGGCGGCGCGCTGATCGTCCTCGCGCGCCGCGCCTCCGTCGGGCGGCGGTGGCTGGCCGGCATGGGCGCGGCGATCGGGGTCGCGGTGGTGCCCTGGATCGTCCGCTCCTTCCTCCTCTCCGGTTGCGCCGTCTACCCCGTGGCCGCGACCTGCGTCGACGCGCTTCCGTGGGCGGTGCGCCGGTCCGACGTCCGGACGCTGGCGCGGTGGATCTACTCGTGGGCGCGGCGGCCCGGCCTCTCGCCGGACCAGGTCCTGGGCAACTGGGCATGGGTCGAGCCGTGGACCGCGAGGGTCCTCGAGAGACCCGATCATCGTGCCCTCGCCGTCCTGATCGCGCTGGGGCTCGCGACGGCGGTGGCGAGCGCCCGCTGGGCGTCGCGCGCCTTCGTCGTGACGTTCGGGATCGCGCTCGGCGGCGTCGCGTTCTGGTTCCTCTCGGCCCCGGACGCCAGGTTCGCGTTCGGGTTCCTCTTCTCCGTCGCGCTGCTGCCTCTCGCGTTCGCGCTCAGCCGGGGGCCGATCCTCTCCGACGCCGCGACGCGCGGTGCGCTGTGCGTCGCCCTGGTCTGGTGCGGGGTGTACGCGCTCCAGACGACGGGCGTCTACGACCGCGCGGTGAACCGCACGTGGCAGCTGCCGGTCGCGGCCTGGCCGGATCTGCCGACCGCGGTCGCGACGCGGAAGGTCGCCGAGTCCGGCTACGAGGTCACGGTGCCGGTCGCGGGAGACCAGTGCTGGGCGAACCCGTTGCCGTGCGCGCCGCAGCTCGATCCGCGCCTGCGCCGGGACTGGGCGCTGAAGGTCGTCCGGTCGGGGGGGCGCTAGTCGTCGGCGCGCGGCGGGATGGGCGCGCCGGCGGCGAGGTCAGCCGCGGAGCGCCCGCAGCACGTGGGCGTGGACCTTCCCGTTCGACGCCACGCAGCTCCCGGACTCGAGCGTCGGCTTCCCGTCGAGGTCGGTGAAGGTTCCGCCCGCCTCCTCGACGAGGACCGGGATCGGTCCGAGGTCCCAGAGCTGGACGCCAGCCTCGACCCACGCCTCCGCCTGGCCCCTGAGCACCAGCGCGCAGCCGGCGAGGTCGCCGTAGCAGCGCGCCGTCTGGGCGCCGATCGCCAGCGCGGCGACGCGCTCCAGCATGGGCTTGCGGAACAGCACGTGCGGCTCGCCGAGCGAGAGCGTCGCATCCTCCCAGGCGGCGATCCCCGACACCTGGCAACGCAGCGGCGCGGCGTCGCCCGTCCGGAGCCAGCAGCCGAGCCCGCGCGCCGCCCAGTACACCTCCCCGAGCACGGGCAGCGCCATGGCGCCGGCGACGATCCGCCCCTCGTGCTCGCAGGCGACCAGCGGTCCCCAGAAGGCGCGGCCGCGGGTGAACCCCTTCGTGCCGTCGATCGGGTCGACGATCCAGCGCGTCCGGCTCGCGGCGCCGCCCGCGTGCGCGCCGGTCTCCTCGCCGAGGAAGCCGTGGTCGGGGAAGGCCTCGCGGATCACCGCGTGGACGGCCGCCTCGGCGTCCCGATCGGCCTGCGTGACCGGCGTCCGGTCGGGCTTCACCTCGACGCGGACGCCGCGCCGGAAGTGGGCGAGGCTCGCCGCGGTGGCGGACTCGGCGGCGCGGCGGGCGGTGTCCATCGCCTTCAGGAGATCGAGGTCGGGCATGGCGGGGAGCATAAGCGAGCGCGGGCGGCACGCTCCGCTGAAAACAAGACGGCCGCCCTCGCGGGCGGCCGTCTCGATGCCTGACTGCGCGAGACCTGAAGCGGTTACTTCTTCGGCTTCATGTCGCCGGTCTTGAGGAACCGGGTGTGGAACGAGAACGCCTCCTCGAACATGTGCGGCGTGTGGCGGCCGGCGCTCGGGTTCGCCATCGAGCGCTTGAAGTAGTCCCACAGGATGGGGCGGAACTCCGGCGCGGCGGCCTTCTCGATGATCTCCTTGGCGCGCTGCTTCGGGCTCTTGCCGCGGAGATCGGCGAAGCCGAACTCGGTCACGATGCCCATCGTGTCGTGCTCGGTGTGGTCGATGTGCGACGCGAACGGGACGATGGCGGAGATCTTCCCGTCCTTGGCGGTCGCCGGGGACATGAAGATCGTGTACGCGGAATTGCGGGCGAAGTCACCCGACCCGCCGATGCCGTTCTCGATGCCCTTGCCCGCGATGTGCGTCGAGTTCACGTGGCCGTAGATGTCGGCCTCGACGAACCCGTTCATCGCGATGCAGGCGATGCGGCGGATGACCTCCGGGTGGTTCGACACGTCCTGGGGCCGGAGGATGATCTGCTTCCGGTACCGGTCGATGTTCTTGTTGAACCGGACCTGGCCGTCGGGGGAGACGGAGAACGCCGTCGCCGAGGCGACCTTGAGCTTGCCGGAGTCGAGGAGGTCCAGCATGCCGTCCTGGATCACCTCGGTGTAGCTCGTCATGCCCTCGAAGTGGCCCTCGTTGAGGCCGACGAGCACCGCGTTCGCGATGTTGCCCACGCCGGACTGCAGCGGGAGCAGGTTCTTCGGCATCCGGCCCGCCTTCACCTCGCCGTCGAAGAAGTCGAGGATGTGCTGGGCGATCTTCTTGTGGACGTCCTCGGGGGCCTTGAAGGGCGCGTTGCGGTCGGGGTTGTTCGTGACCACCACCGCCGCGACCTTCGAGAGGTCGATCGTGTACGTCGGCGTGCCGACGCGGTCGTCGGCCTTCATCACCGGGATCGGCCCGCGCTCACCGTGCTTGCCGGAGACGGTGTAGATGTCGTGCATCCCCTCGAGGCGCTCGTCCTGCCACTCGTTGACCTCGAGGATGTACTTCTCGGCGACGTCGAAGTACGCGGTGTTCGCGCCGACCGACGACGAGGGGACGATCGTGCCGTCCTCCTTGATCTTCGTGACCTCGATGACGGCGAAGTCGAGCTTGTTGTCCTTGCGGCCGTAGTAGCCGTACCGGACGAGCGAGCCGGCGTGGCTCAGGTGCATGTCCTGGTACTCGATGACGCCCGCGTTGAACTTCTCGCGCATCACCGCGTCACCGTTGTACGGGAAGCGGAAGGAGATCGCCTCCGTGAGGCCCATCGCCTGATCGAGCTCGGGGCCGGTGGACGCGCCGGTGAGCGCGGTCACCTTGAAAGGCTTGCCCTTCATGCGCTCCTCGATCGCGCGCTTGGCGAGCGCGATCGGAACCGCCTTCGGGTAGCCGGCGCCGGTGAAGCCCGACATGCCGAGGATGGCGCCGTTCGGGATCATCGCGGCCGCTTCTTCGGCGGACATCACCTTCGACTTGAGGCCCTTGTGGAGAATCCGGTTCGACATGCGTTCAGCCTCCGTAGATTTCGTCCTGCTTAGACGGAAAGCGCGGGTACGACTCCGAGTTCTTCAGAAACGTGCTGCGCGGGAGGCGGAGATTAGCGCGGGCGAGGGGGCGTGTGGAAGGGGCGTGACGCATCTCACACGGCGAGATGCGGAGCGATTCCGTCCATGATGCCGCGGAGTTCCGTGACATCGCCCTCGCGCGGAAGCCGGAGCTTGCCACCGTCTTCCGCCAACAATCCCTGGCCGATCATCCATTCCACGGCGTTCTCCAGCGTCGCCTTGGAGAGCGACTCGCGCAGCGCGACCTGCCCCGAAAGGAAGGCTCCGCGACCGCGCTCGAGCGCCTCCTTCACGAGCGCCCGCCGATCGACGCCGCCGTGGCGCGGCGCGTCGGGCCCGAGGAGCGCCGCCGCCGTCGTCGCGGCGAGCCGGTACGCCTCGAGGTACGCGCGCATGAACTCGCCGAGGAACGCGAGCAGCTCGGCCTCGGCGCCCGGGCGGAGGCGCTCGCCGTCGCGCGACACCGCGCCGACGCGGACGAGGAACGCGACGTTCTGGTCGAAGATGTCGTCGAAGCTCGCGCCGACCCGGTACATGAACTCGAGCTTGAACAGCCGCGAGAGCCACTTCGCGCGGGCGCGCACCTCGTCCTCGGGCGATCCCGCAGCGCCGCCCGCGCGCACGGCGGCGGCGACGAGGGCGGGTGCGACGTAGCGGTGGATCACCGCGTTGCGGTGATAGTCGAGCACGGGGCGCTTCTCGTCCACGACCTGGTAGATCGTGTCGCCCGCCGCGACCTCGACGCGCACGAGGCCGCCGCGCTCGAGCCGGCGCACCGCGTCCGCGATGGGCCCCGGCTGGCGGGGATCCGACGGCGCGCCCGCGAGGTCGCGCGCGAACCGGGCGCCGCCCTCGGCGGCGACGTAGCGGAGCAGCTCGACGCGGCGCGCGACCTCCGCGGAGGCGAGGCCGCGCCGGACGTGGGAGAGGAGGGCGGCGCCGACGAGCCCGACCGGCGTGATCGTCACCGCCCGGCTGATCCCGTACGCGACGCGGTTCGCGAGGGCCTGCACGAGCTGGCGCTTCGCCTCGGCGGGTGCGTCGCGCGCGCCCGGTGCGAGCACCGCCGTGGAGGAGCGTTCCGCCTCGCCGCCCCACGCGTCGTCCACCGAGAGCGAGGCGGCGCGTGCCCCGAGCCGCTCGTGCGCCACGCGATCGAGCGAGATCGGCTCCTCGAACTGCACGTAGAGGCGCTCGTACCGGCGGAACAGCACCTTGGCGGCGCCGAGGAGCCCCTTCAGGCTCTCCTTCTCCTTCTCGCCGCCCGCGAGCTCCTTCGCGTAGCTCGAGGCCTCGATGAGCTTCTCGTAGTCGATGGAGATGGGGACGAAGACGACGTCGTCCGCCGCGCCGTCGAGCCACGCGTCCACCTCCATCGAGACGAGCCCCGTCTTGGGGAACAGCAGCTTCCCCGTCCGGCTCCGGCCGCCCTCGACGTAGAACTCCTGCGGGAACCGCTCGCGGAGGAGGTGCTTCACGTACGCGCGCAGCACCGCGGTGTAGATGCGGTCGCCCTTCACCTTGCGGCGGATGAAGAACGCGCCGCCGCGGCGGGCGATGGCCCCGAACGGCCAGAACGCCAGGTTGATCCCGGCCGCGACGTGCGGCGGGGTCATCCCGTTCTCGTAGAGCAGCCACGAGAGGACGAGGTAGTCGACGTGGCTCTTGTGGCTCGGGCAGAGCACGATGGGCGCGTCGCCCGCCACCCGCTTCACCCGCGCGAGCCCCTCCTCGTCCACCTCGACGCTCGTGTAGAGCCGGCCGAAGAGCCAGGCGAGCACCGGCCTGAGGACCTGGATGAGCGCCGGGTCGTACCGGCTCGCGATCTCCTTCAGGTCCTTCTCGGCCTCGGCGAGCGCCGCGGCGGCGGGCCGGCCGTCCTCGCGCGCGACCTGCTCCACGGTCGCGCGGAGCGTGCGATCCCGGAGCACCTTCTCCCGCACGCGCGACGGCCCCTGGAGCGGCGGGCCCACGGCGGTGCGGAACTCCCGGGCGAGGTGCTGGTGGAGCGCGCCGCGGATCTTCCGGGCGATGGCCGCGTCCGCCTCGGCGGCGCGGTCGACGAGGAACGACTTGAGATCCGCCGCGCGACCCACGTTGAAGAACGCCCGCCGGAAGTTCCGCAGGAACGCGATCCCGTTCGCGAGGGCGCTCGGCGCCTCGGGCGATCCGTACAGAACGTCCCACAGCGACGGCTTCAGCTTCTGGGCGCGGCGGCTCCAGACGAGCAGCACCGGCACGAGGAAGATGGGCTGGAAGAGGTCCCGCTGCAGGCGCACGAGGGCCGCGAACGGATCCTTCTCGGCGGGCCCGCGGCCGAGGAACACCAGCGTCGAGTGCCCCGTACCGACCGCGTCCTCGAACGCGCGGCGGGTCCGGCGGACGCGCGCGAGCCGGCCGAGGAACCCGGAGAAGCCCTGGGCGGCGCGGAGGGGCGGGAGCCCGCTCCGGCGGAGGAACCAGCGCAGGTAGAGGAAGTTCAGGAGCCCCGGCGACCGCATCACGAACACGAGGCTCCCGCGCGCGGCGAGCTCGTGCAGCGTGGGACCGGCGTCCCGCGGGACCCTCACCGGCTCGAACCAGCGGCCGAGCAGGCCGCCCTTCCGGTCGGCGTCGGGGCGGGCGGAGGTCGGTTCCTGCGGCGGGCGCGAGTCCGAGGTGCCGGTCACGACGGGAGTCTAGCGCGGCGCCACCGGGCGCGGGCGACCGCCGTGGACGCTAGGCGCGCTTCTTCACGTGGCCTTCGCGGTCCAGGTAGTACGGCTCCACGAGGAGCGCCTCGACGCTGGGGCGGTACCCCTTCACGTCCGCGCCGAGGCGGACCAGCGCCTCGAGGACCTCACCGCGGACCCGCGCGTTGTCGCGATCCCGGAGCAGGAGCTGGATGAGCGCCTCGCGGCCCGCCTCCGTGGGCGCGAGCCCGGCCAGGGTGCGCGCCGCGCCGATCCGGATGTCGTCCGAGAAGTCCTCCAGCAGCGGGAGGAGGGCGCCCTCGATCTCGGTGGAGCGCGCGTCCGGGTGGTGCTCCTGCAGCCACGTGAGCAGGACCAGCTTCTTCTCCGGGTCCCGGGTGTACGCGCGGCCGAGGCGCGCGAGCTCGCGCGTCACGATCTCGACGACCTTCTCGGCCGGCGCGACGTCCGCCAGCGCGCGGAGTCCCCACGCGATCCCGCTCTCCTGCTCCCGGATGAACCCCTCGACGGGCACGACGGCGTCCTCGCCCGCCTCGACGAGGAGGCGGCGCGCGGTCTCCTTCTCCTCGTCGTCGGTGATGCCGGGCTCGGTGCGGACGGTGAACCGCAGGCACAGGGTGGAGAGCGCCGCGGGCGTCCCCATGTCCCCCAGCTGCTCGATCACCTTCTGGCGGTTCTCGGGCGGACCGTACTTCTCGGTGACCTTCTTCGCGAGCTTGCGGAGGTGGTTCTTCTCGCGCTCGTCCTTCGACCCGAACAGACCGAACAGTCCCATCCCGCCCTCCGCTCCTCTCCGGCGCCGGCCGGTGGGGGCTTTCTACAACGAGATCCCGGCCCGCGGATCGCCCTTGTACAGGTCCGAGAGCGGCTTCACGGCCTTCTCGAGGGACGCGCTCGCGGGTGGGAGCACCACCTGCACGACGGCGTACAGGTCGCCCCGCGCGCCGCCCTTCAGGTCGGGAAGCCCCTTGGCGCGGAGGCGGAGCTTCATCCCACTCTGCGCGCCGGCGGGGACGCGGAGCGCCACGGGCCCCTCGAACGTCGGGAGCCGGACCTCCGCGCCGTGCACGGCCTCGGGCACGGTGACGGGCAGGTCGAGGTACAGGTCCCGGCCCTCGCGACGGACGTTCGGGTGCTCCCGGAGGCGGACCGTGAGGTACAGGTCACCCGCGGGGCCGCCGTGCTGCCCGCGTCCGCCCTGGCCCGCGAGGCGGATCTGGGACCCGTCGTCCACGCCCGCCGGGATCTTCACCCGCAGCGTCCGCCCGTCGATCCGGACGTCGCGCTCGCCCCCGACCACCGCGTCGCGGAGGTCGACCGTGATCTCCGCCTCCGTGTGGACGCCCTGCGCCGGGATGGGGCTGCGCCGGGCGCGCGCGCCGCGGCCGCCACCGAAGATCTCCCCGAAGATGGATCCGAAGTCGAACGCGCCGTAGTCGCCGACGTTCACCGTGGAGAAGTCGCCGAAGTCGAAGGGCATGCCGCCGGGCGGCGCGCCCTGCCGGCGCCACTGCCGGTACTCGGCGGCGCGCTTCTCGTCGAAGCCCGACCGGAGCGAGTCGGCGCCGAACTCGTCGTAGAGCTTCCGGCGCTTCTCGTCGGAGAGCACCTCGAACGCCGCGGTGACCTCCTTGAACTTCTCCTCCGCGGCCTTGTTTCCCGGGTTCACGTCGGGGTGGTACTTCTTCGCCAGCTTGCGGTAGGCGCGCTTCAGCTCCTCCGCGGTCGCGGTCCGGGAAACGCCGAGGATCTCGTAGAGGTCGCGCTCGGGCACGCGGGGAAACGTAACGCTCCGGGCCGACGCGTCAATCACGTGCCGCCTCGAAGGGGATGCGCACGCGGGCCGCCGCGGCGAAAGATCCGGTGACTACAATGGGGTCCATGATCTTCCCGCTCGTCGTCCTCCTCTCCGCGGCGTCCCCCGCCGCGCCGGAGGGGCGCGTCGTCGAGGAGGTGGTCGCGGTCGTCCGCAACCCGCCCGGAGCCGCCCCGCGGGTCGTGACGCTCACGCGCCTCGACGCGGAGGCGCGCGTCGCGCTCGTCGCGCGCGGCGCGGTCGCGGCGGCGTTCCGGCCGCTCGACCGGGAGGCGCTCCGGGCAGGGCTCGCGTGGCTCCTCGACGAGACGGTCGTGGCCGACGAGGCGGCCCGGCTGAAGCTGCACGACCCCGAGCCCGCCGCCCTCGCGGCGCAGCTCCGCACCTTCCGCGCGGCGTTCCGCGACGCGGGCGAGTACGCGCGCTTCCTCGAGGAGACCGCGCTGGCGGAGGAGGACGTCCAGGCGGTGCTCGCGCGGTCGCTGCGCGCGCGCCGCTTCGTCGAGAGCCGGGTGGGGCGGGCGGCCGTGGTGGCGGAGGACGAGGTGGACGCGTACCTCGCGGCGCGCGGGCTCTCGGCGCGCACGGCGGAGGCGCGCGAGGCGGTCCGGGGGCGCATCGCCGACGACCGGGCCGCCGCGCAGGCGCGCGCCCTGGTCGCCGAGCTCCGCGCGCGCGCGGACATCCGCGTCGTCGACCCGGCGCTGCGCCCGGCCGCCGCGGCCGGGGCCGCCGGGGCGCACCCGCCCGTCGCCGCGGAGGGGCGCTGACGTGCGCGAGCCCGCCGACACCCTCGCGCCGCCCCCGAACGTCCGGTTCCGCCGGATGCGCCCGGAGGACCTCGACCGCGTCGTCGAGATCGAGAAGGACGGCTTCCGCCATCCCTGGTCGCGCGACCTGCTCGAGCGGGAGCTGGCGCACGCGTGGTCGACGATCCTCCTCGCCACCGAGGAGGCCGCGGGCGGCGGAGAGGGGGTGCTCGGGTTCATCGTGTTCTGGCTCGTGCACGACGAGGTGCACGTCCTGAACATCGCGACGGCGCTCGAGGCGCGGCGGCGCGGGATCGGCCGAGCGCTGATGGACGCCGCCGCGGACGCCGGGCGGCGCCGCGGCGCCACCCTCGCGACCCTCGAGGTGCGGAGGTCGAACGCACCGGCGATCGCGCTCTACCTCGATCTCGGATACCGCCAGGTGGGCGTCCGGCCGAACTACTACGCGGACGAGGGCGAGGACGCGATCGTGATGGTCCTGGATCTGTGAGGCTTCCGTTCCGGCGCCGCGCTGGTGTAAGGAGGCCTCCCTCATGCTCTGGCCGACCTTCCGCTCGTTCCTGTTCCGCTTCGATCCGGAGCGCGTCCACCACCTCGCCCACTGGCTGCTGAAGCGCGTCGGCCCGTCGGCGGCGCGCGCGCGGCGCCCGGCCCCGATCCCCTCCCTCGCGGTCCGCTGCCTCGGGCTCGACTTCGACGGGCCCGTGGGCCTCGCCGCCGGCTTCGACAAGGGCGACGTCTCGCTCCCCGGCCTCTTCGCGCTCGGCTTCTCGCACGTCGAGATCGGGACCATCACGCCGCGGCCGCAGGCGGGGAACGATCGCCCGCGCCTGTTCCGGCTGCCCGAGCACCGCGCGATCGTGAACCGGATGGGGTTCAACAACGAGGGGATGGAGGTCTGCGCGCAGCGCCTCGAGCGGCTCCCGGCGGCGGCGCGGCTCGGGCCCATCGGCGTGAACGTCGGGAAGAACAAGGTGACGCCGAACGAGGAGGCCGCGCAGGACTACCTCGCGTGCATCGATCGCCTCCACCCGTTCGCCGATTACCTGGTCGTGAACATCTCGTCGCCGAACACGCCCGGGCTCCGGCAGCTCCAGGAGAAGGACCAGCTCGACCGCCTGCTCCGCGCCTGCGTGGCGCGTCTCGCGGAGCGCGCGCCCGGGAAGCCGCTGCTCGTGAAGCTCGCGCCGGACCTCCCGCCGGAGGCCCTCGACGAGGCGGTGGACGTCGCGATCGCGGCGGGCGTCGCCGGCATCGTCGCGACGAACACGACGCTTTCGCGCGCCGGCGTGGAGCGCCACCCGCGCGCGAAGGAGGCGGGCGGCCTCTCCGGCGCGCCCCTCGAGCGGCTCTCGACCGACGTCGTCCGGCGCTGCTACCGCCGCGCGGCGGGCCGGGTCCCGATCGTGGGCGTCGGAGGCGTCATGGGTGCGGAGGACGCGTACGCGAAGATCCGCGCGGGCGCGTCGCTGGTGCAGGTCTACACGGGGCTCATCTACGGCGGTCCGGGGTTCGTCGCGGCGACGAATGCAGGTCTCGCCCGGCTCCTCGCGCGGGACGGGTTCGCGACCGTCGCGGAAGCGGTCGGCGCGGACCACCGGGGCGACGTCCGCTCCGAGCCGCGCACCGGGGTGGCGCCGACCCTCTAGGGGGGATTGCGGTCCCTCCCTCCGGCGCCGAGGATGTGGGGGTTCCTCGCTGACGCACCGCGTTGCCCGTTTGACGTGCCTGACGCGACGCGTTACGGTCGGTGTGCGGGGCGGGAGCCGCCCGTTCCCACCGTTTCCACCGGAGGTCCCCCATGGCAGAAGTCCACAAGATCGAGAACGGCCGCTCGAAGAAGGTCCCGGAGTTCCTGCGGGAACCGCTCGAGGCGGCGCAGCAGCGGCTCGGGCAGTTCGAGGAGGAGGCGCAGCGTGTCCTCAAGGACCTCATGGTCAGGGGACGTGCGAGCAGGAAGGATATCGAGCAGATCGTGCACCGGCTGTCCAAGCAGGACTGGACCGACATGAAGCAGCGCCTCGAGAAGCTCCGCGAGCAGGGCGCGGAGCGCGCTGCGGAGTGGAAGGGGAAGGCCGAGACGTTCCGGTCCGAGGCGCTCGAGCGGGTGGTGGAGCTGCAGACCCGCGCCGTCTCGTTCCTCGGCGTTGCGACGCGGGATCAGGTCGAGGAGCTGTCGAAGGAGCTCGACCGGCTGGCGCGGCGGCTCGACAAGGCGGAGAAGCCCCGGAAGGTGAAGCGGACGCCGAAGCCGTCCGCCGAGGTGTAGAGGACGCGCGATGCCCGACATCCAGCAGATGTTCAAGGAAGCCTGGTCGAACGCCCTCGCCGGCGTGAACGCCGCCGAGCAGGAGGCGGAGAAGGTGCTGAACCGCATCGCGGACGCCGCCGGGTTCTCCCCGGAGGACGTCCGGCGCCACGCACGCGAGTTCGGGGAGCGGCTCACCGTCCAGCGCCGCGAGCTCGAGCGCACCATCGACGACGCCGTGCGCCGGACCGCGAACCGGTTCCGCATCCCGAGCAAGGACGACCTCGACGCGCTCCAGAAGCGGCTCGACGCCATCGCGGAGAAGGTCGAGGCGCTCGCGAGGGAGAAGAGCGCCTAGTGCGGGCGCCGCGGCTCAGCGGGCTCCTCGGGGCCACGGTCGCCGTCGTCGTCTGCGCGACGGTGGCGATGCTCCCCAGGTCCCTCGCCCGCGATCCGCGGCCGGCCCGCGTCGAGGTCGAGCCGGGGCCGCCAGGCCTCGTCGACCGGATCGACGATCAGCTCGGTGCCCGGATGCCGTCGCTCGACGACGACGACCGGCGGCTCCTCGCGCGCACCGTCGTCGCCGAGGCGGAGCTGGCGCGGCTCGATCCGCTGCTCGTCCTCGCCGTCATCGAGGTCGAGTCGTCCTTCGACCCCCGCGCGCTCTCGGGGGCGGGGGCGCGGGGGCTCATGCAGCTCCAGGACGCGACGATGCAGCGCGAGATCGAGCGCTCCGGCCTCACGCCGGGCGACCCGCACGACCCCGTGCTGAACGTCCAGGCGGGCGTGCGCTACCTCCGGCGCTGCCTCGACTCGTTCACGCGCGAGGACGTGGGGCTCATGGCGTACAACGCTGGCCCGAACCTCGTGCTGTACCACCTGCAGAAGGGCGAGCTGCCCGAGATCCTCCAGGTCTACCCGCGCCGCGTCCGCGCCGAGCTGCGGCGCCTCCGGCGCAGCCTCGGCCAGGCGCCCGCGCCGGCGCTGGCGGACGCGCGCCGCGCGCCGGTGGTGGCCGAGTAGCGCTCCGAGGCGCTCTCCGGTTACACCGTGAGGGTGACGGCCCGACGGACGGGCCGCGGAGCCGCATGCGCGTCACCGAGATCTTCTTCAGCATCCAGGGCGAGGGGACGCGCGCCGGCCTCCCGTGCGTGTTCGTCCGCTTCACCGGCTGCGACCTGCGCTGCAACTACTGCGACACCGCGTACGCGTTCCACGGCGGGACCGACATGACGCGCGAGGAGATCCTCGCGGCGGTCGCGCGCCATCCGTGCAAGCTGGTCCTCCTCACGGGCGGCGAGCCGCTGCTCCAGAAGGAGCTGCCGGCCCTGGCTCGCGAGCTGCTCGACCGCGGGCTCGAGGTGACCATCGAGACGCACGGGCAGCGGCCGCTCGACGCGCTCCCGCGCGAGGTGGTGCGGATCGTCGACGTGAAGACGCCCGGCTCGGGCGAGCCGACCACCGACTTCGGCTACCTCGACGCGCTCGCCCGGCACGACGAGGTGAAGTTCGTGGTCTGCTCCGAGGACGACTTCGGCTGGTCGCGCGACGTCGTGCGGCGGCACCGCCTCGAGGGCCGGGTGCACGTCCTCTTCTCGCCGGTGTGGGGGCGGGTGGACCCGAAGGACCTCGCGCGGTGGATCCTCGAGAGCGGCCTCGACGCGCGCCTCTCCCTGCAGATCCACAAGGTGATCTGGGGCGCGGACGTGCACGGCGTCTGACGCTTTCCCTGGAATACGGAGGCCGCCTCGCGCGTCGCTCACGGGCGCGCACGCGGCGAGAAGGCGCCTCGCCGGCCGCATTCTTGACGCGCCCCGGCGCGGGGGGCTAGGAGTCGAACCGATGCGCACGGTCGTCATCCCGCTCGCGGCGGCGCTCGCGGCCCTCGCCGGCCCCGCGGCGGCGGGCCCGTCCATCACGCTCAACGGCGTCGGCATCGACGGCGTGACCGGGCAGCGCTTCGAGAACGCGACCGTCGTCATCGACGAGCGGGGCGACGTCCACATCGAGGCGAAGGGCTACGCGGTGAAGACCGCCGAGGCCGGGGGGGCCGCCCCCGCGGGCCCGGGGACCGCGGGCGCGATCCGCGCCGCGGGCGACGCGCGGCCCGCGCCGGGCGGGAAGCCGTCCCGCCGGTACTTCCTCGTCGCCGAGCACGATCAGCCCGGGACCCAGTTCGACCTCGCCATCTTCATCAACGCACAGTGGATCCGCGAGGTGAAGCAGGGCGAGGGCCAGGTGGTCATGGAGATCACGAAGTACCTCCGGACCGGTCCGAACAAGGTGGTCCTCGCGGCCACGAAGAAGATCGAGGGTGATCGCGCGTCGTACTCGCCCGGCGTCAAGCTGCACGTCGTCCTCGGCGAGGGGAACGTCGGGGGCGGTCACGTCATGATCGACGATCCGCTCGTCGAGATGACCCGGACGGCCGCCGAGATCGACGATCGCACCGAAGAGTTCGTTCTCGAGGCGCGCTAGCCGCGCCGGGAGGGCCGCGATGTTCACGCCCGAGCCGAGCCTGACGCACGTGCCCGCCCTGCGGGAGCAGGTCGTCGCGATCGTCGAGAGCATCAACCAGCCGCAGGTCTCGATCCCCGGGAAGCCGTCGCAGGGCGTCTCCGGCCACCTCTGCGGGATCCGGAATGGCAGCGGCAGCTTCTCGATCTTCGTCGGCCTGCACCTGCCCAAGAGCGGCGAGAACGTGATCTACCTGCACGAGCGCCGCCAGCTCACGACGGCGGAGGAGTACCGGCAGGTCGAGATCGAGGGGCTCCAGTTCCTCGAGTCGATGGGGTTCATGCTCGACAACCTGAACTTCCGGAACCTCTCGCCCGCCGCGCAGGACGAGACGCTCGCGCGGATCCCGCTCTTCTCGCCGCCGCGCCCGGCCGCGGCGGCGGCGGCCGCGCCCGGCCCCGCCAGCGCGGATCCGGCCCGTGTCGCGCGCCTCCTCGCCTCGTTCTGACCCATGCGATCACTCCGAACCGCCGCCACCGTCTCCGCCGCGCTCCTCGCCTGCGTCCACGGCCCCTCGCCGAAGGAGCGCCGCTCGGCCGAGATCCACCACGACCTCGGCGTCGAGGCGCTCCGCGCGGGTCGCGCGCCCGAGGCGATCAAGGAGTTCGACGAGGCGCTCGAGAGCGATCCGCGGTTCCCCGAGGCCCACCTCGGACGCGGCCTCGTCCTCGAGCTCGGGTTCGGGAAGCTGGAGGAGGCGGAGAAGGAGTATCGAAGCGCCATCGAGCTGCTCCCGGGCTACTCGGAGGCGCACAACGACCTCGGCCAGCTCCTCGCGAAGACCGGCCGATGGGACGACGCCCTGAAGGAGTTCGACGCCGCCCTCGAGAACATGCTCTACAAGGAGCCGTGGGTGGCGCGGTGCAACAAGGGGCAGGCGCTCTACCGCATGGGCAGCCGCGCCGAGGGGCTCGCCGAGATGCGCGCGTGCCTGCAGGCCGCGCCGGCGTACTGCGACGGACGTCGCGAGCTCGGGCGCACCCTCCTCGGGGACGGGAAGGTGAAGGACGCCGTGACCGAGCTCGACGCCTACGCGCGGACCTGCGAGCGGCGGCCGGACTCGCATCTCCAGCTCGGCCTCGCGCGGATGAAGGCCGGCGACATCGCGGGTGCCCGCGCCGCGTTCGAGCGCTGCAAGGAGCTCGGGGACGGCACGTCGGCCGGCGAGGAGTGCCGGCGGAGCCTCGCTCTCCTCGTCGAGTGAACCGTGTCCGGACTGCCCGAACCCGATGAGACCCTCCACGGCTTCGGCCGCTGGCTCGCGCGAGAGCGGGAGCTGCGCGGTCTCTCGCGCGACGAGGTCGGCCGCGCCACCAAGCTCGCGCCAGGCGTCGTGGAGGCGCTCGAGTCCGGCGACGAGGCCCGCATGCCGCCCCGCGCGTACGTGGTCGGCTACCTCCGTGCGTACGCCGCGGCGGTCGGCCTCGACCCGGACGAGGTCGTGCTCCGGTACGAGGAGGCCGCCGGGCCGCTGACGGACGCCCGCGGGAAGGGCCGACACGCGCCCCAGCCGCGGACCGTCGGCATCGCGGTCGCGGTGGTCGCCGCGATCGCGGCGACGGTGTGGGCCTTCCTCCGCTGATCGGCGCGCGCGGAGGCTGGCGCGCGGCGTCCTACCCCAGGTTAGAATGGCCGGCAGCCGGGTTCCTCCCGGCGCGGCTGGATCGGGGGAAGCGGTGCCGCAGCGAACACTCCCGCGCCTCGAGCGCTTCGTGGCGGGGCTCGCCGGTGGCCTCGACGCGTTCCCGTCCGCGCTCGCGAAGGGCGCTCTCGTGCGGAACCTCCTCGAGGACGAGCCTCTGCCCGAGATCCTCCCGGCGCTCCCGGAGCCGCTGCGCCGCCTCGCGACCGAGCCGCCGGTGGGAAGCGAGTGGATCCCGGAGGCGCACTTCGACGCGCTCGTCCTCGCCGTGGCCGACGCGCGCGGGCTCACCGACGCGGAGCTCCTCTCCTGGACGCGCGCGCGCAACCTGAGGCTCTTCTCGAGCCCCGCGTACCGGATCCTCATGGCCGTGATGTCGCCCGCGCAGCTCCTCCGGTTCGCCGGCGCGCGCTGGACGAACTGGCACCGCGGGACGACGCTCGAGGTGGAGGGGATCGCGGACGACGGCGTCATGGCGTCGCTCCGGTACCCGCGCGGACTGTTCGATCCGACCATCCTCCGGGTGTACGGCGAGGCGTTCACGGCGGCGCTCCAGATGGCGAACGCGAAGGAGCCGGCGGTCACCGTCGTCGCCGAGCAGCCCGGCCTCGCGCGGTACCGCGCCTCCTGGAGCTGACGGGGCCCCCGCGGTGGCGCGGCCCCGCCGGAGCGGTTACCGTGCCGGACGCGCATGGAGCAGCTGAAGCTGACCGCGGTCGTCCTCCGCGCCGTGGACTACGGCGAGTCGGACCGCGTGGTCACGCTGCTCTCCCGCGAGCGGGGCAAGGTGTCGGCCTTCGCGCGGGGCGCGCGCGCGTCGCGGCGGCGGTTCGGCGGTGCCCTCGAGCCGTTCACGCTGCTCGCGGCGGAGCTCCGCACGCGCCCGGGCTCGGACCTTCTCACGCTCGAGTCGGTGACCGTCCGCCGCGGGTTCGGCGCCATCCGGGGCGACCTCGCCCGGATCGCGTGCGCGGGCTATGCCGCGGAGCTCGCGCGCGAGCTGGTCCGGGACCACGAGCCGCACGAGGACCTGTTCGAGCTCGTCGTCGAGTACCTCGGGGCGCTCGACGTCGCCGCGGCGGTGCCCGCTGCGCTCCGGGCCTTCGAGCTCGCCTCGCTCCGCATCGCGGGCCTCATGCCGCGCCTCGACGGGTGCGCGCGGTGCGGCGCGGACGTCGACGGGGCCCGGCCGGTCCGGTTCGATCCGGGCCACGGGGGCGTCCTGTGCGCCGCGTGCGGCCCGGCGGCCAGCCCCGGGGCGCCGGCGCTGTCGCCGGACGCGCTGCGCGCGCTCCTCCGCCTGCAGGAGGGCGGCCTCGCCGCGGCCGCCGAGCCCCTCGCGCCCGCCGTCGGCCGCGAGGCGCGCGCGGCGCTCTCCGCGTTCGTCGAGCACCACCTCGGCCGCCGCCTCGCCGCGCGGCGGTTCCTGGACGAGATCGGGCCGCTGCTGGGGGACTGATCGTGAGCCCGAAACGGAACACGCGAGCGAAGCGAGCGCGCGGGGGCGCCGCCGCGGAAGCGGCGAAAGCCGCGCGCGGCGGCGCACGGGCCCCCGCGAGCGGGGTGGGGCCCCGACGGCTCCGCCGGCGGGGCGGGGGCGCAGCCCCCGTGGAACTCGACGTGCTGTGCTTCGGGGAGGCGCTCGTCGATCTCCTCCCGGATCGCCGCGGCCGGCTCGAGGACTGCGAGCGGTTCGAGGCCTGCTCGGGCGGCGCCCCCGCGAACGTCGCGACCGGCCTCGCCCGGCTCGGGGTCCGCACCGGGTTCCGCGGCGTCGTCGGCGACGACGCGTTCGGGCGCCTCCTCGCCCGGAAGCTCGCGGCCGAGGGGATCGCGTGCACCCTCCGGCTCGCGCGGGAGCGGCCGACGGGCATGTGGTTCGTCGCGCTCGACGCGCGCGGCGAGCGGACCTTCTTCTCGCCGAACGCCCGGTTCTCGGCGGACAAGCTCGTCGCGCCCGGCGACGTCGATCCGGCGGCCCTGGCGCGGGCGCGCTTCCTCCACGTGGGATCGTCGGCGCACGTCCTCCCGGACGGCCGCGCCGCGCTCCGGGCCGCCCTCGCGGCGGCGCGCGCCGCTGGCGTCCGCGTGTCGTTCGATCCGAACGTGCGCGTGCACCTCTGGGACGATCTCGCCCCGCTCCGCGCGCTGTGCGCCGACGTGCTGGCCGCGGCCGACGTCGCGAAGCTCTCGGACGAGGAGGCGGAGCTGCTCCTCGGCGAGCGCGACCCGGAGCGCGCCGCGGCGCGGCTCGTGGACCTCGGCGTCGGCGTCGCGTGCGTCACGCTCGGGCCGCGAGGCGCGCTGCTCCGGCGGGGAGCGGACGTCCTCCACGCGCCGGCGGAGCCGGTCGAGGTCGTGGACACGACCGGCGCCGGCGACGGCTTCGTGGCGGGGCTGCTCTCGGTCCTCTCCCGCGCCGGCGCGCCGCCAGCGCTCCTCCCGACGGAGACCCTCGCGGCGGCGCTCCGTCTCGCGAACCGCGTCGCCGGCCGGGTCTGCACCCGCCTCGGCGCCGTCGCGGGGCTGCCCCGCGCCGCCGAGATTTCCATTTGACACCGCGCCCTTACGGCCCTACGGTGGCGCGCTCCCGGCGGCGCGTCCGCCGCGCGGCGACGCGCGCCGGCACCGCCCGCACCGCGCAGCCGGAGGGTGCCCCGGGGCGCGGCGGGACCATCGCGAGGAGAGGACGCGCGTGTACTTCCAGGACCTCATCTTGAAGCTCCAGACGTACTGGGCGGGGCGCAACTGCATCCTCGTCCAGGGCTACGACCAGGAGGTCGGGGCCGGGACGATGAACCCCGCCACCTTCCTGCGCGTGCTCGGCCCCGAGCCGTGGAACGTCGCGTACGTGGAGCCCTCTCGCCGCCCCGCCGACGGCCGCTACGGCGAGAACCCGAACCGCCTGTACCAGCACCACCAGTTCCAGGTGATCCTGAAGCCCAACCCGCCCGACGTGCAGGAGCTCTACCTCGGGTCGCTGAAGGCCATCGGGATCGATCCGCGCGCGCACGACATCCGGTTCGTGGAGGACGACTGGGAGAGCCCGACCCTGGGCGCCTGGGGCCTCGGCTGGGAGGTCTGGTGCGACGGGATGGAGATCACCCAGTACACGTACTTCCAGCAGGCGGGCGGGTTCGAGGTGAAGCCGGTCGCGGCCGAGCTCACCTACGGCCTCGAGCGCATCGCGATGTACCTGCAGGACGTGGAGAACGTGTTCGACGTCGAGTGGGTGAAGGGCGTGAAGTACCGGGAGGTCTTCCACCGGAACGAGGTGGAGATGAGCACCTACTCGTTCCAGAAGTCCGACCCGAAGATGCTGTTCGGGCTCTTCGACACGTACGAGGCGGAGTGCAAGCGGCTCATCGCGGAGAAGCTGCCGCTCCCCGCGTACGACTACTGCCTCAAGTGCTCCCACACGTTCAACAACCTCGACGCCCGCGGCGCGATCAGCGTCACCGAGCGGGCGGCGTACATCGGCCGCGTCCGCGCCCTCGCCCACGAGTGCGCGAAGGGCTACCTCGAGTCGCGCGAGGCGCTCGGGTTCCCGATGCTCCCCGCCGCGGAGCGGAAGAAGGCCGTCGAGGCGGCGCGGGCGGCGCGCGAGGCCCGCGAGGCGCGGTAGCCCTCCACACCGGCGGACGAGAGAGACGACATGGCGGACCTTCTGTTCGAGATCGGCGCGGAGGAGATCCCTGCGGGCTTCGTGCCCCCGGCGCTCAGGCAGCTCGAGGAGGACCTCGCGAAGGCGCTCGCGGACGCGCGCCTCGGGCACGGCGAGGTGAAGGCGGTGGGCAGCCCGCGGAGGCTCGCCGTCTGGGCTCGCGACGTCGCTGCGAAGCAGGCGGACGCGAGGACCGAGGCGTTCGGCCCGCCGGTCGCGCAGGCGTTCGATGCGCAGGGCAACCCGACCCAGGCGGCGCTCGGGTTCGCGCGGAGCCAGGGCGTGGAGGTCGGCGCGCTCCAGCGGGCGCAGACGCCGAAGGGCGAGCGGGTCGCGGTGACCAGGGTGGAGAAGGGCCGCCGGGCGGACCAGGTCCTCCCGGGGCTCCTGGAGCGGCTCGTCGGCGGGCTGCGCTTCCGGAAGGCGATGCGGTCGCGGTGGGACGACGCGACGTTCGCGCGCCCGGTCCGGTGGATGGTCGCGCTGTACGGCGGCCGCCCGCTGAAGGTGCGCCACGGCGAGGTCGTCTCGGGCAAGGTGACGTTCGGCCACCGCTTCCTCGCCCCGAAGGCCATCGCGCTCCGGGGCACGCCGGAGGACTACCTCGCGAAGCTCCGCGCCGCCCACGTCCTCGCCGATCCGGCGGAGCGGCGCGCCGCCCTCGAGAAGGAGCTGGCCCGCGCCGCGAAGGCCGCCGGCGGACGGATCCGCGAGGACGCAGCCCTCGTCGACCAGGTGCTCCACCTCGTGGAGGAGCCCACGGCGATCGCCGGCGCGTTCGAGGAGTCGAACCTCGAGCTCCCGCCGGAGGTGGTGATCTCGGAGATGCGGAACCACCAGCGCTACTTCGCGGTGATCGACGGGAAGGGGAGGCTCACGAACCGGTTCGTCGCCGTCTCCGGCACGCGGGTGAAGGATCCGAAGGTCGCGCGCCACGGCTACGAGCGCGTGCTTCGCGCGCGGCTCGCCGACGCGCGCTTCTTCTTCGAGGAGGACAAGAAGCGCCGCCTGCACGACCGGATCGCGGACCTCGGCCGCCGCACGTTCCAGGCGAAGCTCGGCACCGAGCTCCAGCGGGCGGATCGCCTCGGCGCGGTCGCGGCGGCCCTCGCGCGCGCCGTGGGGAAGGAGGCGCTCGTCGGCGACGTCCTCGAGGCGGCGCGGCTCGCGAAGGTGGACTTGAACACCGGCATGGTCGGCGAGTTCCCGGAGCTGCAGGGGATCATGGGCGCGCACTACGCCCGGATCGAGGGCATCAAGCCCGACGTCGCCGACGCGATCGAGGATCACTACAGGCCCATCGGCGCCGCCGAGGAGATGCCGCGGAACGACGTGGGCGCGCTCGTCGCGCTCGCCGACCGGTTTCACTCGCTCGTCGGGATCATCGGCGTCGGCGAGAAGGCGACGGGGGCGGCCGATCCCTTCGGGCTCCGCCGCGCCACGATCGGCATCCTCCGGATCCTCCTCGACCGCGGCTACCACGTGTCGCTCGCGACGGCGGTGGAGCAGACGCTCGATCAGCTCTCGGGCGTGAAGCTGGCGGCCGATCGCGCCGTCGTGGCGGAGCAGGTGCTCGACTTCGTGCGCGGGCGGCTGAAGGCGCTCTGGAGCGAGCGCCACGACGCGGACCTGGTCGAGGCGGTGCTCGCGGCGGGGTTCGACGACGTGGTGGACGCGAACCGTCGCCTCGAGGCGCTCTCGGAGGTGAAGGCGCGCCCGGACTTCACGCCGCTCGCCGTCGCGTTCAAGCGGGTCGCGAACATCCAGGAGAAGGCGGGGGGCGGCGCCGCCGCGACCGTGAGCGTCGAGCTGCTCCGCGACGAGGCCGAGCGGCAGCTGCTCGCGGAGGTGGAGCGCGTCGAGCAGGAGGTGGGTGCCCGGCGCGCCGCCCGCGACTACCCGGCGGTCCTCCGCAACGTGGCGACCCTGGAGCCCGCGGTGGCGCGGTTCTTCGACGACGTGCTCGTCATGGCCGACGACGCGGCGCTCCGCGCGAACCGGCTCGGGCTCATGCGCCGCGTCGGCGCGCTCTTCTCGGACGTCGCGGACTTCCGGAAGATCCAGGCCGAGCTCCCCCAGTCGACCAAGGGCGCGGGGTAGGGGATGTCCTTGACGGTGTCCCGAGCCCGGCGCTACCGTTCGCCCCCTCCCGTGCAAGCTCCCCTGAGAACGCTGGGCCTCGTCGCGATGGTCGTCGCGATCGGCTGCGGTGCCGAACAGCGCAACGACCCGGCGCCGCTCGACCGGTTCACGTTCCCGACCGGCATCGCGGTCCATGGCCAGGACCTCCTCGTCGTCTCCTCCAACTTCGACCTCCAGTACGCGAGCGCGGACGGCGGCTCGCTGCTGCGGGTCGCCCTCGGCGCCGCGCCGGCGATCCAGCCGGGAGGGTTGCGCATCGGGAGCTTCGGCGGTGAGCTCACCGTCGTCGACCCGGCGCGCTGCCCCGCCCTGGGGGGCACCGAGGCGCTCGTCACCTCGCGGCTCCAGGGCCGCCTGTACCGGATCGGGCTCGACGGCAACGCGCTCACCTGCGGCGCTGCCTGCGAGATCCGGTTCGACGACGACAAACGGCTCGGCGACCCCTACGGGATCGGCGTGACCTGCCCGGCCGGCGGGACGCCCCGCGCCTGGGTCGGGTTCCTCCGCACGCCGCTGCGGGAGGCGTTCATCGCCACCATCGACCTCACGACCGGCGCGCGGCAGGTGCTGAGCGTCGGCGCCGGACAGGTCCGCAGCTTCGCGTACGACGCGGACACGGAGCGGCTCTTCTTCACGAGCGTCGACACGCAGCTCGCGGCTCCGCTCAGCTGGATCGAGCTCGCCTCCGGCTGCGATCCGACCCTGCCGGAGAACGCGGGCGGGTGCGTGGTGCGCGCCGCCGACCTCTGGGGCTTCCTGCGCGGCGCCGAGCTCTCCGGGCTGGACCTCTCGAACCCCGTGCCCGGGCAGCGGCGGCGGGTGTACGTCGCCACGAAGGTGTACGACGCCGACCTCGCGGCGACCCTCGGCACCCGCCCGGGGTTCGACGTCACCGGGGAGCTCATGGTCCTCGAGCTGGCGGAGAACGCCACGGGCAACCTCGAGGTGAAGCTCGTCAAGACCCTGTACGTCGGGCTCGGCGCGGCCGAGGTGAAGGTGCTGCCGCGCCGGCCGAACCTGCCGTGCAACGACGCCAGCGGGGTGTCGGTTCCGAACGGGTGCCCGCAGCGCGACCTCGTGGCGATCACGGCCTCGGAGGACGGCCTCTTCTGGATCTACGACGACGAGACGGGGACCATGCGCGACGTGTTCGGACGGGACCCGCAGACCGGCCAGCCCGGCCTCGGCCGCTCGCCGTTCGGCCTCGCCGTGCAGGACCTCCGGGCGACGCCCGGGACGGGCGACGGCAACGCGCGCGTCTACGTCGGGTCCTTCCTCGACGACTTCGTGACCGCCGTCGACGTGCCGCTCTCCGGCTCCGCCCCCGCCGACTTCGTGCGCGCGGGCACGGGGCCGTCGGCGCCGCCGCAGCGCATCGGACAGGTGACGCCTTGAACCACCGCCTCATCGCCGCCCTCGCGCTCGCCGCCGGGCTCGCCTGCAATACCTCCACCGGGCGCCCGGGCCTCGGCCTCTCCGCGCCGGCGGCGGTCGCCGTCTTCAACGGGCTCACGTCGAAGAACCCGGACCTGCACCCGTACGTCGCCATCGCGAACGGCGGAAAGGACGAGCTCGTCCTCGTCGACGCCCTGGACGACCAGCCGGTGATCGCGCCGGTGGTGGTCCGCGCCCTGTCGATCCCCGTCACGGCGCCGCGGCCGGCGCGCCTCGTGTCCGCGTCGCTGGGCGACGTCGACGCCAACGGCAAGCCCATGGCCGACCTGCTGGTCGCGGTGTCGGCAGGCTCGTCCGTGCTCCAGGTCGTGAACACCTGGGGGAAGGCGGACGGGTCGCCGGATCCGCGCGTCATGCGCGACCTCGACGTCGATCTCGCCGGCACCGACGGCGCCGACGTGCTCGCGCTCGTCGCCGCGCCCGTGCCCGTCGACAACGGCGACGGGACCTTCAGCGCCGCGAAGGGGCGCGTCCGGATCGTGGCGGCGCTCTCGGGCCAGCGGATCGCCGTCGTCGAATACAAGCGCGTGGCCGACGGTCCCGGCATCGAGGTGGTGACGCCGCTCGCGCCGCCGCAGGACCTCGCGATCGGCGGCGACCGGTTCGAGGCGGTCGCGCTCGCGGTCAACCCCGCGAAGCCTCAGCTCGTCTACGCAGCCTCCCTCGATCCGATCCCGGTGGCCGGCGGCGCGTCGGTGCTCGGCGTCGCCGAGATCGACATGTCCGGCGCGCCGGGCACGTGGACCTGGCGTGGCCTCGATGCGCGCGCGCCCACGACGGCCGTCGCGGCGTGGCACCTCCAGGAGCGGCAGGCCGACTCGACGGGCGACGACAAGACCGCGTTCGAGCCGACGGCGGTCGACCGCGTCTACGCCGTCCTCGACTCGAGCTCGTGCGGCGCCGGGTTCCGCATCGACTGCGGCATCGCGGTCCTCGATCCGGTGACCGGGGGGATCCCGGCCGACCCGGCGAGCACGACGGACGCGTCGGGCCACGTGACCGGCATGCCGTACCTCGCGCCCATCAACGTCCCCGCGGTCGCGCTCGGCGTCGTGGTCTCCCCGCCGCCGCAGGTCGGACCGACGGACGTCGCGAACGGCGACAGCTACAAGGCCCCGTACATGCGCATCGCGCCGGGCACGGGGCAGCGCACGACGACCGCGGTCGCCGCCGTGCTCGCGTCCGACGGCAAGGTGTACTACGCGGACCTGGGCCGCTGGTCGATCCCGAACGACACGTCGATGCTCCGCACCGACAGCACCCGGACCCGGGTGACGGACGTCACGTCCTTCATCGTGAGCGGCATCAACCAGGCCGTCGGCCTGTGGGATCCGAAGTCGCTCGTGCCCGATCCGACGACGGGCGCCTTCACGCCCAAGCTGGTGTTCAACGGGCTCACGGCGGAGCCCGCCGTGAAGATCACGCCCGGCTTCACCCGCACCGACGGCTTTCTCGCCGCGTACCAGGGCTTCCTGCCGGGGCTCTCGCTCCGGAAGGCCGAGCTCGCCGGCGCCGCCGGCGGCCGTTTCTCGATGTCGATGCAGATCGCGGCCGCGGGCGGGTTCACCCAGGTCGTGCGCCTCTACAGCCCGGAGCTCGGCGTGCACCGCGGGGACATCGCCCTCGTGGACACGACGAAGCTCGGGGACACCGGCGGGGACTGCCCGGTGGACAATCCGGCGACGACCGGCAACGAGGCCATCATCGAGGCCCGCGTCGCCGAGTTCGTCGTCCCCGACGCGACGCACCCGGGCGGCGCGCTCCTCCTCGAGGATCCCGCGGATCCGAGTCACCCGGAGTGGACGAGCTGCATCACGAAGCGGCTCTCGACCCTCGCCGCGCCGGTCACGGGGGTCGACGTCGGCATGCGCGCGAGCGGCTTCGTCGTCCAGGGGACGACGGCGGGGTACGTGGGCCGGGCCGAGGTCCTCACGAGCCCCAGCTCGGTCACCGATCCCAACGATCCGGCGTACGACGGGTACCGGCTCCTCTACGAGAACGAGGACGTGCTCTCGTGCCCGCTCGTGCCGTGGCCGGCCGATCCGACGGCGGTGGACTGCCGCGACGACGCCTGCCGCGCGCAGTGCGAGCGGCTCGTGCTGGCGCGGAAGGCGCGGCGCATCTACTACCCGTCCGACGCGTGCAACACGACGGACTGCTCGGTGAACTGGCCGAACAACCTGTACCCGTTCCCGAAGGCGAACGGGCCGGTCCTCGCGTTCAAGCTCGGCGTGCGGAAGGATCCCGACCCGGCCAAGGCGAACGACCCGATCCCGCGCGAGCTGTCGATCACCATCAAGACGCGCAGCGGGCTCTCGCCGTCCTCCCGCGGGCCGACCGTCACCAACGCCGCTCAGATCCTCCCCACCGGCGCAGCGACGTTCGACCGGAGCGTCTACGCGGGCAAGGAGAACGACGGCTACCGCTTCTACGCGTCCTACGCGTCCGGCTTCGTCCTCGACTTCAGCCCGAGCCAGGCGCCGAACCAGCCGATCACGGTCCGCTAGGCGGGCGCGCGCCGCGCGTTCGACCCCGGGGGGCGCTTCTGCTACCGTGACCGGCGGTGGAGGCGCTCGCGTGAAGACCGTCCGGCAGATCGCCATCGCGGATCACCTCTGGGACGCCCTCGAGCGGATGGCGGCCGAGATGGGCACGGACCGCGATGCCCTCGTGAACCAGGCGCTGCACGTCTTCGCGCGCCTGAACGGCTACCTCGTCCCCGGCACCGTCGCCGCGCCGCCCCCGCGCCCGACGCCCGAGCCTCCGAGCGCCGAGCGGCTCGCCGTCGCCGAGCAGGTGCTCGAGACGGCGGCGCGCCTGGAGCGCGCCATCCACGACCGGCCGCCGCCGATCACGCGCGCGGCGGCGCCGCGCGAGGGCGACGCGACGGGGGCGCTCGTGCTGCTGCGCGACGATGGCGCGGAGATCGCCGTCGCGAAGGATCGATTCGTCATCGGGCGCGGCCGGCACTGCGATCTCGTGGTGGACAGCGGGAAGGTGTCCCGCGAGCACGCCGCGATCCTGCGCGAGGGCGCCGAGTGGTGGATCGAGGACCTCGGGTCGGCGAACGGCACCTGGCACGACCGCGCGAAGGTGCAGCGCCGGCGGATCGAGGACGGGGACGAGTACTTCATCTGCTCGGAGCGGATCCGGTGCGCGCTCCGGTGAGGCGGCTCCTCGCGCTCGCCGCGCTCCTCGGCCCCGCGGCGGCCGCCGGCGGCGTCCCGCTGATGCTCGCGGAGCGACAGGTCGCGACGCTCGAGTTCGACCGGCCCGTCGCCCGGCTCGCGACGACGGATCCCGACCTGCTCGCGCTCGAGCCGTCCGGCGCGCGCGTGCGGATGACCGGGCTCCGCGCCGGGCGCGCCTCGGTGGAGGTCGCGTTCGCCGACGGCGCCATCGTCGCGTACGACGTGACGGTGGAGGCGGCGCAGCGGCCCGCGGCCCTCGCCGCCGCGCCCGCCGTGCTCGAGCTCGCGGTGGGCGAGGCGCGGCGGGTCGCGGTGCCGGGCCTCGCGCGCGCGCTCCTCGAGGAGAACGGGATCGCCAGGGTGACGGCGGAGGCCGGGGCCGCGGTGGTGGTGGGCGTCTCCCCGGGCTCCGCCGCGCTCGTCCTCGTGGACGGCGCCGGCGCGCGGACCACCTGGTCGGTGCGCGTCCGCTAGCCGCGTCCACGGGGCCGCGCTTTCTCGCGTGCCGCCCCGGGCGGGCGGGGCTAATGTCGTCCCCGCATGCCGACCTTGACCCTCATCGACGGCTCCGGGTTCATCTTCCGCGCCTACCACGCGCTCCCGCCGCTCACGACGACCCGGGGCCAGCCGACGAACGCGGTCTACGGCTTCACGACCATGCTCCTCAAGGCGCTCCGCGAGCGGGCGCCGACCCACGTGGCGCTCGTGTTCGACGCGGCGCGGACCACCTTCCGGCACGAGATCGACCCCGGCTACAAGGCGAGCCGGCCGGAGGCGCCGGACGATCTCCGGTCGCAGTTCCCGCTCGTGCGCGACGTCGCCCGCGCCCTCCGCGTCCCGGTGATCGAGGAGCCGCACGTCGAGGCCGACGACGTCATCGGCACGCTCGCGTGCCGCGCCCGGGAGCAGGGGTGGGACGTCGTCGTGGTCACCGGCGACAAGGACTTCGCCCAGCTCGTCGACGGGAAGGTCACGCTCTACGACCCGATGGCCGAGGCGAGCGGGCGGGGCGGGTGGACCGGCCCCGCGGAGGTCGAGAAGAAGCTCGGGATCAAGCCGGAGCAGGTCGTCGACTACATGGCGATCCTCGGCGACAAGATCGACGACGTGCCCGGCATCCCGGGGGTGGGGGAGGTCACCGCCGCGGCGCTGGTGAAGCGGTTCGGGACCATCGAGGCGATGCTCGCGCGTCCGGACGAGATCCCGCAGGCGGTCTCCCGCGGCGGCGAGAAGCTGAAGGAGAAGATCGTCGCGGCGGAGGATCGGATCCGGATGAACAAGCAGCTGGTGGCGCTCCGGTGCGACCTCGCGCTGCCGTTCGCGCCCGACGCCTTCGGGCGGCAGCCGCCGGACGACCCGAAGGTGCGCGCGCTCTTCTCCGAGCTGGAGTTCTCGCGGCTCCTCAAGGACCTGCCGGCGCCTCCGCCGACCGCGCGCGCCGAGAGGCCGGAGGTGCTCCGCGACCGCGCCGCCCTGGACGCCGCCGTCGCCGCGCTCCGCGCCGCGGGCCGCGCCGGGATCCGCCCGATCCTCGGCGGGCCGGCGCCGCGGACCGACCCGCTCGTCGGCGTCGCGCTCGGCGGCGGCGGCCGTGCGTACTACCTCCCGCTCGGTCACCGGTACCTCGGCGCGCCGGCGGGGCTCTCCCGCGAGGAAGCGCGCGAGGGGCTCCGGGCGCTCGTCGAGGCCGAGGACGTCGTGAAGGACGCGCACGACGTCAAGGCCGCGCTCCACGCGTTCGCGGGGCTCGGGCTCGCCTGGCGCGGCCCCGGGCTCGACACCGAGCTCGCGAGCCGGCTGCTCCTCCCGACCCGCCGCGAGCACGCGCTCGCCGACGTCGCGCGCGAGCGGATCTCCTGCGAGCTGCCGCGCGATCCGAGCGGCGGCGACGCCGCGCGGAAGTCGGAGCGCACCGCGGTCGAGGGGGTCGAGGTGGAGCGGGTCGCGGAGTGGGCGGCGCCGTGCGCGGCGGTGCTGCCGGACCTGGCGGCGGTCCTCGAGCGCGCGCTCGAGGAGGAGCGGCTCGGCGTGCTCTACCGCGAGGTGGAGCGGCCGCTGGTCGCGGTGATCTTCGAGATGGAGCGCGCCGGGATCGCGGTCGACCGCGGCGCCATGGAGGGCATGAGCGCGGAGTTCGGCAAGGCCATGGAGGACCTGGAGGCGCGGATCCACGCGGCCGCCGGCCACCCGTTCAACGTCGCGTCGACCCGCGAGCTCGCGCAGGTGCTCTTCACCGAGCTCGAGCTCCCCGTCGTGAAGCGGCTCAAGACCGGCCCGTCCACCGACGTGGACGTGCTGGAGAAGCTCGCCGAGCAGCACCCGCTGCCCCGGCTCGTGCTCGAGCACCGGGCCCTCGCGAAGCTCAAGGGCACCTACGTCGACGCGCTCCCGTTGCTCGTCGACCCCGCCGACGGCCGCATCCACACCACGTTCCACCAGGCAGGCGCGGCGACGGGCCGGCTCTCGTCGACCGACCCCAACCTCCAGAACATCCCGATCCGGACCGAGCTCTCGCGCCGGATCCGCCGGGCGTTCGTCGCGCCCGAGGGCCGGTGGCTCGTCTCCGCGGACTACTCGCAGATCGAGCTCAGGATCCTCGCGCACTACTCGAAGGACCCGGCGCTCGTCGCGGCGTTCGAGAACCGCGAGGACGTGCACACCCGCACCGCCGCGGAGACGTTCGGCGTCGCGCCCGACGCGGTGACCCCGGACATGCGTCGCATCGCCAAGGTGCTGAACTTCGGGATCGCGTACGGGCTCTCGGCGTTCGGGCTCTCGCAGCGGCTGGACCTCCCGGCGTCCGAGGCGCAGGGGATCATCGACCGGTACTTCACCCGCTACGCCGGCGTCCGCCGCTACATCGAGCAGGCGATCGAGGACGCGCGGAAGAACGGCGAGTCGCGCACGCTGTACGGCCGCGTGCGGGCGATGCCGGAGATCGGGTCGCGGAACCCGGCCCTGCGGAACGCGGCGGAGCGGACGGCGATCAACACGCCGATCCAGGGCACGGCAGCCGACATCGTGAAGGTCGCGATGGTCCGGGTGCACGAGGCGCTCGCCCGGGAGCGCCTCGAGGCGCGCCTCCTCCTGCAGGTCCACGACGAGCTCGTGCTCGAGGTCCCGGAGCGCGAGGTCGAGCCCGTCGAGGCGCTCGTGCGACGCGAGATGGTGGGCGCGGCGAAGCTCGACGTGCCGCTCGAGGTCGAGCTGGGGCACGGCCGGAGCTGGGCCGAGGCGCACTGAAGCCGGCGGCTCACGCCGTCGGAACTCCCGAAGCTCTACTCGTCGGCCACGCGCTTCCGCGCGGCGGGCATGAACTGCACCGCCTCCTCGCGGGAGGGCTCGCGGAAGGCCTCGATGAGCTTCAGGTGGCTCTCGACGAGCGTCCGCACGTTCGCCTCGAACTGGACGCGCTGGCGCTTCAGCTCGTTGATGTCGTCCACGATGCGCAGGAAGCGCGAGTGGGCGCCCTGGACGATCTTCTCCGCCTGCAGCTCGGCGTCGGAGATGGTGATCTCCGCCTCCTTGCGCGCGGACTCGCGGATCTCCTCGGACGCCTTCTGGGCGGTGACGAGCGTCTCCTGCAGCGCCCGCTCGCGGCCCTTGTACTCTACGATGTCCTCGGCCTTCCGTCGGTTGTCCTCGCGGAGGGCGAGGTTCTCCTTCACGAGCGCCTCGAACTCGGCGGCGACGAGGGCGAGGAAGCCCTCCACCTCCTCGCGGTCGAGGCCACGGAAGGCCGTCTTGAACTGCTTCTGCGTGATGTCGAGGGGCGTGATGTTCATGGGCGCTCCGAGGGGGCCATGATACCGGCCCGGCCGCGGGAGTCCATTTCACCCGCCCACAGCGGCGCACACCCGACCCCCCACGAGGTCGGGTGTCGCGGCGGCGCGCCCTTATGTAGGGAGGGAGCCGTCGCGCGCCATGCATCCTGGGCCAGCACACTCCGGGCGGTCGTTCGCGCTCGCGCTTCCCGCGGCGAAGGCGGTCGCGGCGCTCGCGGGGCTGCTCGCCGTCGCCGGGCTCGCCATCCTGCTCGTGGGGGACGGGCGCGCGCTCGCCGCCGGCGTCGCGCTCGCCGGCGCGGCCGGGATCGGGTTCCTCGGCGGCTGGATCCCGTCCCGGGCGCGGCGGCGGCGAGAGGTGGCGACCCTCGCGGCGCTCCGGGAGGAGCTCGAGGCGACGCGCCGGAGCGCCGAGGGCGAGCGGCAGCTGCTGGTCGAGGCCGAGCGCCAGGCGCGCGACGCCGCGGAGCGTGCGGATCGCGCGAAGGACGAGTTCGTCGCCACGGTCTCGCACGAGCTCCGGACGCCGCTCAACGCGGTTCTCGGGTGGGCCCGCCTGCTGCGCCTGGGCAAGCTCGACGCCACGGCGACCGCGCGCGCCGTCGAGACCATCGAGCGGAGCGCCTCGGCTCAGGCCCAGATCGTGGACGACCTGCTCGACGTCTCGCGCATCGTGCGCGGCCAGCTCCGGCTCGACGTGCGGCCGGTGGACCTCGTGCCCGTGATCGAGGCGGCGATCGACGCGGTGCGGCCGGCCGCGGTCGCGCGCGAGATCGGGATCGCAGCGGTGCTGATGCCGCGCGCCGGCCCCGTCGCCGGAGATCCCGGGCGCCTCCAGCAGGTCGTCTGGAACCTGCTCGCGAACGGCATCAAGTTCACGAAGCGCGGCGGCCGCGTGGAGGTCCGGCTCGACCAGGAGGGTGACGCGGTGGCGATCCGGGTGAAGGACACTGGCGCCGGGATCGACTCCGCCTTCCTTCCGCACGTGTTCGAGCGGTTCCGGCAGGCGGACTCCTCCTCCACGCGCGCGCACGGCGGCCTCGGCCTCGGCCTCGCCATCGTCCGGCACCTCGTGGAGGCGCACGGGGGGACCGTCGCAGCAGCGAGCGACGGTCCGGGCCGCGGCGCCACGTTCACGGTGCGCCTCCCGCTGCTCGTGCCGAAGCCCCACCGCGCCCGCGACGTCGCCGGCTCGCTGCCCGTCGTGGACGCCGCGGCCCCGCTCGCGGCGCTCGCCCGCGTGCGCGTCCTCGTGGTCGACGACGATCCCGACACCGTGGAGGTCGTCCGGCAGGTGCTCGAGCAGGCCGGGGCGCAGGTCGTGGCCGCGGCCTCCGCGCGAGAGGCGATCGAGGCGTTCGCCGCCCGGCCGCCCGACGTGGTGCTCTCCGACCTCGGCATGCCCGGCGAGGACGGCTACGCGCTCATCGCACGGATCCGCGCGCTCGAGGCGGCCCGCGGCGGGGACGTCCCTGCCGCGGCGCTCACGGCGTACACGCAGGGCGACGAGCGGCGCCGCGCGCTGGAGGCCGGGTACCAGCTCTACCTCGCGAAGCCGGTCGAGCCGTCCGCGCTCACGGCCGCCATCGCCCGGCTCGCGGGCCGGCTGTCCTAGCTGTGCCCGCCCGGGCGCGAGGCCGCCGCGGCGCACGCCGCCGTGCCGGACCCGCAGCGCGGTGACCGCCGGGGCTGCGCCGGAAGCGCCTGACCTGCCGGCCCCTTATGCTATCTTCCGCGCCGCCCATGCCGTTCGCGGAGATCATCGCGCAGGATCGCGCGCTCGCCTCCCTCCGGTCCGCGCTCCGGCGCGGCGCGCTCCACCACGCCTACCTCTTCGGTGGCCCGGAGGGCACCGGGAAGGCCATCGTCGCCCGGGTGCTCGCGCAGGCGGCGAACTGCGAAGCCGGGGAGGGCGGTCCGGCGGGCTTCCGCGACGACGCGTGCGGCACCTGCGGCCCGTGCCGGAAGATCGGGCGCGGCCTGCACCCCGACGTCTTCGTGCTCCGCGACGAGCGCACGATGGCCAAGGAGGGCCGGTGGGAGCCGAAGGGCGGCCGCACGCCCTCGCGGGACGTCGTGGTCGACCAGGTCCGCGATCTCGTCGACCACCGGCTCGCGATGAAGCGGTTCGAGGGCCGGCGCCGGTTCGTCATCGTCGATCCCGCGGACGCGATGAACCCGCAGGCGCAGAACGCGCTCCTCAAGACACTGGAGGAGCCGCCGGACGACACGACGCTGGTGCTCGTCGCGGCGAGCCCGGACCGGCTCCTGCCGACGATCCGCTCCCGGTGCCTGCGGGTGCCGTTCGGGCCGATCCCGGCGGAGATCGTGGAGGCGCGGCTCCGGGCCGACGGGCGCGCGCCGGAGGAGGCCCGGCTCGCGGCGGCGCTCGCCGGGGGTTCGCTCGGCCGCGCCCTCGCGCTCGATCCCGAGGAGCTCGGCGCGCTGCGCGACTCGGTGCTCGCCGCGGTGGCGCTCGATCCCGGCGACGCCGGCGCGTGGCTCGCGTTCGCGAAGGCGCACGGCGAGGACCGGCAGCAAGCCGCGGAGCTCTGCGAGCTCCTCGCGCTCTGGCTCCGGGACGTCCTCGCGGCGCGGGCGGGCGGTGACCGGCTCGCGCTCGCGGAGCTGGAGGCCGCGACGCGGCGCGCGGCCGGCGCGCTCGCGCCCGCGGAGGTCGTCCGGCGGCGGGCGGAGGTCCAGCGCACCGCCGCGGCGCTCCGGCAGAATGCGTCTCCCGTGCTCGCCCTCGAGCGGCTCCTCATCGGGTGGTTCCATGGCCGGGCCTAGGGGCGGGGGCGGCCGGGCCGCGGCGGGTGCGACGCTCGAGGTCTGCCTCGCCGACGCGAAGGCCGGGAGGCCGCAGCCGGTGTACCTGTTCGACGGCGACGCGTTCCTCGCGCTCCGCGCGGCGCGCGAGCTCGCGGGCGCCCTCGTGCCGGCGGCGTCGCGCGCGCTGAACCTCGTCGAGCTGGACGCCGCCGCGTCGCCGGCCGAGGTCGCGGCGGAGCTCGCCACCGGCGGCCTCTTCGGCGGCGGCAAGGTGGTCCTCGTCCAGGAGCCGGCGTTCCTCGCGTCGAAGGAGGACGCGGCGGAGGCGTTCGCCGCCGCGCAGAAGGCCTGGTTCGACGGGCGGCAGCGGGACGCGGCGCGGCGCCTGCTCGCCCTCGCCGGGAAGGCCGGCGTCGGGGCGAAGGCGCTCGCGCCGGGTCCGGACGGGGCGGTCGCCCACGAGACGAAGGAGGCGCTCGCCTCGGAGCTCGGCGTCGCGCTCGACGCCGCCGCGTCGCGCTTCGTCGACGAGGCCGCGCGTTACGCGCAGGAGCGCGAGCTCAAGGTCGCGAAGGGCGACGACTCCGGCGCGCTCGACGCCGCGCTCGCGAAGGGCTTCCCGCCCGGCCACGTGCTCGTCATCGCCGCGGGCAAGGTGGACGGGCGGCTCCCCGTCGTGAAGAAGCTCGCCGCCGCCGGGCGCCGCGTCACGACCCAGGTCGAGAAGGAGGGGCAGTGGGACGCCCAGCGCCTCGTGCTCGGGCCGGTGCTCGAGTCGCTCCTCGCCGGCACGGGCAAGCGCGTGGACGGGCGGGGGGAGGCGCGCCTCGCCGAGCTGGTCGGCGACGACGCGCGGGTCCTCGCCTCGGAGGTGCAGAAGCTCGCCGCCTACGTGGGCGACCGGAAGGTGATCGGGGCGGCGGACGTGGATCAGGTCGTGACCCGCGTCGCGGCGGACCCGTTCTTCGCCCTCGGGAACGCGGTCGAGGCGCGCGACCTCGCGGCCGCGATGGGCGTCCTCGACCGGTCCATCGCCGACGGCGCGAGCCCGTTCATGCTGCTCGGCTCGCTGGCGTCGACCGTGCGCCGCATGCTCGTCGAGCGGGAGCGGGCCCGCCGCGTCGCCGGCGACCGGCCCATCCGCTCCGCCCGCGAGTGGGAGGCCGAGGTGTTCCCCACCGTCCCCGACGACGAGGCCAAGGGGAAGAAGCCCTACGGGTTCTGGATGAAGTACCAGGCGTCGCTGCGGTTCTCGAGGGGAGAGCTGCTCGACGCCCTCGCCGGCCTCGCCGAGGCCGACGTCGCCATGAAGAGCGGCCAGGACGGCCGGATCCGCCTCGAGCGGGTCCTCGTCGGCCTCCTCGCCGCCGAGACACGGGAAAGGAGCAGTGCTTGAGCGAGCGAATCCTCGTCACGAGCGCGCTGCCGTACGCGAACGGCTCGATCCACCTCGGGCACCTCGTCGAGTACATCCAGACGGACGTCTACGTCCGGTTCCGCCGCGCCTGCGGCGACGACGTGACCTACGTCTGCGCCGCCGACTCGCACGGCACGCCCATCGAAGTGAACGCCGCGAAGGCCGGGGTCACGCCGAAGGCGTTCGTCGAGAAGTACCGCGCCGAGCAGCACGCGGACTTCGCGCGCTTCGGGGTCGAGTTCTCGACGTACTACACGACGGACTCCGAGGAGAACCGGCGCTGGGCGTACCGCGTCTACGACGCGCTCAAGGCGAAGGGGCTCATCTACAAGAAGTCCGTCGAGCAGCTCTACTGCGAGACCGACCGGCGCTTCCTGCCGGACCGGTTCGTGAAGGGCACGTGCCCGGTCTGCAAGACGCCGGACCAGTACGGCGACGTCTGCGAGTCCTGCGGGACGACCTACGACCCGCGCGATCTCAAGGCCCCGTACTGCGCGATCTGCGGGAATCCGCCGATCGTCCGGACGAGCGATCACGCGTACGTGAACCTCCGCAAGCCCGAGGTCTTCGCCGTCATCGACGGATGGGTGAACGCGGAGGGGCACCTCGTCCCGTCCGTGCGCGAGCAGGTGAAGGGCTGGCTCGCCGACCTCCAGGACTGGTGCATCACGCGCGACGAGCCGTACTTCGGGTTCCCCGTGAACGACCCGGAGTTCGCGGGCAAGTATCTCTACGTCTGGGTCGACGCGCCCATCGGCTACCTCTCGTCCGCCGAGCACTACTTCAAGGACGAGGCGCCGGCCGGGCAGCGCCTCGCTCCGGCGGAGTTCGAGAAGCGCTACCTCGCCGTGGGCACGCCGAGCCGGATGGAGCACTTCATCGGGAAGGACATCCTCCGCTTCCACGCGGTGTTCTGGCCGGCGATGCTCTGGGCCACCGGCCTCAAGCGCCCGGACCGGATGCCGGTGCACGGCCACCTCACCGTGAACGGCGAGAAGATGTCGAAGTCCCGCGGCACGTTCATCACGGGCAAGACGTACCTCGACTCCGGGCTCGACCCCGAGCTGCTCCGGTACTTCTACGCGTCGAACCTCTCGCCGGGCATCTTCGACATCGACCTCTCCCTCGAGGAGTTCAGGAACCGCGTCAACGCCGACCTCCAGAAGAGGATCGCGAACCTCGCGTCGCGCCTCCACGCGCCGGTCGCGAAGCTCGGCGGCGTCTCCGCCTCGGGCGGCACGCCGCGGTTCGACCGGGCGCAGGTCGCGGCCGCGCTGACGGCGAGCCGCGCCGCGTACCGCGACCTCGAGTACCGGGCCGCGCTCCGCGCCGTGAACGACCTCGCGGACGTCGCGAACAAGGCGCTGCAGGACAACAAGCCGTGGGAGACGCCGGACGCGCCCGCGACGCAGGCGCTCCTGTACGACCTCACGAAGGCGCTCCACGCGATCGCGGTGATGCTCGGGCCGGTCATGCCGCGGTTCGCCGCGGGTCTGGCCGAGGCGCTCGGGGGCGTCCCCCTCGCCTGGCCCGAGGGGTTCACGCCCTTCGACGGCGCGCCCGTCCGGTTCGCCGCGAAGCCGCCGGCGATCCTGCCGGTCGACCCGAAGCAGGTGGAGAAGCTCATCGTCGCGCCCGCCGAGGCGAAGGAGCCGCCCAGGGTCGCGAAGGCGGCGAGCCCCGCCGAGACGGCGACCCGATCGACCGCGAAGGCGGCGCCGCCCCCGCCGCCCGGGGTGATCCTCTACGACGACTTCGCGAAGGTGGAGCTGCGCGTCGGCCTGGTGAAGGCGGCCGAGAAGGTCGAGAAGGCGGACAAGCTCCTGAAGCTCTCGGTGGACGTCGGCGAGCCCGAGGCGCGGACCATCGTCGCCGGGATCGCGCAGGCGTACCCGGATCCGCAGGCGCTCGTCGGCCGGCGGATCATCGTGGTCGCGAACCTCGCGCCGCGGCCGCTCCGCGGCATCACCTCGCACGGGATGCTCCTCGCCGCCGGCGAGGCGCCGAACCTGTCCGTCGTCACGGTGGGGGACTCCATCGCGCCGGGGACGCGGGTGAAGTGAGGGCGCGTGTCGCCGGCCCGTCCAGGTCCCGTTCGCCCCGAGCGTAGGGCCGCGCCACGGCCCGGAGTCGTGGGGCGCCAGGGAGTGCTCGCATGCGCCTCATCGATTCCCACGCCCACCTCGACTTCGACGACTACGCCGGCGACCTCGACGCGGTGATCGCGCGCGCCCGGGCCGCGGGCGTCGAGCGGATCGTCTGCGTCGGGCTCTGGCGGAAGCCCGGAGACTTCGGCAACGCGCTCGAGCTCGCCGCGCGCGATCCCGCGCTCTTCGCGGCGACGGTCGGCATCCACCCGCACGAGGCCGCCCGCGTCCCGGAGCCCGACTGGCTCGCCTGCGAGGCCGCCGCGCGCGATCCGCGCGTCGTGGCGGTCGGCGAGACCGGGCTCGACTTCCACTACGATCACTCGCCGCGTGACGTGCAGGAGGGCGCCTTCCGGCGCTCGGTCCGGATCGCCCGGGCGGCGGCGAAGCCGCTCGTGGTGCACGTCCGGGAAGCGGACGCCGTCTGCGCGAACGTGCTCCGGAGCGAGGGCGTCCCCGGCGCTGGCGGCGTCATCCACTGCTTCACCGGCGACGCGACCGCCGCGCGCGCCTACCTCGACCTCGGGCTGTTCATCTCCGTCGCGGGCGTCGTCACGTTCAAGACGGCCGAGGCGATCCGCGAGGCCGTCCGCATCGTCCCGCGCGACCGCCTGCTGATCGAGACCGACTGCCCGTTCCTCGCGCCGATCCCGCACCGCGGCAAGCGGAACGAGCCCGCGTACGTGGCGGAGACGGCGAGGAAGGTCGCCGAGATCTGGGGGGTCTCCGTCGAGGAGGTCGGCGAGCTCACGACGGAGAACACGCGGCGGCTGTTCCGGCTCGCCTGACCCGGCCGCCCGGCGCCGGAAGCGCGTCACCCCTCCCAGCTGCCCCACTCGTCGGCCAGGTCCGGCTCGGCCCCGGGCTTGTTCCGCTCCTTCCAGTGCACGATCTCCCAGCCGCGCCGCTCCGCGAGGGTGCGGAACGGCGCCTTCGGGTTCACCACGACCGGCGTTCCCACCGCCTCGAACAGCGGCGCGTCGGCCGCGGAGTCGGAGTAGAGGAAGCTCTTCGAGAGATCGAGGTCCCACTTCTCCGCGACCCGCTCCACCGCGTCGCGCTTCCCGTCCCGGAACACGACGGGCGGGATGATCTGGTCGGTGATCTTCCCGTCCACGATCTTGGTGCGGGTCCCGATCGCGGCGTGGACGCGGAGGTGGCTCCCCACCTCGTCGATGATGTACTGCGACGAGCCCGACGCGATGACGACGAAGTGGCCGGAGAGGAGGTGCTTCCGGATCTGCCGGATCGCGCCGGAGGTGATCCGCTTCCGCAGGTGCTTCTCGAAGCAGGCGTGCGCGTGCGCCTTCACGACGTCCGCGTAGAGGCCCTGCTGGCACCGCGACCCGACCTCGACCATGTCCTGCTCGGTCAGCCGGTTGCGCGCGTACTCGTAGATGATGCGCGGGACGCGGGAGCGCATCTCCGGGCGCATCACCTTCTCGCTGTAGAGGTACCAGGTGAAGATGGTACCGGCGTTCCCGTCGAGGAGCGAGTCGTCGACGTCGAAGATCGCCGCGATGCGGCCGAACGGGACCATGCCGGGTGCGCCTCCCGCCCCCCCGCGCCCGGCGGCGCGCTCGCGCGCGCCCGGGCCCGTCGGAGGGCGAGGGGCGATTCTACGACTACTCGCCGGTCTTGGCCTCGGGCGTGGGCGTCTCCGCGGGGGCCTGCGCCTGCTCGGGGGCAGGCGGCGGGGCCGGCGCCTCGGCAGGAGCGGCAGCCTCCGCCGGGGCGGGCGCCTCCTCGGCCTTCGGCTTCCCCGTCTCCTCGAGCTTCTGCGCGAGGGCGGCGAACGGATTGTGCGTCAGCTTCTTCTCCGCGGGCCGGTGCTGCGGGCCCTTGTCGCCGGGCAGCCGCGGGCCGGTGTAGCCGCGCTTCTTGTCGCCGAAGCCGCCGCCGCCGAAGCCGCGGTGCTCGCGGGGGCCCCGGTCCGGCCGCTCCGAGCGCTCGGGCCGCTCCGGGCGTGGCGCCGGCGCCGGCGCGCCCTCGGGCCGCGCCTCCGCGGCGGCGCCGGCCTCCGCCGGCCTCGCCTCGCCCGCCGCCGCCGCCTGCTGCTGGGGACGGGGCTCCGGGCGGCGCTTCTCCTTCGGCTTCTTGTTCTTGGGCGCGCCGCCGCCCTGGCCGGGCTCGCGCGGCACGTAGATCACCGGCGTCATGAGCTCGGCCGGCGGGCCCTTCTTCTCGACCTGGACGGTCGGGAGGTTGCCGCGCCAGATCGTCTGCTCGTAGACGTTGTTCGAGTCGGTCCAGCGCCGGTTCCCGCCCTCGCGGCCCATCAGGTTGAGCCAGGAGTTCACGCGGCTGTCGAGCTCGTCGATGGTGTGCGTGAGGAGGGCCTCGAGCGTCATCGGGACCTTGGGCGAGCCGTACTCGATGCGCCCGTGGTGCGCGAGGACCATGTGGACGATGTGGTGCTCGAGGTCTCGCGACGCGCCGACCCGGCGGGCCTTGTCGTGGATCCACTGCGCCGTCATGACGAGGTGGCCGACCAGTCGGCCCTCGTCGGTGTACTCGGTGCTCCGCTCGCCCGACAGCTCGCGGATCTTGCCGAGGTCGTGGAAGAACGCGCCCGCGACGAGCAGATCGCGATCGACCTGCGGGAAGTGGTCGGCGAGCCGGTGGGCGAGCTTCAGGCACGAGACCGTGTGCTCGAGCAGGCCGCCCGGGTAGGCGTGGTGGACGGTCTTCGCGGCGGGCGCGCGGCGGAGGCGGCTCGCGACGTCGTCGTCGTCGAGGAACGCCTTCACGAGATCCTTCACGTGCGGATCGGCGATCACGTCGACGAGCCCGAGCAGCTCCTTCCAGAGCGTCTCCTCGACCTCGGACGGACCGGTCTTCTCCGGCTTCTTCGGCTCCGGCGGCGGCACCCACACGAATTCCGCGGCGTCGAGCGTCGCGGGATCGACCTTCGCCACGGTCTCGATCCGGAGCTGCGGCTTGCCCTGGAACGCGCCGATCGGCCCCTCGACCTCGACGTAGTCCTTCTCGTCGAACGAGGCTCCGAGCTCCTCGATCTTCTCGAACGCGCGGGCCTCGAGCTCGCCGGTCTTGTCCTGGAACGTGACCGAGAGGTACGTCTTCCCGCTCTTCGCGGTCGGGACGGCCTTGCGGGCGACGAGGAAGACGCTCTTCGCGCGCTCTCCCTCCTTGACGTCCTTGACCCAGATCTTGTCCATGGTGCGCGCAAGCTAGCTCAAGGACCGGGCGGAGACAATCGGATTTCCGCCCAGAAACGCGGATCTACGGGCTTCCGGCGCAGCGCGTCGGCTCCCCGCCCGGGGGCGCGGCGGGCGGCCGGCGAACGCGCGTCCACGCGGCACGAACGCGCGTTAGAAATGGGTGGTCATGCGCCTCGATCGAGAGAAGGACGCGCTCCTCGTCGTCGACCTGCAGCACGACTTCCTGCCCGGCGGCGCGCTCGGCGTCGCGGATGGAGACGCGATCATCGCGCCCATCGCCCGGCTCGCGCCGGCGTTCACGACGGTCGTCGCGACCCAGGACTGGCACCCGCGCGGCCACGTGTCGTTCGCGTCGTCGCACGCCGGCCGGAAGCCGTTCGAGACGCTCGCGCGGCCGGAGGGCCCGCAGGAGCTCTGGCCGGACCACTGCGTGCAGGGCTCGCGCGGCGCGGCGCTCCACGACGGCTTCCCGGACGCCGCGGTGACGCTCCTGCTGCGGAAGGGGACCCGGCCCGAGGTGGACTCGTACAGCGCGTTCCGCGAGAACGTCGGACCGGACGGGCGGCGTCCGACCACCGGCCTCGGCGCCTGGCTCGCCGCGCGCGGCGTGCGGCGCGTGTTCCTGGCGGGGCTCGCCCGCGACTTCTGCGTGCGGGCCAGCGCGGTGGACGCCGCGGCGGAGGGCTTCGAGGTGGTCGTCCTCGACGATCTGACGCGCGCCGTGTTCCCGGAGCGTGGCGCGGGGGTGGACGCGCTGCTCGCGGGGGTGGGGGCCCGGATCGCGACGAGCGCGGAGCTCGACGTCTAGAGCAGCGTGCGCTGCGCGTCCGGCGGGGCCGGCGCGAGACAGGCCGCGTCGTCGTTCGCGACGGAGTTCACGCGCTGCGAGACGCGCGTGGCGACGAGCGCCGGGACGTCCGGGCAGGGCAGGGCGCCCGGCGCACCGGCGAGCCACGCGTCGAGCCGCCCCGAGGGGACGATCACCGGCATGCGGTCGTGGACCGGCCGGACGATCGCGTCCGCCTCCGTCGTGAGGATCGCGAACCCGATGCCCCCGCCCGGCGAGCCGCCCCAGAGCGCGGCGAGGAGCAGCGGCCCGCGGTCGGGGCGGTGGAACCACGTCGGCCGGCGCGCCGCGCCCGGGCCGTCCCACTCGAAGAAGCCGTCGGCCGGCACCGCGCCGCGCCGGAGCCGCCACGCTTCGCGGAAGCTCGGCGTCCCCGCGGCGGTCTCGATCCGCGCGTTGAGGAGCAGCTTCCCGCCGGCGCCGGCGAGCCCGAACGACGCCCGGGCGAGGCGCCGGCCCCCGTCCGCGGCCCGCAGCACGAGGTGCGCGTCCCCGGGCGCCACGTTGAAGCGCGGGCGCCACGCGGCGCGGACCGCGTCGTCGACCTCGGCGCCCCAGGCCCGGGCGAGGACCGCGACGTCCTCCGTCGTCAGCGTGAACCGGCCGCACACGCCCTCGAGTCTACCTCCGTCCAGCGGGCGGCGCCCGGTACGGCCGCCTGGCGGACGCAGCGCCCGCCAGGCGTTGCGGGCCCGCCGCCGCCGCCGAACCTTGCAGGCATCGGGGGGAGCATGCGCGCGCTGACGTACGAGGGGCCGTACCACGTGAAGGTCCGGGACAAGCCGGATCCCCGCGTCGAGCACCCGGACGACGTGATCCTCCGCGTGACGCGCGCCGCGATCTGCGGCTCCGACCTGCACCTGTACCACGGGTTCGTGCCCGACACGCGCGTCGGCTCCACGTTCGGGCACGAGTTCACCGGGGTCGTCGAGGAGATCGGGCCCGGCGTCCGGAGCCTGGTGCGCGGCGACCGCGTGGTGGTGCCGTTCAACATCTCGTGCGGCACCTGCTTCTACTGCCAGCGCGGCCTGTACGGCGACTGCGAGGCCTCGAACCCGATGAGCGATCTCGCGTCGGGCGTGTACGGCTACTCGCACATGACCGGCGGGTACGACGGCGGCCAGGCGGAGTACGTCCGCGTCCCGTTCGCCGACGTCGGGCCGATGAAGATCCCGGAGGACATGACCGAGGAGGACGTGCTGCTCCTCTCCGACGTCCTCCCCACCGGCTACCAGGCCGCGGAGATGGGGGGGATCACGGACGGTGACACCATCGCCGTGTTCGGCTGCGGGCCCGTCGGCCTCGTCGCCGCGCGGTCGGCCTGGCTCCTCGGGGCCGGGCGCGTCGTCGCGGTCGACCGCGTGCCGGAGCGGCTCGAGTTCGCGCGCCGCTGGGCAGGCGCGGAGATCGTCGACCTCGGCCAGGTGAAGGATCCGATCGCGGTCCTCCGCGAGCTGAACGGCGGCCGCGGTCCCGACGTCTGCATCGACGCGGTGGGGCTCGAGGCGTCCGGCTCGCCGTGGCAGACGCTCCTCGGCCGCAAGCTCAAGCTCGCGCCGGGGTCGTCGGTCGTGCTGGACTGGGCGATCCACTCCGTGCGCAAGGGCGGGACGATCTCGATCGTCGGGGTGTACGGTCCGCCCGCGAACCTCGTCCCCATCGGCGCCGCGATGAACAAGGGGCTCACGCTGCGGATGGGCCAGGCGAACGTGAAGCGCTACATGCCGCACCTGCTGCAGCACGTCCGCGCCGGGCGCCTCGACGGCAAGGCGCTCATCACGCACCGCTTCCCCCTGGAGCACGCGGCGCACGCGTACCAGCTGTTCGAGGCGAAGGCGGACGGGTGCGTGAAGTGCGTGCTCGTGCCGAGCGGCGCGGTGCACTAGGGGAGGGACGGAGCATGGACGAGGGCTGGGAGAGCCGCGTCGAGCGCGCGCCGGGCCAGGCGCCGGACAGCGCCCCGGCGGCGCGCCCCGGCGTGCCGCGCGAGCGGTCGCTGCAGCGGGACCCGGGGGCGCACTGGGAGGTGCCCGCGCAGCAGCCGGACACCGCGGCGCTCGACGCGTCGGGCGTCCGGCGCCTGACGCCGGTGTTCGGGACGGCACAGCCGGCGCGCCTCGCGTCGGGCGCGCTGCGGCGGCTCGCGTACCGCATCCCGGAGCAGCGAGCGACCCGGTGGGTGCTGCTCCTCGCGGCGGACCGGGTGGACGTGCTCGAGCACCGGCTCGGCCGAGGCCTGTGGCTCCTGCCGGCGGTCGGTGCCCTCGGCGCCGGGTACGCGCTCGCGTCGCGAGTCCTGCGAAGGCGGTGAAGCAGCCCGGAGGCCGGGCCGCGGGAGTCACTGGGACGGGTGCCGTCGGCGGGAACGGGGCGCCTCCGGCGCGGCGCGCTCCACCCGGGACCGCGCCGGCGCCTCACCTCGGCACGGCGCTTTCAGTGCTACGATGCGGGCACGCGGTCTCACCGTGGAGGTGCGCTTGCCCGCCGCGATCAACCGGATCCTGGTCCCGATCGACTTCTCGCCGTCAGCGCGGGCGGCGCTCGAATACGGGACCTTCCTCGCGGGGAAGTTCACTGCCGAGGTCGAGGTGCTGCACGTCTGGGAGCCGCCGGGCTACGTCGGCCCCGACGCGCTCGCGCTCCTGCCGGTCGGCTCCGGCCAGCCCGGGTGGGAGCAGACGCGGATCGAGGTGCAACGCGAGGTCGAGCACCAGCTGATCCGCGCGGCCGCGCGACCGAGATCGCTCTCGGTGCGCGTCGAGTCCGGCGAGCCGTCCGACACGATCCTGCGGATCGCGCGGGACGGCGGCACGGACCTCATCGTGATGGGGACGCACGGGCGCACCGGACTCTCGCGCCTGCTCATCGGGAGCGTCGCCGAGGCCGTCCTCCGCCGCTCCGCGTGTCCCGTGCTGACGATCCGGGTGCCGACCAAGACGCCGCGGGACACCGTTCCGCTCTAGGCCGTTCCCCCCGCGGCCCCGGGCGGCGGCGCCTCCGCGGCAGGAGGTGACCCATGACCTTCGTCTCGGATGCGATGGACCGGAACCCCGTGGCCATCCGGCCGGAAGCCCGCCTCTCGGAGGCGGCGGCGCTGCTCGCGTCGTCCGGCGCGGCGCACCTCCTCGTGATGGACGAGGGCAACCTGGTCGGCATCCTCTGCCGCTGCGACGTGCGGAACGCGAACGCGGAGGGCGACGAACGCGTCGCGGATCGGATGGCCGTGCCGGTCATGACCGTCCGGCCGGACGCGACGCTCGAGGAGGTCGCCCTCACGATGTGTGACTGCGGGCTCGGGTGCGTGCCGGTCGCGCTCGGCGGGCTCGTCCTCGGCACCGTCACCGGCGCCGAGCTCCGGCGCGCAGGGCTCGACGAGCCGGCGCACCGGCCGTGTCACGACGGCGGCGAGGTGCCGCACTTGCACTGATGGTGCGATCTGTCGCCACCCCGTGGCCTCCCCCTTGCTAGTCTGCCCGGCCGGGGGGGGAGGGCATGCGGCGGCTGACTGTCCAGAACTTCATGACGCTCGGACCGGTGGTCATCGGCAGCGATCGGCCGCTCGCGGAGGCGCACCGGGTGATGCGCGAGCGGAGCATCCGCCATCTGCCGGTGGTGGACGGCGGGCGGCTCGTCGGCATGCTCTCCCAGCGGGACCTGTACCTCTGCGAGACGCTGAAGGGCGTCGACCCTGCCTCGGAGCCCGTCCGCGAGGCGATGACGCCGGAGCCTTACGTCGTCGCGCCGGACGCCGCGCTCGACGAGGTCGCCGGGACGATGGCGCAGCGGAAGCTCGGCTCGGCGGTGGTCGTGGATCGGGGGCAGGTCGTCGGGCTGTTCACCACGGTCGATGCGCTGCGGGCCCTGAGCGGCCTCGTCAGGCGCCGCAACGGCCGGCGCGCCACGAACCCGGAGCGGGTCGGCTGAACTCCGCGACCGGCGGTCTGGGTCTTGCGCAAGCCATGCGTCGGCTGATCCCTCGCACGCAACTCTGGCGGCGCCGGACCGGAAAAACCCAGGGATGTGCCGGAGTTTCGGGCGCGGGCACGGCTCGTGAAAAGCGATCCCGGCATGAGTCGCATCGAGGCGGAAGCCCGCGAGGTGTTGCTGCGGCGCCGCCGCTCGTTGAGCCAGTCCCAGGCGTTCGCCCCGCCCGCGGATCCCGCGGCCCGGTGGTCCGATTACGAGGGCCTCCCGGACCCGATCTCGGACGGCGTCCGTCGCGAGCTCGCCGAGATCGACGCAGCTCTCGCCCGCATCCAGGAAGGTCGTTACGGAAACTGCCTGAACTGCGGCGGCCCGATGGGACTCCAGCGCCTCCGCGCGCTCCCGGAGGCGCGCTACTGCGTCGCCTGCAGCGGGAACCTGCATCACGGCGAGTAGCCCGCGCGGCTCGGGAAACTGCGCGCGCGCTCGCGCGTTCTCCCGGGGAACGAGGCGCGTCGACGGTGGCCATGCTGGCACTCGCGACGGCCTCCTGCTATTCACCCGGGCGCACTTGCGGACCGCCGAGAACAAGCCCACCGAGCCCGTGCTCGCCTATCCGCTCGGCGACGCGCTCTACCTGAACATCACGAGTGCGTGCACGCTGGCGTGCGTGTTCTGCCCGAAGATCCGCGACGGCAGCTTCGTCCTCGGCGCGTACGATCTCCGGCTCGAGCGGAACCCGGACGTGGACGCGGTCTGGGCCGCGGCGACGTCCGCCGGCCTCGACGGTCGCTCCGAGGTCGTGTTCACCGGCTTCGGGGAACCGACGCGCCGGCTCGACGTCCTGCTCGAGCTCACGCGCCGGCTCAAGGCGGCGGGCGTCCGGCGCGTCCGCGTCGACACCGACGGGCTCGCGAGCCTGCGGGAGGGGCGGGACGTCCCTCCGCTGCTCGCAGCGGCGGGAGTCGACGCGGTGTCGGTCTCGCTGAACGCCGCGGACGCGGAGACTTACGCGCGCGTCTGCCCGAGCCGGTTCGGCGCGAGCGCGTACGAGGCGGTGAAGTCGTTCATCCGGAGCGCGGTCCGGTGTCTCCCGGACGTGGCCGCGAGCGCCGTCGCCCTTCCGGGGGTCTCCGAAGCCGACTGCCGCTCCGTCGTCGAGGGGTTGGGCGCGCGTTTTCGCTGGCGGCCATACGACCGGCTGGGGCGTGGTCACGATGCTCAACGGGTGGCCGGCGGGTAAGTGAAGCTTGCGTGCGGGCGCGGCGAAGTTTTCTTCGTGCACCCGAGGACTTGGGCCCGTCGTTGCCTCTGGATCTTCGGGCCGGAATCATGCATAACCTGCGGGTCCCCGCAGGCTTTGCGCTCTCCAGGAGAAGAATGACCATTCCGAATTCGGGTGCCCGGACGGGCAAGGAACGGATCCTGGTCGTCGACGACGAGCAGAACGCTCGCGTCGCGCTCCGCACCATCCTCACGGAGGAAGGGTACGAGGTGGCCGAGGCCGCCGACGGCGAGGAGGCGCTCGCGCTGATCCCGGGCTTCGCGCCGGCGGTCGTGCTCGCGGACGTCCGCATGCCCCGGATGGACGGCATCACGCTCCTCAAGCGGGCGCGCGAGCAGGGGTCCGACGCGGTCTTCTGCATGATGACCGCGTTCGCGAGCGTCGAGGCGGCCGTCGAGGCGATGCGGGCCGGCGCCGAGAACTACCTCGTGAAGCCGCTCGACGTGAACGCGGTGCTGGTGATCCTCGAGAAGGCCCTCGAGAAGCTCCGGCTCCAGCGCGACACGGCGAACCTCCGCGAGCGCGTGCGCGAGCGGTACCGGTTCCACAACATCGTCGGCGACGCGCCGGAGCTGCAGGCGGTCTACGAGGTGGTGAAGCGCGCCGCGCCGACGCGGGCGACGGTGCTCATCCTCGGCGAGTCCGGCACGGGCAAGGAGCTCATCGCGCAGGCGCTGCACGAGGAGTCCCCGCGCGCCGACAAGCCGTTCATCAAGGTGAACTGCGCCGCGCTGTCCGAGACGCTCCTCGAGTCCGAGCTCTTCGGTCACGAGAAGGGCGCGTTCACCGGCGCCGTGGGCCGCAAGGAGGGCCGGTTCGAGCTCGCCGACGGCGGCACGCTCTTCCTCGACGAGATCGGCGACATCTCGCCGGCGCTCCAGATCAAGCTGCTCCGCGTGCTCCAGCAGAAGGAGTTCGAGCGCGTCGGCGGCACGCAGACCATCAAGGTGGACGTGCGCCTCGTCGCGGCGACGAACCGCGACCTCGCCGCCGAGGTGAAGGGGGGGAAGTTCCGCGAGGACCTCTACTACCGCCTGAACGTCGTGGCGGTGACGCTGCCGCCGCTGCGCCAGCGCAAGGGCGACATCCCGGCGCTCGTCTCGCACTTCATCGACAAGTACTCGAAGGCCTACGGCAAGGAGATCCGCGGCCTCGCGCCCGGTACGCTGAACGCGCTCCTCTCGCACGACTGGCCCGGCAACGTCCGCGAGCTCGAGAACGTGGTCGAGCGCGCCGTCGTCCTCTGCAAGGCGACCGAGCTCACCGCCGACGATCTCCCGCCGACGCTCCGCGGGCCGCGCCCCCGCGAGCGCGCCCCCGGCGCCCTCATCCCCGGCGCGACGCTGTACGAGATCGAGCGCGAGGCGATCCTCCGCACGCTCGAGATGGTGGGCGGCTCGACGTCGCGCGCCGCCGAGATCCTCGGGATCAGCGTCCGGAAGATCCAGTACCGGCTGAAGGAGTACGCCGCCGGCGGCGAGCGCGGCCGCGAGGGGATGGAGGACGTGGACGCGCCGGAGAAGGCGGGAGAGGTGTAGGGGCGGGGCGTAGTGCCCGCTCGGCGCCGATTGGCGGGAGCGCTCGCGCTGCTCCTCGCCGCCTCTTGCTCGGCGAGCCACGCCGTCGCTCCGGCCGCCCGGCAGGCGGCACCCCCGGACCGCAAGCCCGACGGCGCGATCCTCTCCCTGCGGCCGATCCTGATCACGGACCGGTCGGAGTATTACGCGCTCACCTACTGGAGCTCCGGGCTGCGGGTGAACGGGTTCCTGGGGTGCCCGCGGGACCGGACCGTACGGCACCCGGCCGTCGTCTGGAACCGAGGCGGGAACCGGAACTTCGGCGCGATGGACCCGCGCGAGCTGGTCGCCTACGTCGAGGCGGGCTACGTCGCGGTGGGTTCGCAGTACCGCGGCAACATGGGGAGCGAGGGCCGGGAAGCCTTCGGCGGCGACGACGTCGAGGACGTCCTCAACCTGGTGACACTGCTGAAGCAGTTCCCGGGGGTCGACGCCACGCGGATCGGGATGGTGGGCTACTCGCGCGGCGGGATGATGACCTACCGGGCGCTTCGCGAGGACGCCCGGCGTGCTCCGAGAGACATCCGCGTGGCGGCGACGGTCGGGGGGCTCGCCGATCTGGACGACCTCGACGAGCGCCCCGACATGCGCCCCGTGTATCAGGCGCTCATCGGGTGCCTGCCGTCCGAGTGTCGGGATGCCTACGTGGCGCGCTCCGCCGTCCGATGGGGCGGCGAGATGCAGGCGCCCTTGCTGCTCCTGCACGGCGAGGAGGACTGGCGAGTCTCCGTGGAACAGTCGCGGCGGCTCGCGGCGGCGATGCGAGCGGTGGGACGAACGGTGAAGTTGCAGACCTACCCTGGCGACGATCACGGCCTGTCGGCGCACGGCCGGGGCGTCCCCGACATCCTCGAGTGGCTCGGAGAGCACCTCGGCATGCCGCCCGAGAGCTACGCGCCGGAGCGGATCGATGCGGCGGTGCAGGCGGTGCTCGAGAAATGGCCGTGGCCCGCGGCCGAGGACGGAGGCGACGCGCCCGAGTGAGAGTTTCGCGTCGACGGCGCAGCGAAGCGAAGAGAGAGGGCTGGGCCAATGATTCATCACATCTCAGCCCTCCTCGCGTCCGCCGACCGAGTCCGCTCGGGCGCGAGGCGGCTTCCCTCCGACTCACGTCCGCCGAACCCGCTGATCGCGATGGGCGCGCCACGATGACCCCGCGGCGACGAGCCAGCAGACGATCGCCGTCCCGGCGAAACCGTCCACGAGGTCGCTGCGCGTGAGCGGAAGCCACCCGGACGCGAGTCCCGCGTGCGGGTCAGCGCCTGCCGCGAGCTCGCGTGTGACAACGTTGAGCCCGATGCATGCGGCGAAGGCGACCACGTAGAGGGTGATGATGACGGTCCTGTGGGCCATCGAGCCTCCTGGCGCACGATTCGTGGCTTCACGCAGGGTATCATCAGGCCGAGGGTGATCAAGCCGGGCAACGATTCTCATGGGGACTCTCCATTTCGAGCGGTGCAGCGCTCGTCGGCGCCCGCGTTCCCTCTCGCCGCGCACTGAGAGTCACTCGAACCTGCTCGCCTCGCGTTCACGCGGAGGAGGAGGAGGAGGAGGAGGAGGAGGAGGAGGAGCGGTCGTACTTACCGCACACGTTGGCGTGCGTCACGTCGGTGTCCGCGCGGGGAGAGGGGAGGGGGGAATGGCGGCGAGATCCGAGCGCGGATCCCTACCTCACCCTCGGCAACCTCAGCACGAACCGCCCTCCGCCCTCCGGGCTCTCCTCTGCCGTGATCGTTCCCCCGTGCTGGGTCACGATCGCGTGCACGATCGACAGCCCGAGCCCCGACCCCTTCGCCTTCGTGGTGAAGAACGGCTCGAAGATCCGGTCGCGCGCGTCCGCCGGCACGCCCGGCCCGTCGTCGTCGACCACGATGTCCACCATCGGGGGCGCCTCGGGGCGATCGGCGTCGGGCGGCACGGCGCGGCAGGACACGCGCACGAGGCCGCCCTCGGGCACCGCCTCGAGCGCGTTCAGGCACAGGTTCACGAGCACCTGGCGCAGCCGCTCCTCGTCGCCGGCGATGGGCGCGACCGGCTCGAGGTCGCGCTCGAGCGCGACGCTCCGGCGCTCCGCCTCGCCGCCGAGGAGGTCGAGCACCTTCGCGACCACCGGCACGACCTCGATGGCCTTCGGCACGAACTCGCGCGGGCGGGCGAACTGGAGGAAATCCTCGAGGATGTGATCGAGCCGGCGGATCTCGTCCTTCACCAGCGTGAGCGGCTCGAGGAGCGCCGGCTGGCTCGCGCCGGCGAGCTTCTGGATGCGGCGCTCGAGGACGGTCAGCTGGAGCGCGGCGGCGTTCAGGGGGTTCCGGATCTCGTGGGAGAGGCCGGCCGTCATCGTGCCGACCGCGGCGAGCTTCTCGACCATCTGGGCGCGCCGCGCGAGCTCCCGCTTCTCGCCGTGGAGCCGCACCTGGCGCATCGCCTGCTCGACCGTGACGAGCAGCTCCTGCGTCGCGCACGGCTTCACGAGGTACGCGCACGCGCCGGCGCGGACGGCGGCGACGGCGGACTCGAGCGTCGCGAAGCCGGTGAGGAGGACCACCTCGCCGTCGGGCGACAGCTCCTTGAGGCGCGGCGCGAGGGCGGTGCCGTCGCCGTCCGGGAGCTTCAGGTCCACGAGCGCCACGTCGAACCCGCCCGCCGCGAGGCGCAGGGCGGCCTCGCACGAGCCCGCGCCGCCGACCGCGTACCCGGCGGCCTCCAGGATCTCCGACAGGTTCTCGACGAGGCTCGCGTTGTCGTCGACGACGAGCACGCGCGGGCGCTTCGCGGTGTCCTTCATGCCGAGGCCCCGGCGGCGGCCCCGGGCTGCGACGCGTGCAGCCGCTCCACGGCCGCGAGCAGCGACGGCGTGTCGAACGGCTTCGAGAAGTAGGCCTCGTGCGGCAGCGGCGGGACCTCGTGGTACGCGGTGACGACGATCATCGGCAGGCCAGGATACTTCAGGGCGAGCCTGCGCATCGCCTCGCCGTCGGGACCGCCCGGGACCCGGAGATCGACGAGCGCGCAGAAGGGCCGGACGGGGCCGAGCCGCTCGGTCTGGAGCACGGACGCGGCGGTCACGGCGGCGAAGCCCTTCGTGCGGAGCGCCTCGCACAGATTGTCCGAGAGGCGATCGTCGTCCTCGACGACGACGACGAGGCCGTCGCGGCGGGCCGCCGAGAGCAGCTCGAGGATGCGCCCGGCCGCGACCGGCTTCTGCAGGACCGCGAGGAGCCCCTCCCGCCGCGCCGCCTCGAGCGCGTCGTCGCCGACGTGGGCGGTGATCACCATCGCCGCGGCGCCCGGGTCGACCCGCCGGATCTCGTGGACGAGCTCCGCGCCGCCCATGAGCGGCATGCGCATGTCGGTGAGGACCGCGTCGAAGGTCGTCGTGCGGGCGAGGGCGAGGGCTTCCTCGCCGTTCGCGGCGATGGCGACCTGGTCGCCTCCGTCGCTCAGGATCTCGGCGAGGTTCTCGGCGAACTCCACGTTGTCGTCCACGATCAGGTAGCGGCGCATGACGGGTCTCTTCACGCGGGGAGGCGGACCGTGAAGCGGGCGCCGCCGCCCGGCCGGTCGGAGTAATCGACCGTCCCGCCGTGGCGCTCGGCGATGCGCTTCACGAGGGCGAGCCCGAGCCCGACCCCCTTGTCCTTGGTGGTGATGAGGGGCTCGAAGAGGCGGAGGCGCGTCGCCGCGTCGACGCCCGGTCCGGTGTCGTCGACGTCGACCTCGACGGTGCCGTCCGCGCGGCGGCCGCGGACGGTGACCGCGCCCTCCGGGGACGCCGCGAAGACGGCGTTCTCGATCAGGTTCACGAACACCTGGCGGAGCTGGACGGGGTCGCCGTCCACGGCCGGGAGCGCCTCCAGCCCCTCGAGCGACACGGCGACGGCGGGCGGGCGGCTCACCGCGTCGGCGGCGCCGGTCACCACCTCGGAGAGCGACACCGGCTCCTTCGCGAGCGGGCGGTTGCGGATCATGTCGAGCAGGTTGCTGATGATCCCGTTCGCGACGTTGAGCTGCTCGCCGATGCGGTCCACGTGCTTCCTCGCGCGCTCGTCGTCGCCGATCCGGCCGCGCAGGATGTAGAGCGACGTCTCGATGACGCCGAGCGGGTTCCGCAGGTCGTGCCCGATCGACGCGACGAGCTGGCCGAACGTCGAGAGCCGCTCCGCGCGCGCCGCCTGCGCGAGCAGGTCCTCCCGGTAGGTGTGGAGCATGATCGCGAGCTCGAGGTCGAGGATCTTGCCGAGGGCGTTCCGGACGCGCTCGAGCGCGGGCGGGTCCGCGTGGAAGCCCTCCCAGGCGACGCGCATCAGCTCGGTCCGGATCACGTTCATCGCGCCGAACATGTAGTGCTGCGGAAGCCCGATCCGGACGTGGACGCGGCCGATCCGGAAGCGGTTCGCCCAGTAGGCCTCGTCCCACGGGCCGGAGAGGAGGCTGTCCATCCACGCGACGAGCGTCACCTTGAGGTGCCCGACGCGGCTCTCGCCGCCGACGAGCGCCTTCCGCGCCTCGTCGTGGGAGAGGATCCGGTCGTAGAAGACCTCCGAGATCCGGTCGAGGTCCCGGCGGGCATGGACGTGCAGGGCGTGGAGCGCCTGCTCGTCGACCGCGTCGAACCGCACGTATCGCTTGAGCTCGTCGAACACGGTCTCCGGCATGCGTCCCCGGATCTAGGGGGGCGCTCCCGCCCGGTCAACGCACGATGAGGCAGGGGGCCGCTCGCTGCACCTCAGGCGTCGCCCTGCCGCTCCCGGACGCGCACCGCCTCGGCCACGAGATCGAGGTCGCGCACCACGTCCGCGGCGAACCGGACGAAGTCGGCCTCGGTGACGATCCCGACGAGCTTCCCCTCGTCGTCGGCGACGGGGAGGCAGCCGTACTTCCGCTCGAGCATGAGCCGCGCGGCATGGGCCAGGCTCGAGGTCGCGCGCACGCAGACGGGATCCGGCGTCATCACGTCGCGGACCGGCAGATCGCGCGCCGCCGTCTTGGCGGACTGGCTGGAGCGGAGGACGTCACGGTGCGTGAGGAGGCCGACCACGCGCCCGTCGCGCACCACGGGGAGGTGCCGGATCCCGCCGAGCCGGAGCAGCGACTCCGCGAGCGCGACGTCGTCGCTCTCGCGGACGGTCACGAGGTCCTTGGTCATGAAGTCGGCGACGGCGATCATCGAGCCCTCCCGCGCGGCCCCCGGTCGGGAAGCGGTCGACCCGATTCTACACCGCCGATCGCGCGCCGCGGGCGACCGTCAGTGGACGACGAGGACCGGCTTCGGGCTGATGTGGACGAGCCGGTCGGAGACGCTGCCGAGGAACATGCGCGCCACCGCGCCGTGCCCGCGCGACCCGATCACGACCATCCCCACGTCTCCGGAGGCGGCCTCCTCGGCGATGGCCTCGGCCGGAGACCCGTAGAGGACGGTCCGCCCGATCTCCAGCTCCGGCTTCTGCAGCGCCGTGACCGCCTTGTCGAGGAGCGCGTCGGCATACGCGCGGTGCTCCTTCTCGACCTCGGCGATGGTGAGCCCGTAGACGTCCGGAGGAAGGAGCAGCCGCGGGACGACGTGCACGAGCGTGAGCTTGGCGCCGAACCGCACGGCGATGTCCACGGCCATCCGCGCGGCCTTCAGCGCGGACTCGGAGCCGTCGACCGCCACGAGGATACGCTTCATGTGAGTCCCCCCCCGCGCGCGCCGGGCCGGTCAGCGCGCCGGCGCGCGCGAAGCAAGCTGGCGGGACGCGTTCGTGCGACCAGGCTGCGCGCGAGCCCTGGCCTCTTCACCCGCCCCCGCCGTCCCGCGTCTCCAGACTCGCCCGGGCCAGCCGCCAGGGCGAGTCGCGAGACCGCGGGGCCGCTCCGGCACTGCGCCCTCCCGGGCGGGGCTCGAGCGAGCGTCCCGATCGAACGAGACGCATCCCTGGCTCGAGGAGGAGCATGGCGTGGGCCAACCACGGCGGCGGCGGTTGCCGGTAAGGGTCGTACAGCGGCGGATTCCCGGAAATGCCGTGTTCTCGCATGAGTACGAGGCATGCCGCCGTGCCGCGCTGCGTGGCGCGACCGGGGGAGGCGTGCGCGGGTCCGGGCGGAAGTGGGAGACGCGGCGCACGAACCGCGCCGGAGATCGTGGAATGAATCCACGTACGGTGAATGGCAGCCGGCCCGGCCGTCGGTCGACGGCCGCCGATCAGGCATGCCCCTCGCGCGCGTCCATCGGGACCCCGAGATACCCGAGCAGCCGCTTCTCGTGCCACCGGACGCCGTGCAGCGCGATCCGACACCCCGCGTGGACCAGGTCACGCGCGAGCTGGCCGAGCGCCGCCGCGTGGCAGTCCCGGACGGCGTGGAAGTCGATCTCCACCTCCGTGCCGGGCTCCGAGCTCTCGATGAGCTCGTGCAGTCGACGGGCGTCCTCCGCCCGGAACGTCGGGCCGAGCTCGATGACGAGCCGCCCCACGCCATGATCGAACGCGGGCCCTGCGATCTCGATGCCCATCCGCGCCCTCCGGCCGGTGTTTACCGGAGGAAATAGAAAAATCGTGCCCGGTAAGGGCTACTCACTCATGCGGGGCGCGGGGCGCGTGCAAGCCTCCGGCGGCACAGGCGCTCGGGCCCACGGATGGCAACGGATGACGACGCGTGTCGAGGGAGCAAGCTCGCACCGGCTGCGGCATGCCGCGCGGCGAGCTGCAAGCGCTGCGGGGAAGGAGGGGAGGGCGCGGACGCGCCCCCCGGATCAGGCCTGCTTCGAGCTGTCCGTCGTCGACGTCTTGGCGCTCGCGGCCTTGTCCTCGTCCGCGCTGTCGCCCATCGCCTTCTTGAAGCTGCGGATCCCCTGACCGAGGCCGGCGCCGAGCTGCGGAAGCTTGTTCGCCCCGAACAGCACGACGACGATGAGGAGGATGATGATCAGCTCTGGCATGCCGAGCCTGGGCATAGTGTCCTTTCCTTCTGCTCGAAGACTCGAGCGGCCTTCACATAACAAGAATCAGGCCGCGTTGTCTTCCATGGCGATGGCGGCAAGACGCCGGTGATCCAGCACGCGCACGCCGCGCGAAGCGTCCACGACACCGTCCTTCTCGAGCTTGGTCAGGCAGCGCGACAGCGTTTCGGGGCGCATCCCGAGAAGTCGGGCGACCACCTGCTTCCGGACCGCGTTCGGCCGATCGGCGAGGAAGCGGGCGTGGGCGAGCGCGAAGCGCGCGACGCGGGACAGGCAGTCCCCCTGTCGCCAGTTCACCTCGTCGCGCTGCTGCCGGCTCTCCGTGAGGAGGAGATCCAGCACCACGCGGGCGGCGCTCTTCTCCGGGCCTACCCACTGGGAGAGGGCGTCACCGCTGATCCCGCAGATCTTCACGCGGGAGAGCGCCCGGACCTCGAAGGGCGACGGCTCCGTCTGGAGCGCCTCGGTGCAGAGCAGGCAGGAGGGGCCGCGGAGCGACAGGAGCAGCTCGGAGCCGCGCGGCGACACGGCCGAGAGCGCGACGAAGCCTTCCTTGATGAAGTAGACGGTCCGGGGGCGCTCACCCTGGGCGCAGATGGTCGCCCCGGATTCCCGGCTCGTCGGGGTGAGGCGGCAGCGGCCCTGCGACGCGAGGCCGAGGGAGCATGCGTTGCAGTCCGTCACCGGCGCGTTCGAGAGCACACGTCCTCCACGAGTGGAGCAGCTTGATCGGCGTCTGTTTGCAGGAGCTAGGCCCGCGGAGATGCGGGGGTTTACGGCATCCCGCCTGCATCCCTTGCGCTTTGGCCTCGATCAATCCGTAAGCTGCGCAGGTTTTGCGGTTCGCGGGCGGCGCTCGAGGCTGCATGGCATAGTGCGTGCGATGGACCGGCTCCTGCGCATCCGCGCCGAAATCCTCGCCACGATCCAGCCGCTTCCCGCCGAACAGGTCACCGCCGGCGCGGCCCGGGGCCGATGGCTCGCCGCCGCCGCCCTCGCCCGCGTCGCGTCCCCACCCCACACCTGCGCGGCCATGGACGGCTACGCGGTCCGCGCAGCCGACGTCACCGGCGCGGCCATCCTCCCGGTCCGGCAGACCGTCTACGCCGGGGACGTCCCGGCCGAGCCGCTCGCGGCGGGCGAGGCGGCGCGGATCTTCACCGGCGCGACGCTCCCGGCCGGCGCAGATGCCGTCGTCCGGGAGGAGGTCACGCGGGAGGAGCACGGGCGGGTCCAGTTCCGCGACGCGGCCCGCCCGGGCGAGAACGTCCGCAGGGCCGGCGAGGACGTCGAGGCGGGCGGTGTCGCGCTCCCCGCCGGGGTGCGGGTGGGCGCGCGCCAGGCGGCGCTGCTCGCCGCGGTGGGCGTCACCGCGGTGTCGGTGCGAGCGCGGCCGCGGGTCGCGGTGATCTCCACCGGCGACGAGGTCGTGTCGGGTCGCACGCCGGACTCGAACGGCCCGGCCATCGCCGCGCTCGTGTCTGCGCTCGGCGGCGAGCCGTTGCGCCGGAGCGCGGGAGATCGGCTCGAGGCCGTCGAGGCGGCGATCGCCGCGGCCCTCCGCGAGTCGGACGCGGTGCTGACCATCGGCGGCGTGTCGATCGGGGTCCGGGACCTCGTCCCCGCCGCCCTCGAGCGGCTCGGCGCCGACGTCCGCGTCCACGGCGTGCCGATGAAGCCCGGCAAGCCGTTCCTGTTCGCGCGCGCCGCGGAGCGGCCGGTGCTGGGGCTCCCCGGGAGCCCATCCGCGTGCCTCGTCGCGTTCGAGGTGTTCGCGCGGCCGGCGCTGCTCGCGCTCGCGGGCGCCGCGCGCACGGGCCGCCGCGCCGTGCCGCTGCGGCTCGCCGAGGCCACGGCGGGGAAGCCGGGGCGGGCGCGGCTCCTGTGGGCGGCGGTGGAGCCGGACGGGCGCGTCCGCCCGGTGGGGCGGGACGCGGCCCAGGTGCGGGGGCCCGCCCTCGCCGACGCGCTCGTGTGCCTGCCGTCCGGCGCGGGCGACCTGCCGGAGGGCGCGGAGGTGACGACGTGGCTGCTCGACGACGACGCGGGCTAGCCCCCATCGTCGCGGTTTCCGGCCCGAGCGGCGTCGGGAAGACGCGCCTGCTGGCGCGCCTCGTCGCCCACCTCGCGGCGCGCGGTGTCCGGGTCGGGATCCTGAAGCACACCGGACACCCGCACGCGCTCGACGCGCCCGGCAAGGACACCGACGTGCTCCGGCGCGCCGGCGCGGTCGCCGCGGCGATCGAGGGACCCTCCGAGATGGCGTACTTCGGTCCCGCGCTGGGCGGCGCCCGCGCCCTCGCGCGGATGCTGCCGCCGGTCGACCTCGTGCTCGCGGAGGGCTGGAAGCGCGAGCCGCTGCCGCGGGTGGAGGTGCACCGCGCGCGGGTCGCGCGGGCGTTCCTCTGCGCGACCGACCGGCGCGTGTTCGCCGTCGTCACGGACGCGCCACCCCCGCGCCCGCTCCCCACCTTCGGCGCCGACGACGTGGCGCCGCTCGCGGAGCTCCTCTGCGCCCGGTTCGGGATCGCAACTCCACGACGGGGGCCGTCGCGCTTGCGGGTGACACCGCCCGTGAGCAGCGTTCCCGCGGAGGGAAGCGAGCGCACGATCGCGCTCGGGAGACGATCGGACATGGCGAAGACGACGAACCGTCGGACCGGCAAGGCGAGCGGCGCGCGTGTCAGCCGCCGCGGGAGCCGCACGGGATCCCGCAGCGCGGCTGGCCGCAAGGGCGGGACCGCGACGCTCCGGACGCGCGGCCCGGAGTTCTACTCGGAGATCGGCAGGAAGGGCGGGAAGAGCCGCGGCGCGTCCGCGAAGCGGCCGCGCTCCAGCGGTTCGCGGTCCACCGGCGCACGGTCGGGATCGCGGTCGACCCGCCGCGGCGGGGCTCGCTCCGGCGCGCGGCGCTCGTCGCGCCGCTCGACGTCGCGGTAGCCGCGCCAGCGGCCGGGCGCGGGGCGGGTGCGGCGGGGGCGTGGTAGAACGCCCCGTATGCCGCTCCCGCTCCTCGCGCTCCTCGCCGCGGCCTCGGCCCCGGCGGTCACGGCTCCCGGCGCGCCGCTCGATCCCTTCCTCGTGGCGTGGGCCGAGACCCGCGGGTACCGCGCGGGCCGGCCCTCCGCGGTGCAGCTCACACCGGACGGCCGTGCGGCGCTCTTCCTCCGCTCGGGGCCGCGGGGGCGCGTGCAGGCGCTCCACGAGACCGACCTCGCGACGGGCGCCACGCGGGAGCTCGCCGGCGGCGAGGGCTCGGCGCCCTCGCCCGACGAGGCGGCGCGGCTCGAGCGCGAGCGGATCCAGGCGCGCGGCATCACGCACTTCCGGCTCTCGCCCGACGGCGCGCGGGTCCTGTACGTGCTGGGCGGCCAGCTGCACGTCCTCGAGCGCGCCGGCGGCAAGGACGCGGTGCTCGCGGAGGCCGCGGGCGCCCTCGACCCGCGCTTCTCGCCCGACGGGAAGGCGATCGCGTTCGTGAAGGATCGCGATCTCCACGTCCTCGACCTCGCGTCCGGGAAGGCGCGGCGCCTCACGCAGGCGCGGACCCCCGAGATCTCGAACGGCCTCGCGGAGTTCGTGGCGCAGGAGGAGATGGGCCGCGACGCGGGATACTGGTGGTCGCCCGACGGCCGGCTCCTCGCCTACGCCGAGGTCGACGAGGCGCCGGTCGAGAAGCGGACGCTCTGCGATCCGGCGTTTCCGGCCCGGCCGTGCCCCACGCTCGCTTACCCGCGAGCCGGGACGCCGAACGCGGTGGTGCGCCTCTTCGTGGTCCCCGCGGCGGGCGGGAAGCCGGTGCAGGTCCGGTGGGACGCGGCGCGGTTCCCGTACGTCGCGGCGGTTCGATGGGACGACGGCGGACCCCTCGCCGTCCTGGTCCAGGAGCGCGCTCAGCACGTCGAGCAGCTCCTCGCGGCGGACCCGCGCACCGGCGAGACGCGGCTGCTCCTCGAAGAGCGCGATCTCGCGTGGCTGAACCTCTGGGCGGGGATGCCCCGGTTCCTGAAGGACGGCCGGTTCTGGTGGGTGACGGAGCGGAACGGCGGGCCGGAGGTCGAGCTGCGGGGCCGGGACGGTGCGCGCCTCGAGACGGCGGTGCCGCGAGAGACCGGGTATGCGGACGCCGGCGGCCTCGACGGCGACGCGCTCGTGTTCGTCGCGGCGCCCGATCCGACGCGCGAGGAGGTCTGGCGCGTCCGGCCCGGCGAGGCGCCGGAGCGGCTCGCGCTGGGCGACGGCGCGCCGGCGCTCCACGCGCTCGTCCTCCCGGAGCGGGGCGGCGGCGTCGTCGCCGACACGACGACGTCGCTCCGCCGCCTGCCGCGGACGGCGGTGTACGACGCGCGCGGCCAGAAGCTCGCCGACCTGCCGTCGGTCGCCGAGGAGCCGTACGCCGTGCCGACCACGGAGCTCCGGAAGGTGGGGCCGGGGGATGGGCTCTGGACGGCGGTGCTCCGGCCGCGCGCCCTCGGTGCGGTCGAGAAGCTGCCGGTCGTGGTCGAGGTGTACGGCGGCCCCGGCCACCTGATGGTGCAGCCGCGGCCGCTCCTCGCCGAGCAGTGGCTCGCGGACCAGGGCTTCCTCGTCGTGCTCGTGGACGGGCGCGGTACGCCCCGGCGGGGCCGCGCCTTCGAGCGCGCGATCCGGGGCGACTTCTCCGGCGCGCCGCTCGCGGACCAGGTCGCCGCGCTCCAGGCGCTCGCGGCGGAGCTGCCGGCGCTCGATCTCTCGCGCGTCGGCATCACCGGGTGGTCGTTCGGCGGGTACCTGTCGGCGCTCGCGGTGCTCGCGCGGCCGGACGTGTTCCGCGCCGCGGCCGCGGGCGCGCCGGTGGTCGACTGGCGCGAGTACGACACGCACTACACCGAGCGCTACCTCGGGATCCCGCCGGCGGACGCCGCGGCTTACGAGCACAGCGGGCTGCTCCCGCTGGCGCCGGGGCTCTCCCGGCCGCTGCTCCTCCTGCACGGCACCGCCGACGACAACGTGTACCTCTCCCACTCGCTCGCGCTCGCCGACGCGCTCTTCCGCGCCGGCCGCCCGTTCCAGCTCGTGCCGATCGCGGGCGCCACCCACATGACCCCCGATCCGCTCACGCAGGCACGCCGCTGGCAGCTCACGGCGGCCTTCTTCGCCGACGCGCTCGGGGCCGTCCGGCCGGGGCCGCAGGGGCCGCAGGCGTCGCTCGCACACTGAGCGGTCCGCGGGGTCGCGATCCGACGGTGCGCGCCGGGTCTCCCGACCCGGGCGCGCCGCGCAGGTGCTTTCCTCGTCCCCGCCTCACGGGACCGCTGCCGCATCCCCGTGTCACGGGACTGCCGCCGCCGCGCTCTAACCGGTAACGCTGGGTGCGCGCCGAAGCGCGGGGGGAGAGATGCCGGAGATTCTGGTCGGTTGTGCGCCGGGGATCGGGCTCAAGTACGCATCCGCGACGGACGTCCGTCGCGATCGCCTCGCCGACGAGCGCCACGGCGTCCTCGTCCGCACGAAGCTCCGGCTCGCCGTCGGCGATCGGACGCCCGTCACGATCGAGCTCGAGAAGGAGCGGATCGCGATCCAGGCGACCGGCGAGATCCGCTGGGTGACGCCGCTCGTGAACGGCGCGCTCGCCGGCATCGCGCTCGTCCCGGCATCGCATCGCGACGGCGTGCAGCTCGACCTCGTCTTCGGCGTTCGCTCCGCGGGACCCGCACCGGAGCGCGCGGTGCCGCCCCCCGCCCCGATCGCGGCGGCCGCGGCGGCCGCGCTCGCGCCCGGCGCCGTCCAGCGGCAGGCCGTCCCGGAGGCGGTCCCGCCGCTCTCGGTGGCGATGCTCCAGCCGAACCCGGTGCTCCGGCAGGCGCTGGTGGCGGCGCTGGGGCGGTTCGGCCGCGAGAAGGGGCCGTGGGACGTCTCGGTCCAGGCGACCGCCGAACCCGACGCCTTCATCGAGGCGCTCTCCGCCGAGCCGCGGGGCCTCGCCATCATCGACTGCGATCCGCTGGGCGCCGCCGTCGATCCGCTCGTCGCCGCGATCCGGAGCCACCGCGCCTGGGAGCGGCTGCCGCTGATCCTCCTCTCCTCGGACGGCCGGTCGCGCCTCGAGGACGGCTACGCCGTCTTCGTGCGGAAGCCGTTCGAGGTGAAGTCGTTCGTGAACCTCGCCGGCATCCTCGTCGCCCGGGCCTGACGCCGAGGGCCGGACGGGATGCGTTCGAGGTGAGCCCGTCGAGCCGCGAACGGGCGCGCGTCGCCCCTCCCCCGGCCTTTCGACAGGGGAAGGGGCAGGGCGAGGTACCGACGTCAGGGGCCGGTGGGCGCCGCCGAGAGCGGCGGCGCGGAGCGGGGCCGTCCCGCGTGGCTTGCGCGCATCGGCGCCGCCCGCCGGCGGAGCGCCGGCACCGCGACGAGCGGCGGCGGCCGGTCGGGGTCGAGGAGCATCCACGGGCTCTCCGCGTCCTCTCGCGACGCCTTCTTCTGGGCGAGCCGCAGCACCGCCGGCGACCAGCCGTCCTCGCCGCGGGGCACGAGGGCGAGCGGCGCGTCCGACGGCTGCATCCGCTGGAACCCGAGCCGCTCGTAGACCGCGAGCGCCCGCGGGTTCTCCGCCTGCAGCGCGACGCGCCCGCCGCGACCGAGCCGGCGCGCGAGCGCCGAGGCGTGCGTCACGAGGGCGGAGCCCGCACCGCGCACCGTGCGCGCGTCGGCGGGATCGCCGGGCCCGAGGAGGTTCCAGGGCGCGGTCGCGAGGAGCTCCACGAACACCGCGCGGGGGCAGGCGAACAGCGCCACCACCGCCTGGACGCGGCCGCCGGCGCGGACCGCGAAGACCTGCCGCTCCTCCGCGACCCCCTCGCCCGGCTCGTCGCCGGCGAGGACGCGGTGGAGCTCGCCCACGATCCGGCGCGAGTCCTCGAGCCGGGGGCGGGTCGCGGCCGAGACCGCGCCGCGGGTGAGGAGGGAGCGGGTCACCCAGTCCCACTCGCGGAGGGTGGCCAGCAGATCCGGATCGTCGGGCGCGAGCGCCGCGATCCGGAAGGACGCCCGCCCCGGAAGGCGGGCGCGTCGTTCGTCTGGGTCGTCGTGGGAAGCGAGCATCTCGTCTCTTCCCCGTTCACCGGCGGCGCCGTGCCGCGCGGCGGGGAAGCCTCTCGAACCGGGCGGTCGCCTGGACGTCAGCCGTCCCGGAAGCGAGGTCGAGCACAGCACCGGGTCCCTGTGCGCTTCAAGCGCCACGTGAACCGGCCCGGGTTTCGCGGATTTGGCGCGGGGCAGGGGACGATGTGCGCTTCTTGACACCCCGGATCCGCCGCCGATACCCTCCGCGACCCATGGCGACGGAACCGGGCAGCGCGGCAGCGGCGGCGGCGGCCGGAAGGGCGGCGTTCGTCGCTCCCGAGACGCGGACGTTCGTCCTCCCTGGACCCCTCGCGCTCGAGCTCGGCGGACGCCTCGCGGAGGTCCAGGTCGCCTACCGCACGTGGGGGACCCTCGACCGCGACGGCGGCAACGCCGTGGTCTGTTGCCACGCCCTCACCGGCTCCGCCGACGCGGATCGCTGGTGGACGCGGATGTTCGGCCCCGGGCGCGCGTTCGACCCCGAGAAGGACTTCATCGTCTGCTCGAACATCCTCGGGAGCTGCTACGGGACGACGGGGCCGACGTCGCTCGACCCCGCGACGGGCACGCCGTACCTCGGCACCTTCCCGGCGATCACGATCCGGGACATGGTGCGGGCGCAGCACGCGCTCGTGACGGCGCTCGGCGTCCGCCGCGTCCGGATGGTCATCGGCGGCTCGCTCGGCGGGATGCAGGTGCTGGAGTGGGCGCTGCTCTACCCGGACCTCGTCGACTCCGTCGTCTTCATCGCCTCGACGGCGCGCCACTCGGCCTGGTGCATCGGCCTCTCGGAGGCGCAGCGGCAGGCGATCTACGCCGATCCGCGCTGGATGGACGGCCGCTACGATCCCGACGACCCGCCGAGCGCCGGGCTCGCCGCGGCGCGGATGATGGCGATGCTCTCCTACCGGAGCCAGCCGTCGTTCGAGGAGCGCTTCGGGCGGCGGCCGCAGACCGAGGACCTGTTCTCGGTCGAGAGCTACCTCCGCTACCAGGGGCAGCAGCTCGTCGAGCGGTTCGACCCCGCCACGTACGTGACCCTGACGCGCGCCATGGACACGCACGACGTGTCGCGCGGCCGCGGCGACTTCGACGACGTGCTCCGGTCGATCCGGCAGCCGACGCTCGTCGTCTCCATCGACTCCGACGTCCTCTACTGGCCGTGGGAGCAGCGCGAGGTCGCCCGGCTCGTCCCGAACGCGCGCCTCGACGTGCTCGACTCGCCGGACGGGCACGACGCCTTCCTCATCGCGGTGGACCGGGTGTCGGACATGGTGGCCGACTTCCGCGGCCGCCCCGTGGCGCCGGTGCCGCCGAGCCGCGTCGTCGAGAAGGCCTTCGCCGAGCGCGGCGTCTCGCTCCTCGTCCTGGGGAAGGGGAAGGTCGGGCGGGAGCTGCTCGAGCAGATCCGCGTGCAGCGCCGCGAGCTCGAGCGCGACTACGACGTCCTGCTGCGCGTCGTCGGGGTCGCCGACACCCGCGGTGCCGTCGTGGAGGACACCGGCGTCGATCTCGGCCGCTGGGAGGCGCTCCTCGCCGCCGCGCCCGCGACGGGCCCGGTGGACGCGCGCACCGCGCCGGCGCTCCTCGACCGCCTCGCCCGGCTGCCGCGGCCGGTGCTCGTCGACCTCACCGCCGCCGACGGCATGGAGGAGGTCTACGAGCAGGCGTTCCGGCGCGGTATCGACGTGGTCTCGTCGAACAAGCGGCCGCTCGCGGTGGCGCCGCGACGCGAGGATCTGCTCCGGCAGGCGCGCCGGCAGCACCACCGGCACTGGCACTACGACACCGCGGTCGGCGCGAGCCTGCCCGTGATCGGGACGCTCCGCCGGCTCGTCCGTGGCGGCGATCGCGTCCGCCGCGTCGAGGGCTCGCTGTCCGGCACCCTCGGGTACCTCTGCACGGAGCTGTCGCGCGGCGTGCCGCTCTCGCTCGCGACGCGCTGGGCGATGGGGCTCGGCTACTGCGAGGCGGACGCCCGGGACGATCTGTCCGGGCTGGACTCGGCGCGGAAGGCGCTCATCCTCGCCCGCGAGATCGGCGCGACGCTCGCCCTCGAGGACGTCGTGGTCGAGCCGTTCGTCCCGGCCGCGCTCCTCGCGCCGGGCACCCCGGAGGCGCTCATCGCGGGGCTGCGGACGCACGACGAGGCGATGGCCGCGCGCGTCGACGGGCTCCGGCGGGAAGGGAAGGTGCTCCGGTACCTCGCGCGCATCGCGGTCGCGGACGGCGGCGCTGTCGAGGTGCGCGTGGGGCCGGAGGCGGTCGACGCGCTGGCGCCCGCGGCGAGGCTCAGCGGCGTCGAGGCCTACGTGGCGTTCACGACGTCGCGGCACGCCGACCGCCCGCTGGTGGTGCAGGGCGCGGGGGTCGGCGGCGCGAACACCGCGGGCGGCGTGCTGGCGGAGATCTTCCGGATCCCCGCCGGGCGCGGCGCCCGGTGACGGCTACTGCTTCGCAGCGGGGACCTTCACGGCCGCCTGCGCCGGCGGCGCCGCGACGGCCGGCGCGGCGCCCTCCACCGGGACCAGGATGATCTCGATGCGGCGGTTCAGGCTCCGCCCCTCGGGCGTGTCGTTCGCGGCGACGGGCTGCCACTCGCCGTAGCCCGCCGCGGCGACGCGGGTCGGATCGACGCCCGCCTCCTGGAGGAACCGGACGACCGCGATCGCGCGGGCGCTCGACAGGTCCCAGTTGGACGGGAACGTGGTGCCGGAGGTGGGGACGTTGTCCGTGTGCCCCTCGACGCGGATGGTCTTCCCGCGGACGTTCCGGAGCGCGTCGGCGACCGCGCGGAGCGCCTCTCGGCCGTCCTTGCCGATCGTCGCGGAGCCGGAGCCGAAGAGGATCTTGTCCTTCATCTTGACGGTGGTCCGTCCGCGGAGCTCGGTGAGCTCGATCCGGCCCGCGTCGATCTCGGTCCGGAGGGCGGAGGCGAGCTGCTCGTACTCGGCGCTCTTCCGCTCGAGCTCCGCCTTGGCGGCCTCGAGCTTCTTCTTGGACTTGGAGAGCTCGTCCACGAGCGCCTGGAGGTCGGCGGTCTGCCCCTGGGCGGCGCGGAGCTCGGCCTCCTTCTGCGCGAGCGTCGCCTCGTCGGCGCGGATCTTCTCGCGCAGCGAGTTCACGTCGAGGAGCATGGCGTCGAGCTGCGCCTTCAGCTGATCGAAGCTCTCCTGGAGCTTCGCGCGGCGAACCTGCTCCTCGCGCCAGTCCTTGCGGAGCTGCTCGGCCTCCGCCTCCTTCTTGCGGAAGGCATCCTGCGAGACGCAGCCGGCGAGGGCTACGAGGGCGAGCGCGGCGACGGCGAGCCTGGGCATCCTGGGCCTCCGGGTCGGAGAGGGGTGGAGGCGGGATGGTACTACGAGCGAAGGCGCGCGCGGGCGACGGCGCGCTCCGTCGATGTACGGAATCAGGCGCTGCGCGGGCCGGGGGCGATGCCGTACTTCTTCATCTTCCCCTGCAGCGTCGTCGGGCGGAGCCCGAGCAGCGCCGCGGCGCCCGACGGACCGTACACGCGGCCGCCGCAGTGCGAGAGGGCGCGCTCGATGAGGTGGCGGACCTCGTCCTCGAACGGCCCGGGCGGCTCGCTCGCGGGCGTCGCCGCCGCGGGGAGCGCCGCACGGAGCGCGCTCGCGGGCAGCTCGGGCATCGCCAGCTCCGGCCCCGGCGAGAGGATCAGCGCCCGCTGGAGGAAGTTCTCGAGCTCGCGGACGTTACCGGGCCAGTCGTACGCCTCGAGCGCGCGCCAGACGTCCTCGCCGACGCGCGGGGGGCGGCGGTGCATCAGCGCCGCCTGGCGCGTGAGGAAGTAGGTCGCCAGCGGCCGGAGCTCGTCGCGGCGCTCGCGGAGCGGCGGCAGCTCGATGGGGAACACGGCCAGGCGGTAGTAGAGGTCCGCGCGGAAGGTGCCGCGGGCGACCATCTCCTCGAGGTTGCGGTTCGTCGCCGCGACCACGCGCACGTCGACCTTCACCGGCTCGGTCCCGCCGACCCGTTCGACCACGCGCTCCTGCAGCACGCGGAGGAGCCGCACCTGGACCGACGGCGGCGCGTCGCCCACCTCGTCGAGGAACAGCGTCCCGCCGTCGGCCTGCTCGAACCGCCCGGCGCGGCGCCGGCTCGCGCCGGTGAAGGCGCCCTTCTCGTGGCCGAACAGCTCGCTCTCGATGAGGCCCTCGGGGATCGCGCCGAGGTTCACGGGCACGAACGGTGCGTTGAAGCGCGGGCTGAACTCGTGGACCATCCGCGCGAGCCCCTCCTTCCCCGTGCCGGTCTCGCCCCGCACGAGGACGGTGCTGCCCGACGGGGCCACGAGCCGCACGCGCTCCACGACGGCGCGCATCGCCTCGCTCTCCGCCACGTACCGCGAGTCCCGCTTGATCTGGCGGATCTCCTCCTTGAGGAGCGCGTTCTCCTTGCCGAGGAGCCGGTTCAGGCGCTGCACCTCCTCGACCATGAGGCTGTTGTGCAGCGCGATCGCGACGAGGTGCGCCACCTGTCGCGCCACCTCGAAGCAGCAGTCGAGGAGCCCCTCCGCGGGCGGGTGGGCGATGTCGAGCGTGCCGAGGATCTCGTTCTCGAAGACGAGCGGGAACGACACGAGCGACCCGTAGCCGTACGCGGCGAGGAGCGGCTCGTCGCGATAGCGCGGCGCCTTCGGCTGGAGCGGATCGATCACGCACGGGCGCCGGTCCTGGATCGCCTTGCCCGCCGCGGAGCCCGCGAGCGGAAAGGTGGTGCCGAGCTCCGGCGACGGCTGCCGCGGATCCGAGACGAGGACGACCTCGGCGCGCGTCGCGTCCTCGGCCGACACGCGGTGGATCGCCACCCGCGTCTCGCCGAAGTGGCGCCGGAGGAGCTGACCGGTGCGATCGAGGACCGCCCGGAGGTCCACGGTCGAGAGGACCGCCTCGATCGCCTCCTCGACGATCTTCCGGTGGACGTCGTCGGTGGGGGCGGGGCCGAAGTTCACCGGGCCGCCGACGACGGGCAGGCTTCGGGGGCCGGGGCGGGTGCCGTGTTCAACCATGCCTCGGTGTCTACCGAAATATCGGTGGCCGATGCAACCTGAGATGGGTGGCCAGGAGGGATGGAAAATGAAAAACACCAGTAACGGCGGCGACGTGCGCGTTGGCCGGCCTCTTGCTCATGGCCTCGCGCGGGTTGACACAGCACCGGCGGTGCCGCCGGCGAAAGGTTCGAATGGACGCCATCGAGACGCTGATGAACGAGCACCGGACCATAGAGCGCGTGCTCGACGCGCTCGTCGGGTTCGCGGACGAGACCGTGCGGAAGGGGACCACCGAGAAGGAGGAGCTGTCGCGCTTCGTGACCTTCCTCCGCGAGTACGCCGACGCGTCCCATCACGCGAAGGAAGAGGGCGTCCTGTTCCCGTCGATGATCGCGCACGGGTTCCCGGCCCAGGGCGGCCCGGTGGCGGTGATGCTGCACGAGCACGACGACGGCCGCGCGCTCGTCTCGGTCCTCGCGACGCGGGCCGGGCAGGACGGCGAGTGGACCGCCGGCGATCGCCGGGACGTCGCCGAACACGCCCGGGCCTTCTCGGACCTCCTGCGGGGACACATCCACAAGGAGGACGCGATCCTCTATCCGATGGCGGTGCAGCGCCTCCCCGAGGACGCGCTCGAGGACGTGTCGGCCCGCTGCGGCGAGCTCGACGCGCAGAAGGCCGCCGCCGGGGAGCGCCTGCTCGCGCTCGCGGACGCCCTCGTCTCCAGCCACGCCCACGCCGTGCATCCCGATGCCACGCCGGGCGCCACGCCGCGCTTCGGCTGCTGCGGCTAGCCCCTTCCAACCGAGGGACCACACCACATGAGCCACAAGGGTCGCGCAGTCCTGCTGTTCGTCATCGTCGCCTGCTTCAGCGTCCTCATCTTCGGCGGCGCGCAGATCTCCGCGCACAAGCCGCCCATCCCCGGCCGCGTCGTCGCGCCGACGGGCGAGGTCGTCCTCACCCGCGAGGACATCCAGCTCGGCCAGCGCCAGTACCTGTCGCGCGGCGGCCAGCAGACCGGGTCCATCTGGGGCCACGGCGCGTACCTCGCGCCCGACTGGTCCGCGGACGCGCTGCACCGGACCGGCCTCGCCACCGCCGGCGTCCGGCGCGGCCTCGCCCCTGCCGCCGCCGCGGCGTTCACGCAGGGGGACCTCCAGGCGCTCCCGGCCGGCGAGCGCGGCCGCGTCCAGGCCGAGGTGGCCGAGGAGCTGCGTCAGAACCGGTACGATCCGGCGACGGACACGTTGACGCTCTCCCCGGGCCAGGCGGCGGCGTACCCCGCGCTCGTCGCGTACTACACGCAGCTGTTCCGCGACGGCTCGGACGCGATGTCCATCCCGCCGGGCTTCGTCGCCGATCCGTCCGACGCGAAGGCGATGACGGCGTTCTTCTTCTGGACCGCCTGGGCCGCCGGGACGAACCGCCCCGGCGAGGCGTACTCGTACACGGCCAACTTCCCGCACGACCCGCTCGTCGGGAACGTGCCGCTCCCGTCCGCGCTCGTCTGGTCCATCGCGTCCGTCGTCCTCCTCATCCTCGGCATCGCCGCCGCGATCTTCGCGTACCTCAAGCTCCGCGAGCGGGACGGTCACCAGCCGGTGACGCTCGCGCCCCTCCGGGAGCCGAAGCCGACCGCGAGCCAGCGCGCCGTCCTGCCGTACTTCGCCATCGCCATCGTGCTCTTCATCCTCCAGGCGGCGCTCGGGTCCGTCACCGGTCACTACGCCGTCGAGGGCAACAAGCTCTTCGGGATCCAGATCGGCGGGCTGCTTCCGTACGCGGCGACCCGCGGCTGGCACCTCCAGCTCGCCGTCTTCTGGATCGCGACCTGCTGGCTCGCGACGGGCCTCTTCATCGGGCCGCTCGTCACCGGTGGCCACGAGCCGAAGGGCCAGAAGGCACTCGTGTGGACGCTGCTCGGCGCCCTCGTCGTGGTCGTCGTCGGCGCGCTGACGGGCACGTACCTCGGCGTCGCGGGCAAGCTCTCCGGCCCGAACGGCTGGCTCGTCGGCCACCAGGGCTACGAGTACATCGAGCTCGGCCGCGTCTGGCAGGTCGCGCTCATCCTCGGCATGCTGCTCTGGCTCGCGCTCGTCTACCGCGCCATCAAGCCGGCGCTCGCGGCGGAGAAGGACAAGGGCGGCCTCACGCACCTCCTCCTCTACGCGTCGGTGACGATCCCGCTCTTCTACTCGGTCGGCCTCTTCTACACGCCGGGCACGCACATCGCGGTCGCCGACTACTGGCGGTGGTGGGTGGTCCACCTCTGGGTCGAGAACTTCTTCGAGGTGTTCGCCACCGTGGCGCTCGCCTTCATCCTGTCGAAGATCGGCGCGGTGGGCGAGAAGTCCGCGCAGCGCGCGACCTACTTCTCCATCCTGCTGTACCTGGGCTCGGGGATCATCGGCACCTTCCACCATCTGTACTTCACCGGCACGCCCCTCATGATCACGGCGCTCGGCGCGACCTTCTCGGCCCTCGAGATCGTCCCGCTCACGCTCCTCGGGTTCGAGGTGTACGAGAACCTGAAGCTGGCGCGGTCCGGCGGGAACGCCACGCCGTGGCGGTGGCCGCTCTACTTCTTCGTCGCGGTCGCGTTCTGGAACGCGGTGGGTGCCGGCGTCCTCGGCTTCCTCATCAACCCGCCGATCGTCCTGTACTACGGGCAGGGGCTCAACACGACGCCGATCCACTCCCACGGCGCGCTGTTCGGCGTGTACGGCTTCCTCGCCATCGCGCTGATGCTCTTCTCCATGCGGAACATCGTCCGGACCGCCGCCTGGAGCGACCGGCTCCTGAAGGTGGCGTTCTGGGGTCTGAACGGCGGCCTGGCGGGCATGATCGTCTTCTCCCTGCTCCCGGCCGGCATCTACCAGTTCGCCATCGGGATCAAGGAGGGGCTCTGGTATGCGCGGAGCCCCGCGGTGACCGGGAGCGCGTTCATCCACGCGGCGACCTGGGCGCGGCTCGTCCCGGACCTCGTGTTCGACGCCGGCGCGCTCGCGCTCCTCGTCTTCGTCGTCCGCGCCATCGCGGTGGACGTGAAGCTCCGGCGCGCCGAGCCGCGCGCCGCGAGCGAGGTGGTGCGGAAGGCGGCCTGACGGGCGCACCCGCAGCTCCCTCCCGACCGGCCGGGTGCGGGTCCGATCCGTCGGACCGGCTCCCGGCCGTTTTTGTCCCCGGTGTCTAGCGTTCCCGGAGAGGAGGAGCGGACCGTGAACGCCATCGAGATGCTGAAGCAGCAGCACCGTGAGGTGAAGGATCTCTTCGAGGAGCTGGAGGGTGCGGGAGAGGGCGCGAAGAAGACGAAGGAGCGGCTCTTCAAGCAGATCGCCGACGCGATGGCGATCCACGCGCAGATCGAGGAGAAGCTCTTCTATCCAGAGTCCAAGGCCGAGAACACGGAGGAGCTGCTCCGGGAGGCCGTCGAGGAGCACCTGTCGGTGAAGCGGGTCATCGCCGACCTGCTCGAGACCGGGCCCGAGGACGAGCAGTTCGACGCGCGCTGCACGGTGCTGAAGGAGCAGATCGAGCACCACGTCGGGGAGGAGGAGCAGCAGCTCTTCCCGAAGGTGCAGAAGAACTGCTCGAAGGACGAGCTCGAGGACCTCGGGAGCCGGATGGAGCAGATGGCCGAGCAGCTGGAGGAGGAGGGTGACGCGTCCGCCTCCATCCCGGGCGAGACCGACGCACCGTCGCAGATCTGAGGAGCGCGACGCCCCCGTGACCTACGGGCGACGTCGCTGCGTCGCCGCGGTGGTCGCGTGCGGGAGGCGCCCCCTCACCCCGGCCCTCTCCCCCACGCGATGAGGCCGCGTGGGGGAGAGGGAGTACGGGCGCCGCGGAGAGGGAGGAGTACGAACAGCGGAACTGGAGATCGTTCCGGCGGTTGCCCGCCGGCGGCGATTTCCTTAAAACCGTCCGGCATGATCTTCGCCGGTCCCAGAGCGACTTCGGAGGCCCTGCGGTGAGCGGGCCGGACGTCGCGACGAACACGCGCCCGGGGCGGAACGACCCCTGCTGGTGCGGCAGCGGCCAGAAGTACAAGAAGTGCCACCTCGACGCGGACAGCCGGGGCGCCCTGCAGGCCTCGCCCGTCCGGGCGAGCCGGCGTCCGCTGGCGCCCGGCATCGTCTCCCCGCGCCGCGGCGTCCCACCGTCGGTCCCGCGGCCCGACTACGCGGGGAACGGGCGCCCGCGCGGCCAGGGGCAGGACGTGAAGACCCCGGAGCAGCTCGAGCGGCTCCGCCGGGCTTGCCGCGCCGCCGCTCGCGTGCTCCGCGTGTCCGGGGAGGCCGTCCGGCCGGGGATCACGACCGACGCGCTCGACGAGATCGCGCACGCCGAGACCATCCGGCTCGGCGGCTACCCGAGCCCGCTCAACTACCGGGGCTTCCCGAAGTCGATCTGCACGTCGGTGAACGAGGTCATCTGCCACGGGATCCCCGACAGCCGCCCGCTCGAGGGCGGCGACATCGTGAATCTCGACATCACCGTCTTCCTCGACGGCATGCACGGGGACTGCTCCGCGACGTTCCTCGTCGGCGAGGTCGACCCCGCCGGCCGCAAGCTCGTGCAGGTCGCCCGCGAGTGCCTGGAGAAGGGCATCTCCGCCGTGAAGCCCGGGCGGCCGATCTCCGACATCGGGCGCGTCATCGAGGCCCACGCGTCGCGAAGCGGGTACGGCGTCGTGCGGTCGTACTGCGGCCACGGCATCGGCGAGACGTTCCACACCCAGCTCCAGATCCCGCACCACTACGACCCGTCGATGAAGCGGGTGATGGAGCCCGGCCTGACGTTCACCATCGAGCCCATGATCACCGAGGGCACCTGGGAAGATCTGCTCTGGGACGATGGCTGGACCGCGGTCACCGCCGACGGGAAGCGCTCGGCCCAGTTCGAGCACACGATCGTCGTGAAGGCGGACGGGGCCGAGGTGCTGACGGTGGAGTAGGGGCGCCGGGGCACGGGCCTCGGGCCAGGGCCCACGGGCCAGGGGCGCGGGTCACGGGACGGGCGCCGGGTCCGCGTTCGGGTCGGGGTTCGGTTCGGGTGTGTCCTCAGACCCGCAGCCCGACGGCTCTCATCAGCGCCAGCGCGTTCGAGTGCTGCACCACGCCCGGGCGCAGGCGGTAGTCGAAGGCGATCTCGCCGTCGCGGACCTGATCCTCGAAGTGCGCGTTCGCGAGCACCGCGCCCGCTCCCGCGAGCTCGGTGAGCGCGAGGTCGTGCGTCGTGACGAGGCCGATGGCGCCGCGATCGAGCAGGCCGCGCACGATCGCCTCCGCGCCGATGCGCCGGTCGTGGCTGTTCGTGCCGTGCAGGATCTCGTCGAGCAGGAACAGCAGCGGGAAGGGGCCGGCGGCGAGGTCGGCGAGCTCCTTCAGCCGGGTGATCTCGGCGTAGAAGCGGGACTTCCCCGCCTGGAGCGAGTCCTGGATGCGGAGCGTCGCGCCGGCGTGGACCGGCGTGAGCGCGAGGCGCGCCGCGTGGACCTTCGCGCCGGCCAGCGCGAGCACGACGTTCACGCCGATCGTGCGGAGGTAGGTGCTCTTCCCGGACATGTTCGAGCCGGACACGAGCAGCACTCGCGGCCCCGCGCCGCCCAGGGTCACGTCGTTCGGGACGGCGGCCCGCAGGAGCGGGTGCCGGAGCGCCTCGCCGGCGATGGAGGCGCCGCGGTCCGGGCCGAGGTCGAGGACCTCCGGGAACGTCGTGCCGGCCTGCTCGTAGGCGTGCCCCGCGAGCGACGACAGCGCCTCGAGCTCGGCCACGGCGTCGAGCCAGCCCGCCACGGCGGCGCCGTTCGCGGAGCGCCACCGCTCGACGAGCGCGGCGTGGAGGGGCGTCCACTGCAGCAGGAACGCCACCGGCGCGAAGAGCTGGTTGTGCGCCCACTCGATGCGCATCGCGATGCGGACGAGGGTCGCGATGCGCGTGGAGGCGGGCGCCGGAGCGCGGAGCCGTGCCTGCAGCTCCGCCAGGCGCGGCTCGTCCAGCGGCTCGCGCTCGAGCCGGGCGAGGAGGAGGGCGAGGACCTGCAGCTCCGCGGCGGGCCGGCCGAGGGCGCCGAGGACGCGCGCGACTGGCGCTTGCACGGTGCGGCGGAACCCCCACGCGAGCAGCAGGACCGCGACGAGCGGCAGCGCACCGTGCCCCGCGAGCCAGCCCCAGAGCGCGGCGACGCCCGCGCCCGCGAGGACGAGCGCGATCGGGACCACGTGCGGCGGCAGCCCGCCCCGGCCGGTGCCCCAGGCCGCGAGCGTCGCCGCGTCGACGCCGGCGCGGACGTCGTCCCCGAGCACCGCGAGGTCCTCGCGGAGATCGAGCCTCGGCGCGAGCGCCGCCACCGCCCGCTGGCGGGCCCGGACCACGTCCGCGGCGGCGGGCGCGAGGAGCCACGCGGCGAGCCGCTCCTCGCCGGGGCCGGTCCGCGCCGCGCAGAGCAGCTCGAACAGGCCGCCCGCGCCGAACAGGTCGAGGTCGGCCGCGTACGGGTGTCCCGGGTCCGCGAAGCGCTCGCCGGAGACGCCGCGCCCCGCGAAGCGTCCGTCGATGCGCGCGAGCGCCGCCTCGTGGAACGCCACTGCGCGCCGCGCCTGCTCCCGGGCGCGGAACACGCGATCGTGCCGGACGGCGAGGACGGCGAACGCGACCGCCGGCGCGAGGAGCCACCACGCGGACAGGGCGCGCGCGCCCCACGCCAGGGCCGCGACCGCCAGGGCGGCGAGGAAGACGGCGAGCCGGCCGCGGGCGACCCACGCGTCGGCGCGGTCGAGGCGCGCGACGCGGGCGCGGCGGTCATCGAGGCGGCGGGCCAGCTCGGCGTGGGGTTCGAGCGTCACGGCGCGAGAGGCTAGCGCGCCTCCGGCGCGCCGCGAGCGGAAAACGCGCCCCGCACGGGACCGTGCGACCCCGCCCGGGCCGCCGCCGACGATTGCGTTGCGTCGCCCTCGCCCCGTGGAGAGGTTTCCAGGCGTGCCGGGCGTCGACCCTTTCCGACCGCCACAGCGATCCGACGGGGCGCGCACGGCGCGAACCCCGACGGCGTCGCTCCTCGCGCGGTTCCTGGAGACACGCCGCGCGACGGCGGCGCTGGCTGCGCCGCTCACGCCCGAGGACGCGATGGTGCAGTCGATGCCGGACGCGAGCCCGGCGAAGTGGCACCTCGGGCACACCACCTGGTTCTTCGAGACGTTCGTCCTCGCGCGGGCCCGTCCCGGGCTGCGGCCGTTCCATCCCTCGTACGCGTACGTCTTCAACTCCTACTACGAGGCGGCGGGTCCGCGGCAGCCGCGACCCGAGCGCGGCCTGCTCTCGCGGCCCTCGCTCGCGGACGTGCTCAGGTACCGCGCCGCCGTCGACGCCCAGATCGCCGAGCTGCTCGAGGCGGGCGTGCCCGCCGCGCTCGCGGCCGTCGCGGAGCTCGGGGTGAACCACGAGGAGCAGCACCAGGAGCTGCTCCTCACGGACCTGAAGCATGCGTTCTCGGTGAACCCGCTCCGCCCGGCGTACGCGCCCGCGCCGCCGCCGCCCTCCGCCCGACCCGCGCCGGCGCTCGGATGGCTGGCGCGGGAGGAGGGGGTCGTCGAGCTCGGCGCGCCCGACGACGGCTTCGCGTTCGACAACGAGCGGCCGCGTCACCGGGAGCTGCTCGCGCCCCACGCGCTCGCGTCGCGCCCGGTCACCTGCGGCGAGTGGCGGGCCTTCGTCGCCGACGGAGGATACCGGCGCCCCGAGCTGTGGATGAGCGACGGCTGGGACGCGGTCCGCGCGCACGGGTGGACGGCGCCCCTGTACTGGCTCGCCGGGCCGGACGGGGGCTGGTCGCAGTTCACGCTCGGCGGCGTCCGCCCGCTCGACGACGCGGAGCCGGTCGCGCACGTGTCCTGGTACGAGGCGGACGCGTACGCCCGCTGGGCCGGCGCGCGGCTCCCCACCGAGGCGGAGTGGGAGGCGGCGGCGGACGCGGCGCCCGGCGCGACCGGCACGTTCGCGGAGGACGGCCGGTTCCACCCCGCGGCGGCCTCGCCGGGGCAGGGGCCGCGCCAGCTGCTCGGCGACGTCTGGGAGTGGACCCGCAGCGCGTACGAGCCTTACCCGGGGTATCGGCCCGCGGCGGGCGCGCTCGGCGAGTACAACGGGAAGTTCATGGTGAGCCAGCTCGTGCTGCGCGGCGGCTCCTGCGCGACGCCGAGGCGGCACGCGCGGCCGAGCTATCGCAACTTCTTCCATCCGGGCGCGCGCTGGCAGTTCAGCGGCGTCCGGCTCGCGAGGGATCCGTGATCGGTGCCGGAGGGGTGGAGCTCGAGGCGCGGGGAGAGTCGGCCCGCTTCCTCGCCGAGGTGCTGGACGGCCTGGGCGCGCCGCGCAAGGCGCTCTCGCCGAAGTGGCTGTACGACGCGCGCGGCTCGGCGCTGTACGAGCTCATCTGCCAGCAACCGGAGTACTACCCGACCCGGACCGAGCTCGCGCTCCTCGACCTCCACGCGGACGAGATCGCGGAGGCGGTCGGCCCGGACGCCCTCGTGTTCGAGTACGGCGCCGGATCGGGACGGAAGACCGTCAGGCTCCTCGCCGCGCTCCGGCGGCCCGCCGCGTACCTGCCGGTGGACATCTCGCCGGACGCGCTCGCGCAGACGGCGCAGGCGCTGTCTCGCCGGTTCCCGCGGCTCGTCGTCCGCCCGGTCGTGGCGGACTTCACGGTCGGCGTCGCGCTCCCGGATCTGGACCTGCCGTGCGCGCGGCGGCTCGCGTTCTTCCCGGGCTCCACCATCGGGAACTTCGATCCGCCGGAGGCGGTCTCGCTGCTGCGGCGCATGGCGCGCGAGGCGGGCCCGGGCGGCGCGCTCCTCGTCGGCGTGGACCTGCCGAAGGACGAGGGCACGCTCCTGCGGGCGTACGACGACGCCCACGGCGTCACCGCCGCGTTCGACCTGAACCTGCTCGCGCGGATCAACCGCGAGCTCGCGGGCGACTTCATGCTCTCGCGCTTCCGCCACCGCGCGGCGTGGGACGCCCGGCTCTCGCGCATCGAGATGCACCTCGAGAGCCACGAGGCGCAGCTCGTCCACGTCGCCGGCGCGCCGTTCGCGTTCCGCGCGGGCGAGACCATCCACACCGAGAGCTCCTACAAGTGGGAGCCGCGCGCGTTCGACGCGCTCGCGGCGATCGCCGGGTGGCGGCTCGACCGGACCTGGACCGACGAGCGCGCCTGGTTCTCGGTGCGCCTGTACGGCCGCGCGAGCTGAGCCGCCGTCGCGACCTCACGCCGCCGGCGTGCGGCGAGCCTCCTCCAGCGGGCGCACGGTGCGCGCGAACGCGTCGAGGTCCAGCGGCTTCTCGAGCACCGGCCGGGGATCGTCCGCGAGGAACGCCCGGGCGGCGAGCGTCGACGCCCCGCCGGTCAGGAACACCAGGCGCGCCGCGACGGCGGGGGCCTCCCGGTCGAGGGCGGCGGCGAGCCGCTCCGCGCCGCCGTCCGGCATCATCACGTCGCAGAGGATCACGTCGAAGCGACCGGACCGGGCGAGCGGGATGGCGTCGCCGGGCCCGCCGGCGACCGTGACGGCGTAGTCGACCGAGAGCAGGCGCGCGAGCGAGGCGCGCACCGCGGGGTCGTCGTCGACGAGCAGGACCGAGCGGCGGCGCTCCGGCGCCTCGGCGTGCGGCGCCGGCTGGGGAGCGCCCGCGGTCGCGGGCGCCGAGCCCGCGGGGAGCTCCACGACGGCTCGGGTGCCGACGCCGAGGGCGCTCTCGAGCCGGAGGTCCCCGCCCATGCTCGAGACGAGCCCGCGGGAGACGGCGAGCCCGAGCCCGGTCCCCGCGCCGAAGGGCTTCGTGCTGAAGAATGGCTCGAACACCCGTCGCAGCGTCTCCACGTCCATGCCGGCGCCGTCGTCCTCGACGAGGAGCCGCACCCGGTCCCCGGCCCGCGCACCGCGCACCGTCACGTGCCCCTGGCGCCCCGGCGGGATGGCCTGCGCCCCGTTCACGACGAGGTTGGCGATCACCTGCACGACGAGCTCGTCCTGCGCCGTCGCCCAGAGCTCCGCCGGCACGTCGACGTCGATGCGGACGGCGCCCGTGCGGGGCCGCGCGAGCCGCACCGCGTCCGCCGCGGCGACGGCGAGGTCCACGGGGGCGCCGGGACGGCCCGCCTCGGCCGCGAGGCGGCTCGTGTCGAGGAGCTGCCGCACGATCCGCGCGATCCGGTCCACCGCCTGCCGCGACTCCCGCAGCACCTCCGCCGCCTCCGCCGGCAGCGCCCGCCCGCGGTCCGCGGCGTCGGAGAGGTACCGCAGGTTCGCGGAGAGGATCGCGGCGGGGTTGTTCACCTCGTGGGCCACGCCGGCCGAGAGCTGGCCGAGGGCGGCGAGCTTCTCCGCCCGGACCCGCGCCGACTCGCTCAGCGCCAGCTCACCGGTGCGCTCCTCCACCTGCTGCTCGAGGGCGTGCCGGAGCTGCGCGAGCGCGCGCGCGTCGTCCACCACCCGCGCGCCGAGCGCGTAGGCGACCGCGGCCACCGGGAAGACGAAGCCGAGATCGAGGAGGTACGGCGTCGAGAGGACGCCCGCGAGGACGAGCCCGTCGTTCACCGCCATCGCGAGGAGCACGACGAGGGACGCGGCGTGGAGCGCCGCGTGGGGCACCCCGCGGCGCGCAGCGCGCCAGAACCGGGCGGTCACGAGGAGCAGGGCCGCGTAGGCGACCGCCAGGACCCCGTCCGCGACCGCGGTCGGCTCCGCGTTGTTGTAGTGGATCCCGAGCGCTGCGAACGTCGTCCGCGTCACGGTCCCGGTGAAGCCGGCGTACGGCACGAGCACCAGCGCTCCGAGCGCGACGAGCGCGATCGAGAGCGGCCGGTCGAGCCGCGAGGGCGTCCGCAGGTGGACGCTCGAGTAGTGCAGCCACGACGCCGCATGCAGCGTCCCGATGAAGATCTGGAACCGGGCGAAGAGGACGACGAGGTCGTCGGGCGCACCCGGCGCGGTCGTCACCACGTTGCAGGCCGTGAACGCGGCGGCAGTGAGGGCGACGCGCGCGAACCAGCCCTGGTCCGGGAAGGAGGGCGCGCGCGCGAACCGCGCTGACAGGAGCGCGACGTAGGCCGCCACCGCCGCGGCGATGAGCGAGAACGCTGCGGCGATCATCCGGGCGGCAGTCTAACCTGGCCCTCCCGGCGCGCGCACTCCCGTCCGCCGGGGACGACGCTTCGGAGGCGGCGGCCGCCGTCCACCGCCCCGCGCGGTACGGCGCGGACCGTCAGGCGACGGTGGCGGGCGGGTGGACGACCGCCGCGGGCCGCTCCCCGGGCTGGGCCGGGCGCAGCGCCGGCTGCTCCTTCGGGCGGAGCTCCTCGACGGTGACGCCGAGGCCGATGCCGCCCTCCTCCAGCCACGCGTGCTTTCCGGCGAGCACCTCCCGCCCGAGCGCGTACGCGCGGTCGTCGTCGTTCTTCCAGAGCGCGGCGAACAGGCCGCGCACCTTCCGGCGCGTGGTGAGGCAGAAGTGGTCCGCGAGCCGCTCGGCCTGGGCCGCCTCGGGCCGCCCCGCGCGGCGCAGCGCGTCGGCCCGCGCGACGCTCGCGCTCATGGCGAGGAGCTCGTTCGCGATGTCGACCAGCCGGAAGAGGAACCCCTGCTTCCGCTCCGCGGCGGCGCGGAAGACGACCATGGAGTGGAAGATCTCGCGGGCGAGCTTCCGGGACGCGCGCTCGACGAAGCGGAGGTGCCGCGCGAGCTTCCCGAACTCGCCGTAGCGGGGAGCGAAGATCCCGCGCACCCACAGGCCGAGGTACCACGAGGCGTAGAACGCGCCCACCTTCGGCAGCGTCGCGAGCTTCTTCCCGGCCGGGACCTTGGGATCGATGAGCGCCCCGGCGATCTGCAGGTGCTTGTCGACCGCCTCGCGCGCCATGAAGAGGTGCATGATCTCCGAGGAGCCCTCGAAGATGAGGTTGATGCGGAGGTCGCGCATGGCGCGCTCGACGCCGACCGGCACCTCGCCGCGCGCGGCGAGCGACGTCTCCTTCTCGTACCCGCGCCCGCCGCGGATCTGCATCGTGTCGTCGATGATCCGCCATGCCTTGACGGTGTTCCACTCCTTCGCCGCCGCGGCCTCGAGCCGGATGTCGTAGCCCTTCTTGTCGGCGAGCGACTGGGCGAGATCCGAGACCGCCTCCATCGCGTACACGCTGGACGCCATCTCGGCGAGCTTGTGCGTGATCGCCTCGTGCTTGCCGATCTCCTGGCCCCACTGCACGCGCGCCGACGACCACTTGCGGCACAGCTCGAGCATGTTCTTCGAGCCGCCGGTCACGGCCGCCGGCAGCGAGAGCCGGCCCGTGTTGAGGGTGGTGAGGGCGATCTTGAGGCCGCGGCCCTCCTTGCCGATGAGGTTCTCGGCAGGGATCCGCACGTCGGTGAACCGGATCGCCGCGTTCGCGAGCGCGCGGAGGCCCATGAACCGGCAACGGTGGGTGATCTCGACCCCCGGCCAGCTCGTCTCGACCACGAAGGCGCTGATCGCCTCGGTCCTGGGATCGCGCGCCATGACGACGAGCAGCTCGGCGATGGTGCCGTTGGTGCACCAGAGCTTCGAGCCGTTGAGGACGTAGAACTTCCCGTCCGGCGTCTTCTCGGCGGTGGTGGCGAGGCGCGCCGGATCGGACCCGACGTTCGCCTCGGTGAGGGCGAACGCGCTGATCGCGCCCTTCGCGATCCGCGGCAGGTACTTCTGCTTCAGCTCCTCGGAGCCGAACAGCTTGAGCGGCTGCGGGACGCCGATGGACTGGTGGGCGGAGAGGAGGGCGGTGAGGTTGGCGTCGTAGCTGCCGAGGAGCGCCATCACCTTTCCGTACTCGACCTGGTTGAAGCCGAGGCCGCCGTAGTGCGCCGGGATCTTCATGCCGAAGGCGCCGAGCTTCCGGAGCCCGTCCACGACCGCTGGCGGGTACTCGCCGGTCTCGTCGATCTCGACGGGATCGACCTCGTCGCGGAGGAATGCCTCGAACTCGGCGTACCAGCGCTTGAACTCCGGCCGGTCGGACTCGGCGAGCGGGTATGGGTGGATGAGGTTCAGCCGGAATCGCCCGAGGAACAGCTCCCTCAGGAACCCGGCCCCCTGCCACTCCGACTCGCGCGATGCCTCTGCGACGTCACGGGAGCGGCGGATCTCGTCCTGTTCCTTCATGTTCGTGGTCATCGAGCGCCCTCGGTTCGTCCGCCGCCCACCGGGTGCGGCGACGTGTCGATTCTCTAATCAAACTAACGCGCTGCGGCTTGCCAACTGCCGGGCCCCGAGAGGGGGCTGCCCGCCGGGCGCTCGGAAACGCCGGGCGACGTGCACCGAGGCGACCGACGGCGGCGTCGCGCCCGCCGGCCATTGGCCGTCGGGGCGGGGAGGGACGCAACTTGTCGTTGCCCCGCGGCCGTCTACGGCCTCATGCTCACGGGCCAGTTCGTGCCATCCCCGGAGCCCCCCGAGATGCCTCACGCCACCGACGTCCGGACCTACCGGCTGCCCACCGGGGTTCGCCCGAGCGCCTATGACGCCGCCCTCTCCGTCGACCTGGACGGGCGGCGCTTCTCGGGGACCGTCCGGATCGAGCTCGCGCTCTCCGCGCCGGCGGAGGAGATCGTCCTGCACGCGGCCGACCTGGCGCTCGACCGCGCGGTGCTGCACGCGTCCGGCCGGCAGGTGCCCGTCGCCGAGGTCAGGACGGCGAAGGCGAGCGAGACGCTGATCCTCCGCCTGGCTGCCGCTGCGCCCGCCGGCCCCGCGACGCTCGACCTGTCCTTCTCGGGCGCGATGACGCCCGGGCTCCGCGGTCTGTACCTGGCCGGGAGCGGCCTCGCCGCCACCCAGTTCGAGGCGGCCGACGCGCGGCGCGTCTTCCCGTGCTTCGACGAGCCCGGGTTCAAGGCGACGTGGCGCCTCGCGGTGGAGGCGCCGAAGGGCGCCGTCGTGCTGTCGAACGGGACGCCGGTGCGGGAGGAGGACCGCGGGGCGACGCGGCGCGTGTCCTTCTCCGAGACGCCGCCCCTGCCGACGTACCTCGTCGCCCTCGTCGTCGGACGCGTCGACGCCCTGCCGCCCGTCACGGTCCGGAGCGTCCCCGTCCGGACCTGGGCGAGCCCGGAGAAGGTCCCGCTCACCGGGTTCGGCCAGGACGTCGCCGTCGAGGTGCTGCCGCGGCTCGAGGACTACTTCGCCGTCCCGTACGCGTTCGGGAAGCTGGATCAGGTGGGCCTGCCGGAGTTCGAGGCGGGCGCCATGGAGAACGCCGGCCTCGTGACGTTCCGCGAGGTCGCGCTCCTCCTCGATCCCTCGACCGCGTCCCTCGCGCAGAAGAAGCGGGTGGCCGAGGTCGTGACGCACGAGCTCGCGCACCAGTGGTTCGGCAACTGGGTCACGATGACGTGGTGGGACGATCTCTGGCTGAACGAGGCGTTCGCCACGTGGATGGCCTACAAGATCGTCGACCAGTGGAACCCCGGCTGGCGGGTCTGGCTCGACTTCGACCAGGGCAAGGCGGCGGCGATGCAGCTCGACGCGCTCCGCTCGACCCATCCGATCCGCGCGGAGGTGAAGGACGTCGCCGACGCCGGCGAGGCGTTCGACCTCATCACGTACGAGAAGGGTGGGGCGGTCCTCCGGATGATCGAGGGGTATCTCGGTGCGGAGCGGTTCCGCGACGGGATCCGCCGGTACATGCGCCGCCACGCGAAGGCGAACGCCGTCGCGGACGACCTCTGGAGCGCGCTGGCGGAGGCGTCGCAGCAGCCCGTGGTCGAGCTCGCGAACGCGTGGATCGGCGAGCCCGGCTTCCCGCTCGTCCGGGTCGCGCGGAACGGCCGCGCGCTGCGGCTCGAGCAGCGGCGGTTCTTCTCGGATCCCGCGTCGGCCACCGGTGCGACGCTAGCGCTCTGGCCCGTCCCGATGGTGATCCGCTACCGGACGGGCGGCCGCGACGTCGAGCAGCGGGTGCTGCTCCGCGAGGCGAGCACCGAGGTGGTGCTCGAGGGCGAGCCGGAGGTCCTGTGCGGCAACGCGGGGGCCACCGGCTTCTACCGGGTGGCGTACGACGCGGGGCTCCTCGCCGCGCTCCGGAGCCATCTCGGCGCGCTCGGGCCCGCGGAGCGCATCGCGCTCGTGCAGGACGAGTGGGCGCTCGTGCGCGCCGGCGAGCGCGAGATCGGCGCGTTCCTGGACCTCTGCGAGGCGTTCGCCGGCGAGGAAGACCACGCCGTGCTCGACGAGCTCGTCGCGCGCCTCGCGACGATCGAGCACCGGCTCGTCGAGGAGAAGGACCGGCCCGCGCTCCAGGCCTTCGTGGCGCGGCTGTTCCGGCCGCAGCTCGCGGCGGTGGGCTGGGACGCCGCCGCGGGCGAGCCGGACGCGGTGCGGCTGCGCCGGGCCGCGGCGGTGCGGGCGCTCGGCCTCGTCGCGCGCGACCGCGAGGTGGCGGTGGAGGCGCGCGCGCGCCTCGACCGCTGGCTCGCCGGCGATCGGGCCGCCCTCGAGGCGAACCTGCACGACGCCGCCGTGGCCATCGTGGCGCGCGCCGGCGACGCGGCGCGGTTCGAGGCGTTCCGGAGCCTGTTCGGGAAGGAGACCGACCCGGCGTTCCGGCGCCGGTACCTCCTCGCGCTCGCGTCCTTCGAGGACGCCGGGCTCGCGCACCGCGGCATCGACCTCTGCTTCTCCGGGGACGTGCCGCTGCAGGACTCCGCGTCGTTCGTCGGCGCGCTCCTCGGGAACCGCACGGCGCGGGATCCGTTCTGGATCCGCCTCCGCGCCGAGTGGGCGCCGCTCCTCGAGAAGGTGCGGGGCGCCCCCATGCTCCTCCGCCGCGTGGTCGAGGCGATGGGCGCCCTGGTGGAGCGCCGCCACCTCGAGGAGGCGCAGACCTTCCTCGCGGAGCACCCGGTGGACGAGGCGCGGCAGGCGATCGCGCAGACGCTGGAGCGGCTCCGGCAGGACGTGGAGCTCCGGGAGCGGACGCAGGCGCCCGTGGGCGGGTGGCTGGCGGCCAAGGCATAGCCGCGCGGCGGGCGCCCGCCTAGAATGCCCGCGCCCATGGACGACCGCACCCCGGATCCCGCCAAGCCGACGCCGCCCTGGATCTTCCTCTTCCTCGACCTCCCGTTCGGCGCGGCGGTCGGGTTCCTGTCGATCACCGTGCCGTTCTGGATGGAGCGGCGCGGCTACGCCATCGACGCGATCGCGACGGTGTCCGCCGGGGCGAACCTCGCGCACGCCGCGAAGCTCGCCTGGATCCCGATCCTGGACCTCGGGTCGTACCGGAAGCTCTGGTATCTCGCGATGGCGGGGCTGAACGCGGCGCTGTTCGTGGCGATCGCCCTGATGCCGGATCCGCTCGCTACGCTGCCCGCGTTCGCGGTCCTCCTCACCGTCCTCCAGGCGGTCGCGACGACCGGGCACGCCGCCAACAACGCGCTCATGGCGACCACGACGCGCCTCTCGGACAAGGGGAAGGTGGGCGGCTTCGCCATGGCCTCGAACGTCGGCTCGACCGGGCTCCTCGGCGCCCTCGCGATCCTCGTGGCGGATCGGGTGTCGCCGCGGGCCGCGAGCCTCACGATGGCGGTGATCGTCGTCGCGAGCGCCGGCGTGGCGCTGCGCATCGTCGAGCCGCGGCTCGTGGACGAGGCCGTGCGCCGCGCCGGGAGCCTCGGCCGCGCGACCGCGCTGCACCTCCGCGCGATGCTGAAGGACCTGTGGGCCACCATCACGAGCCGCGAGGGCTTCACCGGGCTGCTCATCTGCCTCGCGCCGGTGGGCTGTCAGGCGATGTCGAACCTCTTCACCGGGATCGCGACGCAGTACCACGCGGACGCGGACATGGTGTCGCTCGCGAACGGCCTCGGCGGCGGCATCGCGTCCGCCGTCGGCGCGCTCCTCGGGGGCGTCCTCGCCGACCGGATGAGCCGGCGGCTCGCCTACGCGCTCTCCGGCGGGATCACCGCCCTGTGCGCGGTCGCGATGGCCTTCGCGCCGATGACCCCGTGGACGTACCTGTGGGGGACGTTCACCTACCTCTTCGCGGGCGGCATCGCGTTCGCGACGTGGGCCGGGATGGTGCTCGAGATGGTGGGGCTGTCGGCCGCCACCGCGACGAAGTACGCGCTCTTCAACGCGTCGGCGAACCTCGCCATCAGCTACGTGACCCAGCTCGACGGGTCCGTCGGGTCGCGTGTCGCGCGGTGGCTCGCGGTCGAGCCCGCGCGCGGCGTCCTCCTCACCGACGCGGTGCTCACGTTCGCCGGCATCGCCTTCCTCCTTGCGATGGTGTTCCTCGTCCGTGGCGGCCGGCGTGCCGCAGCCGAGGGCGTCGCCCCGGGGTAGGCGCGCGCCGCCCCGCGCCGGCCCGGTGCGCCGGTCCGCGGCCGTTCCCACCTTGCCGAGGGAGGCCGCCGCGCGGGTCGCGCTCGCTCGACCGTACGCCCCGCCGGGCGCCCGCACGCCGGAGGGAGGCGGCGCGGGACGCCTCCGTCTGGGAGCGCGCGCGGCGTGAACGGAGCGGAGCCCCAGATCGAGCGAGGCCCCCTCGACGGCGGCACCTCGCCGCCGCTGTTCTTCGGGTCGCTCCGCGACTTCCTGCGCGTCCTCCCGGCCGCGGCGCAGCGGTTCTGGTTCCTGGTCATCGCCACCGGCTTCCTCTCGGGGCTCGGCTCCGGCGTCCTCCTGTGGCTCCTCTCGGTCGTGCAGCGGGTCGCCTGGCCGCCCGCCGAGCGGTTCGTGGGAGCGGTCGCCATGGCCTCCCCGCTCCGGCGCGTCCTCGTCCCGGCGGGCGCGGGTGTCCTCGTCTCGCTCTCGATGCTGCTCTGGCCGCAGCTGCGCGGCGGGCACGGGACGGCGCGGATCATCGAGGCGATCTGGCATCGCGGGCGGGGCTTGCTGCTCGGGCGGACGCTGCTCCGCGGCTTCCTGTCCATCGTGTCCGTGGGCTCGGGCGCGTCGCTCGGCCGCGAGGGCGCCCTCGTCCAGACCGGCGCGGCGGCGGGCTCGTGGCTCGCGGAGCGCCTGCGGCTGACGGAGCGGCAGACCCGCGTGCTCGTCGCCTGCGGGGCGGCGTCCGGGATCGCCGCGGCCTACGACGTGCCCATCGGCGGCGCGCTCTTCGGGCTCGAGGTGCTGCTCGGCAGCTTCGCGCTCGAGCTGCTCGGGCCCATCGTCGTCGCGTGCGTGGTCGCCACGGCCACCGCGCGCACGCTCCCCCTCGCGCACACCGCTTACGTGATCCCTGAGTACGCGCTCCTCGACGTCCGCGAGCTGTTCCTCGGGCTCGCGCTCGCGCCGGTGCTGGGGCTGTCCTCGGCGATCTACGTCCGCGTCATGGGCTGGGTGGAGGTCCGGTTCGAGCGGCTGCCGCGGTGGACGCAGCCGTTCCTGCCGGTGCTGGGGCTCGCCACGGTGGGCACCCTCGCGATCCGGTTCCCGGAGCTGCTCGGGAACGGCTTCGACACCGTCCACCAGATGCTCCTCGGCGCGGTGCCGCTCGAGCTGCTCCTCGTGCTGCCGCTGCTGAAGCTCGGCGCGACCGCGCTGTGCGCCGGGACGGGCGTGCCGGGCGGGCTCTTCACGCCCTCGCTCTTCTTCGGCGCGGCGATCGGCGGCGCCGCGGGCCAGCTGCTCTCGCACTTCTTCCCCGGGCTCGCCCCGCCCGGCGCCCTCGCGCTCGTCGGGATGGCGGGCGTGCTCGCCGGGACGACGCACGCCGCGGTCTCCTCGGTGCTGATCCTGTTCGAGATGACCGGCGACTACGGCGTGATCCTCCCGCTCATGCTCTGCGCCGCGGTCGCGGCCGGCACGAGCCGCGCCATCGAGCCGGACTCGCTCTACACCGCACCGCTCCGGCGGCGCGGCACGGCGCTCCCCGAGCTGCCGCGGCCGGGGTGGCTCCGGGCCATGTCGGTGACGGCGCTCGTCCACCCGGACGCGGAGCGGGTGCCGCCCGCCATGCCGTTCGAGGCCCTCGTGAAGAAGCTCCTCAGCCTCGCGCCCGGGCACGACCTGTACGTCACCGACGACGAGGGCAGGCTGCTCGGCGTCATCCAGCTCGACGCGCTGAAGGGCACCATCTCGGACCAGGCGGACCTCGGGATGATCGTCGCGGCGGACGTCGTCGACCGCGAGGTCGAGCCGGTCACGACCTCGATGACGGTCGCCGAGGTGGCGGCGAGGTTCGGGGTCGGGGACCTGGAGCGGCTGCCGGTCGTCGATGGGGAGAAGCGGTTGCTGGGGACGATCTCGATGCGGGATCTGCTGGCACGGGGAACGTTCTGAGGCGCCGATCGGGCGATCAATCCAGCGGGACGACGGCGATCGTCCTGTTCTTGTAGGTGCAGGAGTTCGCGCTGACTTTGTACTGCATCGTGAAGGTGTGAGCGCCCGGCGAGATCGTCATCGGCGTCACCGTGCTCGCCTGCTGGATCTCGGTCGGCGAGCCGCCGTTCGCGGTGACGCCGCCGGCGACGCCGCGCTCGTCGAGCGCCGTGGCCCCGTCGACCGACACGCTCGCGAACCCGGTCGTGCTGCTGCCGTTCACGGTCAGGTGCGCGGTCACGATGACGAGGACCCGCGTGCTCGTGCTCGTCGAGGGCAGCGAGACGGACGGGTTGCCCGAAGCGCAGCCGCTGACGCCGTATGCGACGAGGGACTCCGTGCACGACGCGGTCGTCGTCATCGAGAGCGGCGCGCCGAGCGTACCCGTCGGCCCTTGCGGACCCGTGGCGCCGACCGGCCCCTGCGGACCGGCGGCACCGGGCGCACCCTGAGGGCCCTGCGGACCGGTCGCGCCGGTGTCGCCCTTCGCGCCCTGCAACCCCTGAGATCCCTGCGGACCGACGGGACCTTGCGGGCCGACCGGGCCCGGGTCGCCCTTGGCGCCGGCGGGCCCCTGCGGACCGGTCGCGCCGGTGTCCCCCTTCGCGCCCTGCAACCCCTGAGGTCCCTGCGGACCGACGGGACCTTGCGGGCCGACCGGGCCCGGGTCGCCCTTGGCGCCGGCGGGCCCCTGCGGACCGGTCGCGCCGGTGTCCCCCTTCGCGCCCTGCAACCCCTGAGGTCCCTGCGGGCCGACGAAACCTTGCGGGCCGACCGGGCCCGGGTCGCCCTTGGCGCCGGCGGAGCCCTGCGGACCCGTGGGACCCGTCGGACCGGCGGGACCCGCGTCGCCCTTCGGACCCTGCGGGCCCGTCGCACCGGCCGGGCCGGCCGGCCCTTCCGCGCCGTCGGCGCCGGCCGGGCCGGTCGCGCCGCGCTGGACGAGCAGGTTCCACGCCGGGCTCCCCTGCGGCGGCGTGTTGGTGTTGCTGCTCACCGAGACGTACGTCGAGCCGTTGTACTCGATGACGTCGTTCATCGAGTACGTCGTCGTCGAGTTCCACGTCCCGCGCCACACGAGGCGCCCGGTCGTGATCTGGTCCGCCAGGTAGTCGAAGTTGGCGTTGACGTCGTCCGCCCTCGCCGGGTCACCCGCCCTGAAACGGTTCGGCCGGTCGGTCGAAAGTCGCGTCCGCTATCGCCAGCTCAGCTCGTCCCACCGGCCCTGGTCCCACGACAGGGCACCGCTCGACGCGAGCGGCCACGGGTGACAGCTCGTGCAGGCCCCGGCGATCCCCTGGCCCTGGAGATGCGCGCCGTGGCAGCTCCGGCAGTCCAGCGCGCCCGGCGCGCGCTCCGCGTACGCGGTCCACGCCGGGCCGTGCACCGCCGGATCGGTGAAGTTCGGATGGCCGGAGCGCACCGCGCCGAAGGTCGCGACCACGTACCGGTCGGCGCGGCCCGACAGCGTGCAGTCGCCCTCGCCGCTGCAGTCGCCCGCCCAGCCCAGGAACGTGAACGGCCTCGCGGGGCTGAGGCTCGAGTCCGCGCCGCTCGGCGCGGCGTGCAGGACGACGGTCGCGGGCGAGGGGAACTCGGCGGCGCACAGGCCGAGCCGGTTCCCGGCATCGTCGACGCCGCAGTCGAGCTGCCCGTCGTCCGTGTAGACGCGGCCGCCCTGGATCTGGAGCGCGGCGCTGGTCTGGCCGTTCTGGACCAGCACCCGGAACGTTCCCTCGGAGACGCCCTTGCGCGCGCCGTCGCCCGAGACGCCCGTCTTGCTGCACGCCGCCGTGATCGCGAGGAGCGCGAGGGCGCCCCAGCTCTTCCGGTGGATCATCTCCCCCTCGATCCCGCGTCGCCGGAGGCCCGGGCGCGCAGGGTGACGCCATCCACGAACCGGCGGTGAGCCGGCGGCCGCCGGGCGGCGCGCCGGGACTTCGTTGGGACACCACGATCCGCGCTGCTCCCGGATCCGCGCGGATCGCGACGGGCCTGGACGGCGAGCAGCGTGGAGGGGCGCATCGTCTCCCGACGCCGTCCTCCCGGCCATCCCACGTCCTCGGGCTGGGAGTTGTCCCCGGGTCGCGGGTGCGTCGCGGGTCGCGTGCGCGCCTCGGTTTCCGCGCGGAGGTGGTTGCCTCGCCAACCGGTCTCGCCGGCGGCACGTCCCGCGAGTTCGGGACGGCGCTGCCGGCCGCACGACGCCGCGTCCTCGAGGTCCTGCGCTCCGCCGGGCGGCCGCCCCAGGCGCCCATGAACTCCCTCGCGCTTCAAAGGACCGGTTTGCGGCAACTACCGCAAGATCGCCCGGCTCGCGCTGGACGTCGTGGCCGGCGCGGCCGAGACGGACCGCGCTTCCACCCCGGCCTACTTCGAGCAGCACCTGCCGCTCTGCCTCGAGAACACCCGCGGGAGCATCTGGCTCCGGCGCCGCGGGTGAGACGCGGCGCGCGGGGCGTCCACGCGCGCCGCCACGACCCCGCCGAGCACCCGCAGCGGTCCCGCGGAGCCGGGCGCTCCCCCCGGCGGGAGCGGCGGGCGCACCTCGCCGCGCCCCCCGGCCCGCCCCGACCTACGCCGCGGCACGCGCCCGCTCCGGCTCGGCCGTTGCCACCCGCGACGCGGCCGAGAAGATCCGCCCCACGCCGAGCGGGCCCATCGCGGCGCCCGCCGCGAGCGCGCCGCCCATGAACGCGCCGACGACGCCGAGCGACGCCGCGTCCGCGCCCGCGAGGAACAGGCCTCGCACCGGCGTCCGGACGCCGTGAGCCGGGTCCCGGAAGCGCTCGGGCGTGGCGGGGGCGCCGTAGATCCGGCCGCCCGCGTGACCGGTGAAGTGCTCGACGGTGACGGGGGTCGAGACCTCCTGGTAGGCGACCAGGTCCCGGAAGCCGGGGTGCCGCCGCTCCACGAGGTCGAGCAGCGCCGTCGCCATGCGCGCCTTCAGCGCCTCGTACTCCTCGCCGCGGTGCAGCCACGGCCGGTCGCGCCACCGCGCGAACGCGCTCCCGTCCACCATCGCCAGCACCTCGGCGGTGTGCGCTCGCGCGAGCGGGTCCTTGAGGGAGGGGAACGAGAGGTACGCCGCGGTCGCGCGGCCGCGGAGGAGCTCGTCGCGCGCGTCCCAGATCGCGTCGTGATCCGCGACCTCGAACATCCAGTGGTTCTCGCCCCGGAAGCCGAGCCGTGCCGGGCTCTCCTTCAGCCCGAGGTAGAGCGTGACGGACGACGTGCCGCCGCCGGCGGCGCTCCGCGGGCCCCCGCGCGCGAGGAGGCGCCCGTAGGTCGCCGCGATGCCCGCGTCCGAGATCACGACCGGCGCGCGGAAGGTCACCTCACGCTGCCGCCCGCCCTCGGTGGCGAGCGCGGACACGCCCGCGACCCGCCCGCCCTCGACCTCGATCGACACGACCTCGTGGTTCACGCGGCAGCTCCCGCCCGCGGCCTCGACGCCGGCGAGGAGGGTGCGCGCCATCGAGCCCGCGCCGCCCGCCGGGTACCAGGCGCCGCCGAGGTAGTGCGTCGCGACGACGGCGTGCATCGCGAACGCGCTGCGGGACGGCGGGAGGCCGTAGTCGGCCCACTGCGACGCGACGACGGCCCGGAGCAGCGGATCGCGGAACGTCTGCGCCACGACCTCGCCGGTGGTGCGGAGCGCCGCGGCGCGCCCGGGCAGGGCGAGGAGCGCCGACGCCGGACGGGGCAGGGCGCGCCCGAGGAAGTACCGCCCCGCCCACGCCGCCGCCCGCCGCAGCTCCCGGAACCACCGATCGATCGCGTCGCGCTCGGCGGGGAATGCGTCCTGGAGCGCGCGGCGGTACTCGTCCTCGCCGTCCGGGACGTCCAGCGCGAACCCGGGGTACTCGAACCGCTCGAACGGCGACGGCATCCGCTGCCACCCGAGCGCGCCGCCCGACGCGAGATCGAACAGCCGCCGCGCCGGCTCGCCCTCGCCCATGCCGCCCACGTAGTGGACGCCGACGTCCCAGGCCCACGCGCGGCGGCGGAACGTGTGCGTGAACCCGCCCGGCTTGAAGTGCCGCTCGAGGACGAGCACGCGCTTCCCGCCGACGCGGGCGAGGAGCGTCGCCGCGGCGAGGCCTCCGATGCCCGAGCCCACCACGATCGCGTCGAACGTCTCGGCCGTCCGGTCCATGTGACCTCCAATCTTACCGATGGCAAGATGAGGCTAGCGCGCGATGTTGCCGTTGGCAAGATCGAGTGGCATGCTCCGCCCGATGCCGACCCATCCGCGGCCCTACCACCACGGGAACCTGCGCGACGCGCTCCTCGACGCCGCCGAGCGCCTCCTCGAGCGCAAGGGCGCAGGCGCGCTCGCGCTCCGGGCGATCGCCCGCGCCGCGCACGTGACCCACACGGCGGCCTACCATCACTTCGACGATCGGGAGGCGCTCCTGCGGGCGCTCGCGGCGCGCGGGTTCGACCGCTTCGCGGCGGCGCTGGCGTCGGCGGGGCAGCGGGCGCCCCCCGAGCGCGGCTTCCTCGAGGTCGGCGTCGCGTACGTGCGGTTCGCCGCCGAGCACCCCGCGCTGTTCCGGCTCATGTTCGGAGCGGAGGTGGCCCGGGGCCGGCGTGCCGACGACGCACTCGGCGCGGCGAGCGATCGAGCGCTCGGGGTCCTCCTCGACGGCGTGCGCGCGAGCGCACCGGGGCTCGACGAGGCTGCCGTCCGTCGCAGGGCGGCCGCCGCGTGGGCGATCGTCCACGGCCTGTCGGGCCTGCTGCTCGACGGCCAGCTCGCGGCGCTCGGGCTCGGCTCCGAGGACCCGGAGCGGGTCGCGCGGGAGATCCTCTCCGGCGAGCCGACGTAGCTCCTCTCGACCGCCCCGCCGGCGCTGCGGGCTCGACGACGGCGCCGGTTTGCGGCCCGCCCGCGCTCGCGTCTACGCTCCCGGCTCGTGGTCTCCCTCGTCCTCCACTACCGCAGGATCGCCCGGCTCGCGCTCGACGTGCTGCTCGGCGCCGTCGAGACCGACCCGGCGACGGCGCACGTCCCCGTCGAGCGGGCGGAGGGCCCGGACGCGCTCGTCGCCGTCATCCGCCGGCACGCGGCCACGGGGCGGAGACCGGTCGTCGGGTGGTCCTTCTACAGCGCGAGCTTCCCGGAGGTCGCCGCGGAGCTGGCCCGGGTCCGGGCCGGGACCGCCGGGCTCGACGCGCTGCACGTCGCCGGCGGCCCCCACGCGAGCGCCGATCCGGAGGGCACGCTCGCGGCCGGATTCGACCTCGCCGCGATCGGGGAAGGGGAGGCGACGCTCCCGGCGCTGCTCGCCGCGGTGGCCGAGGGTCGCGCGCCCGGGACGGTCCCCGGGCTCGCCTGGCGCGAGGGCGACCGCGTCCGGACCAGCGGGCGCGCCGCGCCGGTGGACCTCGACGCCGTCCCGCCGTGCGCGCCTCGCGCAGGGCGCATCGGCCCCCTCGAGATCACCCGCGGCTGCGTTTGGGCCTGCCGCTTCTGCCAGACACCGTTCCTCTTCCGCGCGCGGTTCCGCCACCGCTCGCTCGAGAGCGTCCGCCGCTGGGTCCGCTTCCACGCCCGGCTCGACGCCCGGGACGTCCGCTTCCTCACGCCGTCGGCGCTGTCCTGGGGATCGCCGGGCGCGGGGTGCGATCTCGAGGCCATCGAGGCGCTGCTCGCGACGGCGCGCGAGGAGGCGGGGCCGGCGCGGCGCCTCTTCTTCGGCAGCTTCCCGTCCGAGCTCAGGCCCGAGCACGTGTCGGAGCGCGCGCTCGCGCTCGTGCGGCGCTACTGCGACAACGACGCGGTCATCGTCGGCGCGCAGTCCGGCTCGGAGCGGCTCCTCGCAGAGATGGGCCGCGGGCACGGCGTCGAGGACGTCCGGCGCGCGGTCGCGCTCGCGCGCGACGCGGGCTTCACCGTCAGCGTCGACTTCGTGTTCGGGCTCCCCGGCGAGACCGGCGACGACCGGGCCGACACCCGCGCGCTCCTCCGCGAGCTCGCGGACGGCGGAGCCCGCGTCCACGCGCACGCCTTCATGCCGCTTCCGGGGACCCCCTGGGAGGCAGCCGGGCCGGGACGGATCGATCCGGAGACCGGCGCGCTCCTCGATCGGCTCGCGTCGCGCGGCCGCGCCCACGGACAGTGGAAACGGCAGCAGCGCCTGGGGTTCTCGGCGGGCAAGGGCGACCCAAGTGAGTCCCTGTAAGGGTTGATTTGCGTCAACTGACCTCGGTCAAGCCCGGCGTAGCTTCGCGGCCATAGGAGGGAGCCGCGAATGCTCCATCGCTGGATGCCCTGGTCGACGGCCGCCGCGCTCGCAGTCCTCGTCGTCGCCGCAGCCGCCCGCGCGGAGGCGCCGAAAGGGCCGCCGGCCATGAAGGCTGACGCGAGGCCGGAGCGGAAGCCGGAGGCCCTGGTCGAGGCGGAGGCTCCCCCGTTCTCGGAGGGCATCTACCCGTGCTCCGCGTGCCACGAGAGCATGGAGAAGAACGCGACCCGGCGCGAGCTCGGGTTCCACGACGAGCAGCAGTCGGTCTTCGCGCACGGCACCCCGGACCGCTGGTGCCTCGATTGCCACGACCTGCAGAACCGCGACGTCCTCCGCCTCGCGAGCGGCGCCACCGTGCCCTTCACCGAGTCCTACCGGCTCTGCGGGCAGTGCCACGGGGACAAGTACCGCGACTGGCGCGCCGGCATCCACGGCAAGAGGATCGGCCACTGGGACGGCCAGAAGACGTACTTCCTGTGCGTGAACTGCCACAACCCGCACTCGCCCCGCTTCAAGGGCGTGCAGGAGGTGGTCGCGGACGGGAAGAAGACCGTCGCCCCGACGCTCACGTTCATCAAGCCCGAACCGCGGCCGGTCCGGCCGGAGGAGCAGCGCCGATGAGCCCGAAGAGGAGCCTGCCCGTGCTCGGCGCATCCACCGGCGACGTCGATCCCCGGCCGGCGGCAGAGGCCGCCGTCGGCGACGGCCCGATCGACCCCGCCCGCCGCGCCTTCCTCCGGACGGCGGCGGCCGGCGTCGCGGTCTCCGCGCTCGCGTGCAGCGGCGCGCCGGACATGGAGGACTTCCTCCGCAAGCACTTCCGCGAGCTGTCGCCGGACGAGCTGAAGAAGGTGCTCGCGAAGGTCGAGAAGCGGAACCAGCAGCGGTTCGGGAAGGGGACGCACGTCTCCGCGGAGGGGCCGCGCCCCGGCGTCGAGTTCGGGTACGGCCTCGACATCTCGCGCTGCGTCGGCTGCCGCCGGTGCGTGTACGCGTGCGTGAAGGAGAACAACCAGTCGCGGAAGAACCCGCAGATCCACTGGATCCAGGTGCTCGAGATGGAGAAGGACCGCGGCGTGGACCTCGCGCACGCGAACCTCTACTACGAGGCCGACGCGGTGCCGCGGCCGGGGAAGTTCTACTTCCCGGTGCAGTGCCAGCAGTGCCGGAACCCGCCCTGCGTGAAGGCCTGCCCGACCCAGGCGACGTGGAAGGAGAAGGACGGCATCGTCGTCGTCGACTACGACTGGTGCATCGGGTGCCGCTGCTGCATGTCGGCGTGCCCCTACGGCGCGCGGCACTTCAACTGGGCGCAGCCGAACCTGCCGCCGGAGGAGCTGAACCCCGAGCAGCACTACCTCGGGAACCGCCCCCGGCCGAAGGGCGTCGTCGAGAAGTGCACCTTCTGCATCCAGCGGACGCGGGCCGGGCGCTACCCGGCGTGCGTCGAGGTCTGCCCCGTCGGCGCCCGGAAGTTCGGGAACCTGCTCGACCCGGAGAGCGAGATCCGCAGGGTGATGGAGACGAAGCGCGTCTTCGTCTTCAAGGAGGAGCTCGCCACGCACCCGCAGTTCTACTACTTCTACGCGACCTAGCGAGGCGCCGATGTCCGGGATCGTCGAGTTCGGGAGAGGCTGCATCCGCCAGGTGCTCATCGGCGGTCGCGCGTACAAGGCGTGGATCGTGTTCCTGCTCCTGGCGATCGGGGTCGGCGGGGTCGCCTACGTCCGGCAGGCCGCGACCGGCCTCATCGCGACCAACATGCGCGACGACGTGTCGTGGGCCTTCTACATCGGGAACTTCACGTTCCTCGTGGGCGTCGCGGCCGCCGCGGTGCTGCTCGTCATCCCTGCGTACGTCTACGGGTGGAAGCCGCTCAAGGAGGTCGTGGTCCTCGGCGAGCTGCTCGCGATCAGCGCGCTCACCATGTGCCTCCTCTTCATCCTTGTGGACATGGGGCGCCCGGACCGGTTCCTCCACATCATGCCGTTCTTCGGGACGCCGAACTTCCCCAGGTCGATGCTGACGTGGGACGCGCTCGTGCTCCACACGTATCTCTTCGTGAACCTCGCCCTCGTCCTGTACCTGCTCTACAAGACCTACCGGGGCGAGTCGTATGCGAAGAAGATCTTCCTCCCGCTGGTCCTGCTCTCGATCCCGATCTCGATCTCCACGCACACGGTCACGGCGTTCCTCTACAACGGCATGGCCGCGCGCCCGTACTGGAACGCGTCGATCCTCGCGCCGCGCTTCATCGCTTCCGCGTTCTGCTCCGGGCCGGCGGTGATGATCATCCTGTTCCAGATCCTCCGCCGGACGAACGACTTCCCGATCAAGGACGAGGCGATCTGGAAGATCGCGGAGCTCATGAGCTACGCGATGTTCCTGAACCTGTTCCTGCTCGGCGCGGAGCTGTTCAAGGAGTACTACTCCGCCACCGAGCACCTCGCCTACACGCAGTACCTCTGGGGCGGGCTCCACGACGTGACGGGCGCGCCGCACACGGCGCTCGTGCGCTACGCCTGGATCTCGCTCGTCTGCAGCGTCGCGGCGTTCGGGCTGTTCCTCGTGCCGCGCACGCGGAAGGACTACCGGACCCTGAACCTCGGCTGCCTCCTCATCTGGGCGGGCGTCTACATCGAGAAGGGGATGGGCCTCATCATCCCGGGCTTCACGCCGTCCACGCTGGGGCAGATCTACGAGTACACGCCGACCGGCACCGAGTGGGCCATCGCCCTCGGCGTGTTCGGGATCGGGTTCCTCGTGTTCACGTTGCTCGTGAAGATCGCGGTGCCGATCCTCGTCGGAACGTTCCGGGCGCCCGAGCGCGCCCACGCTGCGCCCCCGGCGGCGGTCGCCGGGGCTCCGTCCCCGTAGGTCCACTCGCACCTCGACTGGAGATCACCATGAAGCGCCTCGCCCTCGCTCTCGCCCTGCTCGCCACCGCCGCCGTCGCCCGCGCCGACGAGGCCCCGGCGCTCTTCTCGCAGAAGTGCGCCGTCTGCCACGGCAAGGACGGGAAGGGGACCCCCGCCGGCCAGAAGATGGGCGCGAAGGACCTCACGGCCTTGAAGCTCTCGCACGAGGACCTCGTGAAGGACATCTCGAACGGCCAGGGCAAGATGCCCGCGTTCAAGGGCAAGCTCACGGACGCCCAGATCGAGTCGCTCGCGAAGTACGTGAAGGGCGGCCTCAAGTAGTACGGGGTGGGACCCGCGGCCCGGCGGCCGCCTCGGGCTTCGCGAGGCAGCCGCCGCGGCCGCGCCGTGCTATACCCCGGCGCGTTGTCGCCTCCGCAGCCCAGCTCCGCCGCCGCGGTCTCGTCTCCCGGCGCGATCTCCCACCTCGCCGCGGTCGACCCGCCCGGGCCCGCGCTCGCCCGCGCGCCGCGCATCGCGGCGCTCGACGCCGCCCGCGCGCTGGGCGTCCTCGCGATGGTGGTGGGGCACACGCTCGACGCGCTCCTCGCCGCGGACGTCCGTGCCTCGCCGGCGGTCGCGGCGTACTGGAAGGCGCGCGGCCTCACGGCGCCGCTCTTCCTCATGGTGTCCGGCTGGGCGGTGACGGTCGCGATCGGTCGCGGCCGCGCCGCCGGGCTCGCCATCCCGCGCGGCCGCCTCCCGCGCGTGCTGCTCCTCCTCGCCGTCGGCGCCGCGCTTCGCTGGCCGGGGTGGGACGTCCCCGGGCTCCTCGCGCGCGCGCCTGCGCCCTGGACGCACCTCCTCGCGTTCGACGCGCTCCACACGATCGCGCTCTCGCTCCTCGGGGCCGCCTGCCTGCTCGCGCTGCCCTGGGACCGCCGCGAGCGGGTCCTCGCGTTCGTGCTCGTCGCGGTGCTCGCGGTGTCGCTCGGGATGCGCGCGCCGGCGCCGCTCGCGCCGGCGCCGTCGGCGATGCATGCGCCGGGGCTCGGGCTCGCGCTGCAACAGGCGGCGGGCGGCACGTCGCCGTTCCCGCTCTTCCCATGGGCCGCGTACTTCTTCGCGGGGGGCGCGCTCGCGCTGCTCGCCGGCGGGGGCGGGGGCCGGCGCGCCGGAGCGATGGCGGCGGTGGGCGCGGCGCTCGTCGTCGCGACCTTCTGGACCGGCGTCGGCGCGATGCCGCCCGCGGACCCGCGCCTCGTCCTCTTCCGGGTCGGCGTGATCCTCGTGCTCCTCGCGGCGCTGTCGCTCGTGCCCGCCGCGGCGGCAGCGCGCGTCGCGCCGCTCGGGCGCGCCTCGCTCGGCGTCTACGCCCTCCACCTGCCGGTCGTGTACGGCTGGTCGACGCACGCGGGGCTCGCGGGGCGGATCGGGCCGAGGCTCTCGTTCGGCCACGCCGTCGCCGTGGCGCTCGCGGTCCTCGCCGCGAGCTTCGCCGTCCACCACGGGATCGTCGCCGCGCGGCGCGGGGCGGGCGCGCTCCTCCGCCGCGTCCGGTCGCCGGCGCTCGCGCCGCCCGCGGGCGGGTAGCGCCGCTGCCCGGCCTCAGCGCCGCGCCGCGTCCGCGAGGAACGCCGCCGCGCGGGCCTCCGCCCAGAAGCTCGGCCAGAACGGCGAGCCCGCGACGAACGCCACGTGGCCACCGACCTCCGTCGCGACGAGCGTGACGGCCGGATTCGCTCCCGCCGCCTCGACCGGCACGCTGTCGCCCGGGACGATGGGATCGTCGATGGCGGCAACGAGCAGGAGGGGGCGGCGCACGCCGCGCACGAACTGCCCGGACGAGCAGCGCGTCCAGTAGTCCTCGGCGGAGGCGAACCCGTGCAGCCGCGCGGTCACGACCGCGTCGTAGGCCGCGAACGTGCGGGCGCCGAGGATCGCCGCCGGGTCGAGGCTCTCCGGGAACCGCCGCGCCTTCGCGAGGGCCTTCGCCCGGAGCCTGCGGAGGAACCGCTCCCGGTAGACGAGGTTCCAGAAGCCCGGGGCGTCGAGCGCCCGCGCCGCGCGGGCGAGGTCGAAGGGGACGGAGATGCCGGCGCCGCCGCGGACCTCGGCCGGGAGGTCGTCGCCGCGCTCACCGAGGTACTTCACCACGACGTTCCCGCCCAGGGAGAAGCCGCCGATGACGATCGGGCGGCCGGGGCGCGCCGCCGCGAGGCGCCGGACGACGTGGTCGAGGTCCCCGGTCTCGCCCGAGTGGTAGAACCGCGGGAGCCGGTTCGGTGTCCCCGAGCACCCGCGGAAGTTCACCGCGATCGGCGCCAGCCCGGCCCGGAGCGCGAGGCCGGCGAGGCCGCGCACGTACGGCGCGCGCGACGAGCCCTCGAGCCCGTGCAGGATGACGAGCGCAGGCGCGTCCGGCGGCGGCGCGCCGAGGAAGTCGACGTCGAGGAAGTCGCCGTCGGGCAGCTCCCAGCGCTCGCGCCGCGCCCGCGGACGCGGGCCGAGGCGCGCGACGCTCGCGAACACCGTCATCGCGTGGGCGCCGGGGAGCCAGCGCGCGGGCGCGTAGTCCATGGCGTGCCGTCAGCGGAACTGCGGGTGCGCGCGGATCCGGTCGAGCGCGTCCGCGGGCGCGTCCGGCGGGAACGGCGCGCTCGAGCGCTCGAGGCGCTCGAGCCAGCGCCGGTCGAGCGGGCGCGCGACGAGGTCCGGGGCCGTCGCCGCGGCGGTGGTCTGCTCCTTCGGCCCGCTCGCGTCGCCGGCGCCGACCCAGAAGCCGGCGAGGAGCAGCGCGGCGCGGGTCGCCGTCGCGGTGCTGTAGGTGAACAGCGCCGCGCGAGGCCCGGAGCGCGCGAAGGCGGCGGCGAACGCCGCTGCCGTCCAGAGCTCCGGGTTCGCCTTCGGGCTGAAAGGGTCCCAGAACACGAGGTCGGCGCGGACCTTCTCGCGGGGCAGCGTCTCGAGGACGTCTCCCCGGACGAGCCGCCAGCGCGTGCGCGGCCCCTCGTGACAGCCGGTCGCGAGCAGCGTCCGGGCCGCGTCGCGCGCGAACTGCTCGAGCGCCAGCCGCTCCGCGCCGTCGTCGGTCGCGGCGAGCGCGAGCGCGCCGGTGTCCTGCTCGAAGCTCACGACCTCGAGCCCGCGGCCGCCCGGCGGCGCGCCCCACGCCGCCCGCAGCGCGGCGAGCGCGTTCGATCCCGCGCCGAGGCCGACGTCGAGGAGCACGAGCGGCGGCCCGGGCTCCGCGAGGCGATCGCGGAGGCGGGACTGCGCCACGTACAGGCGCTCCGACTCGACCGCCGGGCCGATGACGGGGTGCATGACCTCGCCGGAGAGCGCGTCGCGGACGGCGGGGGCTCCGAGGGAGGTGAGCACCAGGTGGAAGCGCGACGTGCTCTCCCCCGTGCCCGTGCCCGTGACCGTGACCGGGCTCTCGTGCCCGTGACCCGCCTCCCGTGGCCCGTGGCCCGTGGCCGAGGATCCTGGACCCGGGCCAGGGTCCACGGGCCATGGGACCGGGGACCCGGGGACGGGAGAAGCCGGGTTCGCGTCCGGGTCCGGGGTCGGGGCAGTCCCGTCGCCCGGGACGAAGGCGCTCGCCGACGGGATCCCCTCCGGCACCCGCCGCCGCCCCGGAGGCCTTCCGCTCGCGTCGTGCTCGTGCCGGTCGATCGCCTCGAGCTTCTCCTGCGCGAACGCGCCGTAGCGCCCCACCTCGATGGCGGCCCGCGCCTGCCGCATGAGCTCGAGGTAGTGGTGGACGTTGTGCACCGAGAGGAGCCGAGGGCCGAGCGGCTCGCGGCACTTGAGCAGGTGGTACAGGTACCCGCGGCTGTGGCGGCGGCAGGTCGCGCACCCGCACGCCGGGTCGAGCGGCGCGTCGGAGAGGCGATACTCCGAGCGCGTGACGCGGACGCGGCCCGTCCCCGTGAACGCGGTGCCTTGCCAGGCCATCGTGGTGGGCAGCACGCAGTCGAACATGTCGACGCCGCGCCCGATCGCCTCGAGGATGTCCGCGGGCGTCCCGACGCCCATGAGGTAGCGCGGGCGATCCGGAGGCAGGAGGTCCGCCGTGCGCTCCATCACGTCGCCGCGCTCCTCGCGCGTGTCGCCCACCGCGAGCCCGCCGATGGCGAACCCGTCGAACGGGTGCTGCACGAGGAAGGCGGCCGACTCCGCGCGGAGCGCCGGGTCGAGGCCGCCCTGGACGATGGCGAACAGCGCCTGCTCCGGGTCCTCGCGTGCGGCGAGGCTCCGGAGCGCCCACCGGTGGGTCCGGTCCATCGCCTCGCGGATCTCCGCGGCCGGCGCGGTGGACGGGAGGCAGACGTCGAGGACCATCATCACGTCGGAGCCGATCGCGGTCTGCATCGCGATGGACGACTCCGGCGTGAGCACGTGGATCCGGGAATCGACGTAGCTCTTGAAGCGGGCGCCCTGCTCGGTGACCGTCCGGTCCCGCGCGAGCGAGAAGATCTGGAAGCCTCCCGAGTCGGTGAGGACCGGCCCGTCCCACCCCATGAACCGGTGGACGCCGCCGAAGTGGCGCATCGCCTCCGGGCCGGGCCGGAGCAGCAGGTGGTACGTGTTCGCGAGGATGATCTCCCCGCCGAGCGCGACGACGTCCTCGGGCGTGAGGCCGGTGACGCTGGCGCGCGTGCCCACCGGCATGAACGCGGGCGTCTCGACGCGTCCGTGGCGCGTCACGAAGGCGCCGCGGCGGGCGCGGGTGCCGGGATCTCGGGGGCCGGGGTGGAAGCGGAAGGACATGGTCGATCAACGCTCGGCGTGGACGGCCTCGGGCGAAATGCCGTCGGGCATCCCCTTGAGCCGGAGGACGCGCTCGACGGCGGTCGCGTGGAGGGCGAGCAGGCGCTCGGCCGCCTCGCCGGCGCCGAGGACCGCGAGGGCGCCCGCCATCGCCTCCAGGGTCGACATCCCGTCGCCGCGGTGCGGACGGCGGAGGCGCTGCCCCGGCGGCGGTCCGGCCAGGGCGAGGCGCGGCAGCGTCCGGAGCACGGGGACCCGCTGCACCATCCGGCGCGCCTGGCTCCAGGTGCCGTCGGGGACGACCACGAGGCGCGGGGGGACCGTCGGGGGCGGCGCCGGGGCCGGGGCGGGGAAGAGGACGAACGTACCCGGTGCGGAGAGGTGGGACAGGTCGGGCGGGGCCTCGGGCAGGCCGTGGTCGACGATCTCGGTCCCGGGCAGCGCGAGCGCGGCCCACCGCGCGGTGTTCGTGAGCCGCTCCCGTTCGCTCGCGTGCCGCAGCACGAGGAAGCGGCAGGGCGCGTCGAGCCGCGGCACGAGCGGGCAGAGGCAGAGCTCGGGCGGAAAGCGGCAGCGCTCGCAGCGGGAGGGGGAGGCCTGCACGGAGGTGCGGATCTAGCACGCCTCCGGGCGGAGCGCCGCACCGGCCTGTGCGGGGGCGCGCGGCGCGACCGGCGGCGGAAGCGACCGGTCCCGACCGACGAGGGGTGGTGCGGGCCCGCGCGTCCGGTTACCAGAGGGACCGATGAGCACCGCGCTGCGACTCTTCTCCGACTTCGTCTGACCGTTCTGCTTCGTCGCGGAGCGCAGCAGCCTGGTCAGGCTGCAGGAGGAGTTCGATCTCGAGCTGACGTGGGTGGGCTACGAGCTCCACCCCGAGACGCCCGCGGGCGGCGTCCCGCTCGCGTCGTGGCTGCCCAACGCGGACGCGATGCTCGGGTACGTGAAGACGTTCGCGGAGGGGTTCGGCATCCCGGACCTCGCCCCACCCACCCGGCTCGCGCCGACGCGCCGCGTCCTCGCCGTCGCGCGGCTCGCGCGCGAGGTCGGCCGCCTCGACTCCCTCCGCGTCGTCGCCTTCGATGCATACTGGCGGCGCGGCTGGGGCATCGAGAGCGACGAGGACCTCCGCTGGATCGCCCGCGAGGCGGGGGTCGACCCGCAGGCGGCGCTCGCGGCGGCCTCGGACCCCGCGCGGCTCGCCGACGTCGCGGCCGCGCGGCGGGAGGCGATCGCGGCCGGCGTCACGGGCGTACCCACCTTCGACTTCGTCCCGCTCGCGGGCCGCGAGCCGATCCGCGTCGTCGGCTGCCAGCGGTACGAGGTGCTCGCGGACGCCGCTCGCCGGGCCGGCGCGGCGCACCGCTGAGCAGCCAGATCACGTCCGACCGTCCGAGGTGCGCATGGATCTCCCCGCGGTGAACCTGCCGGCACGCGTCTCGCTCGCGCGGCTCCCCACGCCCGTCGAGGCGTCGCCGCGGCTGGGTGCCGCGCTCGGCCTCGAGCTCCTGTACAAGCGCGACGACCTCACCGGCCTCGAGCTGTCCGGCAACAAGGCGCGCAAGCTCGAGTACCTCGTGGCCGCCGCGGAGGCGGAGGGGGCGGACACGCTCGTCACCTGCGGCGGCGTCCAGTCGAACCACTGCCGCGCGACGGCCTTCGCGGCGGCGAAGCGCGGCCTCCGCGCGATCGTGCTGCTCCGGGTCGTGGACCCCGCGCATCCACCCGCCCCCGAGGCGAACGTGCTCCTCGACCGGCTCGCGGGGGCCGAGATCCGCTGGGTCTCCCACGAGGAGTACCGGCGCCGGACCGAGGTCCTCGCCCGCGTGGCGGACGAGGCGCGCGCCGCCGGGCGGCGGCCGTACGTGATCCCCGAGGGCGGCTCGTCGGCCCTCGGCAGCCTGGGGTACGTCCTCGCGATGGCGGAGCTGCGGGCCCAGCTGCCGGCGGCGTGGCGCGACGGGTCGCTCACGATCGCGTACGCCGCCGGCTCCGGCGGGACCGGGGCCGGGATCGAGCTGGGCGTGCGGCTCCTCGGGTGGCGCGGGGCCCATCCGCTCGGGTTCGCGGTCTGCAACGACGAGGCGTATTTCCGGGCGACCATCGCCGGCATCTGCGCCGACGCCCGCCGCCGCTGGCCGGCGCTGCCCGAGGTCCGGACGGAGGAGATCGCCGTCGACGACCGGTTCATCGGCCCCGGCTACGCGCAGGCGACCGCGGCCGGCCTCGAGATCATCCGCCGGGCCGCGCGCGAGGACGGCGTGCTGCTCGATCCCGTCTACACCGGGAAGGCAATGCTCGGGCTCGCCGCGCGCGCCGCGGAGGCGGGCGGGCTCCCGGGGCGGCGGGTCGTGTTCCTCCACACCGGCGGGGCCTTCGGGCTGTTCCCGTTCGCCGCGGCGCTCGCGTAGTGGACGGAGCGGCGACACCGGCTGCACGTCTCGGTGGCGCGCCCGCCCCCGGGGCCCCTATGGGAGGAAAAGCCGTTCACGCGTTCGTCAGCTCCCCCGCCGGGAGCAGTGCGCGTGCCACCAAGGAGGGGTCACCGTGCCCAGGGCGAAGCAGATCTCGGCGTGGGTGGAGGATCGCCCGGGCATGCTCGGCCAGGTGGCCGACGCGCTCGGCGAGAAGGGCATCAGCATCCGCGCGTTCATGGCGACCGCGATGGACGGGCGCGGGTTCGTCCGCGTCGTCGTGGACAAGCCCGCGGCGGCCAAGCGGATCTTCGCGAAGCACGGCTGGAAGACCACCGAGGACGAGGTCGTCGAGGTGACGATCGCGGACCGGCCCGGCGCGCTCGGAAACGTCGCCGACCGGCTCGGCGCCGCGGGCGTCAACGTCGCGTACGCCTACGTCGGCACCGCGAAGAGCGCCTCCAAGGTGAATCTGTACCTGGCCGTCCCGGACGTGAAGGCGGCGCTCCGAGTGCTGCGGTGACGAGCAGCAGCGTGCCGCGATGCGGCGCAGAGGCTAGGTTCGAGACGTGGGCCACACGGGCCTCGTACTGACGGGCGGCGGAGCCCGGGCGGCGTACCAGGTGGGCGCGATCCGCGCCCTCGCCGAGATCGTCGGCCCGGGCGCCCTGCCGTTCGACGTCATCGCCGGGATCAGCGCCGGCGCGATCAACGGCCTTGCGCTCGCGACCGGCGCGGAGGACTTCCCTCGCTCCTCCGAGCGGCTCCGCGCGACGTGGGCCACCCTCACGCCCGACCGGATCTACAAGACGGGCGCGCTCCGGCTCGCCACCATCGGCTCGCGGTGGATCCGCGACCTGTCCGCGGGCGGCCTGATCGGGAAGCCCGGGATCAACTTCCTCCTCGATCCGGCGCCGCTCCGGAGCATGCTCGAGAAGGAGATCCCCTTCGGCCGGATGCGCCGCCACCTTCGCTCCGGCCGGTTGCGCGGGATCGCGCTGTCGGCGACCAACTATCACACCGGCGCCGGGGTCACGTTCTTCGAGGGCGCGCCCGAGATCGAGCCCTGGATGCGGTCCACGCGGATCGGCGTGCGGGCGCGGATCACGCTCGACCACGTGATGGCGTCGGCGGCCATCCCGGTCTTCTTCCCGCCGGTCCGGCTCGAGCGGACGTTCTACGGCGACGGCTGCGTGCGGATGATCTACCCGATGAGCCCGGCCATCCACCTCGGCGCCGATCGCATCGTGGCCATCAGCGTGCGCCACCTGCGCAACCCCGCGGAGACGGCGCGGGACGAGATCGTGGAGAAGACGGACGTCCTGCCGCTCTCCGAGATCGCGGGCGTCCTCCTGAACGCGGTGTTCCTCGACTCGCTCGACTCCGACGTCGAGCGGCTCGAGCGCGTGAACAAGGGGCTCGCGCTCATCCCGCACGAGAAGCTCGGCAAGAGCGACCTCGACCTGCGCCCGATCCCGGCGCTCGTGCTCCGCCCGTCGGCGGATCTCGGCAAGCTCGCGGCCGACGAGTACCACCGCTTCCCGTCGATGCTCCGGTACCTGCTGAAGGGCATCGGCGCGACGGGGCACGCCGGCGAGGACCTGCTGTCGTACCTCGCCTTCGAGCCCATCTACGTGCAGCGCGTGATGGACCTCGGGTACCAGGACACGATCGGCCGACGCGCCGAGGTCGAGGAGTTCTTCTTCGGCGACGGCGCGCGCCGCGCCGAGCGGCGCGGCCGGGCGTCCGCGGTGAGCTGAGCGCTCACCTCACGGCTCCGCGGCGCGCTGCGGGAGGAGCACCGGCACCACCGTCCGCCACGCCGTCGCGGCGAGCACCACCGCGCCGCCCGCGATCGCCCATGGCCCGGGCCGCTCGCCCGCGAGCAGGAAGGTCCAGATCGGGTTCAGGACCGGCTCGAGGAGGACGAGGAGCGACGCCTCGACCGCGGGCGTGCGCTCGAGGCCGCGGGAGAAGCAGTAGTAGGCGAGCCCGAGCTGGAACACCCCGAGGTACGCGACGAGCGCGAGGTCGAGCGCGCGCGGCGCGGGCCCGGCGGGCCAGAGCGGCAGGGCGATGGCGGCCGCCACGAGGTTCCCCCACACGAGCGCCGACGGACCCTCGTGGCGGAGCCGGCGCAGCCCGACGATCGAGAGCGCGAAGGCGACGCCCGAGGCGAGGGCCACCAGGTTGCCGGCGACCTGGCCCGCCGACAGCTCGTCCAGGAAGAACAGGCCGAGGCCGAGGCCGTAGACCGGGATGGCGAGCAGCTCGCCGCGCGTCGGGTGCTCGCGGAGCAGCCACGGCGAGAGCACGAGGACCCAGAGCGGCGCGGTGTCCTGGATGAAGATCGCGTTCGCCGCCGTCGTGAGCTTCGTCGCGACGACGAACAGCACGACGGTGAACGCGTACGCGACGGACACGAGGAGGACGCGCGGCGACGGCAGCCGGCGCGTCTCGGGGACGAGGAAGAGCAGGAACACGCCCGCGACGAGCGAGCGCGCGCCGGCGATCTGCCACCCGGACAGGCCGCACAGCTTGATGGCCGCACCGGCGGTGGACCAGAGGGCCGCGGCGGCGAGGAGGAGGAGGCGGGCGCGCAGCATCGGGGCGCGGAGTCTAGCACCCCGCGCCGGATCGGGCGGTCAGGCCGTGACCCAGTCCCGGAGCACCTTGTCGATCTGCTCCTCCGAGAGCTCGCCCGCGTCCGCCATCTCCTTGATCCGGCGGGTGATGGCCTTGAGCTCGGACTCGCCGAAGGTGATCCCCATCTCCCGCGCGCGGTAGGCGATCGCGTGCCGCCCGGTCAGCCGGCTGCCCAGGATGAGCCGCCGCGTGAGGCCGAACGCCTCCGGCGGGATGATCTCGTACGAGCCCGGGTTCGACATCATCGCCTTGAGGTGCATCCCGGCCTTGTGCGAGTAGGCGGTCTCGCCGGTGACGTAGTTGTTGAAGGGGATCTCCACCCCGGTCACCCGCGAGACGAGCCGCTCCAGCTCGCGGAGCTGCCCGAGCCGGTACCGCTCCGCGACGGCGTGGGGCTCCACGGCGAACATCCGCGCGATGAACCCGCCGAGCGGCGTGATCCCGACCCGCTCCCCGATCCCGAGCACGGAGACGTCGACGTGCGTCGCGCCCGCGCTGATGGCCTCGTACGCGTTGGCGATGGCGCAGCCGGTGTCGTTGTGGCCGTGGAAGCCGATGTCGCACCGGACGGCACGGCGGATCTCGCGCACCAGCACGAACACCTGGCGCGGCGTCGCGATGCCGACCGTGTCCGCGAGCCCGACCCGGTGCACCCCCATCCGCTCCGCGGCCTGGTAGACGGCGAGCAGGTCGGCGGTCTCGCTCCGGAACGCGTCCTCGGCGGAGAAGCGGACCTCGAGGCCGGCCCTGAGCGCGAGCTCGATGGGCGGCCCCATCGCGTCGATGATCTGCTGCGTGGACTTGCCGTGGGACGAGTCGCGGAGGATGCGGCTCGTCGCGAAGAGGAGGCCGATGCCGCGGACGCCGGTGTCGACCGCGGCGCGCACGTCGTCGAGCACGCAGCGCGAGTGGGTGATGACGCGGGCGCCGAGGCCGAGCTTCACGAGCTGGACGGCGTCGCGCTGCGACTGCGGGGACGCGGCCGGGCTCGTCACCTCGACGTACTCGACGCCGAAGGTGTCGAGCGCGCGGGCGATCTCGAGCTTGTCCTCGGTGCGGAAGGAGGCCTTCGCGAACTGCTCTCCCTCGCGCAGCGTGGTGTCGATGAGCTTCCAGGTGGACTTGGTCATGGCTGCCAGAGCGGGAAGGAGTCCGCCTCGAGATCACGCACGAGGCCACCGGAGGTGGGATCCGTCCGGAAGGCGAAGCGCCGGAGGTACTCGGGCTGGAAGTAGCCGGTCTCGACCCGGCGGACGCCGCGGGCCCTGAGGCGCCGCACGAACTCGCGCACGAGGCCGTCCGAGACCCCCTTGCCGCGGTGCTTGCGGCCGACCACGAGCTTCTCCATGTGCACGCGATCCGGCGACACCTGCCTGTAGAACAGGCCGCCGATGACGGTCTCCTTGGGGTCGAGGCACAGCAGGAACTCGTGCTCCGTGGTGAACGTCACCTGCAGGTTCGACTCGTGGAACATGTGCAGGAGGCGGGCCACCTCGCGCGGCGAGACCGGCCCGCGCACGGTGTACCGGTCGCCGGCCTCGTCGGTGAGCGCCACCACGACCTCGGTCACGTAGTGGCCGCCCGAGGGCATCGAGATGAGCGCCACCTCGTCGGTCGGCGCGAGGTAGCGGTACGTCATGCGCGCGAGGAAGTAGTCCTCCTCCGTCGTGGGGCGCGCCGCGGAGCGCACCGCGGCGACCTGCTCCTCGAGGTCGAGCCCTCCCGCCGGCAGGACGCGCGCCCGGTTCATGATCCGGTCGAGCGCCGCCGCGAGCTCGGGGCGCGCGCCGTCGAAGACGGTCCGGCGGAAGAAGCGGACCCGCGTGTCCGGCCAGGCCGCCTCGAGCTCGTTCATCCGGTAGGTGCCCCACAGCTCCGCGAGCATCTTCCCCTGCGCCTCGACGGTGGCCTGGGGGTTCACGTCGAGCCAGCGCCGGTACCGGCGTGCCGCGAACCAGACCCGCTGCGGGGTGAAGCCGCCGTCGCGCAGCCGCTCGAGGAACGTCTCGATGGCGACCGCGCGCTTCGACGTCTGCGAGACGTCCTCGAGGAGGGCCACGCCGCGCTCGTACCCGAGCGCCTCGACGACGGCGGACAGCTCGATGGCGTCGTCGATCTCGCCCCGGAGCTCGGGGCGCATCCCCTCGATCCGGCGGACGAACGCGTCGTGGAACCGGTCGAGGAGCTCGTCGAAGGCGCTGCAGGGCGAGCGATCGGAGATCGAGACGAGCCGCGCGCCGGTCTGGTAGTCGTGCGACGGGACGATGAACGCGCCGGGGGTGGGCTCGCGGAGCGCGAGGCGGCGGCCGGTGCGGTCCCAGAACCGGACGTGCCCCTCGAGCGCGGTCCAGACCAGGAATGGCCAGAGCAGCTTCAGGCGCTTCGCCTCGCCCTGGCGGACGAGCCGCGCGACCTGCCGCTCGACGTCGTCGCCGGGGATGAACTCCTCGGTGAAGATGCCCCACTCGGCGAAGTAGCCGGCGAACTGCTCGACCAGGGGCGGCGGCGCGCCGGCCGCGAGGAGCCAGGACACCTCCTGGCGCAGCTCGGCGAAGTTCATGTCCTCGGCGACGTTGATCGCGACGTCGAAGACCTCGCGCGAGCGCGTGTGGATCGAGAGCCGGTAGACGCTCTTCCCGTGCTGCCGGCCGAGGAGCGACACGGTGGCGCCGCCCGGCGGAATGTCGGCCAGCGACAGGAGGACGCCGCGGCCGAGGAGGAACACCGAGGCGCGGACGACGGTGGTGTCCTCGAGGGCCTGGAGCAGGTGGTTGCGGCCGTCCGGCGGGACCGAGTCCTCGAAGACGAGCACGTCGCGCCAGCCGTACTCGACGCCGGTCTGCGGGTCGATGGCGAGGCGGAGGTTCGGGCCGATCCAGTTGGAGAACCCGCGGCGGAGGCGGTCCAGCTCCTCTCCGGCGCGGGCGGAGATCTCCGCGTCGTCGTGCAGCGTGAGCCGCGCGAGGGGCACGCGGACGCGGGCGAAGTAGACCGGATGCGCGATCGCGGTCGCGGTGAGGAGGCGCATCGCGCCCACGAGGAGGCGGCGGTCGGAGGCGTCGGCGGGCGGCGCGTTCGCCTTGTCGGACGCGAGGTGGGCGAGGAGGACCTGGACCTGCGCGTCGGTCAGGCCGCGCTCGCCGAGGTCGGCCAGGTCCTCGTCCCGGAGCGCCATGGCGCCCATCCGGTCCACGAAGAGCCGCAGCGTCGGGAGCGTCTCGGCGGCGTCCTCGTTCGGCAGGAGCACGCGGAACGCGCGGCGGCGGACGTCCTCGTCCTGCGCGTCGGCCGCGCGCCGGAGCAGCGCGCGGCACAGCGCGGCGTGCTCGCTCTGGGCGGCGGCGAGGCCGATGTGGAGGTGGCTGATGGCGCGGCGCGCCTCGGGGCGCTCAGCGCGGAGCAGCTCGCCGGCCACGTGGATCGAGTGGAAGCTCACCTCGCCGCGGTCGACCGTCTCGAGCATCTCCTTGAGGCGCTCCTCCGGCGGCGGCGGCCAGACGCGCGCGTCGATGCGGAGGTCTCCGCCGCCCTTCCGGCGCCGGCCGACCAGGGCGAGGAAGGCCTCGTCGCCGAGGAAGCGGCGCAGGGCCTCGTTTCCCAGCCAGAGCGCGGGGCGGGCGAGGAGGGCGCCGAGATCGATGACGGTGCCCTCGGTCGCGTAGGCGAGGTCGCCGATGCGGAGCGCGCCGGGGGCCGCGGGCTCGAGCCCGACCGGCAGCGTCCGGTCGCCGGCGCGGAGGAGGCCGCCGGACAGCGACACCTCGTGCTGGAGGACGCCGATCTCCCGCAGCACCCAGTTCGGGATCCGGAGGAAGGAACCGTCGATGGCGAGCGCGAGGTGCTTCTGCTCGTACATCTTGTCGATGACGTCCTTCCAGACCTTCTCGACGACCTCGCGCTTGAAGCTCAGCTTGTGCGTGAGCTCGCCGTGCTCGAGGTCCAGCGCGCGCGGGAGGACCTGGAACGCCACGACGCGCTCGAACGGGGCGAGGAACCGGTTCGCGCTCGCGACGAGCGAAGAGAGCAGCTCCCGGAGCTCCTCCGGCGGCCGGCCCTTCACCGCCGCTGACTCGTGGTTCGGCCAGACGAGCAGGGTGTTGTACTCGCGGTGATCGCCGACCAGGAACGCCTGGGAGACCGCCTCGAAGTCGCGGAAGAGGTTCTCCACGCGCTGCGGGGCGATCGTCTGCCCCTGGCGGTTCTTGTAGATCTCCTTCTTCCGCCCGGTGATCCGGTAGTGGCCGTCGGCATCCAGGGAGACGAGGTCGCCCGTGTGGAACCAGCCGTCCTCGTGCGCCGCCTGGTCGTCCGGCGTCGGGTTGTAGTAGCCCGGCGACACGTACGGGCCGCGGATGAGCAGCTCGCCGTCGTCGGCGCGGCGGCAGGTGATGCCGGGGAGCGGCTTGCCGATCGACCCGTCCACGTACTCGCCGGGCGGCGTCATCGTGATGCCGCCGGTCGCCTCCGTCATGCCGTAGCCCGAGCAGAGCTCCGTCCCGGCGCGGTGGAACGCCCGGAAGACGACGGGGTCGAGGTAGCCCGCGGCGGAAAGGCCGTAGCGGAGCCGCCCGCCCGTGATGACGCGGAGGTGCGCCGCGAGGTCGTCGGGATCGTCGGACGCCGCCTCCCAGACCGCCGCCTCGTGCAGCTCCATCCACTTCTTCGGGACGGAGATGAAGACCGTCGGCTTCACCCGCTTGAAGTCCTCGAGGAGCGACGCCTGCGCGGTCGAGCGCGCGAAGACGTAGGTCGCGCCCCACCACAGCGATCCGGTGAGCTCGAGCCACCGGCCGAACGTGTGGTACAGCGGCAGGTAGCAGAGGAAGACGTCGCCCTCGCCGATCTCCCGCAGCGCGAACCCGCGCGCGAGGCGCTTCGAGACGACGTTCTCGTGCGTGAAGACGATGCCCTTGGGCTTCCCGGTGGTGCCCGAGGTGTACATCACCGTGGCGACGTCGCTCGCCTTCACCGCCGCCGCGCGCGCCTCGCGCGTCGCGTCGTCGAAGTCGGCCCCCTGGCCCACCATCTGGTCCAGCGAGAGGAGCCCGTTCCGGTCCGCCGCGGACCGCGAGAACACCACGATCTCGCGGAGCTCCGGCAGCGCGGGGAGGGACGGCAGCACCTTCGCGACCTGCTCCTCGTCCGAGGCGAGCAGCACGCGCGCCCCGGAGTGCTTCAGCATGAAGACGATCTGCTCGGCGACGGCGTTGGCAGGGAGCGGGAAGTCGACGATGCCGTTCGAGAGGCAGGCGAGGTCGCAGAGCGCCGCCTCGAGGCAGTTCTCGGAGAGGATCGCGACCTTCGCCTCCGGGTCGCCGTCCACCAGGGCGAGGACGCCGCGGGCGATGGCGCGGGAGCGCCGGGACAGGTCCGCGACGGTGAGCTCGCAGGCGTCCTGCCCGACCACGCGGAGCGCGACCGTCTTCGGATCGCTCTCCTCCCGCGACCGGAGCACCTCGCCGAGCGTGTAGTCCGCGCGGGCGATCGCCGGCAGGAGGATCTTCAGCCAGGCGTCGACGTCCTCCGGCCGGAGCAGGCTGGTGAAGAACCGCCGGCGCACCCCGTCGAGCAGCGCGAACAGCGCGCGGCGCGCGTGCGCGCGGTCGGGGCCCTCGAGCCGCGCGAGCAGGAGCTCCGCGAGCGGAGCCACCTCCGGCAGGTCGTCCGGCCGGACGGCGGCAAGCGCGTCGTGCGTCAGCTCCAGCGTCTCGGCGTCGGCGACCGGCTTCTCGGTCCAGCGCGCCGCGAGGCGTGGGAAGGGGGACTCCTGCTTGACCTGGAACATGTGACCCCAGAACAAACCACGGATGTACGCTCATGTCGACGAGCGCGCGCGATGATGCGGAGAGGCCTCCGGGCGCCCGTCGCCGCGGAGCTTCCCACGGTCCGGAGTGCCGTCGACGCGGAGCGCTGGGCCATCCCTTGGCGGCGGCCCATCCGGGCGGACGCGGCGGCGGCGGGGCGAGCAGCCGCTGCCCGAGCAGCGCGGCGCCCGCGGCGCCCGCACCGCGAGGCGGCGGGCGGGGCCCGGTCCGGTCCGCGCCCTCCCGCGCCCCCGGGGGGAGCCGCGTGCCCGGCGGCGGCGCGCCCGGCGGCGCCGCCTTACGTGATCGGTCGCCCCATCATCGGAAGGGGAGAGGATGCGCGTCGCAGTCGCGGCCGACCACGCCGGGTTCTCGCTGAAGCAGGTGCTCGTGGCGGCGCTCCGCGCACGCGGGCACGACGTCCAGGACCTGGGCGCGTTCGACGCGACGCCGAGCGACTACCCGGACTTCGCGGTGGCGGTCGCCCGGGTGCTCTCGGCCGGGGCCGCCGAGCGCGGGATCGTGGTGTGCGGCTCGGGCGTGGGCGTGGCCGCGGCGGCGAACAAGCTGCCAGGCGTGATCGCCGGCATGTGCCACGACACGTACTCGGCGCACCAGGGCGTGGAGCACGACCAGATGAACGTCCTCGCGCTCGGCGCGCGCGTCGTCGGCGAGGCGCTCGCGCTCGAGATCGCGGAGGCGTTTCTCGGGGCGCGGTTCGACGGCGTCGCGCGCCACCTCCGGCGCGTCGAGAAGCTCAGGGCCCTCGAGGCGCGGTGGGGCCGGGACGGCTGAAGGAGAGGATCGGGCATGGACCTCGGGATGATCGGCCTCGGGCGGATGGGCGGGAACATGGCGCGCCGGATCTCGCGCGCGGGGCACCGCGTCGTGGGCTGGGCGCGCCACCCGGAGGTCGTGCGCGCCGTGGCCGCGGAGGGCGTGATCGCGGCGGAGTCGATCGAGGACCTCGTGGCCCGGCTGAAGCCGCCGCGCGCGGTGTGGGTGATGGTGCCGGCCGGCGCTCCAACGGAGGAGGTCGTCGCCTCGCTCGCGGAACGGCTCGCGCCGGGCGACGTCGTGATCGACGGCGGGAACTCGTACTTCAAGGACGACGTGCGCCGCGCGCGGCTGCTCGCGGCGCGCGGCGTCCTCCACCTCGACGCGGGGACGAGCGGTGGGGTGTGGGGGCTCGAGCGCGGCTATTGCCTGATGGTCGGGGGCGACCGGAGCGCGTTCGATCTGCTCGAGCCGATCTTCCGGGCCCTCGCGCCCGGCCGCGGCGCCGCGCCGCCCACCCCGGGCCGCACCCGCGCCGGCGGCGCTGAGGACGGGTACCTGTACTGCGGCCCGCACGGCGCGGGGCACTTCGTGAAGATGATCCACAACGGGATCGAGTACGGGCTCATGCAGGCGTACGCGGAGGGCTTCGACGTGCTGCGCGGCGCCGCCGGCCCCGGCGTTCCCGACGAGCTCCGCTACGAGCTCGATCTGGCCGAGATCGCCGAGCTGTGGCGGCGCGGCAGCGTGGTCGCCTCGTGGCTACTCGACCTCTCCGCGGCGGCGCTCGCCGGCGATCCGCGCCTCGAGGGCTTCACCGGCGCCGTGGACGACTCGGGCGAGGGGCGCTGGACGGTGCAGGCCGCGGTCGAGGAGGGGGTGACGGCGAACGTCCTCGCCGCGGCGCTGTTCACGCGGTTCCGCTCCCGCCAGGCGAGCACGTTCGGCGAGAAGCTGCTCTCCGCGATGCGCCGGCAGTTCGGCGGCCACCGCGAGGCGGCGCGCAGCGGAGGAGGAGACCGATGAGCCCCACCTTCCGCGAGCGGCCCGGGGATCCGTGCGCGTTCGTCGTCTTCGGCGGGATGGGCGACCTCACGAAGCGGAAGCTCCTCCCGTCCCTCTACAACCTGCGCGCGAACGGGCTCCTGCCCCGGGACTTCGCCATCATCTGCGTCGCGCGCCGGGACCTCGACGACGCCGCGTACCGGGAGTGGGCGACCCGCTCGCTCCGCGAGTTCGCGACCCGCCCGGTGGAGGACGCCCTCTGGGCCGAGTACGTGGAGCGGATCCATTACGTGAAGGGCGACCTCGAGGACCCGGGGACGTTCGAGCGGCTGGGCGCGGCGCTCGCTCACGCGCGCGAGAAGCACGGGACCGCCGGCAACGCGATCTTCTACCTCGCCGTCCCTCCGGACGAGTTCGGTAGCACCGTGCGCGGCCTCGGCGCGAGCGGGCTCGCCCGCGAGGACGGCGGCTGGCGCCGCGTGGTCATCGAGAAGCCGTTCGGGCGCGACCTCGAGTCGGCCCAGGCGCTGAACCGCGAGCTCGTGTCGATCCTGCGGGAGGAGCAGGTCTACCGGATCGACCACTACCTGGGGAAGGAGACGGTCCAGAACATCCTCGTGTTCCGGTTCGCGAACGGCGTGTTCGAGCCGATCTGGAACCGGCGCTACGTGGACCACGTGCAGATCACCGTCGCGGAGGACATCGGCGTCGAGGGGCGGGGCGACTACTACGAGTCCGCCGGCGCGCTCCGCGACATCGTCCAGAACCACATCTTCCAGCTGCTCACGCTCGTCGCGATGGAGCCGCCGTCGACCCTCGCCGCCGAGGCGGTCCGCAACGAGAAGGTGAAGGTCCTCGACGCGATCCGCACGATGTCCCCCGAGGACGTCCTGCGTGACGCGGTCCGCGGCCAGTACGGCGAGGGGTACATCGGCGGGAAGAAGGTCCCTGGCTACCGGCAGGAGCCGAAGGTCTCGCCCACCTCCCAGACGGAGACGTTCGCGGCCGGGAAGCTCCTCGTCGAGAACTGGCGCTGGGCGGGGGTGCCGTTCTACGTCCGCGCCGGGAAGCGCCTCGCCCGCCGTGACACGCAGATCACGATCCAGTTCCGCCGCCCGCCGCTCCTCCTCTTCCAGGACGCGGGCCTCGAGAGCATCGACCCGAACCGGCTCGACATCCTCATCCAGCCGGAGGAGGCGATCTGCCTCTCGATCAAGGCGAAGCGGCCGGGAGCCGCGATCCAGCTCGTGCCGGTGAAGCTCGACTTCTCGTACAAGGACTTCGGCAGCGTGCCGCCCGCCACCGGGTACGAGCGGCTGCTGCACGACGTGATGATCGGCGACAGCACCCTGTTCCACCGGGCGGACATGGTGGAGTCGAGCTGGCGCATCGTGACGCCGGTGCTCGACGTCTGGGCGACCCTGCCGGCGCGGGACTTCCCCAACTACGCCGCGGGCACGTGGGGGCCGTCCGGCGCGCAGGAGCTGCTGGCGCGGGACGGGAGGCGCTGGGCGGACCCGGAGTCGTCGTGAGGGCGCCGCCCGCGCTCGCGCGCCGCGCCGGATTCCCGCCGGCGGCGCGCTCCCGCCCGTAAGATGGGAGGCATGCTCCGCCTCCGTCCGGCCGCCGCGATCGTGACCGTCCTGCTCGCCGCGCCCGCGCTCGCCGCGGAGGCGGGCGGACACGAGGATCCCATCGGGCGGATCGTCCTCGAGCTCGCCGTCGTGCTCGTGGCGGCGAAGCTCGGCGGCGAGCTCGCGACGCGAGCGCGCCAGCCGCCCGTCCTGGGCGAGCTGCTCGCCGGGGTGGTGCTCGGGAACCTCGACCTCGCGGGGATCGGCGCGCTCGAGGGCATCCAGGCCGATCCCGCCGTGGACGTGCTCGCGAAGCTCGGCGTGCTCCTGCTCCTGTTCGAGGTCGGGCTCGAGTCCACGGTCCGGGACATGCTCCGGGTCGGCCTCTCGTCGCTGCTCGTCGCGGTCATCGGCGTGCTCGTGCCGTTCGGGCTCGGCTGGGGCGCGGGCGCGGTCCTGATCCCCGGCGCGGGGCCGTACGTCCACGCGTTCCTCGGGGCGACGCTGTCCGCCACCTCCGTCGGCATCACCGCGCGCGTGCTGCAGGATCTCGGGCGATCGCGCGGGCCGGAGGCGCGCGTCATCCTCGGAGCGGCGGTCATCGACGACGTGCTCGGGCTCGTGATCCTCGCGGTCGTCAGCGGCGCCGTCGTCGCCGCGGACGCGGGGCGATCCGTCTCGACCGGGGCCGTGATCGCCATCGTCGCGAAGGCGAGCCTCTTCCTCGTCGGCGCCCTCGTCCTCGGGGTGAAGCTCTCCCCGCGCATGTTCCGCGTGGCGTCGCGCCTCCAGACCCGGGGCGTGCTCCTCGCCGTCGGCCTCGCGTTCTGCTTCACGCTGAGCTGGCTCTCCGGCGCGATCGGGCTCGCGCCGATCGTCGGCGCGTTCGCGGCCGGGCTGGTCCTCGAGGACGTGCACTACAAGGACTTCGTGGATCGCGGCGAGCATGGCCTCGAGGACCTGATCCGCCCGATCGGCTCCTTCCTCGTCCCGATCTTCTTCGTCCTGATGGGGATGAAGACCGACCTGCGCGCGTTCGGCGACCCGAGGGTGCTCGGGCTCGCGGGCGCGCTCACGGTCGCGGCGATCGTGGGGAAGCAGGCCTGCGGCGCCGGCGTGGTCGGTCGCGGCATCGATCGGCTGACGGTGGGGCTCGGCATGATCCCGCGCGGCGAGGTCGGCCTCATCTTCGCGAACATGGGCCTCTCGCTGAAGCTCGGTGGGCGACCCCTGCTCGGCGCGGACGCGTACTCGGCCATCGTCATCGTCGTGGTCGTGACGACGCTCGTGACGCCTCCCGCGCTTCGGTTCAGCCTGGCGCGGCTCGACCGGCGCACGCCGGAACGCCTCCAGGGCCGCCCGGGAGCGTGTGACTGACTGTCGCGCGCGATCGTGGCGCGCCGCCCGGTCAGCGCGCCGGCGCCTGCGCGGGATCGTCGCGCGCGGGCTCCGGATCCTCGATCTCGACGACGCGGTAGTCGCTGCGGTCGAGCTCGTCGGCGTCCTTTCCGGCGGGGAGGTCGACTCCGAAGTCGTTCGGACGGTGAACGACAGCGTGGCTGATCTTCGGGTTTTCTTTCGACATACCGGCCATATAGGCGGAAACCCCATCCGGTGCAGGCGGCCAATCGCCGGTGGGGGGGGTGGCGCACGGACGGGCCGTGCCTAACGTGGGTCGCACGGTGGACGACCGGAGGAGCAAGGCTCCGCCGAGGGGACCGGAGACCCGCCGTACGAAAGGACCAGTAGAACCATGCCCCATATCGAGATCGAGATCCTTGCTCCATTCGCCGCAAAGTTCCTGGAGGGCACGAACCTGACGCCCGCCGAGCGCGCCGAGGTGCTCCGGCTGGCTCAGGGCTTCGCGTGCAAGGACTCCGCGGCCGCCGCGAACGTCTCTCCCGAGACGATCCGGGCGCGCCGGAAGCGCATCTACCGGAAGCTGGACGTGCCGGGCTCCGGCGAGCTCATCTCGCAGCTCCTCGGGCTGTCGCTCAAGATGCTCGCGAGCGGCGAGAAGATCGAGGCGCGTCCGCCCGTCACCGCACCGTCGCCGTCGCCCGACGCGCCGGCCATCGCCGTCGCGCGCTGACCGCGGGCTCGTCCGGTCGCGTCCGGAGCGCGCCGGCGCCTCGAAGGGCGCCGGCGCCGCGCGACCGCATCCTTCGGTCGATGGCGCTCCCGCTCGAGCAATACGCGATGCTGGGCGACACCCACACCGCGGCCCTCGTCGGCCGCGACGGGTCCATCGACTGCCTGTGCCTGCCCCGCCTCGACTCGGACGCCGGCCTCGCGGCGCTGCTCGGCACGCCCTGCAAGGACGCCCGGGCGGGCGGCCGCCTTCCCCCGCGGCGCGCCGGATCCAACTTCCCCCGGTGACCCCGCCTCTCGCCTCGCGCCGAGCGGTCCGGCGGCGCCCGGCAACTGCCCCGGCCGTGGCCGTCGCGCTCGCCGCCTGCGCCGCGCTCTCCGCCGCGCTCGGGGCTCGCGCGGATGATCCGCGCTCCACGCCCGCGGCGGCTGCCGGGCCGGAGGCGCCTCCGCCGGCGGGGCCGTTCTGCAGCGGCGAGTACGCCGACGACCTCGCGGCGCTGGCGCCCCGGGCGCGCGAGTTCGAGCAGGCGCAGCCGCCCTACACTTACTGCATCCGGACGTCGGCGGTGTACGAGTGCCCGTACTACGCGAGCGACGGCTCGCTCAGGCGGACGCGCACGCGGGTCGTCGCGCACGGGACGGGGTTCGGCTACCGCCGCGACGGTGGCGACACCCTCGTCGTCACGAACGAGCACGTCGCGGAGTGGCCGGCCGTCACGGACGCGGACCATCCGGTCGAGGGCGTGCCGGCGGGGTGCCGGCGTCTCTCCGACCAGCTCCGGATCGTGGACGACGAGGCCGACGCGTACGAGCGGGACGACGTGCCGCTCGCGCGGGTCGTCGCGGATCCGGCGCTGGACGTGGCGGTGCTCCGGGCGAAGACGGCGCTCCCGGTGATGCCGTGGCGGATCGGCCGGAGCGCGGCGCTCCGCGAGCGGAACGCGGTGGCGGTGCGGGGGTTCCCGCTCGGCGTGCTCCGCGCGACCACCGGAGGCAAGGTCACGTCGGCGTACGAGCACGACGACGAGCGCGAGTGGGATCACGACGACTTCGTCGTCGACGCGCTCCTCTCGCCCGGCAACTCCGGCTCGCCGGTGTTCGCCGTCTCCTGCCGGACCGGCGAGTTCGAGCTGGTCGGCATCTACCACGCGGCGTACCTGCCCGGCAGCGCGCTCAACGTGGTCGTCAGCGTCGACCAGCTCCGGCCACTCCTCGACACGCTGAAGCGGCCGCCGCCGCGGCCCCGCGAGCCCGGAGCCGTCGTGCTCGACGCCGCGGCGCGGGAGCGGCTCGCGGCCTCGCTCCACGCGTGGGCGGAGCCGTTCTATCCGTTCGGCCCCCTCGCGGCCGCCGTCCGGATCCGGCCCGACGGCGCGCTCCTGTTCCAGGTGATGGCGCGGGAGTTCCCGGTCCGCACGCAGCCGGTCCTCGTGCTCGAGGACCTGCTCGGCGACGGGGCCGAGTTCGGGCGGCCCGGCCGGATCTGGGCGGGGAACGGCCGCGGGCTCCGGCCGGTGGACCGCGCGGGCCTCGACGCCGACACCCAGGCCCAGCTCGCGCGGGTGCTCGACGCCCTGCGGCGCGACGCGCTCCTCTCGCGCGTGCTCGACGAGCACGCGTCGGCGGGCGTCGCGACGCGGGAGCAGTTCGAGGAGGTGTCGCGCCTCGAGCGTGGCGTCGCGCGCCTCGCGACCGCCCGGGCGGACCTCGCGCAGACCGCGCTCGATCTCGTCGAGCGCCTCGCGCCCGGCGACGCGGACGTCGGCGTCTCGCTCGCGGACGTGCTCGCCCCACCGCTCCCGGCGACGCCGTCGCCCGCCGTTCCGGAACGGTCCGGCGCGGCGGTGGGCCCGGGCGCCGGCGCGGCCGTGCCCATCTCCACCGGCGCGACGACGCCCGGCGCGACCGTCCCGGTGTCGACCGCCGCGCGGCCTCCGCCGGCGCCGGCGCCCTGACCCGCTCGGCGCCGATCCACGAGGACCGCGAGTGTGACCACGCCGCCCGGTCCCGTGCGCGCGGGACGGCCGAAGGACACGGCGTCGCGGGAGACGCGGCGCACTTGACGGAGCGAATGCACTGACAGTAGAAGGGCGCGACTCCCGGGGAGGTCCCACGTGATCGCGCTCGCCGTCGTGCTCTCGCTCGTCACCGCATCCGATCCGCTCGACATGGGCGACCGTCGGCTCGACGGCGTGTTCCGCGTGGCCGGCGGCGGCGTGAGCGTCGGGGGCGTGGAGGGCGTCGCGCCCACGCTCGAGGTCGGGGTCGACCTGTTCCTGGCGTCGCGGCTCGGGCTGCGCCTCACCGGCGGCGCGGTGGTGCGCGTCGGGTGGGGCGGCTTCTTCGCTCTCCCCGAGGTCGTGGTCCGGCCGGTCGGAGGCGACCACCTCCTGTCGCCGTTCCTCTCCGCCGGCGTCCAGGTCGGCGCGTACAACATCACGGACGAGGCGCTCGGGCGCGGGCAGGCGGGGTTGCCGCTGTTCCAGCCCGCCGCGGGCGGCGGTCAGACGGAGGTGCCGAACGAGGGCCCCGGAGGCGGAGGCGCGACTCCGCTCGCGCTGGCGATCGGCCCGGAGGCGACCGCCGGCGTGTCGCTGCGCGTCTCGGAGGGGACCGTGCTCGATCTGGGCGTGCGCTACGCGCCGTTCGCCTGGCGCGGCGACTGGTACCACGGCGTCGCAGTCGTCCTCGCCGTCGGCGGCTCGCTGCGCTGAGCCCGGCGCGGAGGCTCGCGCCCGCTGGGGCCACCCGTGCTCCGGCGTCTCGATCGCCCGCCGCCGCGCGGCCGGGCCGCATCCGCGCGCCCGAACCCCGCCGGAAGCCCCGGCCCGGCCACGCGCGAAGCTAGACTCGCCGTCGGGGTCGTCGCGGCTGGCGGGCGGCCGGGGGAGGGGGACGGTGCACCGCGCTCCGAGCCAGCGCTCGCTGCGCCTCTGGATGGGCCTGGCGTTCGCGACGATCGCGACGGCCCTAGGGGTCGCCAACCTCGTCGTCGCGCTCTCGCTCGTGCCGCAGGTCCGGATGGCGCGGGAGATCTCCGAGCGGTACGTGCGCGCCGTCGACCTGCTCGCTGCGATGCGAGGCCAGATCTCCCAGATGCGCGGTGCGATCGCGCTGGTGCACGCGCCCGGCCCCGGTCGCAACGGCCGCGCCAGCACGGCGGAGGCGACGATCGCCGCCGCCGTGGACGCGCTCGGAGCTCTCGAGCACCGGTACGTCCCGCTCGTCGGGCCGGAGGAGGCGCACCTGTGGCAGCCGCTCGGTCAGGAGCGGCTGCCACAGCTCGCGCGCGACGCGGCCGCCGTCGTCGCGGGGGTCCAGCGCGATCCTTACTTCGACGTCGCGCTCACCGCCTTCCTGCTCGACGCGGAGAGCGCGGATCGTGCCCTCGAGCGGCTCGAGGACGTGAACGCGCTCCGTGCCACGCGCGCGGCCACCGAGATCGAGGCCTCGCTGCGCCGCTTCGCGGTCGTCGGCGTCCTCCTCGCGCTGGTGGGCGGCGGCGCGGCGCTCGCGATGTTCCTCCTCGCCCACGTCGCGCTCCGTCGCTGGGCCGTCGCGAACGAGCAGCGCGCGTCCGACCTCGAGGCGTTCGCGTCCCGCGTCGCCCACGACCTGCGGACGCCGCTCCAGGCGGTGCTCCTCTCGTTCGCGACCATCGCGCGGAGCGCGCCGGTCGCCTCGGCGGCCTGCGAACGCGGGCGGCGGAACGTGGAGCGGCTGCAGGGGCTCATCGACGACCTGCTCGTGTTCTCGCGCGCCGCGACGGTGCCCGAGGCCGGCGCCGCGACGCCGGTGCACGTGGTCCTCGAGGAGCTCCGCGAGGAGATCGAGCCGAGGGCGCGTGCCTCGGGCGCGGAGCTGCGGATCCTGGCCGAGCCGGGGCTGTCGGTGGCGGCGAGCCCGGGCGCCGTTCGCGCCATCGCCTCCAACCTCATCGAGAACGCCCTGCGGTACCTCGGCGAGAGCCGCGAACGGCGGGTCGAGGTACACGTCGCGTCGGAGGGCCTCTCGGTGCGCCTCGAGGTCCGGGACACCGGGCCGGGGATCGCGCCGGAGGTCGTGCCCCACATCTTCGAGCCGTTCTACCGCGCGACGAGCGTTCCGGGCGGACTCGGGATCGGGCTCGCCACGGTGCGGCGCCTGGTCGAGGCACACGGCGGCCGGATCCGGGTCGCGACGGCGCCGGGCAAGGGCACCACGTTCGTGGTCGTGTTGCCGCGAGCCGCGTGACCAGAGGGCGGTCCGCCGACTGCGGCAGATCGACGCCACGACGCCGCGGCCGCATCGCGCGAGGGTCGGGCGTCCAGCCCCGCGAAAGGGCGCGCGCGCCGCGGCGCGGATCCCAGGGAGGTCGGACGGGGAGTGTGGCCGTTGCGACGCAGCGGCGACGTGGCCTACATGCCGGAGTGCGGACCTTCCTGCGCGTCACCCTGCCGTTGCTCGCGGGACTGGCACTCCTCGCCTGGGGTGCCGCGCTGGTCGTGAACACGACGGCGCGGTCGTGGTTCCTCCGCGACGTGACGCTGCGCGCGCGGCTCGCGTCCGCCGGGGCCCAGCAGGCGCTCGCCGCGCACCTCGTCGCGGGCGAGCAGGGCAAGATCGCGACCCTGCTCGACGCCCTCGCGCGGGACGAGCGGATCCTGGCCGCCGCGGTGTGCTCGCCGACGTTCTCGGCCATCGCCAGCACGACCGGCTTCCCCGAGCGCTGGTCCTGCGAGGTCCTCGGCGCGGCGCGGCCGCCGGCGACGGCGCCGCTCGTGGATCTCGACCTCGCGGCGGCGGGCGAGGGCGGACCGGTGCACGTCAGCATGCACGCCATCGAGGCGGACGGCGCCGTGCGCGGGACGCTCGTCCTCGTGCACGACATGAGCTACCTCGCGCGCCGCGAGCGCGCGATGAACCGGTTCACCTTCGGTGCATTCGCGGTGTTCGGGCTGCTCGCGTCCGTGTTCACGGTCGTGGTGCGCCGCGCGTCGTGGCGGAGCTGGACCGACGAGCTCCGCCGCCTGCTCTCGGTCGCGCGCTTCCCGGGCGCGACGCCGGCCAAGGCGCCGCCGGGCGCGTTCAGCCCGATCCTGGCGGATCTCCGCGCGCTCCTCGCGGAGGTGGCGGGGGAACGCTCCTCGGCGGAGCGAGGGCCCTGGTCGCGGGAGCGGCTGCAGCGCGTCCTGCGCGAGACGCTGCACGGCGATCGCGTCGTGATCCTCGCGAACCGCGAGCCGTACATCCACGAGCGCGGCGAGGACGGCGCGGTCCGCGTGCAGCACCCGGCGAGCGGCCTCGTGACGGCGCTCGAGCCGGTCATGCGCGCGTGCTCCGGCACGTGGGTCGCGCACGGCAGCGGCCCGGCGGACCGGGAGACGGTGGACCGCGACGACCGGATCCGCGTCCCGCCCGGCGAGGAGTCGTACGCGCTGCGCCGGGTGTGGCTCTCCCGCGAGGAGGAGCGCGGCTACTACTACGGCTTCTCCAACGAAGGGCTCTGGCCGCTCTGCCACATCGCCGACACCCGGCCCGAGTTCCGCGTGGCCGACTTCCGCCAGTACGCGCGCGTGAACCGGCGCTTCGCCGACGCGGTCGCCGAAGAGGTGACCGGGCCCGATCCGATCGTGCTCGTGCAGGACTACCACTTCGCGCTCGCGCCCCGGATGATCCGAGAGCGGCTCCCGCGCTCCACGATCATCACCTTCTGGCACATCCCCTGGCCGAACGCGGAGCGGTTCGGGATCTGCCCCTGGGAGCGCGACCTCCTCCAGGGGCTCCTCGGGAGCAGCATCCTCGGGTTCCACACCCAGCAGCACTGCAACAACTTCATCGACGCGGTGGACCACTACCTCGAGGCCCGCATCGACCGCGAGCGGCAGGCGGTCGTGCAGGGCGGCCGGGAGTGCCTGGTCCGCAGCTACCCGATCTCCATCGAGTGGCCGAACCGCTGGGCGGAGGCGGCGCCGCCGCCAGCGGAGTGCCGGCGCGCCGTCTTCCAGGAGCTGGGGCTCGGGCCCGACGCGCTCCTCGGCGTGGGCGTCGACCGGCTCGACTACACCAAGGGCATCGAGGAGCGGCTCCTCGCGGTGGAGCGGACGCTCGAGCGCTTCCCGCACCTCGCCGGCAGGTTCACCTTCGCCCAGCTCGCGGCGCCCAGCCGGACGCTCATCGCGAAGTACCGGGCGCTGAACGAGGGCGTCGAGCGGCTCGCCGCGCGCATCAATGCGCGGTTCGGCTCCGGGTCGTACCGGCCGATCGTGCTCGAGCGGGCGCACCACGAGCCCGCGGCGGTGTTCAGGTACCTGCGCGCCGCGGACGTCTGCTACGTGAGCAGCCTCCACGACGGGATGAACCTCGTCGCGAAGGAGTTCGTGGCAGCGCGCCAGGACGAGCGCGGCGTCCTCGTCCTGAGCCGCTTCACGGGGGCGGCGCGCGAGCTCACCGAGGCGCTCCTCGTGAACCCCTACGACCTCGAGGAGGCGAGCGCGGCCCTCGCGACCGCGCTCGGCATGACCGCGGCGGAGCAGGCGGAGCGGATGCACGCCATGCGCGCCGTCGTCGCCGAGCTGAACGTGTACCGGTGGGCGGGCCACATGCTCGCCGACGCGGCGCGCGTCCGGCAGCGCGGCCGGCTCTCGCAGCGGCTCTCGATGGGCCTGCGCGCCGTGGACGGCGCGCCGCAGTGAACGGAACGGCCGGCGTGACGCCGGCGAGGGGGCGCCGATGATCCCGATCCTGAGCCCGGACGCCCGCGGCGTCGTCGACGCGCTCGCCCGCGACCGCACGATGCTCGCGTTCGACTTCGACGGGACGCTCGCGCCCTACGTCCCCCGCCCCGAGGACGCGCAGCTCCCGCCGGCGACGCGCGCGCTCCTCCGTACGACGGCGCTGCTCTACCCGTGTGCCGTCGTGTCCGGGCGCGCCCGCGCCGACGTGGCCGCCCGCGTGAGCGGCATCCCGCTCGTCGCCGTGGTGGGAAACCACGGTGCGGATCCAGGCTTCGGGCCCATCGACCGGCGGCTCGCCGATCGGGTCGCGGCCTGGATCCCGGCGCTCCGCGCGGCGCTCGCGAGCGAGCCCGGCGTCGTCCTCGAGGACAAGCGCCTCAGCGTGGCGCTCCACCACCGCGCGGCGCCGTTCGGGCCCATCGCGCTCCGCCACATCCTCCGCGCGACGTCGCGGCTCGAGGGCGCGCGCGTGTTCGCGGGGCGCGACGTGGTGAACGTCGTGCCCGCCGGCGCGCCGACCAAGGGCGACGCGATCTGCGCGCTGTGCGATCGCCAGGGGACCCGCCTCGCCGTGTACGTCGGCGACGACCGCAGCGACGAGGACGCGTTCCGGTGCGACGCGGTGCGGATCGCGATCCGCGTGGGCGACACGCCGGCCTCCTCCGCACGCTTCCACCTCCCCGAGCAAGGGGCCGTGGACGAGCTGCTCCGCGTGCTCGTGGCGGCGCGAGCGCGGCAGGACGGGCTCGGGGAGCGGTGGGAGGGGTTCGTCCGCGCGGTCGGGGCGTGAGGAGACGCTGCGCGCGGGAGGTCGGCGGGGCGCCGCGCCGTCAGCCGAGGTCGACGCGGACGACGCCGGGTGGCACGCGTCCGTCCGCCAGCACCGCGAGCCGGTCGCGCGTCGTCGTCCTCCCGTCCACCGCGTCCTGCACCATCGCGCAGACCGCGACGAACGCCGCGCGGTTCGGGGGGACCTTGCCGGTCTCCCAGTGCGACATGGTCTCCGGGGTGACGTCGAGGAGGCGGGCGAGGTCGGAGGCCCGGAGCCGGAGCGCCTTGCGCATCGCGCGGAGCGCCTCTCCGCCGCGGACCCCGGCGTCGGCGAGCGCGCAGCACGCCGCGAGGCGAAACCGCGCGGCGGTCGCCTCGTCCACGTGCACGCCGTCGCACCGGCCGCAGCGACGGGCGGGGACCGCCGCGGACGCGATCACGGCCGAGCCCGGAAGCTGGAAGTTGAGCGTCTCCGTCGTGTGGTCCAGGTCGCCGGTCCCGCAGCGCGGACAACGGGCGGTGTCGGATGGGTCCACGGCTCGCTCCCGGGGCGGAAGAGGTGATCGCGAAGAGGTGATCGCCCTCCGCGCCTAGGCGGCGCGCCGCTCCGCCTCGGGCTGGAGATAGCCGCGGAGGAACCGCTTCGTCTGGGTCTCGACCTGGCGCACCCGCTCGCGCGACACGCCCCACCGCTGCCCGATCCTCTCGAGCGTGTCGGGCGGATCCTGCTGCAGGCGCGTGTGGATGATGTCCCAGCCGAGCTCGCCGATGCGCCCGCGAACCCTGTCGAGTGCGCCGCGGACCTGGCGGTCGCCTTCCGCGGCCGCGTACACGTCGGCCGGGCCGGGCCCCTCGTCCTCGATCCGATCGAGGTACGAGACGTCCCCGTCCTCGCCGAGCGGGCTGTCGAGCGAGAGGTCCGCGAGGGCGACGGTCCCGCTCCGAGGCCGCACCGCCGAGCGCGCCTGCTTGAGGTACCGCCAGACGTACGCGCGGATCCACCAGACGGCGTAGGTCGAGAAGCGCGTCCCGGCGTCCGGGTCGAACTTCTCGATGGCGCGAACGAGCCCCAGGTTGCCCTCCTGCACGAGCTCGTCGAGGGGGATCGTCCCCCGCGCCTGCTTCCGCACGAACGACACCACGAGCGGCAGGTGCCGGGCCACGAGCTCGTCTCGCGCCGCGATGTCTCCGTCCCGCGCACGCGCTGCGAGCGCCCGCTCGGCCTCCCGCGAGAGAGGCGGCCGTGCACGCGCCGCCGCGAGCGCCGGCGCCAGCGCTCCCATCTCCGACTTCATCGTCTCCCTTTTCATGACATGTACTGAACGGGCGACGGTTGAAGAAAATTCAAGCGACGCGATCGAACGCCGTCCGGAGGTCCGGGCTCACCGCGCGAGGGGCTCCGCACGGGGATAGCTCCCGAGGAGCTTCACGCCCGCGCTCACGGCCCGGAGGTCGGCGAGCGCCGCGGCGACCGCCTCGTCGGTTTCGTGTCCCTCGAGGTCGAGGAAGAAGGCGTACTCCCAGGCCCGTCGCCCGGTGGGACGGCTCTCGATGCGGGTGAGGTTCACGCCGCGCCGGGCGAGCGGCTCGAGGACCCGGAGCAGCACGCCTGGGCCGTCCTTCACGCTGACGACGAGGCTGGTCCGATCCTTCCCGCTGCGCGTGGACGGCTTGCGCCCGAGGACCCAGAAGCGCGTCGCGTCCCCGCCGGCGTCCTGCACGCCTTCCGCGGCGATGCGCAGATCGAACAGCCGCGCCGCGACGTCGGGCGCGATCGCCGCGCCCTCGGGGTCCTCGCGCGCGAGGCGGGCGGCCTCGGTCGCGCTCGACGCCACGAGCGGCGTCGCCTGCGGCAGGTTCGCCGAGAGCCAGCGCTCGCACTGCCGGAGCAGCTCCGGCTGCGCGTAGACGCGCCTCACGGCGGCGCGATCGACGTCGTGGTGGACGAGGAGCGCGAGCTCGAGGGGGAGCAGGATCTCCGCGACGACCCGCAGCTCGCTCTCGAGGAACGCGTCGAGCGTCGGGTCCACCACGCCCTGCGTCGCGCTCTCCACGGGGACGACGCCGTAGTCGGTCTGGCCGCCCTCGACGGCGTGGAACACGGCTGCGATGGAGCGCTGCGGGAGCGCGTGCGCGGAGAGGCCGAACTGGTACTTCACCGCCTGCTGGGAGAACGCGCCCTCGGGCCCGAGGAACGCGACCCGGAGCGGCCGCTCCAGGCTGAGGCACGCGCTCATGATCTCCTGGAAGACGGGGCGGATCGCCTCGCGCGGGAAGGGACCGGCGGCGAGCGCCTCCAGGCGCGCCAGGATCTCCCGCTCGCGCGCGGGCACGTGGAACGGAGCGGAGGGCTGCGCGGCGCGCTTGTGCTCGCCGACCTCCGCGGCGATGCGGGCACGCTCGTTGAGGAGCGCGAGGATCCGCTCGTCGATGGCGTCGATGAGCGTGCGGAGCTCGACGAGGGTGCGCGGCGCGGCGGTCGGTGGTCCGGAGGTCGTCATGGCTCCTGCCCAGCAGAGGGGAAGGCGACGAACATAGTACGGGAGCGGACCTCCCTGCTGTTCGGCGAGCCTGCGGGCGAGCCGCGACGGAGCGCTTGCCGGCTGTGCACCCGGCGTGACAAGGTCCGCCGCAGGGAGGGAGGGGCGGATGGGATCGAGGACCGGGAGGCGACCGCTGCGGATCGCGGGCGGGGTCTTCGCCGCGCTCGCGGCGGCCTACGGGGTGCTGCTCCTGCCGGACCCGGAGCCGCCGCCGCCCCCGCCCGCGCAGGACCCGGCGGTGCGCGCGTTCGCCTGGAACCAGGACGCGTCCTGGGATCGGCTCGAGGAGCGCTGGGCGCACGCGCGCCGGGCGGGTTGCGGGGCGGTCGCGCCCGGCGTGAGCGCCGGGCTCCGGGAGCTCGAGGTCCGCATCGATCGCCTGCGGAGCGGCGCCTTCGCGGCCGACGCGCCGATCCTCGCCGAGGCGGAGCAGGCGGTGTTCGAGCTCGGTCCGCGCGTCGGTGCCTGCCCAGAGCGCCTCCCCGAGTACCTCGACGCCGTCGTCCGGCTCCGCGACGCGGTGAAGCGGCAGTCGGAGCGCTGGAGCATGGCCGACCGCGCCACGCGGGAGGCGCTGTACCGGCTGCTGTACGGCGGCCGGGCCGCCGTCGAGGAGGTGATCCTCCAGGTCCCGCCCGGCGCCGCGCCACCCGCGCTCACGCCGGGTACCGACGAGCCCTCGGCGACGCCCGCCGCCTCCATCCTCGGCGTGAAGGTCCACAGCGGGGACATCCTCGTCTCGCGCGGCGGCGCCCCGATCTCGGCGCTGATCGCGCGCGGGAACGACTTCCCGGGGAACTTCTCCCACATCGCGCTCGTCCACGTGGACGCGGCGACGGGCGTCGTGAGCATCGTGGAGTCGCACATCGAGCGCGGCGTCACCGTGTCGACGCCGGAGGACTACCTCCGGGACACGAAGCTCCGGATCATGGTCCTCCGGCTGCGCGCAGACCTCCCGGCGATCGCCGCGGATCCCATGCTCCCGCACCGCGCCGCCACCGCGGCGCTGGAGAACGCGCGGACGCGTCGCATCCCGTACGACTTCGCGATGGACCGGGAGGACGCGACCCGGCTGTTCTGCTCGGAGGTCGCTGCGGACGGGTACCGCCGCCGTGGCGTCGCCCTGTGGATGGGGCTCTCGCACATCTCCTCGCCCGGCCTGCAGCGCTGGCTGGCCGCGCTCGGCGTGCGCCACTTCGAGACGCTCGAGCCGTCGGACCTCGAGTACGACCCCCAGCTCCGGATCGTCGCGGAGTGGCGCGACCCGGACACCCTCCGGAAGGACCACTACGACAGCGCGGTCACGCAGGCGATGCTCGACGCGGCCGTGGCGGGCGCGCCCCTCCGGTACGACCGGTGGAAGCTCCCGTTCGCCCGCGTCGTGAAGGGATACAGCGTCCTCCTGAACGCCCTCGGCGCCGTGGGGCCGGTGCCGAAGGGGATGAGCGCGGCGGCCGGCCTCCGGAGCTCGTGGTACGCGGCGCGCCACGCGGAGCTGCGCGCGCGCCTGGAGCGCCGCGCCGACCAGCACCGGGCGGCGGCCGGCTACCCGCCGCCGTTCTGGCGTCTCGTCCGGATGGCGCGCGAGGAGCTGGAAGCGCTCGGGACGGTCCGGCCCGGGTGAGGGGAGGGGCGCTCGCCGCTCCCGGTCGCCGCGTTTTCGCTGCTGCGGCCGGTCGCCGTGGTATATCCGCGACCGCCTGGCCCCGTAGCTCAGGTGGATAGAGCGGCGGTTTCCTAAACCGTAGGCCACGTGTTCGAGTCACGTCGGGGCCACTCACTCCCTCTCGCAGGATGCCGGGCGACCGCGCCTGGCGCGGTCGCCCGGGCCGGACCCGGCGGATCTCGAGGTCAGTGCAGCTCGCCCTCGTCGCCGCCGTGTACCCGCTCGTCGTCCGGTGCCTCGGCCGGCCGGCCATGGGCCAACTCCGGTGAAGATGGGCCCAGTGGCCGATCGCCCGCGGCCCACGGCCCGTCCGAGGCGACTCGACCCGGGGAGGCGTCCCGCCGGGGCGTGCTCCAGCCCGGGCCCGCCGGTACGGATCTCACACGTCGCAGTCGAAGTCCGTGCCGCCCAAGCGGCGGACGGCGCCGTCGTGGAGCTGGAAGAGGAACAGCCCGCGCTCGCACGCCGAGTTCCCATTCGTCTCCACCACGAGGAGGCGCAGCGCGAGGTCCGGGAAGGCCGTCAGGTACGCCGCGCGGATCGCGATGGGCGCCCCGCTGCCCCAATCCAGCTCGCGATCGAGGGACACCTCCTGCGTGCCTCCGCCTGCGTCCGGGATCCGGATCGTGATCCGCTCGCCGTCCACCGTCCACGCGCGCTTGGGCAACGCGCAAGGCGGGTCGAACCGGGCGGGCTGCGGGAGCCACGCGACGATCGCGGGCCCCGTCGAGTCCGGCAGCGAGACCACCGCCCGGCCGGAGTAGCGGCGAGGAGCCGTGTCGCAACCCTGGCAGTCGACGGTGGGGTACACGACGCCCTCGAGGCGGACCTCGGTCACCTGGAGGACGGCGCGCGGTGGTGAAGGCGTAGTACGCGCCGCGCCGCTCGCCGGCAGGGACGTCGAAGCTGACGGCGGGGCGCGGGACGAACATCACCTCCTCGTTCATCGCCAGCACCTCGCGCTCGACCATCCGGCGCACCTTCGCGCGGGCCGCCGGCGGCAATGGCGCGTCGTCCGGGATCCCGCCGATGCTCCGCGCGAGGGCCTTCCAGTCGTGGGACGGTGGAGCCTCGACGTCGCGATACCCGGGCTGCGACAGGCCGAGGCTCACGAGGGCGGGGGTCGCACCGGCGCCGATGGGCGACGGCGTGTCGCGCGCCGCGGCCGGAGGCGGCCCGCAGGAGGGCTCCGCCGGCGGCCTCCCGTCGAGCATCGGGGCGAGGAGGACAGCCGCATGGTTCCGCCTCGCCTCGTCCCGCTCGGCGCGGGATCCGGCCAGGGCGCGGGCGACGGCGCGCTCCGATGCGTCGTAGGTGAGCGCGCACGTCGCGAGGGCGCCCTCCGTGCCGTCGGCGAGCCGGACCGAGGAGCGACCCTCCTGCCGCTCGACGACGGCGACGAGGGTACCCGGTGGAACCGGTCGCGGCCGGCCGTCCGGGAGGCGCAGCTCGACGGGCCAGAGCACCGCCGCCTCGACGTCCCCGGGCTCGGCGGCGTCGCCGCCGGCCGGCGCCGGGGCGGGAGGCGGCGGTCCGGCCGGCGCTGGGGGCGCGGCGACCGGAGCCGGAGCCGCCGGCGGAGCGGCGTTCGCGACCCTCGCCGCAGACCGGGGAGCCGGCGGGCGGGGCTCGTCCGCGTACGGATCGGCGTCGCGTGCCATCGTCACCGCGAGCGCGGCGAGGGCCGCCGTCAGGAGCAGCAGGAGCACGAGACGTCGATCGGGCACGTTCCCTCCCTTGCGAGGAGCCACCGTGGCGCCGGAGCGGCCCGAGGCTCACGGTTCGCCGCGAGTGCATTGGTAGCCGATCACCGGCAGGCCCCGCGAGGCGATTCCGTCGCGGGCGCCTCCGCAGCCCAGCCGGCCCCGCCGCCGGCCCGCCGCTCACCGCTTCGCCCGGGGTGAGCCATCAGCGGTCCAACCTGGGGCGAGAACATCCAGAAGCTCGCGTGCCGCGCTAAGCTCGCACGACGCACCGTATGAGCCTCCTACCGCTCGTCCTCGCTGGCACGCTCGTCGCCCAGTACACTCCCGCACAGCATCCACTGACCGCTGGCACGCTCGTCATCCGGTACGATCCCGCACAGCATCCCCCGGACGCTTGCCTGCGCGTCTTCGACGTCGCGCTGAATCGAGACAAGCCTGTCGCCGACCTCAGGGCCTGCGCCGGGACCCGCTCGCCCGTGCGCTTCGATTACCAAGGTCCCTTCTGGTGGTGGGAGATCTTCATCTCGCCCGAAGCCTTCGACGCGCTCGTGAGCTTCGCGAGGTCGCGAGCAGCGGAGTTCGACGCCACGAGGAGCGACGGGAGCGATACCGCATTCGAGATCTCCTGGTTCGAGGGGCAGGTACCCAGGTCGTACGTGATCGGTCCTGACCGCGCGTGCCGATTCCTCGCGGACCTCGGCGACGTGGCGGCGTCCAAGGGCGAGCCTGACGTCGCGAGGTGGGCGCACACCACGATGAAGCGCGTGCCCCACTGTTCATCGACGGTGAAGTAGCTCGTTCGTCGGGAACGGTCGTACAGCGACACGGTGATCGGCTGGCACCTCGACGCGTGGCGCTCCACGAGACCGATCGTGCTCGAAGAAGCGCGGTCGATCTCGGGCGACGCGCAGCACGATCAGGGCGGCGTCGGAGGTGCTGGAAAGGAAGGGCCGCCCGGCGATTCCTCGTGGGATCGCCGGGCGGCCGCTGGGATGCCCGGTGCCTTCGCGGAGCGCTCCGCGCCGATCAGCGCCAGGTGTTGTTCGTCTGCGTCACGTTCACCCAGCCGCTGTTGGTGATGCTCACGCCCTGGGAGGCGTCTCCGGTGTTGTTCGAGATCTGGATGTTGCCCCCCAGACCGCCCGGCGGAAACTGCCACCCGGAGGCGTGATACAGCATCACCGCGACCGCGCTGGGTGAGTTGAACGTGTTGTGATCGATCGTCACGTTCCAGACATTGTCGATGCCGTTCGGATTCGGCTCGACGTCGATGGTCGTCACGTACGAGTTCGACTTCTGCATCGTGTTTCCCGTGATCGACAGGCCGTTCACGTGGATGACCGCCACGGCGCAGCGGCGCGGGTTCCTGATGTCGTTGTTGCGGACGGTGATGTTCTTGCTCTGCGCGGTGGTGAACGCGCCGCCGCCCACGTAGACGCCGTCGCCCCGCTGGTTCTCGATCAGGTTGTTCTCCACCACGACGTTCTGCGACCCGGCGATGTGGACACCCGACGTGTGCTCGGCGCTGTCCACGCCCGTCCACCCGCCGTCCAGGTGAAGCCCCCGCACGGTGAGTGTCGACGTGCCCGTGTAGTTCACGATCTGGAGCTGGGAGTCGCCCCAGTCACCGCTCGGATTCTCCAGCTGGATCTCGGGCATCGACCCGTCGCCGAACACGGAGTTGAAGATCTTGATGCCGTTCGTGATGCGATAGCGGACGGCGGGGGCCGTGACGAGGAGCGGCTTCCGGGTGTTGGCGGCCGCCTGGATGGCCGCGGTATCGTCGGTGACGCCGTCGCCCTTCGCGCCGTACGCCTTGATGTCCACTGCATCCGGCGGGATCCCCGGGGTCGGAGTCGGAGTCGGAGTCGGGGTCGGAGTCGGAGTCGGAGTCGGGGTCGGGGTCGGCGCGGTCACGGTGATCGTGGCCGTGGCGGTCTTCGTCGTGTCCGCGTTGCTCGTCGCGACGACCTGGTACGTGCCCGCCGAACCGGGCGCCGTGTAGAGACCCGCGGCGGTCACGGAGCCGCCCGCCGCTCCCTGGATGATCGACCAGCTCACCGTGGTGTTGGCCGTCCCCGAGACGGACGCGGTCAGTGCGAGCGGGCGGTCTGGCTGGACGGATGCCGTGACCGGCGCGACGGAGACGGCAACCGTCTGCGCGCCTCCGGCCGTCCCGGGATTGGTCTCGTCGACGTCCGCAGGGCCACAGGCGAAGGCGATGGCCGCGAGCACTGCGATCCCAACCTTTGCTGTATTCATTACACCTACCCTTTCAGGTATCTCGGCCCCCTGCAGGCTGACTTGGTTCGCTGCCCCTTGATCAGGGGACAGGCGGGTAAGCTCAGACCACAGGGCGAGGTCGGGAAAAAAGGCTTGTTGTAGGGGATCAATCCACCCCATCGGGTGCCGCCTCGCGCCTGGATTCCCCCAACAGGGGACCCGGGGGCGCCAGGAGGGATGCGGGACGCGCTGCAGCCGTCGTCCCGTCGTGACGGGCTGCCGCACCCCTGTTGGCGCGTGGCATGGTGACCGGGAGCGGGGAGGGGCACGAGCTCCAGGCGGCCGGTGGGGCGGGCCCGCGCAACGGACACGGACGGACCTGGGGTGCCATGAAGCGCCATCGAGCGACGTGGGGCGGGGCGATGCTTGCGTGCGTGCTGGCGAGCTGCGCCGGCGAGAAGGGCCCCGCGGGCCCGAAGGGCGATCCGGGTCAGCCGGGCGCTCCGGGTGCTCCGGGCGCTCCGGCGTCGACGACCGGGATCCTCGCGGGAAGCGTCACGGACAGCGTGGCCGGGGACCCGCTGAGCGGCGTCGTGGTCACCGCGGCCGACTCTGCGGGCGCGGTCCTCGGGACCGCCACCACCGGCGCCGACGGGCGCTTCGCCCTGACCGTCGTCGCGGGCCCGATGGAGGTCTCGTTCCAGGAACCGTTCCACACCTCCCCGAGCCCGCTGCCCGTCGGCGTCATCGCGGGGCGTACGCTCGCGCTCGCCGTCACGTTGAGCGAATCCGGGAGCGGACGCCCGAGCGTCAGCATTGCCGCGCCCGGGAACGACGTGGGGTACGGCGCGACCGTCCAGCTGACCGCGACGGCGAGCGATCCCAACGGCGACGCGCTCACCTACGCGTGGTCCAACGCGACCTCGCCGGCGCTCGGCGCGGTGAGCGGCGCCGGCGCGACGGGCTCGGTCGCGATGCCGACGCTCGCGGAGGCCTTCGCCTTCCGGGCGGACCCGGGCAACCCCGGCCAGTTCGTCTCCGGGTACCGGCTCGAGGACCGGCTCGGCGTGCTCCCGATCACCGGCGACGCGCGCGGGCAGGTGATCGCGACCGTGACCGTCCTCGACGGCCGCGGCCAGAGCGCGAGCGCGTCGCTGACGCTCAGCGCCGCGAGCGTCTCACCCGGCCTCCGCGACGTTGCGGTCGGCACGCGCGTCTACCTGAACAGCGGCCACGACGCGGGCAACGCATGGTCCCTCACGGCGGTCCCCGGCGGATCGAGCGCGGCGCTCGACGACGCGACCAGCCGCACGCCGTCGTTCGTGGCGGACGTCGCCGGCGAGTACGACCTCTCCGAGTCGGCCGGCGCGCTGATCCTCCGGGCCGGCAGCTGGCGGGGCATGATCGCCGGGGGAAGCGGGGACACCGTCGCCGTCGAGTCCGACTGCACGCTGTGCCACCAGGGCACCATCGCCCCCGACGTCTTCACGCCATGGCGCTCGACCGGCCACGCGACCCAGCTCACCCGCGGCATCGACGGCAAGCTCGGCGCGTCCTACTCGGCGAGCTGCGTCGAGTGCCACTCGGTCGGCTACGACACCGGCGCGTTCAACGGCGGGTTCGACGACGCGGCGACCGCCGCGGGCTGGACCTTCCCGACCGCGCTCCTCTCGACCAACTGGGAGGAGATGCTCGCGACGGCGCCGACGGTGGCGCGGCTCGCGAACGTCCAGTGCGAGAGCTGCCATGGACCGCAGAACTCGGTGGCCCACACGCTCACGTGGGTGAACGGCGTCAGCACCCCGTTCCTCTCGCCGCGCGTCTCCTACGCCGCCGAGGCGTGCGCGCCGTGCCACGGCTCGGGCGCGCACCACATCTACTCGGAGTGGGCCACGCCCGCCGCCCCGGACGCGAGCGGCGTCGCCATGGGTCACTCGAACCGGACCGCCGCGACCACGATCGGCTCCGGGCCCACCGGGCTCAACGCGAGCTGCGGCCGCTGCCACACCGCGCAGGGCTACGGCCTCTACGTCGGGCTGCTGCTGCAGGGCAAGGTCGCGCTGAACTCGGTCCCTGCCTCGGTGCTCGCCCAGGTGACCGCCGCGAACGCGGAGCCGGTCACCTGCTCAGCCTGCCACGACCCGCATGATGCGACCAACCCGAACCAGCTCCGGCTGTACGGCGACACGCCGCTCCTGCCGTCGGGGTTCGCGGGCCACGGCCTCGGGAAGGGAGCGGTGTGCGTCAGCTGTCACAACAGCCGCAACGGCGTGCAGACCGGCAGCGACGCGCTCACGTACCTCCACGAGGACGGCGAGCCGTACAACGCGGGCAACCCCACCGGCTACAGCGCCCCGCACCAGGCCTGTCAGGGCGACGTCTTCGCCGGCCGCAACGCGTACTTCCTCGGCGCGAGCCTGCCGATGACGTCGCGGCACGCCGCCGTCCAGGACACCTGCGTCGGGTGTCACATGGAGCTCCAGCCGGAGGGCTATCTCGCGCACGGTGCGCCGGCGCGGAGCGGCCATCTCTTCCGGATCCTCGACCAGGACCGGGCGGCGCTCTGCTCCGGTTGCCACGGCTCGAACGTCGACGGCGAGGGGATCCAGGCGCAGGTCGAGGCGCAGCTCGACTCCCTGGCCGCGGCGCTCGGCGCGGCGGCGAAGGCGAGGATGAACGCGATCGCGGGCGGCGTGATCCGCGTCCGCGCGTGGGACGGGGCGACCGACCTGTACTCGAGCACGTCGGCGAGCAACGTCGCGGTCGACGTGGTCGCGAACCCGGTCTCCTCCGTCGGCGTCGAGGAGATCCACGGTCAGGTCGGCCTGGTCGTCACCCTCACGACCCCGGTGACCATCCCGTTCGTCGACGCCTCCGGCCAGCCGGCGGGCTCGAAGACCATGTCGACGTTCGGCGTCCAGCTCGGCGCGTTGAAGGACGGCCAGGCCACGCCGGCGGTGCTGTACGGGCTGACCGGGAACTTCGTCCGGGCGGGGTGGAACTACTTCCTGGTGCACGGCGACGCGAGCAAGGGCCTCCACAACCCGAGCTTCGTCACCGCCGTGCTGAACGCGTCGGTGAGACGCGACCTGTCGAACTGAGCGGCGACGGGGCAGGCGCCGGCCACGAGCCGGCGTCGCGTCCGAGGCGGGCTCCCGGTCACGAGATCCGGAGCCCGCCCAGGCCCGGCGCCACCCTGAACGGGCGCCGACGGTGACCGTCGCGGGCGCCGCTCACGCGACGACGGCCTCCGCCTCCGGAGCGGCCTCCTCGCTGGTGTCGTCCGGCGCCGCCTCGGCGCGAACGGCCTCCACGATCCCGGAGAGCAGGTCGATCTCCGGCAACACGACGTACGTCTCCGCGTCCGCGGGGGCCACTTCCGGCGCGGGCTCCGCGCCCATCTCGTCGCCCTCGGGCGCGGACTCCTCGTCTCGGCGCGCCTCGAGCGTGGCGACGAGCTCGAGGTCGTCGACCTCGGGCGCCGTCACGTCCTCCGCCGCTCCCGCCGCGAGCGGCTCGAGCTCGGCGAGCTCGTCGTAGCTCTCGCAGAGATCCTCGGCGGTCCAGCGTAGCTTCTGGCCTTGCGGCTCGATTCCAGGACGGATCATGGTGCACCTCCTGCCTCGAGACCGTGTCCAGTATGCGCCCGCTGCGCGGCGACGAACGTCGTCGCGGCCGTTCCCCGAGATGGCGACCCGACTGGATGGCCCGCATGCTCGCTCGCTCGGTCCGCGTCCTTGCAGAAGGGGGCGATCGGCTCGCCACGGATCCCGGGACGGGGATGCGACGAGCGCGTGGAGCCGTCTCCGGCGGGACGTGCCCTGCGCGCCGATCGCCTCCGATGCCCCTACCGCCGCAACACGGGCACGGCAGCCCCGGCGGCGTCGCGAACAGCGCCCGACGCTCGAACCTCGGGAGCGCGCGCCTCGTCGGAACGGCCGAACGAAGCACGGCGACGCTGAGCTCCGGAGAGCTCGAGCACCGTGTCGATCACCCGGTCCACCTGCGCATCCGTCATCGCCGAGTAGATCGGGAGCGAGATCGACCGTGTGTACGCGTCGTGCGCGACGGGGAAGCTCTCGGGCAGGTACCCGTAGGTGTCGCGGTAGTACGGGTGCTCGTGCAGCGGGATGAAGTGGACGGATGCGCCGATCCCGCGAGCCCTCAGCTCCTCGATGAAGCGGTTGCGGTCCACCGGCGGGACGAGCTTGATCACGTAGAGGTGATGGGCGTTCGTGCGGTCCGCGGGACACGTGAGCAGCTCGATGGCCTCGTCCTCGCGGAACGCGTCGTCATAGCGCCTCGCGATCGCCTCCCGGCGCGCGCACATCGCCTCCGCGCGCGCGAGCTGGGCGAGCCCGAGCGCCGCGGCGATGTCGCCGAGGTTGTACTTGAACCCTGGTGCGACGATCTCGTAGTACCAGCTGCCCTCCGCCGTGTAGCGCTTCCACGCATCGTGCGAGATGCCGTGGAGCGACATGAGCCGCATGCGCTCCGCCCAGCCGGCACTCCCCGTCACCACGGCGCCGCCCTCGCCGGTCGTGATGGTCTTCGTGGCGTAGAAGGAGAAGCAGGTCACGTCCGCCAGCGTCCCGACGTTCCGCCCCTTGTAGCGGCACGGAAACGCGTGCGCGGCGTCGGCGACGACGGGGAGGTCGCGCGAGCGCGCGAGCGCGACGATCTCGTCCATGTCGGCCGGCACGCCGCCGAAGTGGACGGGTACGATGGCCCGCGTGCGCGGCGTGATCGCGCGCTCGATCGCCGCCACGTCGACGTTGTGGTCCGAGGCGCGCACGTCGACGAGCACCGGGACGGCGCCGAGGTAGCGCACCACCTCCGCGGTCGCGGCGAACGTCATCGTGGGGACGATGACCTCGTCCGCCGGCCGGACGCGGGCGGCCTCGAGCGCGAGGTGGAGCGCCGCCGTGCACGAGCTCACCGCGACGCAGTGCGCGGCCTCCACGGCGGCCCCGAACCGCGCCTCGAACTCCTTCGCGCGTGGGCCGGTCGTGATCCACCGCGATCGCAGGACGTCCGTGACGGCGTCGAGCTCGGCGCTCGTGAGGTCCGGCAGCGCGAACGGGATGAAGGCGGGGGAGGTCATCGGAGCAGCACAGCGAGCGTCCTCAGGACCAGCACGACGTCCGTCCCGAGGGACATCTCGTCCAGGTAGCGGTGGTACAGCGCGATCTTCGTGGGCAGCACGACGGCCGTGTACGCCGCCTCCGGGTCCGGCGACGCGCCCAGCGCCGCCTCCTCGTCGCGGTACTCGAGCGCGGCGAAGTCGGTGAGCCCGGGACGGACGGTCAAGATCCGCGCGTACGCCTCGGGGAAGAGTCGGACGTAGCGCTCGACCTCCGGCCGCGGGCCGACGAGGCTCATGTCGCCGACGAGCACGTTCCAGAGCTGCGGCAGCTCATCGAGCTTGTGGCGCCGCAGGAAGCGGCCGACGCGCGTCACCCGGCCGTCCAGCGACGCGGTGACGGACGGCCCGCTCGCGCCGTTCCGCATCGATCTGAACTTGAGGATCGTGAACGGGCGGTTTCCGAGGCCCGCCCGCCGCTGCCGGAACAGCACCGGCCCCGCGGAGTCCAGCTTCACCGCGAGAGCGAGCGCGCCCATCACGGGCGCCAGCACGACCAGCGCGGACGCGGACGCAACGACGTCCATCGCTCGCTTGACGAAGCGGTAACCCCTCGCCACCCGATGCCCCCCGGCTCCGAGCGCTTCTTCGAAGGAGATTCTACTCGGCGACCGGACGAGCGGACGCTCCTCGGCCCGGACGCCCCATCGGCGGACGTTCGCATGGTGGAAAGCGATCGGGGGAGGTAACGCCCAGGTCGTGCGACCGCGGCTACGCCGTGGGCGCCGGCGCCGCGCGCGAGGAGCGGCGGAGCCCGGTCACGTGCCCGGAGCGGTGGCGCGCCTCAACCACGCCTCGCGCCACAGCGGCGGCATTCCGCGTGCGCAGCCGTGGTAGCGCGGGCAGACGGAACCCTCGAGGATGACCGTGTCGCGGACGGCGCGGAGCTTCCCGGTCTCCTCGACGATGATGCGCTCGACGCGCGCCTGCACGCGGAGCGTCTTTCCGCAGTACACCTCGTAGTGGTTCATGAAGCTGAGCCCACGGTGCGTCCCGCGCGCGTCCAGGGTCTCCAGGATCTCGGCCTTGCTCTTCACCTGGACCCACTCTCCGGGCTTCAGCCCCAGCACCTCGTCGGGGCCGTGCGGGGGCGTCGGCCGCGGCGGGCGTCGCGACGCGAGCTCGCGCTCGAGGCGCGCGGCGGCGATGCCGGCGTACATGGAGACGAGCTGCGGCAGCGTCAGCGTGCGGACCCGGAGCATGCGGACGTACTGGCCGGGGCTCCACAGCGGCTCCGCGGGCCGGGTCGCTCGCGCGAGCTCGGTGCCCTGGCAGACGAAGGCGGTCGGATCCGATCGCGGGTGGATCGGGAGCTCGGGTGCCGACGCGGCGTCGCGTGGCTCTTCGTCCGCCGGTCCTTCGACGCGCCGGAGCCAGCGCTCCTTCCAGTAGAAGCTGCACCCGAGCTGACATCCGCCGTGAGACCGTCCGTCGCACCGGAGCCCATCCAGCACGACGGCATCATCGAGCCGGCGGATGGGATGCGCGCCGGGCGGAGCGCCGCGCACGCAGGTCCGCTCCGCGCGGATGGACACGCGGTATCTCCGCCCGCAGTGGGACAGCATCTCCGGCATGAACGGGAGGTGCTCGACCGCACCGTCCTCGTCGAGGGTCGCCAGGATCTCCTTCGCAGGCAGCACCTCGACCCAGTCCCCGACGGACAGCATGGCCTCGCCCCCCGGCAAGCGTTCTCCCCCCGAGCATAGCCGAGAGCATGGGGCGCGTGCGCGCCGCACCCGTCAGCGACGGGCGGCTCCGCGCCGCCGCTGCGGCGCGACCTGCTAGGCTCCGCGCCATCCGTCCCTCACCGTGAGATCGCCGATGCGTCCGACCCGGGTCCTCGTCGTCACGCCGCAGTACGCTCCGGACTTCGGGCCGAGCGCGCCCATCTACACGGCGCTGTGCGAGGACCTGCACGCGATGGGCTGCGACGTGACGGTCGCGACGGCGTTTCCGCACTACGCGGGCGCCGAGCGCCGCTGGGAGGGCCCCCGCGGCCTGTTCGTCTCGCGCGAGCAGAACGGGGTGAAGGTCACGCGGAGCTACGTGTACCGCGTCCCCAGGAGCTCCACCTGGGGCCGACTGCTCTACCACGCGTCCTTCAACGTGTTCGCGACCATCGCCGCGCTGCGCGCGACGAAGCCCGACGTCGTCCTGGCGGACGCGCCGAGCCTCTGGAGCGGCCTTCCGCTGTTCGTCCACGCCATCTTTCCCCGGGTCCCCTTCATCTACACGGTCCACGACATCTACCCCGACGTGCTGATCCGGCTGGGCGTCGTCCGCGACGGCGTGCTCGCGAGCGCCATCGATCGCGTCGAGCGGTTCTTCTACGCGCGGAGCGCCAAGGTGTCGGTGCTCACCCCCGGGTTCAAGGAGAACCTGGTGCGGAAGCGCGTGCCGCCCGACAAGATCGCCGTCATCCCCGCGTGCGTGGACGTCGACTTCGTCCGGCCGCTCCCGGCCGACAACGAGGTCCGACGCGAGATGGGGCTCGAGGGGCGCTTCGTGGTCCTGTACGCCGGGAACATCGGGATGTCGCAGGACCTCGACACGCTCCTGGACGCGGCGCGCCTGCTCGCGGGCGATCCGCGCGTCGTGTTCGTGCTCGTCGGGGAGGGGCCGAGGAAGGCGGAGCTCGAGGCGCGGGTGCGCGCCGACGGTCTCGGGAACGTCCGCTTCTCGCCGTTCCTGCCCCGCGAGCGCGTGCCGCTCCTCTACGCGACGGCGGATGTCGCGCTCGTCTCGCTCAAGCGCGAGATCGTCACCGAGTCCGTGCCGTCGAAGACGTACACGATCATGGCGAGCGGCCGGCCCATCGTCGCCACCGTGGATCCCAGGACGGAGGTCGGGAGCCTCCTCGAGCAGGCCCGGTGCGGACTCTGCGTCGATCCCGGCGACGCGCGGGCGCTCGCCGACGCGATCCTGCGTCTCGAGCGCGACGACGCGCTGCGGGCCGACATGGGCGCGCGTGGCCGCGCGTTCGTGGTCGAGAACTACTCGAGGCAGGTCGCGTCGAGGAGCTACCTCGAGCTCATCCGCGGCCTCGCGAAGGTGGCCGCGTCGTGATCCCGCGCTACGCGCCGACGTACACGTACGCCGACCTGGTCGCCGCGGTCGAGATCGCTCGCCGCGAAGACGCGGGCGAGCGGCTGCGCGCGCGCCTCGCCGAGCTCCACGGGATGCGCCACGTGTTCCTCGTGGAGAGCGCGCGTGTCGGCCTCTACGCGGCGCTCCGGGCCTGGGGGCGGCCGGGGCGGGTCGTGCTCCCTGCGTACGACTGCATCGTGGTGCCCGAGGCGATCCGGTTCGCCGGCCATGACCCGCGGTTCGTCGACGTCGACGAAGGCTCGCTCTCCATGACGCCCGCGGCGGTCCGGGAGGCGCTCGCGCCGGACGTGTCCGCGGTCTTCGCGACGCACGCGCTCGGCATCCCGTGCGACGTGGAGGGGATCCGCGACGCGGTGCGCGGGCGCGACGTCCTCCTCGTGGAGGACGCCGCCGCGGCGCTCGGCGCGCGCGTCCGGGGCAGGATCGTCGGGAGCTTCGGCGACGCCGCGGTCATCAGCTTCCAGGCGACCAAGGTGATCGCGGGAGAGACGGGAGGCGCTCTCCTCACCGACCGCGACGACCTCGCCGAGCGCATCCGCGAGGTGCTCCGCCCGGCGCGGCCACCCCGCGCCGGTGCGCGGGAGCTCGCGACCTCGCTCGCGCGCAAGCTCGCGACCTCGCCGCTGGTGTATCCGGCGACGCACCTCGCGTACCGCGCGATCGGAAGCGAGGCCATGTTCGAGGTGGTCGAGCCGCACTCCGAGATGCCGCCCGGCTACCTCGCCGGGTGCTCGCGGCTGTCGAGTGCGCTCGTGCTGCGTCAGATCGATCGCCTGCCGGCCAACCTCGAACGGCGCCGGAGCATCGCCAGGCGGTACGAGGCCGCCGTCGCGGGCGTTCCCGGGCTCGCGCCGCTCTCGATCCCGGAGGTGTTCGAGCCGTCGTGGATCCAGTTCCCCGTTCGGGCGCGCGACAAGGCGGGCTTCTACCGCCACATGCAGCGTGAGGGCGTCGACGTCACGTGGACGTACCGCTACTCGTGCGCGGACAGCTACGGCGTCCAGGGCTGCCCGGTGTCCCGCGCGGCAGCCGCGACGGTGCTCGGGTTGCCCTCGTATCCAACCCTGTCCGACGAGCAGGTCCGGCACGTGGCCGACGCGGCGCGGCGGTATCGCGCCGGCATCGCTGCGCACGGGGCGGGGGCGCCGCGAGCGAAGGCCGGCTGACGCGCTCGTCCTGGGCCTCGGATCCGCGCAGCCCCGGGCGGACGCCTTCGAGCGCGAGGTCCGTTGCGCTAGAGTTCATGGAAGAGCTTCCGGCGGGCGGTCGCGAGCCCGGCAGGGAGGGAACGCACGAGCGGCGCGGCTCCAGACTTCGACGACGTCCCTCCGGGCGCGACGAGCCTGGCACGCGCGGCGCTCGTCCTCTTCGCCTTCGGCGTCCCGCTGGACAAGCTGCCGCTCACGGGGACCGCGAGCGCGACGTTCGCGATCGGCGTCCTGCTGGTGCTGGGCGGTGCCTGGCAGGTCCTGCGCACGGGGCGCGTCCGGCGGGCGACGTCGCTGCTCGTCGTGCTCACCGCGCTCGTCGCGTGGTCTCTCGCGAGCATGTTGTGGGTGCGCGATCAGAACCTCGGCGTCCTTCGCGCCCAGACGGGCGTGCAGCTGCTCGTCTTCGCCTGGGTGGCCTGGCAGATCGCGCTGGCGCGCCGGGACGTCCGGGCGATGGCGGCGGGGTTCGTCGCCGGGTGCGTGGTCGCCTCGTTCGGAGTGTGGCGTGCGTTCACGGCCGGGGAGATCCTCGAGGAGTACGAGATCCGCTACTCCGCCCCCGGGTTCGATCCCAACGAGCTCGGGATCACGCTCGCGATCGGGATTCCGATCGCGATGTATCTCGCGCGGACCGGGGAGCGCCGGCGTCGGCTCGCCTGGCTCGCGTACGTGCCGATCGCGTTCGTCGCGATCGGGCTGGGCGGCTCGCGCAGCGCGTTCCTGGCCGCGGCGCTCGCGACCGTCGGCACGCTCGCGTTGACCAGCTGGCGGAGTCCCTGGGCGCTCGCGGCGGGTGTCGCGTTCGCAACGATCGGCGGCGCCGTGGCGTGGAGCGTCGTGCCGAAGGAGACGTGGGAGCGCATCTTCACGCTCCAGGAGAGCGTGACGCACGGGACGATGGGAGAACGCCTGCCCATCTGGAAGGCGGGGATCGCCGCATTCGGCCGCCACCCGCTCGCCGGCGTCGGCCTGGGCGGATTCTCGGACGCCGTGGCGTCGCCCCTGGGGCAGCGGACCGTCGCCCACAACGCGCTCCTCTCCGTCGCCGTCGAGCTCGGCGTGGTCGGCGCCGTCCTGTTCCTGGCGGCCGTCGTCTGCGTGGTCCGCGCCGCCCTGCACATCGCCGCGCGCGACAGGACCCTCGTCGCGACGGTGATCGGGACGTGGCTCATCGGCGCCGCGTCGCTGACCTGGGAGCTCGGGAAGGTGACCTGGTTCGTGCTGCTGCTCTGCGCCGCCGTGAGCGCAGTGCCGCGTCGAGACGAGGCGGTCGGCGGGATGGCGCGAGCGGCGTGAGCCCCGTCGCCGCCGCGATCGTCGCGGAGCGCGAGGTCAGGGGCGAGCCCGCCGCGCGCGGTGATCACCTCGCGATAGAGGGCCAGGCTGCGCGCGCGGTCATCAGCTCCCGGTACAGGTCCGCGTAACGAGCCGCCATGAGCGACGCGTCGAAGCGCTCCGCGGCGACCTGCCTCGCGGCGCGTCCGAGCCGTGCGCGCTGCGCGGAGTCCGCGTAGAGCTGCCGCAGCGCGCTCGCGAGCGCCGGACCGTCCGCGGGGGGGACGAGGAGCCCGGTCTCGCCGTGCCGCACCAGCTCGGGGACACCTCCGACGGCGGTCGCCACGACGGCCGCCCCGGCGGCCATCGCCTCCATCACGGAGAGCGGATGCCCCTCCCACGACGAGGGCAGCACGAAGACGTCGGACGCAGCGAGGAGGTCGGGCACGTCGGCGCGCGCGCCCAGGAAGTGCACGCGGTCCTCGACGCCCGACCGTCGCGCCCGGGCCCGGAGCTCGGCCTCCAGCGGGCCATCCCCCGCGAGGAGCAGCACCGCGTCGCGCGCGTCCAGGGCGGCGAAGGCCTCGAGCAGGCCTTCGGTGTTCTTCGGAGGAGCGAGCCGCGCGACGCACGCGAACGCGATGGCGTCCGCTGGAACCCTGTTCGCGGCACGCCACCGCTCTCGCGAGACCGTCGGAGTCGCGAACGTCCGCACCGGGATCCCGTTGGGAATGACGGCTCGCGGGCGCACGCCGTAGACCCGGGCGATCGTCGACGCCACGAACTCGCAGATCGCGACCGGCGCCACCCCGGCGCGGAAGGCGAGCGCGTGCGCCGCCCTGCCGGGCATCCAGGCGGCGTCCTGCTCCGCGACGGTGTGCACGGTGTGGACGAAGCGCCCGCGGAACGGCCCGAGCCCCCAGGGCAACGTGTAGTGAAGCACGGGGAGGTGCGTGTGGAGCACGTCCGGCTGGATGCGTCGGAGCGCGCGCGAGAGCCGGGGCCACACGCGAGGATCGAGCCCGGGCCGCTTCCCGAGGTGCTCGACCGCGATCCCGCGAGCCGTCAGCTCCCGCGCGATCGCCGTGCCGGACGGATCGTAGAGGCTGAGGACGGAGACCTCGCACGCGGTGCGGTCGAGGTGCGTCGCGAGGTGGGCCAGCATGCGCTGCGCGCCGCCCACGCCGAGGTTCGGGATGATCTGGAGGACCCGGAGCCTCCGCGCGCCAGCATCGAGCGCCGTCACGCGACCGCTCCCCGCGCGACGGCGCGCGACCGGCGCAGCGCCGCCCAGCTCGCGAGACACTGGAACGCGGACGCCGCCACCAGGCCCCAGGCCGCGCCCGCGGCCCCGTGGCGCGGGACGAGCACGGCGCAGGCTGCGACGAGCACCGCCAGCGCGACGGCGAGGATGAAGGGCTGCACCACGATGATCCGCGCCGCGGTCATCGCGTACCCGAGGAAGGCCGCGACGAACCCCGCGGCCGCTGCCACGCTGAGGATCACGAGCACGCCTGCCCCCGTGGTGAACTCGGGGCGATAGACGACGGCGAGCACCGTGCGCCCGACCGTCGCCGACACCGCCACCCCCGCCGCGCCCAGCCCCGCTCCAAGCAGCACGAGCTTGCGCACGAGCGCGTCGAACGCCTTCGTGTCCCCCGCGGCGCGCAGCGAGGCGAACCGCGGGACGGCGGCGGACCCGATCGCGGTGATGAGCGGCACCCCGGCGCCGGTGAGCTGGCTCGCCGCTGCGAAGATCCCGAGCGCGTCCCGGCCGGCGTGGAGGTCGACGAAGTACCTCGGCGCATTGGCCTGGAGCGCGACGAGGAGCAGGATCACGCCGAGCGGGAAGGCCTCCGCGGCGAGGGCGAGGAGCTTGCGCGTGGACGGCGGCCCCGTGCGCTCCGCGACCCGCCGACGCATCTCGCCGTCGCCGTACGTCCGGGCGTGCGCGTACGCGAGGGCCGCCGTCGACCCGATCGCCGCGCCGACCGCCGCTCCCGCGAGGCCACCCCCGAGCAGCATCGCCGCGGTCATGAGCACGGCCGAGCTCACCGCCCGCACGAGGCGGCTCACGCCGATGACGCGCATCCGCTCGTCCCGCTGCCACGCTCCGTAGTAGACGTCCGCGAGCAGGTCGGCGACTCGCATCGCGCACACCGGGGCGAGGACGCTCCAGCTGCTCGCCGCGGTGCCCGTGATGCTGACGAGGAGCACGATCCCGACCACCCCGCCCGCGCTCGTCCACGCGCTGAGCGTCCGGTAGTCCGCGAATGCGTAGCGGCCCTGCACGTCCGTCGCGAGGAGCGCCGGCAGCTGCAGCGCCGCGAACGTCATGAACGGCGCGGTGAGCGCGAGCGCGTACGCGTACGTCCCGACGGCGGTCGTCCCACCCCAGCGGGCGAGGATGACGAAGTAGATCCACTGAACGGCGGAGTACGCGATCGTCCCGACGAGCATCCAGCCCACGTTCGCCGACGCGCGCTCGGGCTCCGTGCGACTGCCGGCACGCGACGTTGCTGCGACGGAGGGAGCCATGGCGTCCACGCGAGGAGCGACCGCTCCGAGCATCGCGGCTGCACGGCCTTTCTTCATTGACCGCGCACACGCCGGGCGGTCCCGGATGTGTCCTTCCGGGTCGCTCGTTCCGGTGGTGCGTCCACCGCGCGCACCGACGTCGGCTCGATCCGGGCGCCATCCGGGCGCGTCCCGAGGCGATCCAGCTCCTGCCCGAGGCGCATGCGCGCCTGCTCGAGCGCGCCGGGATCCTTCGTCCAGCTCCGCCAGTCGGCCCCGACGCTCCGCGCGACCTCCAGCGCGAATGCGCCCCGGCCCCGCCGCTTCAGCAGCTCGACGTACTCGAAGTCCTCGACGCCCTCGCGGATCCACTTGAGGCGCATCGACGGAACCGGGCCGTCGGCGCCGGCGGGCTCTCCCGGGTAGACCAGCAGGCCCTCTCCCGCCCAGCTCGCGGAGCCCTCGCGGTAGTAGACGTCCGCCCACGGGTCGCCGCTCCAGTGATCGACGGCCCAGTACAGCACGCCGGCGAGGCCGAGCGACTGGGCGATGAAGCCCGTGCCGATCCGGTAGTTGATCGGTGCGTAGTCGAGCAGCCACTTCGGCGAGTACGCGTCCTGAGCGAGGGCGGTGTACCACCAGAGCTCGTCTCCGTGGCGCCGTGCCTCCACCTGGGCAGGGTCCGCCGCGTCGAGCTGGTTCGGCAGCATCACCCAGACGTCCACGCTGGAGCGCCCGGTCCCGTCGTCGAGGAGCTCCGGTCGCGGCGGGATGGTGACGAGGGCCTTCGCGCGCGCGGCGTGGGCGCTTCTCGCCCACGCAGCGATCTTGGGCGTGATGCGAGCGGGGTCGTCGCACTTCGCGAGCGGCTCGTCGGCGACGTAGACGTAGAGATCGAGGCCGGAGGGGTAGGCGGCCACCGCCTTCCGGAGCGCGTCGCCGCTCGGCGGAGGCTTCATGGCGCAGCCGTCCTGATCGGACCAGTACTCCAGGCCCGCGACGTTCAGCCCCCGCGCCCGCAGCGTCCGTGCCGCCGCGGCGCTCACGTGCGTCGGCATCACCTTGTGCTCCAGGAGGAGCCGCTGATACGCCTCGTCTCGGAGCCGGGGACCGGTCAGCCCGAAGCTGGAGCGGAGCGACGGGACGGCAGGCAGGTCGAAGTCCCAGATGGTGAGCGAGACGGGGACGGACACGCGTCCCTGGTCCGTGGTCACGGTGACCGTGCCGGTGTGCAGGCCGGGAGCGACTCCTCTCGGCACGCGGACGTCGATCCAGAACGGCTGGTTCTCGCCGGCCGGTACGCCGAGCCGCGGTGTCCCCGCCGCGGCCATGGGGACGAGGGCGTCCGGATAGGCGCCGGGCGGCTCCGGATGATTTCCTCGCGTCGGAGCGTGGCTCGACCTCGGCACGTCCACGTACTGCTCGCGGAACACCGAGAAGGTCGCCGCCGGGAGGCTCTGCCCGGTGGGGGCGACGAGGTCGGACGCGGACACCTCGACGCCGGTGAGGGCGCCGCCGGGGGCGTGCACGACGATCTGGAAGGCCTCGTACTCGCCGCGGGCGGCGAACAGCGTCGCGCCGCGGAGCGGCCGCGGCGGGTCTCGACGGAAGACACGCTCCATCGCGGACGCGGTCCACACTGCGGGCGCGAGGGCCTCGTGTTCCGGAGGGGGGGCCTCGGGCTGCGGGTGCACCGTCATGCCGCCGCACATGAGCGACGCCGCCAGGGCCGGGAGGACGCCGAGCAGCGGCACCCGGCGCATGCTCCCGTCGAGCCGGAGCCGCCGCGGACTGCTGGTTTCGCGCATCTCTCCGCCCCGAGCGCACGGCGCGGCGCGAGGCGACCTCGCGGGCTCCGCGGCGCCGGCCCACTGTACAAGAAGCGCCGCCGTCGAGCCTGGGTGCGGACGGGGCTCGACGACGGCCGCGCGACGGTGATCTCGTTCGCGTGTTGCCTCCTTCGCGTGGGCGTTTCGGCCGCCACCCGCTTGGCCCCCGGTCCGCCTTCGCTCCGTCTGCTACGGTCGCGCGGTCGTCCGGAAGTCGGGGGGACCGACACGTCAGCAGGTAGCTCGAGGAGCAGCGCAGGCCGCGCGCGCCGCCCGCCGAACGCCACGGAGCGTCGGACGGAGCTGCGAGCGTCCGGCGCCGCCTGGCATCGCCAATCCGGAGCGAGGCACCGATGAATCCAGACATGTACGCAGAGTGGCTGCGTCGCCAGGGCCACCGCGTCGTTCGGACCGCCAGCAGCTACTGGTACGACGCCGGACCGCGAGTGTACCAGGCCTTCCCGTATCACTGGCTCATCACGCCGCCGGAGGACGAGCTCCGGCGGTTCCTCAGGGACAACGGCGCGATCGCGCTGCGCTACTCGACGACGGCGGACGCGCCGGAGGGGTGCATCAGCTATCACCTGGTCTGCGACGACCGCGGTTACGGCCTGGACTCGATCGGCAAGCAGTCCCGGCAGAACGTCCGCCTGGGCCTGGCGAAGTGCCGGGTCGAGCGGATCCCGCTCGAACGGCTGGCGGAGGAGGGGTGGGCGCTGGAGCGGGACACGATCGGACGGCAGGGGCGAGAGGGTACGTTCGACGCGGAAGCCTGGCGACGCCGGTATCTCGCGGCGGCCGATCTGCCGGGGTTCGAGGCGTGGGGGGCGCTGGTGGACGGACGCCTCGCGGCCTCGATCCTCGCGTTCACGGTGGACGACTGCTGCGAGCTCCTCTCGCAGCAGTGCCTCACGGAGTTCGTGAAGGCACGCGTGAACAACGCGCTCGCCTTCGTCGCGACGCGGTCCATCCTCGACAGGCCCGAGATTCGCTCGATCTTCTACACGCTGCAGTCGCTCGACGCCCCCGCCAGCGTCGACGAGTTCAAGCTGCGGATGGGGTACCGTCCCAGGCTCGTGCGGCAGCGGGTGGTGTTCCATCCGTGGCTCGCCGGCGCGGCGAACCCGGTCACGCTCGCGATCCTGCACAGCCTCCGGCAGCGTCGTCCCTCCAGCACCGTGCTCTCGAAGGCCGAGGGCGTCGTGCGCTTCCACCTGCAGGGCCGGCGCCCGCTCGCCGAGCAGGACTGGCCGGAGTGCGTGAAGGAGTCGCAGGGCGCGCGCCCCTGAGGCGCGTCGGAGGCGTCGGCCCGCCGATCGTCACCGGGCGCGGGTCGCCGCCAGCGGCACGGCGCGCGCGCCGACGGCCGGCGCGCCCGGGCCGCGGCACACGGTGCAGATGGCCTCCATGAAGCGCTCACTCGTGAAGCGCGCGGCCGCTGCATGGTTGGTCTCCATCATCGCCGCGAGCTTCTCCCGGTCGTCGACGAGCGTCCGGATCGCCGCCGCGAGGCGCGCCGGGTCGCCGGGCGCGACGAGGAGCCCCCCGTCGCCGTCCACGACGAGCTCCGGGATGGCGCCGACGGGCGTCGTCACCACCGCGCACCCGGTCGCCATCGCCTCGAGCAGCACCATCGGGAGCCCCTCGCCGTACGACGGCAGGACGAGGACGTCCGCGTTCTCGAGGAGCTCTGCCTTGGCCGCGCCAGACACGTAGCCGTGCATCGCCACGCGGTCACCGAGCGCCGCCAGGGGTGACGCCAGGGCCTCGTCGATCCCCGCCTCGTTCGGCCTCCCGCAGACGTGCAGCTTCACGGGCGCGTCGCCGAGCCGGACGAGCGCGGCGAGGAGGTCCAGGATGCCCTTTCGCCGATCGAGCGACCCCATGAAGAGGAGCTCGAGCCGGTCCTTCGCCCGCGCGCGCGCGACTTTCCGCCGGAGCGCGTCCGGCCCGAAGCGGACCTCGTGGAAGTTGTGGACGACGTGGGTGCGGGCGCCCGGGAGCCCGATCCGGACGAACTCGTCGCGGGTGCGCCCGGAGAGGAAGACGACGTCATCCACGCTGCGCCTCATCGCCTCCACCACGAGCCGATCGAGGAGCGGGACGTCGAAGAGGATCTTCGTCGCCTCTGCGAAGTGGACGTGCAGGACGACCCGGCACCGCGGGCGCCGTCCGATGAGCTGGATCGCGAGCAGGTCCTTGAGCAGAGCCCACCGGACGGACGACGAGACGTAGACGACGTCGAACCGCTTCCCCCGCTGCTCGGCCCTGAGCCGCGCGGCCATCCGGAGCGCGTTCACGAGGTTGCCGGCCGTCAGCTTGCCCGCGTCCGCGGGGCTCCGCTCGCCCGGCTCGGTGTTGAAGAAGTCGAACTCGCAGCCCCTGCGCGCCGCCAGGTCGAGGTGGCTCCGGACGCCGTTCGCGACCGCGGTGATCCCGCCCGGGAAGCGCCCGGCCCTCGGGAACGGGGCCAGGAACAGGACGCGCGTGGGCGAGGGGCTAGCCACGCGAGCCTCCCGCGCGCTCGAGCGAGCCGGACCGGGTTCTCTGCATCGCCGTGAGGTGAAGGACGGTGCGCGTGCCGGACATGCGTTCACTCCGCGTCCAGGTCGACGACTGCACCATGCTACGCTGCGCGCGACGGTGAGCATCCCTTCGCTTGGGGCCGCGCCGGAGCGCGCTGCGTTCCCGTGCCTCGCGTCCGCCGCCCGTGTCCCGCTGCGCGCTCCGCTCCGTCGACGGGTGGGGCCATCCGATCGGGGAGCCTCGGTTCGAGCGTCCGAGTTCAACGCAACCCCCGGACGGCACCGGTCGGCTCCGCCGAGCCCGGACGCGCGTTCGGGAGCCCGATGGGGTACTCTCCGCGCCGGTCGTCGCGGCGATCGTGCCGCGGCGTGGAGGGGACGGGCCACGTGCACAGGCCGACGGTGCCGGCGTGGTCAGCGGGGACGATCGCGCGCGCGCTCGTCGTGGCGGTCTTCGTCGTGGACCTGCTCGTCTGCGGTCTCGTCGGCCACGCTCTCCGCCAGAGCCGGGCGCACCATCGCGATCGTGCGGTCGTCGCGACGCGGAATCTCAGCGCCGCCCTCGAGCAGTACCTCGGCGGCCTCGTCGACAAGATCGATCTGTCGCTGGTCGCGATCGTCGACGAGTACGAGCGCGAGCTCGCGAGCGGAGGCGTGGACGGCGCGGCGCTGGACGCCTACCTCGCGCGCCAGCGGCGGCGGCTCCTCGAGGTCGACGCGATCCGCACGGTGGACGCCCGCGGCGACATCGATCACGGAGACGACGTCCGCCCGGGCGCTCGCGCGAACGTGGCCGACCGGGCGTTCTTCACGCGCCTCCGGGACGAGACCGGCGCGGGCCTCCTGGTCTCGGAGCCGGTCATCGGCCGGCTGAAGGGGAAGCCGGAGATCGTCTTCGCCCGGAGGATCACGCGCCCGGACGGGAGCTTCGCGGGCGTCGCGACGGCGGTCGTCGCGGTCGACGGGATCGGGCGGACGTTCTCGACGCTCGACCTCGGCCGCCGGGGCGTGGTCGTGCTCAGGGACGAGCAGCTCGGGCTCGTGGTCCGGCAGGCGGCGGAGGGCACCCGGATCGCGATCGGCGACCGGACCGTCTCGCCGGAGCTCCAGCGGTTCGTCCGCGAGCGGCGCACCGAGGCGACCTACGCGGGCGTGGCGGTGGACGGGATCGAGCGCACGTTCACGTTCCGGAGGCTCGCGCGGTACCCGCTGTTCGTCATCGTCGGCCTCGCGTTCGACGACTACCTCGGCGAGTGGTGGCAGGAGCTGGCGGGCGCGCTCGGCTTCTTGGTGCTGTTCGTGGTGCTCACCGCGGTCGCCGCGTCGTCGGCCGTGCGCGCCTGGCGGCGCCGGGACGCCGCGGTCCGCGCGCTCGCGAGCGAGGAGGCGCAGCGGCGGGAGCTCGAGGCGCGGATGCAGGAGGCCGAGCGGATGGCCTCGCTCGGCACGCTCGCCGCCGGCGTCGCGCACGAGGTGAACAACCCCCTCACGTACGTGCTCAGCAACGTCGGCTTCGCCGTGGAGCAGCTCCGCGCCACCGAGGCCGGGTGGTCGGCGCGTCCGGAGGGCGCGTCGCTCCGCGAGGCCGCCGCCGCGCTGCAGGAGGCGCTCTCGGGCGCCGAGTCCGTCCGGCACATCGTCCGGGACCTGAAGACCTTCTCGCGGGCGGACGGCGAACGGGTCGCGCCGGTCGACCTGAACCGGGTCGTCGAGGCGTGCCTCAAGATGTCGGCGAGCGTGACGGCGGGCCGCGCGCGGGTGGTGCGGCGCCTCGGGGACGTCCCGCTCGTCCTGGCGAACGAGGCGCGCCTCGGGCAGGTCGTCCTGAACCTGGTCGTGAACGCCGCGCAGGCGATCCCCGGCGGACCCGCGGCCGCGCACGAGATCGCGGTGTCGACCGCGCGAGCGGACGGCGGCCGCGTCGTCCTCGAGGTCCGCGACACCGGGACCGGGATCGCGCCCGACGTGCTGCCGCGGATCTTCGATCCCTTCTTCACGACCAAGGGCGTGCGGGAGGGGACCGGGCTCGGGCTCTCGATCTGCCACGGCATCGTGAAGGCGTTCGGGGGCGAGATCCGGGTCGAGACCGCGGTCGGGCGGGGGAGCGCCTTTCGCGTGCTGCTCCCGGCGGTGGCCGGAGATTTCGCGGGAGCCGGCGCGGCGTCGTGCTAAAGACCGGTCGTGGACGGTCGGCGGCGACGTCCTTCACGACCGGAGAGGAGAGGGGAGACGATGATCGAGAAGCTCGCGAGCCTCGCCGCCCCCGGCCGCCTCTCCTGGCTCCTCGCCGAGGGGGCCCGCGGACATCACCCGCTCTTCGCGCCCGCCGAGATCCGCTCCGCGTTCGAGACGCCAGAGGAGGTCCTAGGGCGCGACGAGGCGGACCGCGTGGAGGACGCGCTCCTCGCGATCTGCCAGGAGCCGCTCGACGTGGCGCGCGCCACCGTGGACGCGCTCCCCCCTGGTGACCGGCGTGCGCTCATCCGGCTCTACTTCGGGCTCCTCGACCGCGTCGGCGGCGAGGGGGAGAGGCACTAGCCACCCATGGCCGCGCCCGCCGCGCTCGCCCGGGCGGCGTTCCCGGCGCCGATCCTCGACGTCCTCCGCCGCCTCGGCGAGGCGGGGCACCGCTCGTGGCTCGTCGGCGGCGCGGTCCGGGACCTCCTGCTGCACCGCGCGCGCGACGCCGCCGACTACGACGTCGCGACGCCCGCGACCCCCGAGCAGGTGATCGCGCTGTTCCGGCGCGTCGTCCCGACCGGCATCGCCCACGGCACCGTGACCGTCCTCGTCGGGGACGAGAAGATCGAGGTGACCACCTTCCGCGGCGAGGGTGTCTACCTGGACGGCCGCCGCCCGGCGTCGGTCACCTTCCACACCGATCTCGAGGCGGACCTCGCGAGGCGCGACTTCACCATGAACGCCATGGCGTTCGATCCCCTCGCACGGGACTTCCGGGATCCGTTCGGGGGTCGCGAGGACATGCGCCGCGGTCGCGTGCGGGCGGTGGGAGTCCCGGAGGAGCGCTTCGGCGAGGACGGGCTCCGCCCGATGCGCGCCGTCCGGTTCGCCGCGCAGCTCGGGTACGACCTCGACCCGGGCACGCGCGCCGCGATCCCCGCGGCGCTGGACGTCGTCCGCAAGGTCGCCGTCGAGCGGATCGCGACGGAGCTCGAGAAGCTGGTCGTCGCGCCGGATGCCGCCCGCGGCGTCGCGCTCCTCCGCTCCACTGGTCTTTTGGCGGTGGTCGTGCCGTCCCTCGCGGCGCTGTCCGCCGCCTCCGTCCGGCACGCGGAAGCCCTCCTCCGGCGCCTGCCGGCGGACGCAGTGCTCCGGTTCGCGGCGCTCTTCCACGGGCTCGGCGCCGACCCGGCCCAGCGGCTGCTCGTGGAGCTCCGCTACCCGCGCCGCCTCTCGGACGAGGTGGGCGCGCTGCTGCGGAACCACGCCTGCCGCGAGGGGGACGCGGCGGGCGCCTTCCCGGCCGGCGGCGCCGCCGAGCTGCGCCGCTGGCTCTCGCGGGTGACCCCGCCGCGGGTGGACGCGCAGCTGCAGCTCCTGTGGGCGGAGGCGCGGGCGCTCCCGGCCCGCCGCCGCGCGGCTGCCGAGCGCGAGGTGAAGAAACTGCAAGCGGCGGCGCGCGGAATGCTCGCGGAGTCGCCGCCGCTCTCGACCCAGGCGCTCGCGCTCGACGGCAGGGCCGTCGTCGCGCTCCTCGGAGTCGACCCTGGACCGCACGTCGGCGAGGCGCTCCGGCACCTGCTCGACAGGGTGCTGGAGGATCCCGCGGCGAACACGGCGGGCGCGCTCGAGGCGGAGCTGCGACGGTGGTGGGCCGAGCGGACGGCGCGCTTATAATTGACCCGAGGTCGCGAATGTCGCAGCGCGTGCTCTGCATCGAGGGGAACGAGGCGCTCCGGGCGCGCGTGAGGGCGCTCCTCGAGTCCGCCGGGTTCGCCGTCGACACGACCGCGACGGGGCTCGAGGGCATCGAGCGGGCCCTCACGCTCCCCCCGGACCTGATCGTCGCGGACGTCCACCTGCCGGACATGGAGGGCTACGAGCTCGCGGCGCGCCTCAGGAGGGAGAAGGCGCTGGAGCAGGTGCCGATCGTCGCCGTCGGCGACTCCCAGGAGGAGCACGACGTCGCCCTCGCCGCGGGCGCCGACGGGTTCATCGGCCGCGGGCTGGAGGACGGCCAGCTGCCCGACGAGGTGCGCGCGTTCCTCGCGGGGAAGCGCGAGCGGCTCACGGAGAGCGGCGAGCGCGATAGCCTGCGCGCGCTCTCCGGCAACATGGCTGCGCGCCTCGAGACGGCGCTCGCCGGCCAGCAGCGCGCGAACGCGAAGCTCGTCCAGACCGACCGGCTGAAGAGCGCGTTCATGCACAACCTCTCGCACGAGCTGTCCACGCCGCTCACGCCGCTCGCCGGCTATCTCCGGATCCTCCAGTCGGACAAGCTCGGCGCCCTCACGCCGCAGCAGAAGCGGATCGTCGACTCGATGGTCCAGTCCGTCGGCCGCCTCACGCGCATCATCGACAATCTGTCCGACTTCGCGAGCCTCCAGGTCGGCCAGGCGCCGATCTTCGAGGGGCCCGTCGAGCCGGATCGGCTCGCCGAGGACGTCGTGGCGGAGCAGCGCTCCGCGATCAAGGACGCCCGCCTGCACGTGGCCGTCGCCCCCGCGGGCGGGGGGCCGGTGATCGCCGATCCCCGCAAGCTCCGGCAGGCGCTCTCGAACCTCGTGTCCAACGCGGTGAAGTTCTCGCCGCACGGCGGCGAGGTGCTCGTCGAGGTGACCCGCGACGCGGGCAAGCTGCGGTTCGCGATCTACGACCAGGGACCGGGGATCCGCGACGGTGAGGCGGAACAGATCTTCGAGCCGCTCCACCACGCGCAGGTGCGGGCCGGCGAGGACGCGCGCCCGCCCGGGAGCGGCCTCGGATTGCCGGTCGCGCGCCGCATCGCCGAGGCGCACGGCGGCCGCGTGTGGGTCGAGAGCCCGCCGCGGACCCAGCCCGCGCACGCCGCGCGCCACTACAGCGGCGCGAAGTTCGTCCTCGAGATCCCGGTGCGCCCCGCCGATCAGCCCACCGCCGGCGAGGGCGCTCGCTCGACGGCGTCGATCGGTTGATCCACTCCGGCGGAGGCGGTACACCGGTCACGCCGATGCGGGTGCTCGTCGCCATGTCGGGCGGGGTGGACAGCTCGACCGCCGCCGCGCTCCTCGCCGCCGCGGGCCACGAGGTCGTCGGCGTCACGATGCGCGTCTGGGACTACTCCGACGCGGCGCGCGGCCGGACCTGCTGCGCGCCCGAGGACGTCGACGACGCGCGCGCCGCCGCTCGCCGGCTCGGGATCCCGTTCTACGTCGCGAACGTCGAGGCCCGCTTCCGCGAGCGCGTCGTGGACCGGTTCGTGGACGATTACGTCGCGGGCCGCACGCCGAACCCGTGCGTCGCGTGCAACACCGAGGTGAAGTTCGACTGGCTCCTCGCGCGCGCCCGCGCGCTCGGCGCGAAGCTCGCGACGGGGCACTACGCGCGCGTGGAGGCCCGCAGCGGCGGCCGCCTCGTGCTGCGAGCCGCGGCGGACCGCGCGAAGGACCAGAGCTACTTCCTCTACGGCCTCGGCCAGGACGCGCTCCGCGACGTGCTCTTCCCCGTGGGCGGCCTCGACAAGCCCGCGGTGCGCGCCGCCGCGACGGACGCCGGCCTCCCGAACGCCGCGAAGCCCGACTCGCAGGAGATCTGCTTCGTGCAGGACGGCGACGTGGGCGCGTTCGTCGCGCTCCGCGCCCCCGCGCGAGTCCGCCCCGGCGAGATCGTCGGGACCGACGGCCGGTTCCTCGGCCGGCACGACGGCGTGCACCGGTTCACGGTCGGGCAGCGCCGCGGCCTCGGGCTGCCCGGGCCGGAGCCGCGGTACGTCGTGCGGCTCGAGCCGGAGGCGGCGCGGGTGGTCGTGGGCACGTCGGCGGAGGCCTCCCGCGACGTCTTCGAGGTCCGGGAGGTGTCGTGGGTCGCCGGCGCGCCGCCGCCCGGGCCGGTCGAGGTGAGGGTGAAGGTCCGTCACCGGCACGACGGCGAGCCGGCCACGGTCACGCCCGCCGGTGGCGGCGGGGCGGCCGTGGCGCTCGAGCGGCCCGTGCGCGGCGTCGCGCCCGGGCAGGCGGCGGTGTTCTACGCGGGGGACGAGGTGCTGGGTGGCGGACGGATCGTCTGACGGCGCGTCCCCGGGCGCTGGCCCGGACGGCCCCGCGGGGGGGCGGGCGCGGCCCGCCGCGCGCGTGGCGCTCGTGGCGCTCGGGTGCCGCGTGAACCGCGCCGACCTCGACGCGCTCGCCGCCGGCCTGCCGGACGGGTTCGAGGTCGCCGCCGACGGCGCACCGGCGGACTTCGTCGTCGTGAACACCTGCACGATCACGAGCGACGCGGACTCCGTCGCCCGCCAGGCGATCCGGCGGGCCGCGCGGGAGCACCCCGGGGCGCGGATCGTCGCCGCGGGATGCTACGCGGAGCTCTGCCCCGAGGCGCTCTCTTCGCTGCCCGGCGTCGAGGCGGTGGTGGGAGTCCGCTCCCAGGCGGTGCTCGGCGAGGTGCTGGTCCGGCTCGAGGCGGGCGCGCGGGGGAAGGACGCGCTGGCCGCCGCCGTGCGCCGCGCACCGGGGTGGGGCCCCGCGCCGCTCGACCTGCCGCGCCACACGCGGCCGTTCCTCAAGGTCCAGGACGGCTGCGACGCCCGGTGCAGCTACTGCGTCGTGCCGCTCGCGCGCGGCGGATCCCGGTCGCTGGCGTTCGACGAGGCGGTCGCGCGCCTCATGGCGCTCGGGACCCGGCACCGCGAGGTCGTCCTCACCGGCGTGCACCTGGGAGCTTACGGCCGCGATCTCGCGCCGCGGCGCTCCCTCGCCGAGCTCGTCCGGGAGGCCGTCGCGCGGGGCGTCGGCGCGCGCCTGCGGCTCTCGTCGGTCGAGCCGCTCGAGTTCCCGGTGGAGCTCGTCCTCGACCCGGTGGCGGGCCGGGCCCTCTGCGAGCACTTCCACCTGCCCGTCCAGAGCGGCTCGCCCCGGGTGCTCCACGCGATGCGGCGGCCCTACCGCCCCGAGCAGTTCGACCGGACGGTGCGCGATCTCGCCGCGCTGGTGCCGGGCGCGTGCCTCGGCACCGACGTCATGGTGGGGTTCCCCGGGGAGACGGACGCCGATCACCGCGCCACCGTCGAGCTCCTCGAGGCGTTGCCGCTCGCGTACCTGCACGTCTTCCCGTTCTCGCCGCGCCTCGGGACCCCCGCCGCAGGCATGAAGGACCGGGTCCCGCGTGCCGTGCAGCGGGATCGCGCCCGCGAGCTGCTCGCGCTCTCCGACCGCAAGTGGCGGGCGTTCGTCGCGGGCCAGGCCGGGCGCGAGCTCGAGGTCGTCGTCGAGCGGGTCGAGGGCGGCCTCGCCCGCGGCACGTCCCGCCAGTACGTGACGGTCCGCTGGCCAGCCGCCGCCGAGCGGCGCGGCGACGTCGCGCGCGTGCGCATCGAGGCGAGCGACCGGACCGAGTGCTTCGGGGTCCGGGCGGGCGCCTTCACGTCCCGTCTGCCTCCCTAGGCCCCGCCGGAAGCTTGCCCTTCCGGGCCCATGGGCCTACCCATTGTCCCGCCATGCAGCTCTCCGACGGGCGCCACGTCCCCGACCTCCACCTGGATCGCGCCAAGGTCGATCGCTGCCGCGCCCTGGCCGATCAGGTCACCGCGCAGGTGCTCGAGCTCGTCCGGCGCCACACGACCGTCTCCATCGAGCGCACCGTGCTGCGCCTGTACGGGCTCCACGACGCGGGCCCGCGGGGCGTCCCGCTCGTGAACCTCGCCGTCGACGCGCTCCACGAGCGCGGGCTCCTCGACCGGGGCGCCGCCTACTGGATGGGGTACGTGGTGCGCCGCGGCGCGACGGATCCGCTCGCCGTCGTCGACCGGATGGCCTCCCTGCCGCGGCACCCCGAGCCGCTGCCGGAGTCGGAGGAGCGGGCCATGCTCGCGGAGATGCGCCGCGAGGCGCGCGCGAACGTGGACGAGCTGGCGGGGCGGGTGGGGCGCCGGAACGCGCTCCGGGACGAGCTCGGCGTCGGTCCCCGGCCGCACCGGTACGTCATCGTGGCGACGGGGAACATCCACGACGACGTCGAGCAGGCGCGGGCGGCCGCCCAGGCCGGGGCCGACGTGATCGCCGTGATCCGCTCCACCGCGCAGTCCCTGCTCGACTACGTGCCCCACGGGGCGACGACCGAGGGCTACGGCGGCACCTACGCGACCCAGGAGAACTTCCGGATCATGCGGGAGGCGCTCGACGACGAGTCGCGGAGGATCCGGCGCTACGTCCACCTCACGAACTACTCGTCGGGCCTGTGCATGCCGGAGATCGCGTTCGCGGCCGCGTGGGAGCGGCTGGACATGCTCCTCAACGACGCGATGTACGGGATCCTGTTCCGCGACATCAACATGAAGCGGACGCTCTGCGACCAGCACTTCTCGCGGCGCATCTGCGCCCTCGCGGACATCGTGATCAACACCGGCGAGGACAACTACATCACCACCGCCGACGCGGACGAGGCCGCCCACACCGTCATCGCCTCGCAGTTCGTGAACGAGAGCTTCGCCCACCGCGCCGGGCTCCCGGATCGGCTCGTCGGCCTCGGGCACAGCTTCGAGATCGATCCGGCCCGCGAGGACACCATCGCCCGGGAGCTCGCCCAGGCGCTCCTCGTCCGGACGCTCTTCCCCGAGGCGCCTATCAAGTACATGCCCCCGACCAAGCACAAGCAGGGCGACATCTTCTTCAGCCACGCCTACGACGTGATGGCGGACGTGGTGTCCTGCGTGACGGGGCAGGGGATCCAGCTCCTCGGCATGATGACCGAGGCGATGCACAATCCCTTCCTCATGGACCGGTACGTCGCCCTGAAGAGCTCGGAGTACGTCTACCGGGCCTGGAGGTCCATGGGCGCCGAGATCGGGTTCCGGCCGGGCGGCCTCGTCGAGCGCCGCGCCGACGAGACGCTCGGGAAGGCGCTCGCGCTCCTCGAGGAGGTCGCGGAGGACGGGCTCATGAAGGCGATCGGCAAGGCGCGGTTCGGCGACATCGCGAGGACGGAGGACGGCGGGAAGGGCCTCGCCGGCGTCGTCGCGCGCGCCCCTGCCTACTTCAACCCTTTCCTCGAGATCATGGAGGCCCGATGAAGAGGACCGCGCTCCTCGCCGCCGCGCTGGCGGTCGCCGTGCTCTCCGGGTGCGCCGGCATCCGCGAGGCGCTCTCGCCCCCGCCGCAGGGAAAGCCGTCCGGCCGCGAGGGGTGGCTCGTGTACGGGGTGGGCGCGCTCCGGTTCGAGGCGCCCGCGGCGTGGCAGCCCACCGGCTCGGCGCGCCACCTGAAGCTCGAGAACCCGGGCGCCACCGCGCGGCTCGAGGTCTCGACCCCGGAGACGACGTACGCGGACCAGAAGGCCTGCCTCGCGGCGGCCGAGGAGGTGCTCGCGAAGGCGAGCAGCCTGGAGCGCGTCCGGCGCCACGAGACGACCTTCGGCGGGGCGCGTGCCCTCACGCTCGAGGGCGACTCCGGCGGCTGGCACGTCTGGGCCTGGGCCGCGTGCGACGGCGGCACCCAGTACCAGGTGTTCTTCACCGCGCAGACCCCGGCGCCGGCGCCGGTCATCGAGGCCTACCGGACGCTGACCTCGACGGCGCGGATCGGAGGCGAGGTGTGACGCTTCGCGAGTGGGAGCCGGGGCAGGTGATCCGGCCGTACGGCGACCGGCGCGACGACGGCGTCGTGCAGGTCTCCTTCGTCCTGCCCGTCCCCCCGGGCGAGCGGGCGCGGGAGGCCGCGGCGGAGGTCGCGCGGAAGATGGGGATGGAGCAGGTCCACGTCGCCGCCATGGAGCCCGCGGCGGACCGGTACACGTTCTTCGTCGTGTACGGGCACACCTCCGCCGCGGTCGACTACGGCCGGATCCAGGTGCCGGAGGTCGTCGTCCGGAAGAAGGGCTTCGACGAGCTGAACGAGCTCGCGCTGCGCGAGGTCGGGCGGCGCATCGTCGTGCTCGGCGCGTGCACCGGCTCGGACGCGCACGCCGTCGGGATCGACGCGATCATGAACATGAAGGGGTTCGCCGGCGACTACGGGCTCGAGCGATACGCCTGCTTCGACGCGCGGAACCTCGGCGCGCAGGTGGAGAACGCGACGCTGGCGCGGCTCTGCGCCGAGCGCCGCGCGGACGCCGTCCTGGTCTCGCAGGTCGTCACCCAGCGCGACGTCCACAAGGAGAACGCCCGCCAGCTCCTCGAGGAGCTGGAGCGGCTCGGCGTCCGCGGCCAGGTGACGGCGATCCTCGGGGGCCCCCGGATCGACCACCGCCTCGCGATCGAGCTAGGCTACGACGCCGGCTTCGGGCCGGGCACGCGCCCGTCGGACGTCGCGAACTTCATCGTCGCCGCGGTTCTCCAGCGGATGGGGAAGGAGATGCACTGATGGTGCCGATCCAGGCGAAGCTGCGGGTGCGGATGTCCCAGGCCGACGCGCACTACGGCGGGAACCTCGTCGACGGCGCGCGGCTGCTCGCGCTCTTCGGCGATCTCGCCACCGAGCTGCTCGTCCGCCACGACGGCGACGAGGGGCTCTTCCGCGCCTACGACGCCGTGGAGTTCCTCGCCCCGGTGCACGCCGGGGACTACGTCGAGGCGGAGGGCGAGATCGTGAAGGTCGGCGCCACGTCGCGGGCCATGCGGTTCGAGGCGCGGAAGGTGATCGCGCCGCGCCCCGACGTGTCCGACTCGGCGGCGGAGGTGCTCGCGACGCCGGTGGTGGTCTGCCGGGCGACGGGTACGTGCGTGGTCCCGCGGGAGAAGCAGCGGCTGGCGCGCTAGCGGAGGCCGGCATGGGCGAGAAGGTGATCGTCACGGCGGCGGTGGTGGGCGCGGAGGTCACGCGCGCGCAGAGCCCGGCCGTCCCGTACACGCCGGAGGAGATCGCGCGCGCCGCCGTCGATGCCGCCCGCGCCGGCGCCGCCGTGGTCCACCTGCACGCGCGCTGGCCCGACGGGCGACCGTCGCAGGAGGGCGCGCACTTCCGGGAGATCATCGATCGGATCCGCGACGCGGGGTGCGGCGTCGTCGTCCAGTGCTCGACCGGCGGCGCGGTGGGGATGTCCATCGACGAGCGGCTCGGCTCGCTCGTCCCGGGCGCGGAGATGGGCACGCTCAACCTCGGCACCATGAACTTCGGCGACGAGGTGTTCGTGAACACCCGCCCCGACCTCGTGAGGGTGGCCGGGCGCCTCCGGGAGCAGCGGCTCGTGCCCGAGTGCGAGGTGTACGACGCGGGCATGCTCGACACGCTGCGCTGGCTCCTGGAGAAGCGGCACCTCGCGCAGCCGTACCACGTGCAGTTCGTCCTCGGCGTGCCGGGCGGCATGTCCGCGAGCGAGCGCAACCTCCGGTTCCTGCTCGAGGGCCTCCCGGAGCCGACCCACTGGTCGGTGGCCGGCGTCGGTCGGTTCCAGCTCCCGATGGCCGAGCTCGCGCTGCGGCTCGGGGGCCACGTGCGCGTCGGCCTCGAGGACAACCTGTTCGTCTCGAAGGGCGTCCTCGCGCGAGGCTCGGACGAGCTGGTGTCACTCGCGGTGGAGCTGGCGGGCCGCGCCGGCCGCATCCCGGCGACCCCCGACGAGGCGCGCCGCCTCCTCGGGATCACCTGAGCGCGAGGCGGAACGACGCAGGCTGTCCCGGCTTCCACTGGCTTGACCGTCTCGGACGGGACCGGGTAGGTTCGCGCCTTCTCCGGGGGCCCGCATCGATGACCAAGGCGGATCTGATCGAGAAGGTGCAGGCGGAGCACACCGCGCTGTCGAAGCGGCAGGTGGCGCTGGTGGTCGACGCCGTGTTCGACAACCTCGCGAAGGGCATCCGCAAGGACAAGCGCTTCTCGATGCCGGGCTTCGGCACGTTCGTGGTGAAGCGCCGCGCCGGTCGCGTCGGGCGGAACCCGCAGACGGGCGCCGAGATCCAGATCGCGCCGACGAAGACGGTCGGCTTCAAGCCCGCGCCGGAGCTGAAGAAGGCGCTGTGAGGAAGGGTGTCGCCGCATGAGCCTCGCCGAGTGGCTCCAGACCTTCCGCGACCTCCACGAGCGGGCCCGGCGCGGTCAGCTCGCCCCGCGCGAGATCGAGACGTACCGCGGCGGCCGTGACGAGCTCGCCCGCGCGCTCCTGGCGGCGCAGCGGCTCACGCTCAAGCCCGGCGAGACGCCGCGGCAGGCGCTCCGGGTCGCTCGCGCGCTGCAGGTCGACCTCGATCTCGTGACGTCGAGCGCCCGCGCGATCACGATCGATCTCTCCGTCGGCGGCTTCTCCTGCCTGCTCGCGAAGGCGCCGCCGCCGGGCGACGAGCTCAAGTTCACGCTCCGGATCCCCGCGTCGGATCCGCTCGTCGGGAAGTGCCGCGTGGCGGACGTGAAGGCGCTCGCCGGCAACGTGCGCGTCTCGTTCCAGTTCGAGGGCGTGGAGCAGAAGGACCGGGACCGCCTCGAGACCTTCGTCTTCGACACCGTCCTGAGCCAGCTCGTCGGCTGACTCGCGCCGGTCGCCTGCGCGCCTCCCGGCGCTTCGGGCCCGCTCCGCTCCGCCTGGAAAGAAGCAGGGCGCCGGCCTCGCGACCGGCGCCCCGTGGTCTCCGCGGTCGGGCCGCTACTTCTTCGGCGCCGCGAAGTCCATGTCGACGTCCAGCTGGACCGTCCACATGAAGTTCGTGTTCGCCATCGAGTTCGCCTTGTAGAGGTTCTCGTCGAGCAGGTAGACGGGCCCGGTGAGGACGTCGATCGAAGGCGTGAAGTAGAGCCCGATGCCGCCGCCGACCGCGCCGAACCAGTTCTTCCCCGTCGCGACGTCGGCGAGGAAGATGATCTTGTCGAGGCCGGGCTTGCCGATCTTGATGTCCGCGCTCGTCCAGCTCGCCATGAACCCGGACCGGTTCACCTTGGCGTCGCTGCCGGTCCACAGCACCTTGCTGCCGGCGCCGTAGTAGCCGCCCACGCCGATGTTCCCGATCACGGGGAAGGTCTTCGCCACGGTGAGGTGGAGGAGATCGTAGTCGGAGACGTCCTTCTTGAACCCCACGTTGGCGATGCCGAAGGAGACGCCCGGCTGCCAGTCGGCGAACGCGTTCTCCGGCAGCGTGAGCTTGCCGTTCACCTGGACGAAGTCGTTCGTGCGGAGCGAGATGGTCGGGTAGAACGCGTCGACGCCGACCTCGCCCTGGAGCTTCTCGAACGGGAGGACGCCCATCGTCACGCCGTAGGTGTTCTGGAGGATGCCCTTCTCGGCGACGTACGTGTCGTAGGTGAGGTGCGGGATGAGGTACGGCTGCGTGTAGGTCGTCGCGGGCGTCCAGAACGTGGTGGACGGGGTCGCCCAGGCGGCCGACGCGGTCACGAGCGCTGCCGCGGCGAGCGCCGCCTTGAGAGCCTTCGTCATTCGAGTGTTCCTCCGGAACTCGGGTGGACTGCGTGTGCACCGCCCGTTTGCAGCGAGCGTGCCCACGCCCGGAAAGGGCCTGGACGCGGCTTTACGGTTCGTCGCGCGCGCGGAAGGCACTTCGCGTGCGCCGCGCCCGTGCAAGCGCGTGCCCGGGGGCCGTGCAGCACGCGCCGCGGGCCGTGCTCCGGACGAGAGAAGGCCCGCCCCGGGGCTCCCGGGGCGGGCCTCCAGACGGCGGCGTGCCGTGCGCTACGCCGCCGAGTGACGCGCCTGCGCCGTCGCCGCCGGCACGTGGTCGTGCGAGGGCGCGGTCGTCCCGAACGTGGCCTCGTCGGCGGTGATGTAGCCGCGCTCGCCGGCCTCGGACTGATCGAGGCCGCCCCACTCGTCCTGCTCGTCCACCCGGAGCGGCGTGATCGCGCCGACGAGCTTCAGGAGGCCGAAGGAGACCGCGCCCGAGAAGATCATCGTGACGACGACGCCGAGCGCCTGCTTCCCGAGCAGGAGGGCGCTCCCGTCGGCGCCGGCCGCGTTCACGGCCTTGGAGGCGAGCACGCCGGTGAGCAGCGCGCCCACGGTCGCGCCGACGCCGTGGACGGCGAAGACGTCGAGCGAGTCGTCGAGGCCGAGCCGGGGCCGGAACCGGACCGCGGTGAAGGACGCGAGCGCGGCGATCGCGCCGAGGAGCAGGCCGGCGACGGGCCTCACGAACCCGGCCGCCGGCGTGATGGCGACCATGCCGGCGACCGCGCCGGAGGCGAGGCCGACGCCGGAGATCTTGCCGTGCATCACGAGCTCGGCGAGGCCCCACGCCGCCGCTGCAGCGGCGGGCGCGAAGAACGTGTTCACGAAGCCGGTGCTGGCGAGCCCGCTCGCGGCGAGCGCGCTGCCGCCGTTGAACCCGAGCCACCCGAACCAGAGCAGCCCCATACCGAGGATCGCGAAGGGCACGTTGTGCGGGAGGACGGTCGGTGAGCGGAGCCCGCGGCGCTTGCCGAGGACGATCGCGGCGACGAGCGCCGCGGCGGCGGCGTTGATGTGCACGACCGTCCCGCCGGCGAAGTCGAGCACGCCGAGGTTCCGGAGCCAGCCGCCCGGTGCCCACACCCAGTGCGCGACGGGCGCGTAGACGACGAGGCTCCAGAGCGTGACGAAGAGCACGTACGCCTTGATGCGGACGCGCTCGACGATGGCGCCGGAGATGAGCGCAGGCGTGATCACGGCGAACATCGCCTGGAAGAGCATGAAGGCGGAGTGGGGGATCGTCGCGGCGAGCGACGGCTCGGGCGCGTCGCCGACGCCGGAGAGGCCGACCCACGACAGGCCGCCGAGGATCTTGTCGAGCGCGCCGGCGCCGGGCGAGAACGCGAGGCTGTATCCGACGAGCGCCCAGAGGACGCCGACGATCGCCATGCAGACGATCGACATGTTCATCGTGTGCACGACGTTCTTCGAGCGGACGAGGCCGCCGTAGAAGAACGCGAGGCCGGGCGTCATCAGCATCACGAGCCCAGCGCTCACGAGCACGAGCGCGGTGTCGCCCGTGTTGAGGTCGTCCGCGCGGGCGAGCACGGGCGCGGCGGCCAGCAGGGCGAACAGGATCTTTTTCACGCGTCCTCCGGAGGGCGCCGCGCGTGGCGCGCGGAGCGTGCCCGGCCGGTTTGCAGCCCCCGTGCCGGGCAGCTGCATCCGGATCTCCGGGCTTTTCGCGCCGTTCGGCTGGCCGCTGCGGGGCGCGTGCCCGCGCCGGGAGCAGGCTGCTGCCGCGACGGCGGGCAGCGCCACCGCGCGATGCGGACGCTGCCCGGGGACCAGGCTCCTGTCCGCCCGGCTGCCGGGCGGCTATCCTTCCGGCCGTGACGCTCCTCCTCGCTGCCGCGGGCGCCGCGCGGGGTGCCGCCACGGGGTGGATCGGGCTGGTGGCCGGCGCGGTGCTCCTCGCGCTCGCCGCCGCGATCGCGCTCGCCCGGCTCCGGCGCGCGCTCGCGGAGAGGGTCCGCCGGAGCCGCCGCCGGCGGCGCGCCCACCCCCGCCACCCCGTCGTGCTCGCGCACGGGCTCTTCGGCTTCGACGAGATCCGCGTCGGAGCGCGGCGGCACGGCTACTTCCGCGGCGTCCGGGAGCGGCTCGAGCGCGAGGGCCTCGTGGTGCACTGCCCGCGCGTGGGGAAGACCGCGTCCGTCGCCGCGCGCGCCGCCGATTTCGCCGCCTTCGTCGAGTCCTTGCCCGCGCGGCGCGTGAACGTCGTCGGGCACTCGATGGGCGGGCTCGACGCGCGCTTCGCCGTGGCGAGGCTCGGGCTCGGCCGGAAGGTCGCGTCGGTGACGACCATCGGGACGCCGCACCTCGGGACGCCCATCGCCGACGTGGGGGCTGCCCTCGGCGAGCGCGCCAGGCTGTTCGCCGCCCTCGGCCGGCTCGGCGTGGACGTCTCGGCCTTCCGGGACCTCACGACGGAGCGGATGGCCGCGTTCAACCACGCGGTGCCGGACGTCCGCGGCGTCCACTACGCGAGCGTCGTGGGCGCGGCGACGCGCCGGCGCGACGTCAACCCGCTGCTCCTGCCGACGTATCTGTGGCTCCTCGACCGCGCCGGCGAGAGCGACGGCGTGGTCCCCGCCGCCTCGCAGCGCTGGGGAGATCTCCTGCGCACCGTCGACGCCGATCACTGGGCGCAGATCGGGTGGTCGCGTCACTTCGACGCGACCGCCTTCTACCTCGAGCTGCTGCGCGAGCTGGGCGGCCGCGGGCTGTGAGGCGCTGACGAGCAGCCCCCGTCCGCCCGCGAGACGAGCACCCCCGTAGCGCTCGACGCGCCGCGGAGTCGAAGGACCGCGGAGGTGAAGGGACGCGACGAAGCGCTACCGCTCCGTCGCCTTCTTCTTCGCGGCCTTCTTCGCGGCGGTGGACTTCCCCCCGTGCGCAGCGGCCGCCTTCTTCGCGGCGGGCTTGGCGGACGCCTTGGCGGGTGCCTTCGCGGACGCCTTCGCGAGGGCCTTCGCCGGCCTCGCCACCGGCCTGGGCTCTGGGGGAGGGGGAGGGGGCGGCGGCTCGGCCTCCGGCGGATCGTCGTCCGTGCGGCTCTGGAGGGAGGCTGGCGCGTCGACCGGCGCGCGGTAGACGCCCCGCCGCGCCGCGGCGACGCGCGCCGCCCGCTCCGCCCAGGCGCGCGCGTCGGGGTCGAGGCCGGCGAGGTCGAGCGCGGCCTGGGCGCCGCCGCCGTCGCCGGCGCGGAGCCGCAGCGCGGCCAGGTGGAGGGCGGCGCGCCCGCGCTCCGGCGCAGGGACGCGGCCATCCTGGAGGAGTCGCTCGAGGCCCGTCATCGCCTCGGCCGGAGGCATCTGGCCCGCGAGCGCGAGCTTCGCGAGGCCGAAGGTCGCGCGGGGGCTCGCGCCGAGATCGCCGGCGGCCGCGAGCGCGGCGGTGTAGGCGGCGCGCGCCGCCGCCGGATCCCGGCGGGCCCGGCGCGCGACGTCGCCCTGGACCGCGAGGCCGGCGGCGAAGGCTCCGTCCGCCGCGGCCGCGGCGGACGGCTCCACGGCTGCCGATAGCCGGTCGGCCGCCATCGCGATCCGGGCCTGCAGGGCGTCTGCCCAGACGTTCCGGCCCTGTGCACGGCTCGCCGCGTTGCTCGCGTCCCCCATCGCTCGCTTGCCGAGCGCGAGCGCGGCGCGGGCGAGGTACGCCTGGTCCGGCACCGTCTCCGCGCGCTCGGGCGCGACGAGCAGCTCGTCCGCGGCGGCGTCCGCCGCGGCATCTCTGTAGTCGCAGGCGAGCATCGCGAGCGCGAACGCGCGCGCGCTGCCGGCGGCGACCGGATCCATCTGCGCCGGGGCGTCGAGCTTGTCGGCCGCGGCCCGGTAGGCGGCGGCGGTGTCGAGCCGCATCAGCGTCTCGGCCTCGACGAGCGCCTGTCTCACCGTGCGAGCGCGGTGCGCCGACCGGTACCAGAGGAGGCCGCCGCCGATCGCGAGCACCGCGGCCACCGCGATGCCGACCTTGAGGGCCGGCGCTCGCGGGCGGGAGACGGCCGTGAACTCGGCGTCGTCCAGCGTCTCGAGCTCCGCGTCCGCGGGGGCGCCCTTCGCCGCGCCGCCGCGACGGCGCTTCGGCGCGTCGTCGTCCAGCTCGGGCGGAAGATCGTAGGAAGTGTCCGGTGAGCCGCCGTCCAGCGAAGGATCGGTCGGCTCGGGGAGCTCGTCGGGAGCGATCGGGGGCTTGGGCATCGGAGGGGGGCGCGCCGTGCGCGTCCCTGCGAGGGTACTTCCCCGGGACTGGCTGCGTCAAAAAACGACACGCCCGCACCGGTCGAGCCGGCGCAGGCGCGTGGAAGACTTCGGGTGGGACGCAGCGGCGGCGAGCTAGCCGTTCTTCTCTTCGCGCTCGTCCTCGCGGGCGACGCCGGACAGCACGTCGTTCACGGACGGGAAGCGCATGATCTCGCCGCGCGCGATGCGCCAGGCCTGCTGCACGATCCAGGACAGCGACCGATCCTGCCGGTTCGCCTCCGCCTGGATCTCGTTCAGCATGTCCTCGGGGAAGTACAGCGACTGCTTACGCTTGTCGGTGCCGGGCATCACTGCTCCATGCTGTGGGACAGTCGACGGCTTTGTACGCTGGCCGCTTTCGTCGGTCAAGCGAACATCGACCTCGAAGGGTTACGAACGGCATATACCGTCCGTCAATACGGCGCCCGTCTCCTGAACGCTGCGAGCGAGCGGTCGGCGAGGATGGTGGGGCCGCCGTGACCCATTCTCACGCACAGTGTGCGCGTCGCGTGCACCCGCTTCTCGCGCGATCCGTGCGCAAAAGAAAAAAAGAGGAGAGCCGGCATTGCTGCCGGCTCTCCGTGGGCCCAGAGGGGGAGGGGGGGGACCCCTAGGCCCAGCGCCACAAACTTGTCTCACTTCGCGCCGCAGTCAACGGCAGGCCCCAACATCTCATTCCCGCTCGTCATTTGCAACCTACGGGCGGAACCGACCGGGCTGCGACCTCCCTCGCGCTTCGCATCCCTGAACCTGCGGCCCGCGGTCTCCATTCCCGGCGTGATCCGCCGGTCGGATGCGGCCTGCCGCGTAGTATAGAGAACTGGGCGTTTTCACGCTCGCTCGATGCGCAAGAAACGGCTCCATCCTTACGAGGCCCGGGTCCTCGCGACCCTGCGCCGCCGACGCCTGCTCGGCCCGGAGGACCACGCCCTCGTGGCGCTCTCGGCGGGGCCGGACTCGACGGCGCTCGTCGCGGCGCTCGCCGCGCTGCGTGATACCGGCCACCTCCGGGCGGTTTCCGCCCTGCACGTCGATCACGGGCTCCGGCCCGAGGTGGACGCGGACGCGGCCGCCGCTGCGGAGGCGTGCGAGCGGCTCGGCGTCGCCTTCGCCAGCGTGCGCGTCGTCGTCGGGGCCGGGAACGTCCAGGCCGCGGCCCGGCGCGCGCGCTACGCGGCCCTCCGGGCCGAGGCGACGCGCGTCGGGGCGACCCGCATCGCGACCGGACACACCCGGAGCGACCAGGCGGAGACGGTCCTCTTTCGGCTGCTGCGCGGCGCGGGGGCGCGCGGGCTCGGCGGCATCCCACCTCGGCGTGGGATCGTCGTGCGGCCGCTCATCGACCGGGCACGGGAGGAGGGGCTCGCCTACCTCGACGCGCGGCGCCTGCGCTGGCGGGACGATCCGACCAACGCGTCGCCCCGGTTCACCCGGAACCGCATCCGTCACGAGGTGCTGCCGGCGCTGCGCGCCGTCGCGCCCGCCGCCGAGCGGAGCCTCGCCCGCGCCGCGGATCTGGCCCGCAGCGACGATCGCGCGCTGGAGGCGCGCGCGAGGGTCCGCGCCGGAGACGAGACCGGGATCACGGTGGCCGCCCTGGCGTCGCAGCCGGACGCCGTCCGCCGGCGCATCGTGCGGCGGCTCTGGCGGAACGCCGGCGGCGGCCGCGCGCTCGGCCGGGAGCGCGTCGACGCGGTCCTGGCCCTGCTGCGGCGCGGCCGGCCCGGGCGCGCGACCCTCCGCGGCGGCCTCGAGGCGCGCTGCCGGTACGGCCGTCTCGAGATCGTCCGGGGCGCGCCGCCGGACGCGGACGTGGCGGAGATCGAGGTGCCCGGGCCCGGGCGCTACGCCGTGCCGGAGCGCGGCATCGCGGTGGAGGTGGTCGCGGCGCGCGCGGACGCGGTGAGCTGGCCGCTCGCGCTCCGCACCCGGCGGCCGGGCGATCGCTTCCGCCCCGATGGCGGCTGCGGCGCGAAGAAGCTCAAGGGCTGGCTGATCGACCGGAAGGTCCCGCGGGAGGCCCGGGATGGCCTGCTCCTGCTCGCGCGCGGGCGCGACGTGGTCGCGATCGCCGACCTCGGCGCGGTCGCCGAGGGGCTGGGCCCCGCCGGCGCAGGCCTCGTAGTGAGGGTCGGAGCGGCCCTGTAGGGACCGGCGCCTGCCTGCCAGATCCTCGTACTGCAATGGGTGCTCGGGGCTGTTATAACGGCCACTCGGCTCGGGCGTCCGCTCGGCCGGGCGCCAGCGTGAGGTCAGGAACAGTCTGACCGCGCCGTCGGTTCCGGTCCAACGACGCACCACCGAAGGGGAAAGAGAGCCTTGCGCCAGTCCTACAAGACCGCCCTCCTCTGGGTCTTCCTGATCGTGATGTTCATCGCGCTCTGGAAGCTGTTCGAGCAGAAGGCACGCGACGAGAAGGTCCTCGACTGGACCAACTTCCGGAAAAGGGTCGACGCCGGCGAGGTCCTGAACGTCACCATCAAGGACCAGGAGTACTCCGGCAAGCTCCGCGACGGCGGCGCGTTCCGCGTCGTCGGGCCGATCGACCTGAACGGCGCGAACGCCGACAAGCTCCTGCAGCAGGGCGTGAACGTCCAGTTCGAGAAGCCGGAGCAGAACTCGCTCTGGGTGACGGTCCTGCTCCAGTACCTGCCGCTCGTGTTCGTCTTCCTCCTCATCTTCTTCTTCATGCGCCAGCTGCAGTCCGGCGGCGGGAAGGCGATGAGCTTCGGGAAGTCGCGCGCGAAGCTGATGACCGAGCACCACAACAAGGTCACCTTCGCGGACGTCGCGGGCATCGACGAGTCCAAGGACGAGCTCGAGGAGATCATCTCCTTCCTGAAGGATCCGAAGAAGTTCACCCGCCTCGGCGGCCGGATCCCGAAGGGCGTGCTGCTCATGGGCCCGCCCGGCACCGGGAAGACGCTCCTCGCGCGCGCCGTCGCCGGCGAGGCGGGCGTGCCGTTCTTCTCCATCTCGGGGTCGGACTTCGTCGAGATGTTCGTCGGCGTCGGTGCGTCCCGCGTCCGGGATCTCTTCGAGCAGGGCAAGAAGAACGCCCCCTGCATCATCTTCATCGACGAGATCGACGCCGTCGGGCGCCACCGCGGCGCCGGCCTCGGCGGCGGGCACGACGAGCGCGAGCAGACGCTGAACCAGCTCCTCGTCGAGATGGACGGCTTCGAGTCGAACGAGGGCGTGATCCTCATCGCGGCGACGAACCGGCCCGACGTCCTCGATCCGGCGCTCCAGCGGCCCGGTCGGTTCGACCGGCGGATCGTCGTCCCGCGCCCGGACCTGAACGGCCGCCTGGGCATCTTCAAGGTCCACACGAAGAAGACCCCGCTCGACCCGACCGTCGATCTCACCCAGATCGCCCGCGGGACGCCCGGCTTCTCCGGCGCCGACATCGAGAACCTCGTGAACGAGGCCGCGCTCTACGCCGCGCGCCGGAACAAGGAGAAGGTCTCGATCGACGACTTCGAGTACGCGAAGGACAAGGTCCTCATGGGCACCGAGCGCCGCTCGATGCTGATCTCCGAGAAGGAGAAGCGGACCACCGCCGTCCACGAGGCCGGCCACGCGCTCGTCGCGAAGATCCTCCCGGGCACCGACCCGGTGCACAAGGTCACGATCATCCCCCGCGGCCGCGCGCTGGGCCTCACCCAGCAGCTGCCCCAGGAGGACCGGCTCAACATCAACCAGGAGTTCGCGCTCAACCAGATCTCGATCCTGATGGGGGGCCGCCTCGCCGAGGAGATCACCTTCGCGCAGAAGACGACCGGCGCCGGGAACGACATCGAGGTCGCGACCAACCTCGCCCGCAGCATGGTCTGCGAGTGGGGCATGAGCGAGAAGATGGGCCCGCTCGCCTTCGGCAAGAAGGAGGGCGAGGTCTTCCTCGGCCGCGAGATGGGCTCCGTCCAGACCTACTCCGAGCAGACGGCCCGCGACATCGACGCCGAGGTCCGCCGGATCGTCACCGACCAGTACGAGCGGGCGAAGAAGGTCCTCCTCGACAACCAGGGGCTCCTCAACAAGATCGCCGACGCGCTCATCGAGTACGAGACGCTCGACGCCGCGGACATCGACGTCCTCATGGCGGGCGGCACGCTCAACCGGCCGCCGCCGCCGAAGCCCATCGCCGCCGCGGCGGCCGACAAGGGCAAGCGGGGCGGGCTGCTCGACGCGGTGGGCGGCGTCCCCGCGGCGGGCAAGGCGTAGCGTCCGCGCCGGCGCGTCGCGCGCCGGCTGGAGCCGTGATGAAGATGCAGATCGGGGCCAGGCTCTTCGACGGGCCTGGCCCTTTCCTCATGGGGATCGTGAACGCGACCCCCGACTCGTTCTCGGACGGCGGGCGCTTCCTCGACCCGGCCGCCGCGATCGCTCACGCGCTCCGGCTCGCCGACGAGGGAGCCGACATCGTCGACGTGGGCGGAGAGTCCACGCGCCCCGGCGCGCCGGCGGTCGCGGCGGACGAGGAGACCGGCCGCGTCGTCCCGGTGATCGCCGGGCTGCGCGCGCGAGGGTTCCGGCTGCCGATCTCCGTCGACACGACCAAGGCGGAGGTGGCCCGCGCCGCGCTCGATGCGGGCGCCGACCTCGTGAACGACGTCGCCGGCCTCGCCGACGCCGCGCTCGCGCGCCTCGTCGCGCGGGCGGGTGTCCCGGTCGTGCTCATGCACACGCGCGGGACGCCGGCCGACATGGCGTCTCGGGCCGTGTACGGGGACGTCGTCCGGGACGTCGCGCGGGAGCTCCAGGACGCCCTCGCGCGCGCGGAGGCGGCGGGGGTCCCCCGCGAGCGCGTCATCCTCGACCCGGGGCTCGGCTTCGCGAAGACGGCGGAGCAGGGCGTGGAGCTGCTCGCCCGCGTCGCGGAGCTGCGGGCCCTGGGGCGGCCGCTCCTCGTCGGGCCGTCCCGGAAGAGTTTCATCGGAAAGATCACGGGCGCCGCGGTCGAGGATCGCGTGCCGGGGACGCTCGCTGCGGTGACCGCCTGCGTGCTCGCCGGGGTCGAGTGGGTGCGCGTACACGACGTCGCGGCAGCCCGTCAGGCCGCCCTGGTCGCGGCCGCGATCCGGGATGCGGCCGCGGCGCCGCGGGCGCGCTAGACTGCGCGGCAGAGAGGCTCTCGTTGCATCGCGCCCTCGTCTACCTCCTCGGTCCCGATGCGACCCTCGCCGACGCGGTCCTCGCCGTGGTGGACGTGGGTGTCGTCTCGTTCCTCGTGTACCGGCTCCTGCGGCTCATCCGCGGGACGCGCGCGGTGCCGATCCTGTTCGGCCTCTGCCTCGTCGGGCTCGCCTACGTCGTCGCGCGCTCCATCGGCCTGGAGACCCTCTCGTGGCTGCTGGGCCACTTCCTCAGCTACTCGTTCATCTTCGGCGTGATCGTCCTGTTCCAGTCGGACATCCGGCGCGCCCTCGCCGAGCTCGGGCGCGGCTCGCGCCTCCTCGCCGCGTTCGCAAGCGACGAGCGCGCAGCGCAGCTCGGCGCGGTCGACGCGGTCGTGAAGGGCGCGGTCGAGCTGGCGCGCCGGCGCGTCGGCGCGCTCGTCGTCCTGGAGCGGACCGCGGATCTCTCCGACGTGGTGGACACCGGCCTCCGCCTCGACGCCGCGATCTCCCCGGAGCTGCTCGTGTCCGTGTTCCAGCCGCCGAGCCCGCTCCACGACGGGGCCGCGGTGGTGCAGAACGCCCGCCTCGCCGCCGCCGGGTGCCTGCTGCCGCTGTCGGCGGCGAGCACGCCGCAGGAGCTGGGGACGCGCCACCGCGCGGCGCTCGGGCTCGCCGAGGAGGTCGACGCCGCGGTCGTGGTCGTCTCCGAGGAGCGGGGCGAGATCTCCGTCGCGCTCGACGGGAGGCTCCACCGGGCGCTCGACGAGAAGGGGCTCCGGACGCTGCTGCACGCGCTGTTCGTGACCGGCGGCCGGGCCGACGCGAGCGCCGCGGCGGGCGGGAGGGCCGGCTCGGCGACGCGCACCGGCCGGGAGGGGTCGCGTGCGGCGCTCTGATCTCGCCCTCCGCGCCCTCGCGCTGGCGATCGCGCTGGGGCTCTTCCTGCTCGTCTCCGGCGACCGTCGCGTCACGGCGAACTACACCGTCCCGCTCGTCACCGAGCTCCCGCCTGGCGCCACCGTGGACGCCGCCCCGCCCGCCGAGGTGAGCGTCGCCCTCTCCGGCCCGTGGGCCCGCCTGCGGGGGGTGGACCCGGCCGCGCTCGGCCCGATCCACGTGGACCTCACGCAGGAGACTTCGGGGCTCCACACGTGGTACGTCCGACCCGAGGCGCTCCGGCTTCCGCGGGGCGTCCGCGTCGAGACCATCCATCCCGCCCAGGGCTCGATCGAGCTCCGCCGCGGGGAGTTCCGTTGAAGCACTCCACGCACACCCATAGGTTGCAGCGATGACGACCCGTGACACGACGAAGCTCCGGACCCCCGCGAACGGGAGCCCCCGCGTGCGCCCGGACGGCGCCCGGAACGGGGTGAAGGTGGCACCGGCGCGGACGCCGTCGCCGGCAGCGCGCCCCGCGGTCGTCGAGCGCCGCCTGTTCGGCACCGACGGCGTGCGCGGCGTCGCGAACGTCCACCCGATGACGGCGGAGATGGCGCTCCAGCTCGGGCGCGCCCTCGCCTACCTCGTCCGGAACGGGCCGCACCGCCACCGCATCGTCATCGGGAAGGACACCCGGCTCTCGGGCTACATGCTCGAGCAGGCGATCGCCTCCGGGATCTGCTCCATGGGCGTCGACGTGATGCTCTGCGGCCCGCTGCCCACGCCGGGCATCGCCTTCATCACCCAGTCGATGCGCGCGGACGCCGGCGTGGTGATCAGCGCGAGCCACAACCCGTACCAGGACAACGGCATCAAGTTCTTCTCGCGGGACGGCTTCAAGCTGCCGGACGAGATGGAGCTCCGGATCGAGCAGCTGCTGCTCGACGGCGCCGACGGCGACGGCGCCGAGGACTTCCGCGCGCTCCGCCCGACCGCGACCCGCATCGGCAAGGCGAAGCGGATCGACGACGCCATCGGCCGGTACGCGCAGTTCCTCAAGACGATCTTCCCGAAGGACCTCACGCTGGACGGCCTGACGATCGTCGTCGACTGCGCGCACGGCGCCGCGTACCACACGGCGCCGGCGGTGTTCGAGGAGCTCGGCGCGAAGGTCATCGCGCTGAACGTGAAGCCCGACGGCAAGAACATCAACGAGAGCTGCGGCGCGGTCCACCCGGAGGGCATGGCGAAGGTGATCCAGCGCCACGGGGCGGATCTCGGGCTCGCGCTCGACGGCGACGCCGACCGGGTGATCCTCGCGGACGAGACCGGGAAGATCGTGGACGGCGACGCCATCATGGCGCTCGTCGGGCGCGACCTCATCCGGCAGCGGACGCTCGCGAAGAAGACCGTCGTCGCCACCGTGATGTCGAACCTCGGCCTCGAGCGGTCGCTCGCGGAGGTCGGGGGCAAGGTCGTCCGCACCGCCGTTGGAGACCGCTACGTCGTCGAGGAGATGCGCCGGAGCGGCTACAACTTCGGCGGCGAGCAGTCCGGGCACCTCATCTTCCTCGATCACGTGACGACGGGCGACGGCGTCGCCGCGGCGCTGAACGTGCTCGCGGTGATGCGGCGCGAGCAGCAGCCGCTCTCCGCCCTCGCCCGCTGCTTCGTCGCGTTCCCGCAGGCGCTCGTGAACGTGGTCGTCCGCGAGAAGCGGCCCATCGCCGAGCTGCCGGAGGTGGGGAAGGCGATCGCGGCCGCGGAGAAGGCGCTCGGGTCGGAGGGCCGCGTGCTCGTCCGCTTCTCGGGGACGGAGAACAAGGTCCGGGTGCTCGTGGAGGGGCCGGACGCGAAGCGGATCCGCGCCCTGGGGGACGGCATCGCGGAGGAGCTGAAGAAGGCGCTCGCGTAGGGCGGGGACGGCGGAGGCGCCGCGACGGCGGCGCGCGCGGGCCGCGCGCGCGGCCGGGATTCGGGTTACATTCGCGCCATGCCCGCTCGCCTCGGCGTCAACGTCGATCACGTCGCGACGCTCCGACAGTCGCGCCGCACCCAGTACCCCGATCCCGTCGCCGCCGCGGTCCTCGCCGAGATGGGCGGGGCGGACCAGATCACGATCCACCTCCGGGAGGACCGCCGGCACATCCAGGAGCGCGATCTCCAGGTGATGCGGAAGACCGTCTCGACGCGCCTCAACCTCGAGATGGCCGCGACGCAGGACATGGTGAAGATCGCCTACGAGGTGAAGCCGGACGTCGCGACGCTCGTGCCCGAGCGCCGCGAGGAGCTCACGACGGAGGGGGGCCTCGACGTGGTCGGCGGGCGCGAGAGCGTCCGGAAGGTCGTGAAGACGCTCCGGGACGCGGAGATCGAGGTGTCGCTGTTCATCGACCCAGACCTCGACCAGGTGAAGGCGGCCCACCGCGCCGAGGCGCAGACGATCGAGCTCCACACCGGCCGCTACTGTGACGCGCGGCTCGCGAGCGACCGGCGGAAGGAGCTGTCCCGGATCATCGACGCGTGCAAGGCCGCCTCGAAGCTGGGGCTCGCCGTCGCGGCGGGGCACGGCCTCAACTACTCGAACGTCATCCCGGTCGCGGCGATCCCCGAGATCGAGGAGCTCAACATCGGGCATTCGATCGTCGCCCGCGCGGTGCTCGTCGGGTTCGAGCGCGCCGTGCGCGAGATGAAGGCGCTGCTCCGGGAGGCGCGGCCGTAGCGCGGCCGCCGGGGGGGGGGGCGTGATCCTCGGCTTCGGCATGGACGTGGTCGAGATCGCCCGGATGGCGCGGATCCTGGCGGGCCCGCCCGCGCGGGCCGAGCGGTTCCTCGCGCGCGTGTTCACGCCCGCGGAGCGTGCCTACTGCGACGCGCGGCAGGATCGCGCCGGGCGGTACGCGGCGCGCTTCGCCGCGAAGGAGGCCGCGGTCAAGGCGCTCGGCGCGCCCGCGGGCGTCCGCTGGTCCGAGCTCGAGGTGATCCGCGCCGAGGGGGCGCCGTCGCTGACCCTCGCGGGCGCAGCCGCCGCGGCGGGCGCCCGGCTCGGCGTCGCGCGCGTCTTCCTCACCATCACCCATGACGCGGGCGTCGCCGCGGCCGCCGTCATCCTGGAGGGCGCTCAGCGATGAGGCTCGTGGGTTCCGCCGAGATGCGGGAGATCGATCGGATCGCCATCGCGGAGCTGGGGATCCCCTCGCTCACGCTGATGGACCGCGCCGGCCGCGCCGTCGCGGAGGCCGCCACCGCCGTCGCCGGCCCGCGCGGCCGCTTCGTCGTGGTCGCGGGCGGCGGCAACAACGGCGGCGACGGCTACGTCGTCGCGCGGGTGCTGCGGTCCGCGGGCCGCGACGCCCGCGTCGTGGCGCTCGTGCCGGCCGGCAGGCTCTCGGGGGACGCCCGCGCCGTGCGCGAGCAGGCGGAGCGGGCCGGCGTGCCGATCGACGACGGCGGCGAGCTCGCGCCCATCGACGCGGGGGTCGGCGACGTCGTGGTCGACGCGATCTTCGGGACCGGGCTCTCACGCGCGCCGGAGGGCGCCTTCGCCGAGGCCATCGCTCGCATCGAGGCGGCGCGGGTCGCGGGCGCGCGCGTCGTCGCCGTGGACGTCCCGTCCGGCCTGTCGGCCGACACCGGGCGTCCCCTCGGGCCGTGCGTGCGCGCCGATCGGACCGTCACCTTCGCGTTCCAGAAGCGCGGCCTGGTGCTCCACCCCGGCCCGGCCTGGGCGGGCGAGGTGACCGTCGCGGACATCGGCATCCCGCCGGAGGCCGCCCGCCGCGTCCCGGTGGCCGCCGAGCTGCTCACGGAGGCGGAGGCGCGCCTGCTCGTGCCGCCGCGCGCGCCGGACGCGCACAAGGGCGACGCCGGGCGCCTCCTCGTGATCGCCGGCTCGCCGGGGAAGACCGGCGCGGCGCACCTCGCGCTCACCGGCGCGCTCCGCGGCGGCGCCGGCCTCGTGACGCTCGCCGCGCGCGCCGAGGTGCTGCCCGTCGCGCTCGCCGGCCGGCCGGAGGCGATGAGCGTGGCGCTCCCCGGCGCGGGGCCGCTCGCGCGGGCCGACCTGCAGGCGCTGCTCGCGGCGGCGGACGGCGTCGACGCGCTCGCCATCGGGCCGGGCATCCCGCGGGGCCCGGAGACGGCGGAGCTGCTCGCCGCGCTGCTCGAGCGCGCGGGGTTGCCGACCGTGCTCGACGCCGACGCCCTCAATGCGTTCGCGGAGGCTGGGCTGCCGCCCGGCGCCCGCGACGTGCCCGTCGTCGTGACGCCGCACCCCGGCGAGATGGCGCGGCTGTGCGGGATCTCCATCGAGGCGGTCCAGTCGGACCGCATCGGCCTCGCGCGGGCGAGGGCGCGCGCGTGGAATGCGACCGTCGTGCTCAAGGGGGCGCGGACCGTCGTCGCGGACCCGGAGGGGCCGCCCGCGGTGATCCCGACCGGAAACCCCGGGCTCGCGACGGGCGGCACCGGCGACGTGCTCGCCGGACTCGTCGGCGCGCTCCTCGCCGGCGGGCTCGCGCCGGCGGCGGCCGCTCGCGCCGCGGCGTGGGTGCATGGGCGCGCGGGCGACCTCGCCGCGGCTCGGCTCGGCCAGCGCGGCCTCCTCGCCGGCGATCTCGGCGAGGCGATCGGCGCGGTGTGGGCGGAGTGGCGGCGGTGACCCCGGAGCGGTTCACGGCGGCGCGGACGACCCGGTCCGCCGCCGCGACGCGCGCCCTCGGCGCGCGCCTCGGCGCGCTGCTCGAGCCGGGCGACGTCGTGGCGCTCGAGGGGGACCTCGGCGCCGGAAAGACGCAGCTCGTCCGCGGCGCCTGCGAGGGCGCCGAGGTCCCCGCGGACGAGGTGTCGAGCCCGAGCTTCGCCATCGTCGCGACGTACCGCGGCCGGCTCCCGGTCCATCACGCCGATCTCTACCGGATCGCGGACGAGGACGAGCTGTACGGGACCGGCTTCGGCGATCTCGTCGGGGCGGACGGCGCGCTGCTCGTCGAGTGGGCCGATCGGATCCCCGGCGCGCTCCCCCGGGAGCGGCTCACGATCCGGCTCGCGCACGATCCGGTGAAGCCGTCGGTCCGCCACGTGGAGCTCGAGGGGATCGGCGCGCGCCACGCGGCCCTCGCGCGCGCGCTCGCGGCGCGGGCCGTCCCCGCCGGCCGTTCGCGCTAGAAGCGGCCGACCAGCGAGACCCCGGTCGCGCCCGCCACGGGGAGGGGCGCCACGCCGAGCGACGGTCCCCGCCGGTCTCGCGCCGGCGAGGCGCGGTGCAGCACCACCCACCGCCCGACCGACCACCCGAGCGTCGATCCGAGGAGCGACTCGGAGAGGAAGTGCCGGTGGTCGATCACGTGGAAGACGACGACACCGCCGACGAGCGTGTGCAGCCCGACCTGGGCCCACATGGGCGGCTCGAAGTAGGCCGTCCCCGCGGAGAGGAGCGCGTACAGCGTCGCGGCGTGCCCGGACGGCGTGCCGGCCGGGTAGACGCGGAAGGCCGTGGCGGGCCCGTGGACCCGGCCCGTCCGGTCGCCGTCCCGCGGCCCCTCGCGGCCGACCGCGAACTTCACCGCGAGATGATAGACTTGCGACACGGCCACGGCCTCGCCCATGAGCGACATGCCCTGCGCGACGTAGGCGCGGTCGTGCGTCGCCGCCCACCACCAGGTCCCGAACCCGCCCACGGCGATGCCGGCCCAGAGCACGGGCTGCATGACGTCGTTCCAGACGAGGGGGAGGTGCGGGTCCACCTCGGAGCTGATCCAGCGATCGAGCCGCACGTCCGCCGACGGGTCGTCGACCATGAGCGCGACGCTGGTGTCGAGGACGAGCGCGAGCGGGATCGCGTCCTCGGCGGACCACCGCGGCACGTCGGCGGGGATCGCCACGACGTCGAGCAGGACGCGCGCGATGACGTTCCGGTCGTCGTAGCGCGTCCCGTCGCCGAGGCCGAAGCTGGGCCGCGGCTCGTCCCCGAGCGCGACCGCAGGCGGGGCGCCGATCGCAGCGGCGGCGAGCGCCGCCGCGAGGCACGTCGCAGGGATCACGATGCCTTCACTGGCGCGTCGGCGCGCCGTTGCACGCATCCGGCTCCGCGACGCACGGGTCGAACGAGGCCGCGCACGGCGTCGCGGTGAAGGGACCCCGGAGCTCGCCGACCACCGTCGCCCCATCGATGAAGCGCAGGCCGACGAATCCCGTCGGCTCCGTGGCGGCGATGGGGAGGGCGAGGCAGAAGCGGACGGACACGGTACCTCCATTGGTCGAGTACGCACCATCAGGGCCACCGACCCTCGACTCCGTCAACGCCACGTCCGAGTGCCACCTCGCGCGTGCGACACGCGCGCTCCGTGCGTGGCGGCGCGCAGCTCGAGTTCCAGGCCCAGGTCCTCGGCGACCCGCTGCCATGACCGTGGCGGCTCTGCGCGCATCCCCACGGGTGCGGTAGATCCTTTCCGGGCGCCGGGCGTTACCCGGTGCAAAAGGAGATCTCCGCATGCGCCTCGCCGTCGCGCTCGCCGCGCTCGTGCCCGTCCTCGCCGCAGCCTCCCCGGCCGTCGTGAAGCCGCCATCCCGCATCGACGCGGTGACCGTCTACGCCTCGAGCGCCCGCGTCGAGCGGGTCGCGCGCCTGGAGCTGCCCACGGGCGCCGCGCGGGTGGTGCTGCAGGGGCTCCCCGACGGGCTCGACGACGACTCGATCCGCGTGCGCGGGGAGGGCGCCGCGAAGGCCCGGCTCTTCGGCGTGACCGTGGAGCGCGTCACGGGGGAGGGCGCGATGGCGGCCGAGGCGCGCGCGGCGGAGTCGGAGCTGGAGCGGCTGGGCGACGAGGACCGCGCGCTCGACGATCGGATCGCGGCGGCGAAGGCGCGCGCCAGGTTCGTGGAGTCGCTCCGGTCGAGCTACTCCGAGGAGCGCGCGAAGAACCTCGCGGTCCGCGGCGTCTCGGCGAAGGAATGGGCCGAGCTCGTCTCGTTCGTGGACGCGGAGCTGGCCCGCGCCGCCACGGAGCAGCGCGCCGCGGAGCGTGCGCGGCGGGAGCTCGCGCGCAAGGTGACGCAGGCGCGCGCCGACCTGGACAAGGTGCAGGCGAAGCGCGCGGTGACGACCAAGGCCGTCGCGGTCGAGCTCGAGGCGGAGCGCGGCGGCGCGTTCGAGCTGGTGGTCTCGTACACGGTCGCCGCCGCGGGGTGGCGGCCGATCTGGGACGCGCGCCTCGCCCCGGAGACCTCGATCGTGGAGCTGTCCTTCCTCGGGTCCGTCTGGCAGGCGTCCGGCGAGGACTGGAGCGACGTCCGCCTCTCGGTCTCCACCGCGCAGCCGTCGCGCGGGCTGTACGTGCCGCGGCTCGACCCGGTGTACCTGACGAAGGTCGCGCCTCGCCCGCCGTCGCGCCTCGTGCCGATGTCCCCGCGGTCCGCCGGCTCGCCGCCGCCGGCGATGGCCGCCGACAAGTCCGTGGCTCGGCAGGAGGAGCCGGCGCAGGAGCTGGAGACGCCGCAGGCCGCGGTGCAGGAGGGCCTCCTCGCCGCGACCTTCACCGCCCCGCGGCGCGAGTCGGTGGACGGGGCCGGACAGCCGCGGAAGGTGCCGCTGGCGCGCTTCCCGCTCAAGGCGACGCTCGTGCGCACCGCGGCCCCGCGCGCCGAGGCGGCGGCGTTCCTCACGGCGAAGGCGGTGAACGAGACCGGGTTCCCGCTCCTCGCGGGCGACGCGGGCGTGTACGTGGGCGAGGACTTCGCCGGACGGGCGCCGCTGCCGTTCACGCCCGCGGGCGGGGAGCTCGAGCTCGCGTTCGGGCAGGACGCGCGCGTCGAGGTCGACCGGAAGGTGCTCGAGCGCAAGCACGAGACCGCCGGCCTGGTCTCGAAGGACGACCTGTACCGCTACCGGGTGCGCGTGAGCCTCAAGAACCGGTACGCGACGCCCGTCGCGGTGAAGCTCCTGGACCTGGTGCCGGTGAGCCGCGAGGAGAAGATCGCGGTGAAGATCCTGGATGGCACGACCGCGCCAACGCGCGAGGACCCCGAGCGCCCGGGCGTGCGCATCCACGAGCTCACGCTCGCGCCGCGCGAGGAGCGCGTCGTCGAGCTGCGCTACGAGGTGAGGGCGCCCTGCGGGTTCCCGGTCGCGGGGCTGGACTAGGTGCGACCGGCGGGCGGCGGCGCGGACGAGGGCGCCGCCGCTCACGCCGCATGCATAGGCCGGCGGACGATGCGGATCCCGTCCTCGGTCCCGACGAAGACGTCCTCGGGCACGTCCTCCCAGCGACCGCGCCCGATCCGTTCGCTCGCAACGACGAACGCGTGCCGCGGGGCCGTGTCGGCGGCGACGTGCAGCGTTCGGCCGCGGCGGGTGGCCGCGAGGAGCCGGCCGTCGGTCACGACGAGGTTCAGCGACGACGGCTTCGGCGAGGGCACCGCGTCCGCCACGCGCAGCACGAGCGCGGTGACCTCGGCGAGGCCGCGCCGGACGTCCTCGAGGGACGGGGACGCGAGCCCTCCGCGGGCGCGGAGCCGCGTGAGGAACAGGTAGAACAGCCGCTCGCTGTCCGTGTCCCCGCGGATGCGCCCGCGCAGATCGGGATCGATCTCGGCGGCCAGCGCTGCGCGCACGCCGGGGTCGTCCCGGTACCGCGCGACCGTCCCGTTGTGGGCGAAGAGCCACCGGTCGTGCAGGAACGGATGGGTGTTCTCGTGCTGGACGGGACCGATGCTGGCGTCACGCACGTGGGCGACGACGACGCTCGACCGGATCGCGCGCCCCGCCGTGACGAAGCTCTCGTCGGCGTGCGCGGGGAGGATGCCGCGGCGGACGTGCGGCGCGCCCTCCACGTACCAGCCGATGCCCCAGCCGTGGGGGTGCCTGTGGGACTGGAACCGGAGCGCGTTCTCTGCGCTGCAGAGGGGCTCGCAGGTGTCGAAGCCCGCGTGGGCGTGCTGGCCGAAGAGGCGGCACATCGGCGGCGAAGAATGTAACAGCCGCGCGGCGCCGGGGCCAAGCCGCGGCGCCGCGCCTCACGCGCGCCGCCCGCTCTCCCCGGTCCGGATCGCCGTGCCCACGAGGTGCGCGAGGCGGAGCGGCTCCGGGACCGCGCCGCGGTCCGTGAGTCGCGGGAGCGCCGCGGCGACCGCCTCGGGAGCGGCGCCCTGGACCTGGAAGCAGAACCCGCCCAGCCGGTGCACCGGGCCTGCGGCGCGGAGGAGCGCGAGCCGGCGCCCGGGGCGCGGGAGGCGGACGAGCGCGGCCTCGACCGCCTCGAGATCGGGTGGGCGGCGCATCACGGCGACGCACGGCCGGTCGAGCGCCGCGGCCAGCGCCGGGAGGTCGACGAGGTTGAAGCCCCCGAAGCCGAGGCCGTCGAGGAGCACGAGGTGGAGCTGCGGGAGGAACTTCCCGGCCGTGAGCAGGCGAACGATGACGGCCGTCGCATCCCAGCCGTCCTGGCGCACGGTGCCCCAGACCAGCCCCTCGAACCGCGTCCCGGCGCAGACGACGCCGGCGAGCCCGACCCGGCCGCGGCGGCCGCGCTCGAACGGCGCGTCGTCGAAGCCGATGGCGCGGAGCGTCCGGCCGGGCGGCGGCAGGGAGGTCACAGGGTCGCGACGAACGGGTCGCCGTGCCGGTGCGCCGCGTCGCCCTCGAGGTCGTAGAAGGTCACCTCCGCGCGGCGGCCGCGGATCGACAGCAGCGCGGCGCAGCGCGGGAGCCTGAACCGCCGGGGTCCGGCGCTGCCGGGGTTCACGTAGAGGCGACCATCCACGACGGCGGCGCCGGGGTGGTGCGAGTGGCCGTGGATCACGATCTCGGGGCGCTCCCGCGGGAGCAGGGCGCGCGCGGGCGGCTTCGGGCGCTCGCGCGGGCCGAGGTCGTGGACCACGAGGATCCGGAGGGCGCCGGCCTCGACGAGGGCCGTCTCCGGCAGGTGGGCGAACGCGGGGCCGTGGTCGTTGTTGCCGCGCACGACGGTGAGCGGCGCGACGTCGGCGAGGAGGTCGAGGATGTCCGGCTTCACGACGTCGCCGGCGTGCACCACGCGAGCGCAGCCGCGGAACAGGGGGAGGAGCTTCGCGTCCACGAGACCGTGCGTGTCGGAGACGAGGCCGAGCGTCACGGCTCACCTGCAGTCGACGGCGCTCGTCGGCGTGCCCTCGTGCACGACGCGCCCGCGCTTCACCACCGTCAGGGCGTGGTTCACCGCCATGTGCCAGGCGAGGTGCTCGGCCGAGCCGCAGCCCCAGAGGACCAGGTCCGCCTCCGCCCCCGGCGCGAGGCGGCCGAGATCGGGCCGCCGGAGGGCGCGCGCGCCGCCCGCGGTGAAGGCGACGAGCGCCTCCGCCGGCGAGAGCCGGAGCTTCAGGCACGCGAGCGACAGCGCGAGCCCGACGTTCTCGCTCATGGCGCTCCCCGGGTTGAGGTTGGTCGCGAGCGACACGGGGACGCCGGCGTCGAGGAGACGGCGGGCGGGGGCCCACCGCTCGGACCCGAGGAACAGCGTGGAGAGCGGCAGGAGCCCGGCGACGACGCCGGCCCCGGCGAGGGCGGCGACGCCCGCGTCGTCGACCTCCTCGAGGTGGTCGGCGCTCGCCGCCCCGAGGTCCGCTGCGAGCTGGGCACCGCCACCCGAGGTGAGCTGATCGGCGTGCACGCGGGGGACGAGACCGCGGGCCCGGGCCGCGTCGAGGATCCGGCGCGCCTCGTCGAGCCGGAACGCGCCCTCCTCGATGAAGACGTCGCAGAACGCGGCGAGCTTCTCCTTCGCGACGGCCGGCACGAGCTCCTCGCAGATCCGGGAGACGAAGCCGGCCCGGTCGCCGCCCCACTGCGGCGGGACCGCGTGGAGGAGGAGCGTGGGGACGATCGTGACCTGCCCGAACAGCGCCTGCCCGAGCCGCTGGATGATCCGGAGGAGCCGGAGCTCGGCCTCGACGGTGAGGCCGTACCCGCTCTTCACCTCGATGGTGGTGACGCCCTGCTGGAGGAGCCGCCGCGCCCGGGCGGCGGCGTCCTCGAACAGCGTCTCGTCCGGGGCGGCGTTCGTCGCGCGCGTCGTGACCGCGATGCCGCCGCCGGAGAGCGCGACCTCGAGGTAGCTCCGGCCGGTGACGCGGAGCGCGAACTCGCCGGCGCGCTCGCCGGCGAAGACGAGGTGCGTGTGCGAGTCGACGAGTCCCGGCGTGACGAGGCCGCCCCGCGCGTCGAGCACGCGAGCGCCGTCGAGGTCCACGGCGTCCTCGACGTCGCGGTCCCGGCCGATCCAGGCGACGTGGCGGTCCGCGACGGCGACGGCTGCGCCGTAGAGGAGGCCGACGTCGGAGGGGCCGCGATCGCACGTGGCGACGACCGCGTTGCGGACGACGAGGGTGACGTTCGGGCGGAGCGAGGTGGGCGCGGGCACGGGTCCGGGGTGGGTTGGGGGTCAGTCTCGGGGGATCTTGATACCGCGTTCCCGCGCGACGCGCTCGGCCTCCGGATAGCCCGCGTCGACGTGGCGGAGGACGCCGGTCGCCGGATCGCCCCGGAGCACGCGCGCGAGCCGGCGCGCGGCGGCCTCCGTCCCGTCCGCGACGATCACCTGCCCGGCGTGGAGCGACCAGCCGATCCCGACGCCACCGCCGTGGTGGTAGCTCACCCACGACGCGCCGTTCACGGCGTTCACGAGCGCGTTCAGCACCGGCCAGTCGGCGATGGCGTCCGAGCCGTCCCGCATCGCCTCGGTCTCGCGGTTCGGCGACGCCACCGAGCCGCAGTCGAGGTGGTCGCGCCCGATGACGATGGGCGCCTTCACCTCGCCGCGCGCGACGAGGTCGTTGAACGCGAGCCCCGCCCGGTCCCGCTCGCCGTAGCCGAGCCAGCAGATCCGGGCCGGGAGCCCCTGGAACCGGACCCTGCGCGCCGCGAGGTCGAGCCAGCGCCGGAGCCCGGCGTTCTCCGGGAACAGGTCCGCCACCGCCCGGTCGGTTCGGGCGATGTCGGACGGCTCGCCGGAGAGGGCGACCCAGCGGAACGGCCCCTTGCCCTCGCAGAACATCGGCCGGATGTAGGCCGGGACGAAGCCCGGGTACGCGAAGGCGTCCCGGACGCCCGCCTCGAGCGCGCCCGCCCGCAGGTTGTTCCCGTAGTCGAAGACGTGCGACCCGAGCCGGCGCATCGCGAGCATCGCCTCCACCTGCTGCGCCATCGACGCCTTGGCGCGCCGCACCACGCCCTCGGGATCGCGCCGGCGGAGCGCCGGGAGGTCCGCGAGCGGGACGTCCGCCGGGACGTAGCCGTCGAGCGGGTCGTGCGCGCTCGTCTGGTCGGTCACGAGATCGGGGGCGATCCCGCGCCGCGCGAGCTCGGGGAAGACGTCCGCGGCGTTCCCCAGGAGACCGATGGACAGCGGCCGGCGCGCCGCCCGGGCCTCGTCGAGGCGCCGGAGGGCGTCGTCGAGGTCGTCGGCGCGCGCGTCGAGGTAGCCGGTCGCGAGCCGCTTCTCGATGCGCGCCGGATCCACGTCGACTCCGAGGAAGGCCGCGCCGAGCATCGTCGCCGCGAGCGGCTGGGCGCCGCCCATGCCGCCGAGCCCGCCGGAGAGGACGAGCCGGCCGGAGAGATCGTCGGAGCCGAAGTGGGTCCGGCCCGCCTGCGCGAACGTCTCGTAGGTGCCCTGCAGGATCCCCTGCGTGCCGATGTAGATCCACGACCCGGCGGTCATCTGGCCGTACATGATGAGCCCGCGCGCCTCGAGGTCGCGGAACGTCTCCCACGTCGCGAAGCGCGGGACGAGGTTCGAGTTCGCGATGAGCACGCGGGGCGCGTCGGGGTGCGTGCCGACGACGCCCACGGGCTTCCCGCTCTGCACGAGGAGCGTCTCGTCGTCGCCGAGCGCGCGGAGGGCGGCGACGATCCGCCGGTAGCTCTCCCAGTCTCGCGCCGCCTTGCCCGTCCCCCCGTAGACGACGAGGTCCTCCGGCCGCTCCGCGACCTCGGGATCGAGGTTGTTCATCAGCATGCGGAGCGCCGCCTCCTGCACCCACCCCCGGCACGACCGGGCGGTGCCGCGCGGCGCACGGATCGCGTCCATGCCCTTTCCTCCGGGGGAACACTGACGCGCCGGCCGTCCGCCCGCACCGCGAAAAACGGGGCCCCCGCCGGGCCTCGCTGCTACACTCCGCGCGCCTCATGAACGACCGCCTCTTCATCTCCGCGCTGGCCCTCATCCCGAAGAACGGCCTCTCCCGCCTCGCCGGCGCGCTCACGCGGTGGCGGGCGCCCGCGCCCGTCCGGCTCGCGGCGATGCGGGCGTTCGCGCGGCGCTACGGGATCGATCTCTCGGAGTGTCCGGACCTCGACGTCTACCGCACGTTCGGCGAGTTCTTCGCGCGCCCGCTCCGGCCCGGGCTCCGCCCGGTCGCCCCGGGCGACGCCGCACCGGTGTCGCCCGTCGACGGCGTCGTCTCCGAGGCGGGGCTCGCGACGGGCGGCAGGCTCGTCCAGGCGAAGGGGATCGACTACACCGCAGCCGCGCTCCTCGGCGACGCGGCGCTGGCGCGGCGGCTGGCGGGCGGCGCGTACGCGACGATCTATCTCTCGCCGAAGGACTACCACCGGATCCACTTCCCGCTCGGCGGCCGCGTCACCGGGTACCGCTACGTCCCGGGGAAGCTCTGGCCGGTGAACCCGGCATCGGTCCGCACCGTGCCCGGCCTGTTCAGCGTGAACGAGCGGCTCGTCACGGTCACCGAGACGCCGGTCGGCGCGTGCGCGATCGTGGCGGTGGGCGCGACCGTCGTCGGCCGGGTGCGCGCCTACTACGACCCGACGGTGCCGTTCACGAACGCGGGCGCCCCGTTCACGCTGCGCGACTACGAGCGCCCGATCCCCGTCGAGAAGGGCCAGGAGCTCGGCGCCTTCGAGATGGGCTCGACGGTGATCCTGATGTTCGAGCCGGGAAAGGTCCGGCTGGATCCGCGGCTGGTCTCCGGGGCCCGGGTGCGCGTGGGGGAGCTCATCGGCGCGGCCGGGTAGGGCGGGCCGCCGCACCTCGCGCGCGGCGGGTCACGTCCCGAGGTCGCGTGTCCCGCGCCGGCGTGTCGCTCCGTGGCGGCACGCCGGATCCCCGTCACATCCGCCGGCGGCGCGGACACCATCGGAGGGAACACGCTCCGGAGGAGCCATGGATCGCGGTCCCCGCGCCCCGGTGTCCGTCTTCGACGATCCGACGCCCGAGCCGTTCGCCGGCACGGTGCGCGGCACGCGCTTCACCGCCGCCGAGGCGCGGGCGCTCCTCTTCCCGACCGCGCCGCGCGCGCGGGAGGGGTCGACCGCGGGCGCGCTCGTGATCGTGCTCCGGGCGCACGCCTGCCCGGCGGAGGGCGGAGGCGGGGGCGGCGCTCACGTCGTGCTGTCGCTGTCCTCCCGCCCCGGCGCCCGCGCCGCGGCCATCGCCGCCGGCCGGTACGACGTCCGGGCGGGCGAGGCGCCGGCCGCCGGCCTGGACGCCGCGGCGCTGCTCGTCGACCCCGGCGGCCCCGGGCCGGCGATCGCACCGGCCTCCGGCTGGATCGAGATCGAGGCGATCGACGGCGCCCGCGTCACGGGAGCGGCGGTGCTCGACTTCGGGGACGGCGGCCTGCTCTCGGGCTGGTTCGTGGCGCCGCGCACCGTGCGGCTCGCCCGCGCCTGAACCGCACCCGTGCACGCCTGGCGGGTCTCTGGTAGAAACCCGCGGCCATGAAGATCGCAGGCGTGAAGGGCATGAACGACGTCCTCCCCGCGGACGTCGGGCGCTGGCACGAGATGGAGGCGGTCGCGCGAGAGGTGTTCGCGCTCTACGGGTACCGCGAGGTGCGGACCCCCGCCGTCGAGCACGCGCAGCTGTTCGCGCGGGGCGTCGGCGAGGCGACCGACATCGTGAACAAGGAGATGTACGTCTTCGAGGACAAGGGCGAGGAGCTGCTCGCCCTCCGCCCCGAGGGCACCGCCGGGACGGTCCGCGCCTTCATCGAGCACGGCGCGTACGTCGAGGGCCCGCAGAAGTGGTTTTACATGGGCCCGATGTTCCGCCGCGAGCGGCCGCAGAAGGGCCGCTACCGCCAGTTCCACCAGATCGGCTGCGAGGCGTTCGGGATCGCCGAGCCCTTCATCGACGCCGAGCAGATCGCGCTGCTCGCCGGCTACTTCGGGCGGCTCGGCGTGACGGCGACGCTGAAGCTGAACTCCGTCGGCGACCAGAATTGCCGGCCGGCGTACCTCGCGGACCTGAAGCAGTACCTGACCGCGAACCAGGGCGCGCTCTGCGCCGACTGCCGGGACCGGATCGAGCGGAACCCGCTCCGCGTCCTCGACTGCAAGGTCGAGAGCTGCCAGCCGGTGCTGGAGCGAGCCCCGCGGCTCGTCGAGAAGCTCTGTGACGGCTGCCGGGAGCACTTCGACCTCGTGAAGGCGGGCCTCGACGCGCTCGGCGTCGCGTACACCGTCGACACGCGGCTCGTGCGCGGCCTCGACTACTACGTCCGCACGGCCTACGAGTTCACGAGCGACGCGCTCGGCTCGCAGTCGGCGGTCGCCGGCGGCGGCCGCTACGACCGGCTGGTCGAGACCCTGGGCGGACCGCCCACGCCGGGCATCGGCTTCGCGCTCGGCGAGGAGCGGCTCGCGATGATCCTCGAGAAGCTCGGGCGCGCGGCGCCGGAGCGGAGGCCCGCGGTGTTCTTCGTCACCGCGGACGCGACCGGCGCGATGGAGGCGCTCCGGCGCGCGGCGGACCTGCGCCGTGCCGGCATCGCCTGCGACCTCGACCCCCGCGGCGGCAAGATGAAGGCGCAGTTCAAGCAGGCGGAGCGGGTCGGCGCGCGGTACGCGGTGGTGCTCGGCGGCAACGAGGTCCAGACGGGCCAGGCGAAGCTGAAGGACCTCCAGACGCGCGAGGAGACGCCGATCGCGCTCGCGGACCTCGCGGCGCGCGTCGGCGGGTAGGCGCGGGCGCCGGTGATCCGCGTCCTCGTCGTCGCCGGCCCGACCGCGTCGGGCAAGACCGCGCTCGCCGTCGCGCTCGCGCGTCGCCTCGGCGGCGAGATCGTGAACGCGGACTCGCAGCAGGTGTACCGCGGGCTCGACGTCGGCACTGCGAAGCCCACCGCGGAGGAGCGCGCCGCGGCCCCGCACCACCTGCTCGACGTCGCCGAGCCGGGGGAGGGCATGGACGCGGCGCGCTTCACGGCCCTCGCCGACGCCGCCATCGCGGAGATCGCCGCGCGGGGGCGGCTCCCCATCGTCGCGGGCGGGACGGGCCTGTACGTCCGCGCGCTCCTCCACGGCGTGGTGGCGGCGCCGGGCCGCGACCCGGCGCTCCGGGCACGGCTCGAGGCCGAGGCGGCGGCGCTCGGGCGCCCGGCGCTCCACGCGCGCCTCGCGGCCCTGGATCCCGCGGCGGCCGCGCGCATCCGCGAGAACGACCTGGTGCGGATCGTGCGCGCGCTCGAGATCGCGGCCGGCGGACGCCGCCCGAGCGAGCTCCACGCCGAGCACGCGTTCCAGCCGGACCGGTACGCGGCCACGCTCCTCGCTCTCGATCCGCCGCGCGCGGAGCTCCACGCGCGGATCGACGCGCGGGTCCGCGCGATGTTCGCGGGCGGCCTCCTCGACGAGGCGCGCGCGCTCCTGGCGCGCTTCGGAGGAGCGATCCCCCCGAAGCTCCCCATCGGGTACGCCGAGGCGGCGGCGGCGCTCGACGGTTCGCTCCCGCTCGAGGAGGCGATCCGGCGCGTGCAGGTCGCGCACAGGAGGTACGCGCGCAGGCAGGTGGTCTGGCTGCGGAAGGAGCGCGGCGTCGAGTGGATCGCCCCGCCGTACGACGTGGACGCCTTGGCGCGGCGCGTCGAGAAGCGCTGAGCCCGAGGGCTTCCGCGCGTGCGTTCACGGAAGGCCGTGCTATAAGCGCGTCCGTGTCCAAGCCAGCCTATGCCCTCGAGTTCGAGCGCCCCCTCCTCGCGCTCGAGTCCAAGATCGCCGAGCTGAAGGAGCTGTCCGGCGGCGCCAAGGTCGACTTCAGCGAGGAGATCGTCAAGCTCGAGAAGAAGGCCAAGAAGCTCCAGGCCGAGATCTTCAGCGACCTCGATCGGTGGCAGACGGTCCAGCTCGCGCGCCATCCGCAGCGGCCGTACACGCACGACTACCTGAAGGCGCTCTTCACCGACTTCTTCGAGATCGAGGGCGATCGGCGCTTCGCTGCGGACCGGGCCATCGTCTCCGGGTTCGCCAAGTTCGACGGCGAGCCGGTCGTCGTCATCGGGCACCAGAAGGGCCGGAGCACGAAGGAGAACATGCTCCGGAACTTCGGCATGCCGCGGCCGGAGGGATACCGCAAGGCGCGCCGCCTCTTCGATCTCGCGAACCGGTTCCGCCGGCCCATCATCACCTTCATCGACACGCCCGGGGCGTACCCCGGCATCGGCGCCGAGGAGCGCGGCCAGGCCGAGGCGATCGCGGTGAACCTCGAGGTGATGGCCTCGCTCGAGGTGCCGGTGATCGCGGTGGTCATCGGCGAGGGTGGCTCGGGCGGCGCGCTCGCGCTCGGCGTGGCGAACCGCGTGCTGATGCTCCAGTACTCGATCTACTCCGTCATCTCCCCGGAGAGCTGCAGCGCGATCCTCTATCGCGATCCGACCAAGGCCCAGAAGTCGGCCGACGCCCTCAAGCTCACGGCGCGCGACCTCGCGGGCTTCGGGATCACGGACGAGCTCATCTCCGAGGCTCCGGGCGGTGCTCACCGCGATCCCGCGCTCACCGCGAAGAACGTCGGCGACGCGCTCCGCCGCCACCTGGCCGATCTCAGGAAGCTCTCGCCCGAGGGGCTCGTCACCGATCGTTACAAGAAGTTCCGGGCGATGGGCGTGTTCACGTCCGAGGAGTAGCCGCGCCCCGCGCGCCGGCGGAAGCGCGCGTCGCGATCCCGCGCGACGCCCGGCCGCCCGGCGACCAGGGGGGCGAGCGGCGCGAGCCCGATCGCGCTCCGGCCCGGCGCGACCCGCGCCGCGTCGAGGCAGCGCGACGGCGGCGGCGGGGGGCCCCGCGCTCCGGGGTCCTGCGGTATAACTCACGCCCCTATGGCCCTGGTCCCGCCCCACGTCGCGTCGCTCACGCCCTACGTCCCCGGGAAGCCCATCGAGGAGGTGGAGCGGGAGTACGGCGTATCGGACGTGGCCAAGCTCGCGTCGAACGAGAACGCGCTCGGTCCCTCGCCGAAGGCCGTCGCGGCCGCGCGCGACGCGCTCGACGGGGTGAACCTCTACCCGGACGGCTCCGCCTACTACCTGCGGAACGCGCTCGCCGCGAAGCTCGGCGTCACGCCCGCGGAGGTGTTCGTCGGGAACGGCTCGAACGAGCTCATCGAGCTCATGGTCCGGACCTTCGTGCTCGAGAACGAGGAGGTCCTCACCTCGGCCCAGAGCTTCGTCGCGTACAAGCTCGCCGCGAGCGCGCAAGGCCGGACGCTCGTCGAGGCGCCGATGAAGGGGCGCTTCCACTACGACCTCGACGCGATGAAGAAGCTGCTCTCGCGAAAGACGAAGGTCGTCTTCATCGCGAACCCGGACAATCCGACGGGAACGTGCTTCCCGGAGCGGGAGCTGCTGCCCTTCCTCGACGCCGCGCCCCGCGAGACCCTGGTCGTCCTCGACGAGGCCTATCTGGAGTTCGTCGACCTGCCCGGGTACCAGGACGGGCTCGCGCTCCGGAGGAAGTATCCGAACGTCGTCGTGCTCCGGACCTTCTCGAAGATCCACGGGCTCGCCGGCCTCCGGCTCGGCTACGGCGTCGCGCGGCCCGACGTGGTGGAGTACATCGATCGCGTGCGCGCGCCCTTCAACGTGAACCACGTCGCCCAGGCGGCCGGCGTGGCCGCTCTCCGCGACGACGAGCACGTGGCGAAGAGCCGGGCGCTCGTCCTCGCGGAGCGGCCGTTCCTCGCCGCCGGGCTCGCCGCGGTCGGCGCGACGGTCGTGCCGTCGCAGGGCAACTTCGTGCTCGCCGACTTCCCGGGGCGCCCCGGCAAGCAGCTCTTCGAGGATCTGCTCCGCGAGGGCGTGATCGTCCGGCCGATGGTCGGGTACGGCTTCCCGACCGCGCAGCGGATCACCGTCGGGCTCCGGCGCGAGAACGAGAAGTGCCTCGCGGCCCTGAAGAAGGTGCTCGGCAAGTGAGCTCGCCCCGCCCGTTCATCGTGGCGATCGACGGGCCGGCCGGGGCCGGGAAGTCCACCGCGTCCCGCCTGCTCGCGGCGCGCCTCGGGTTCGCGATGGTGGACACGGGGGCCATCTACCGGACCGTCGCCCTCGCCGCGACGCGGGGCGGGGTCGCGCTGGACGACGACCCGGCGCTCGGCGCGCTGCTGCCGCGCCTCGACCTCCGCTTCGCGCCGCCCGCGGCGGCGGGCGGGGTCGCGCGGGTGTTCCTCGGCGACGACGAGGTCACGGCCGAGATCCGGACGCCGCCCATGTCGCTCGGGGCGAGCAAGGTCTCGGCGCGGCCGGTGGTCCGCGCCGGGCTCCTCGACCTGCAGCGGCGGCTCGCGACCGCCCCCGGCAACCGCGGGGCGGTGCTCGAGGGGCGCGACATCGGCACCGTGGTGTTCCCGGACGCGGACGCGAAGTTCTTCCTCGTCGCCACCGCCGAGGAGCGCGCGCGGCGGCGGCACGCGGAGCTCCAGGCCAAGGGCGATCCTTCGTCTTTCGACGAGGTCCTCGCCGATCAGCGCAAGCGCGACAAGGACGACAGCGAGCGCGAGATCGCGCCGCTCAAGCCGGCCGACGACGCGGTGGTGGTGGACACGAGCGGCGCGCCGCTCGAGGCCGTGGTCGAGACGCTCGCGCGCGAGGTCGAGGTCCGCATGGGGCGCGGCCGGCGGGGGGCGCGGCGGTGAGCGACGGCGAGCGCACCTACGGGCCCAGGGAGTGCGGGAGCTGCCGGCTCTGGCGCCCGATCCTCGAGGACGCGCGCGGCCCCATCGGCCCCTGCCGCCTGCAGGTGCGCACCGGGAACTTCCCCGGCACCGCGCCGAGCTGCGAGCGCTACCTGTCCCGCGACGCGGCGGTCCCGTCGGCGCCGCCGCCGGCCCCGGAGCGGCGCCGCTCGCGCACGCTCAAGCCGATGGTCGTCGTTCACCGGGCCGGCGAGGCGGAGCCCGAGCCGATCCCCGCGACGCCCCCCGAGCGCGCCGAGCCCGACCGCGCGCCCTTGCCGCCCTTACCGGAGGAGCTGACCGACATGACCCGCGAGGAGTTCGCCCAGGCCATCCGCGAGGCGCTGCGCGAGGAGACGACCCACGTCCGGCTCGCGCCGCGCTGGGAGGGCGGCACCGTCGTCCTGAAGCCCGGGGACGCACAGACGCAGCCGAAGGAGATCCCGCTCGACAGCCTCTTCCACAAGATCGTGATGATCCGCGACCGGCTCCGCGTCCTCGAGCAGAAGATCAACGCGCACGAGAAGCTCACGGACGCGGAGAAGGTGGACATGCAGCAGTATGTCACCCGCTGCTACGGCTCGCTCACCACGTTCAACGTCCTGTTCAAGGACGAGCGGGACAGGTTCGTCGGCGACAAGACGTGACCGCGTCCACCCCGCACGGCCGGCGCCCGGGTGGGCGGGGAGGGTGGTCCGGCGCGCCGGCAGACGCTATATAGGGCGGCCGATGGACGTGAAGATCGCGAGGACCGCGGGGTTCTGCTGGGGCGTCCGCCGCACGGTGGACAAGGTCATGGAGGTCGCCGGCCAGGCGGACGGCCCGGTCGTCACGCTCGGCCCCATCATCCACAACCCGCAGGCGGTGGCCCGCTTCCGGGACAAGGGCGTCGGCACCGTCAACGCCGTCGGCGAGGTCGCGGACGGGACGACCGTCGTCGTCCGCACGCACGGCGCGATCCGCGACGAGCTCGAGCGCGCGAAGGCGCGCGGCCTCGAGGTCGTGGACGGCACCTGCCCCTACGTGAAGTACCCGCAGGCCATCGCGCAGCGGCTCAGCGAGGAGGGGTACCACGTCGTCATCGTCGGCGACGCGAACCACGCCGAGATCAAGGGCGTGGTCTCCTACTCGAAGGGGCCCTGCACGGTCGTGAAGCCGGGCGGGGAGATCCCCGAGATCAAGGCGAGGAAGGTCGCCGTCATCGCCCAGACCACCTGCATCGGCGCGGAGTTCGAGCGGGTGGTCGGCGCGCTGGCCCTCCGGCACCGCGAGGTCCGGGCGGTGAACACGATCTGCAACGACACCGACGAGCGGCAGGCGGACGCCCGCGCGCTCGCCCGGGAGGTCGACGCCGTGGTCGTGGTGGGCGGGAAGAGCAGCGCGAACACCCGTCACCTCGCGGAGATCTGCCGCGAGATCCAGCCGCGGACCTGGCACGTCGAGACCGAGGCCGAGCTCGACCGGGCCTGGTTCGCCGGCTGCAAGGTCGTCGGCCTGTCGGCCGGCGCCTCGACGCCCGACTGGGTGGTCGAGGGCGTGGCCGCCTGGCTCCGCGCTCTCCCGTGACATCCGCCCGCCTTGACGCAGGAAATCCGGCCGTGTAGCGTGCGCGCCTCGTAGTTACACACTGTAGGCCGGGGTGCGCCCGGCGCGCGCCGCCTCCCCGATCCCCGGGAGCACGGCGCGGAACGAAACCCAGGGGGCAGCAGTGGCAACGTCGGCGCATCCGGTTCCCGCCTCGCGCCCGACGCTTCCCGGAAAAAAGGTTGGCCTGACCGAATGGAGAACCAGACTACTCGTACGCCCGAAGTCGAGACCGAGGATTTCGCGACCCTGTTCGCCGCAAGCGAGGCGAAGGCCGGTCCCATCGAAGAGGGCAAGGTCGTCAGCGGAACCGTCATCCAGCTGACCAAGGACTATGCGGTCATCGACATCGGCTACAAGTCCGAGGGTCAGGTGCCCATGTCCGAGTTCGTCGCCCTCCCCGGCGGCGAGCCCGCGGTCAAGGTGGGTGACAAGGTCGAGGTGCTCGTCGAATCCCGGGAGAACGACACCGGGATGGTCGTCCTCTCCAAGGAGAAGGCCGACAAGATGCGCATCTGGGACGAGATCTCCGCCGCGTGCGAACGCGACGAGCTCGTCGAGGGCGTCATCGTCGGTCGCGTGAAGGGCGGCCTCTCCGTCGACATCGGCGTGAAGGCGTTCCTCCCCGGCTCGCAGGTCGACATCCGCCCGGTGCGGAACCTCGACAAGCTCATCGGCGAGAAGTTCAAGTTCAAGGTCATCAAGTTCAACAAGAAGCGCGGGAACATCGTCCTGTCGCGCCGGGTCCTCCTCGAGAAGGAGCGCGAGGAGCTGAAGAAGGAAACCCTCAAGAACCTGAAGGAGGGCGCGATCCTCAAGGGCGTGGTCAAGAACCTCACCGACTACGGCGCCTTCATCGACCTCGGCGGCATCGACGGCCTCCTGCACGTCACCGACATGAGCTGGGGCCGCATCGGCCACCCGTCGGAGATGTTCGAGGTCGGCCAGGAGGTCCGCGTCGTCGTCCTCAAGTTCGACCCCGCCTCCGAGCGCGTCAGCCTGGGCCTCAAGCAGATCCAGGAGGACCCGTGGCACCGCGCCGACGAGAAGTATCCGGTCGGCACGCGCGTCGCCGGCAAGGTGGTCTCGCTCACCGACTACGGCGCGTTCATCGAGCTGGAGCAGGGCGTCGAGGGCCTCGTCCACGTCTCGGAGATGAGCTGGACGAAGCGCGTGAAGCACCCCTCGAAGCTCGTCAACGTGGGCGACAAGGTCGAGGCGGTCGTCCTCGACATCGACCCGAAGGCGAAGCGGATCAGCCTCGGCATGAAGCAGATCGAGGCGAACCCGTGGACGCTCCTCGAGGACAAGTACCCGATCGGCTCCGTCATCCGCGGCGAGGTCCGCAACGTCACCGACTTCGGCATCTTCGTCGGCGTCGAGGAGGGCATCGACGGCCTCGTGCACGTGTCCGACATCTCCTGGACCGAGCGCATCAAGCACCCGGGCGAGAAGTTCAAGAAGGGTGACGTGGTCGAGGCGGTGGTGCTCAACATCGACGTCGAGAACGAGCGCTTCAGCCTCGGCATCAAGCAGGCCCACGCGGATCCGTGGACGACGCTCGCCGAGCGGCACCCGGTCGGCTCGCGCGTGAAGGGCCGCGTCACGAAGGTCACCGACTTCGGCGCCTTCGTGGAGATCGAGCCCGGCATCGAGGGCCTGGTCCACGTCTCCGAGATGAAGGACGAGCGCGTCGAGAACCCGCGCGACGTCGTGCAGGAGAACCAGGAGATCGACGTCAAGGTCATCGACATGGACCTGCAGGACCGCAAGGTCGCGCTGTCGATCAAGGCGCTGAACCGTGACGGCGGCGAGGAGGACTACCGCGAGTACCTGCGCCGCCAGGGCGACGGCCGCGCCCGCCTCGGCGACCTCATGGAGAAGTTCAACCGGCGGAAGTAGCGCGCTGGCAGCACTCGAAGTGAAAGCGGGCGGCCCGGAGACGGGCCGCCCGTTTGCTTTCCCGCTGCGGCTGCGCACCCGGGCCGCACCGCCGGACGCGCTGACCCGCGCGCGAGCGAAGTGTTGCGGGGCTCCGCCCCGCGTGCTTACGTGAGGCAGCCATGAACCCGACCGACCCCAACGAGCCCCTCCCCACGACGCCCGTGGGTTCCGGCCCCTCCACGCCGCAGCCGCCGGCGGGTCCTCCGGGCGCCCCGGACGCGCCGCGCTGGGGCGCGCCGCCTCCGCCTCCGCCGTCATGGGGGCCGCCGGGCGGGTGGGGGCAGCAGCCGCCCGCGATGCCGCCGCCGCCCCCGCCGAGGCGCGACCGGCTCGCCCTCGGGATCGTCGCCTTCATCTTCGGCGGGCTGTTCCTCGTGTTCTTCGGGTTCCTGCTCCTCGCATACAGCGCGGTCCGTGGCGAGGCGCCGGCGCTCTCGAGCGGGCCCCGGATCGGGATCATCGAGGTGAAGGGGCAGATCGGCGCCGGGCCGCAGGGCGTGGACGCCGACCGGGTGATGAAGAACATCCGGAAGTTCGCCCAGGACGACGGGCTGAAGGCGGTCGTCGTGCGGGTCGACTCGCCCGGTGGGGCCGTCGGCCCGAGCCAGGAGATCTACGACGAGCTGCGGAAGCTCGCGGCGAAGAAGACCGTCGTCTGCTCCATGGGGACGCTCGCGGCGTCGGGCGGCCTGTACGTCTCGATGGCGTGCCCGAAGATCGTCGCCGAGCCCGGGACGCTCACCGGCTCCATCGGCGTGATCTCGATGTTCCCGAACGTGAAGGCGCTCGCCGACAAGGTCGGCGTCCGGGTGGAGACGATCAAGACCGGCGCGTACAAGGACGCGGGGAACCCCTTCCGCGAGATGACCGAGCAGGACCGCGCCTACTGGCAGGCGATCGTGGAGAACACGCTCGTCCAGTTCGTGAAGGCGGTCGCCGACGGCCGGAAGATGGACGAGGCGAAGGTCCGCGCCATCGCCGACGGCCGCGCCCTGACCGGTGCGCAGGCCAAGGACGCCGGGCTCGTCGATCAGCTCGGGAACTTCTACGACGCGGTGGAGCTCGCGAGGCAGGACGCGAAGCTCGGCTCCGGCGAGCCGAACCTCGTCTACCCGCCCGACGAGAAGGGGCGGTTCCTCGAGCAGCTCATGGGCGGCGCGGCGTCGGCGGCGGCGGACGCGGTCGCCACGCGGCTCGAGCAGCGCGCCGCCGCGGCGCAGCAGCCCGGGGTCTACTTCCTCGCGCGGTAGCCCGCGCCCCGAACGGAGGTTCGCGTGCAGCAGCCGCTCTGGGCCCCGTGGCGCATGGAGTTCATCCGGTCGGAGAAGCCGACGGGGTGCATCTTCTGCGAGTTCCCGGCGGCGCCGCCGTCCGAGGATCGGAAGAACCTCCTCGTGCACCGCGGCGAGCACGCGTTCACCTGCCTCAACAAGTTCCCGTACAACTCGGGGCACGTGATGGTGATCCCGCGCGCGCACGTCTCGGACCTCGGCGCGCTCGGGGCGGCGGAGTGGACGGGGCTGCAGGACGAGCTTCGCCGCGCCGTGGACGTCGTGAAGGCCGTGTACGCACCCGAGGGCCTCAACGTCGGTATGAACCTCGGCAAGGTCGCGGGCGCGGGGATCGCCGATCACCTGCACTGGCACGTCGTGCCACGCTGGGGCGGCGACAACAACTTCATGCCAGTGCTGGCCGACGTGCGCGTCGTCGTGGAGGCGCTCGACGAGGCCTGGCGACGGCTCTCGGCCGGGTTCGCCGGCCGCTGACGCGGGCCCGGGCGCCATGAACGTCTGGGTCGCCGTCGCGCTCGGGTCCTTCGTCGCGGTGGTGGGCATCCTCGTCGCGGATCGGCTGAAGCGCCGCCGCGACGAGGCGCAGGCGTACCTGAAGGGCGTCCGCTCCATCGTGTCCGGCGACCCCGACGCCGCCATCGAGGCGCTGTCCGACGCCGCGCGGCTCGGAACCCCGGAGGCCATCGACACCTACCTCGCCCTCGGCGCGCTGTTCCGCCGCGAGGGCGATCTCGCTCGCGCCGTGCGCCTGCACCGGAACATGCTGATGGGCCGCGCGCTCGACCCGGCGCGCCGCCCCGAGGTGGAGCGTGAGCTCGCGGAGGACTACCGGCGGAGCGGGATGCTCGCCGAGGCCGCGGAGCTGTACGCGCGGCTGGTGCCGGGGGACGTCGCCGCCGCGGAGGGGCTCCGGGACGTCAAGGTGGAGCAGGGAGATCTCGACGGCGCGATCGCGCTGCAGCGGCGCCTCGGGACCGCCGGGGCCGATCCGATCCTCGCGCACCTCCTCGCGGCGCGCGCCCGCGCGGCGCTCCCGGGCGACGCCGCCGCGGCCGTCGCGCTCGCGCGCGAGGCGCTGTCGGCGCACCCGTCCAGCGCGGACGCGTTCATCGCGCTCGCCGAGGCCGAGGGTGCAGCCGGCGCGACGGCGGCCGCGCTGGACGCGATCGGACGGGCGCTCGACGCCGACCCGCGCGCGGCGCCGCTCGCCTGGCCGGGCCTCGCCGCGGTCGCGGACGCCGCCGCGGTCGAGGCCTTCGTCGCGGCCCGGGCGACGGCGCGCCCGCAAGACGCGGGCCTGCACCTGCTGCACGCGCGCGCGCTGCAGCGGACCGACCGGGCGGCGGAGGCGGTGGCCGCCGCTCGGCGCGCCCTCGAGCGCGACGCCTCGGGCGAGGTGACGCTCGCGATGCGGGAGGTGCTCCGCGAGGCCGCGGCGCCCGGCCCCGAGGACCTCGCAGCGCGGCACGACGTCCTCGTGCAGGCGCTGCTTCTCAAGGCGCGCGCTCCCCGTTGCCAGCGGTGCGGCGCGGACGCGCCCTCCCGGGCCTGGCGGTGCCGCCGCTGCGGGGCGTTCGACGCCTACGCCTGACGGCGGCGGCGGCCCCCGCCGCCTCGCCGCCGACCTTGCTTCCCCGGCCCGCGCCCGGTAGATCGACCCCTCCCGATATGGTCCGCGAACGCGTCATCGAGATCTTCCGCCGGGCGCTCTCCGAGGGCGCCGCCCAGGGCCGCTGGCCCGCCGCCGACGCCGGCTTCTCCGTCGAGGCGCCCCGCGATCCGAAGCACGGCGACTTCGCCGTCAATGCCGCCATGGTGCTCGCGAAGGGCGCGGGGAAGCCGCCCCGCGTCCTCGCGCAGGCGATCCTCGAGGCGGTGCGCGCCGCGGACGCGCAGCAGGAGATCGCGGCGCTCGAGATCGCGGGCCCCGGGTTCATCAACGTCCGCCTCGCGCCGGACGTGTGGCTGCGCGCGCTGGAGCGGGCCGTCGCGGCGGGCGCCGACTACGGCCGGACGGCGGTGGGGAAGGGGAAGAAGGTCATCGTCGAGTACGTGTCGGCGAACCCCACCGGTCCCATGCACGTCGGCCACGGCCGGAACGCCGTGACCGGCGACGGCGTGCAGAGCCTGCTGCGCTGGGCCGGGTTCGACGTCACGCGCGAGTACTACGTGAACGACTACGGCGCGCAGGTGCTGACCCTCGCGCGCTCGGTCCACCTCCGCTACCAGGAGCTCCACGGCCGGCAGATCACCTTCCCGCCGAAGGCCTATCCCGGCGAGTACGTGAAGGACATCGCCGCCGCGCTGAAGGCGGAGCTCGGCGATCGGTTCCTCGACGCGCCGGAGCCCGAGTGGCTCGCGCTCTTCCGCGACCGTGCAGTCCAGCACGTCCTCGGGATGATCAAGGGCGATCTCGCGGCGATCAACATCGAGTTCGACCGCTGGTCGTCCGAGAAGGCGCTCTACGAGTCCGGCACCGTCGATCGCTTCCTCCGGTTCCTCGAGGAGAAGGACCTCGTCTACGTCGGGAAGCTCCCGCCGCCGAAGTCGAAGAAGGGCCAGGCCGCGCCGCCTCCGCCTCCGCCGCCGCAGGACGGCGACGCGCACGACGCCGCGGACGACGCGGTGAGCCCGGCGGAGGATCTCACGCTGTTCCGCTCGTCGAGCTACGGCGACGAGGTGGACCGGCCCGTGAAGAAGGCAGACGGCACGCCGACGTACTTCTGCGCGGACATCGCCTACCACTGGGAGAAGCGGCAGCGCGCCGACGTCCTCGTCGACGTCCTCGGCGCCGACCACGGCGGCTACGTGCCGCGCCTCGAGGCCGCCCTCGAGGCGCTCGGCGCGTCCCGCAAGGATCTGCACGTCGTCCTCATCCAGATGGTGAACCTCACGCGCGGCGGCGAGGCCGTGAAGATGGGGAAGCGCGCCGGGAACGTGGTCTGGCTGCGCGAGGTCCTGGACGAGGTGGGCCGGGACGCCGCCCGCTTCATCTTCCTCACCCGCCGCTCCGACGCGCCGCTCGACTTCGACGTCGAGCTCGCGAAGAAGCAGACGCTCGACAACCCCGTCTTCTACGTCCAGTACGGCCACGCCCGGCTGTCGGCGATCTTCGCGAAGGCGCGCGAGGCGGGCCACGCCGTCCCGGACTTCGATCTCGAGGCGCTCCGGACGCTGGGCTCGCCCGAGGAGCAGGACCTCATCCGCCGGATCGCCGCCTTCCCCGACATGCTCGCGGGCGCTGCGCTCGCGTACGAGCCGCACCGGGTGGCGTTCTACCTCCAGGAGACGATCGCCGCGTTCCACTCTTGGTACACCCAGGGGAAGAAGAGCGGAGAGCGCGTCATCGGCCCGGACGGCCGGAAGACCGCCGCGCGGCTCTTCCTCTGCCGCGCGCTGAAGCAGGTGCTCGCGAACGGCCTCGCGGTGCTGGGCGTCTCCGCCCCCGAGCGGATGGAGAGTCCGGAAACTCGCGATATCGAGGCCGAGGTCTAGAATCGGCGCTGCCGCGGTCCGGCCCTCGCGCGGAGCGGGGGCCGGCTCTCCTCGCTCCGTGGCAGCGGGTGTCTCATGCGCGACGGGAACGTCCGGGTCCGGGAGAAGTTCGAGCTGTCCCTCGACGGGAGGCAGATCGCGTCGATCGTGGTCGGCGCGCTCGTGATCCTGTCGGTCGTGTTCGTGCTCGGCTTCAACGTGGGCCGGCAGGTCGCGACCCGTCAGGCCACCGCCGCTCCGGGCGGGGATCTCGCGGCGCTCGACCAGGTCCCGGCGCCCGACGCGCAGGCGAAGATCACGTTCTACGATCAGCTCCCGAAGGGGAGGCCGCCCGCGCCGCCGCCGCCGCAGAAGGCCGCACCCGAGGCGACGCCCGTCGCGGCGCCGCAGGCCGCCGCGCCGGCGCCTGCGGCCGCTCCGTCGGTGGCCGCCGCGGTCGCGGACGCCGCCCCCGCGGGCGGCGAGACCGTGACCGCGGCCGTCGCCGAGCAGCCCCGCCCGGAAGCGGTCGAGCCGCCCGCCGCGAGCGCGCCGGCGGCCAAGCCGGCCGCGGCGGCGCGCGCCGCCGCATCGCCGGGCCGCCCGGCCGGGAGCGGCGGCGGCTACACGGTCCAGCTCGCGGCGGCGCAGAGCCGCGCCGACGCCGATCGCCTCGCGGCGAAGTACCCGCGGCTGTCGCCGCGGGTCGAGGTCGCCGAAGTGCCGGGCAAGGGCCGCGTCTACCGCGTGCGTGCCGGTCGCTTCCCCGATCGCGCGGCCGCGGAGCGTTACCTCAAGAGCGCCGTCCGGGAAACCGGGGCGAAGGGCTACGTCGCCGAGAGCCGGTGACCGCAGATTCGAGGTCGGGACATGAGCGCGTTCGAGAAGCCGAAGCGGGTCGAGAAGCCCTGGGGTCACGAGCTCTGGTGGGCGCACACCGACCGGTACGTCGGGAAGCTCCTGCACGTGAAGGCGGGAAACCAGCTCTCGCTGCAGTACCACGTGAAGAAGGACGAGACGATCCACCTGTGGAGCGGGCAGATGGTGCTCGTGCTCAAGGACGGCGATCGGCTGGTCGACCACCCGATGAAGCCCGGCGACAGCTACCACGTGAGGCCCGGCACGATTCACCGGATGCGCGCGATCACCGACGTGGACGTGCTCGAGGTGTCGACGCCCGAGGTCGAGGACGTCGTCCGCGTGCAGGACGACTACGGCAGGTGAAAATTCCGAAGATCGCCGTCCCACCCGGACCGACCGGCGGGTCGAGGCGCGCCGGCTCCTTCGCACCCCGCGTGCGGGGTGCGAACGCCGGTTCGCGCCGGGGCTGGGTACACCGTTCGTGAGGACGGATCGCGGCTAGCGCGCGAGCAGCAGACCGATCGCCGCGGCGAGCGTCACGAGCGCCGCGACGATGGCTATCATCCGGCCGGGCCGCTCCGACCGGATCTCGCGCACGCCGTCCAGCGCGCGCATGCTGCCGACCCGGACCCAGCGCTCGGACGTCTCCGACCGCACGAGATCGTCGTCGGACAGGAACCCGTGCGCGTACAGGTGGTGCAGGTCTCGCAGCGACGGCACGACGAGCTCGCGCCCGCTCGCATCCTTGACGCGGTACCTCATCACGGCGCGGGTCATGCCGGTCCGAGCTCCGCGCAGATCGCCTCCGCGACGCGCAGGCCGTCCACCGCCGACGAGACGATCCCGCCCGCGTAGCCGGCGCCCTCGCCGGCGGGGTACAGGCCGCGGATCCCGGGCGACTGGTGGTCCTCCCCGCGAACGATGCGGCACGGCGCGCTCGTCCGCGTCTCCACCCCGATGAGGAGCGCCTCGTCCGTCACGAACCCCCTCATGCGGCGCTCGAAGCTCCTCAGCCCGGCGCGGAGGGCGTCGCGCACCGCCGAGGGGTAGAGCGTCGAGAGATCGGCGGGGGTGACCCCGGGCCGGTAGGACGTGCGGCCCGGCGGTGCGCCCGGCACGCCGGCGAGGTACGCCGAGAGGCGCTGCGCGGGCGCGCGGTAGCCGCCGCCACCCAGCACGAACGCGGCGCGCTCCCACTTCCGCTGCCACTCGAGGCCGGCGAGCGGCCCCTCGAAGCCCTCCGCCGCGAAGTCCCCGGGGGAGACGGCCACGACGATCCCGGCGTTCGCGAGCGGCGACGAGCGGTGCGAGTTCGACATCCCGTTCGTGCACTGCATCTCGGGCTCCGTCGGCGTCGGCACCACGACGCCCCCCGGGCACATGCAGAACGAGAACACCCCGCGCGGCTCGCCGGCCACGCGCGGGTTGTCCGCGAGCTTGTAGTCCGCCGGCGGCAGCTTCGGGTGGCGGCGCTCCATCCCGTACTGGATCCGGTCGATGAGCGGCTGCGGGTGCTCCGCCCGGAAGCCGACCGCGAACGGCTTGGCCTCGACGGGCCAGCCGCGCCGGGCGAAGAGCTCGAAGAGCTCGCGCGCGCTGTTCCCGGGCGCGAGGACGAGCCGGTCCGAGTCGATCGTGCGGCCGTCGGCGAGGCGCAGCCCCCGGAACGCGCCGCCCGCGACCTCGAGGTCGACGGCGCGCGCCCCCCAGACGAACTCGCACCCGCCGCGCTCCAGCTCCTCGCGCATCGCGGAGATCGCGCCGGGGAGCAGGTCCGAGCCCACGTGCGGCTTCCCCTCCGCGAGGATCCGCGTCACCCCGCCGAACCGCGCGAACAGCTCCACGACCTTGCGCACCGCGGGGTGGTGGATCCGCGTCCCGAGCTTCCCGTCGGTGTACGCGCCGGCGCCGCCCTCGCCGAAGTTCATGTTCGACTCCGGGTCGAGCGCGCCGGCGCGCATCAGCTCGGCGACGTCGCGCCGTCGCGGGCTCACCGTCTTGCCGCGGTCGACCACGATCGAGGGAACGCCGCGCTCGAGCAGGCCCCACGCGCAGAACAGGCCGGCGGGACCGGCGCCCAGGATCACCGGGACGGCGGCAGGACGGCGCACCGGTCCGGCGGAGGGCTCCGGGGTGGGCGCGGGCGCGACGTCGGCCGGCGTGCCGCGCAGCGTGCCCTCGAGCGAGACCTCGAGGTTCACGAGCCAGCGCGGATGGCCCTTCTTGCGCGCGTCGAGCGAACGGCGGACCACGAGCACGTCGGACAGGCTCGCGGCAGAGACGCCGAGGCGCTCCGCCGCCCGGCGGACGAGCAGCGCATCATCCTCGTCGAGCCAGAGCGGGATGTTCGAGACACGGTAACGCAACCGGCTCCTCGGGACCGCGAAGCGACGTACGCGCGTGCACCGCACGCGAGCAGGGGATGCGAAGGATCCTACGCACCCGGCGAAGGCTCCAAGCAGGGACTCGACGGGGACAACTACATGAAAACATTGGCCCCGTCACCGACAATTCGCCCTTGGCGCGACCCTTGCTGAACGGGGTGGCGTCCCCACCGCACGGACCGGTACGGCCGTAACGGGAGAAACTCAATGGTGCCAGGCATGCTCGACGTCAAGGGAACGAAGATCCTCGCGAAGTCGCTCTTCAAGGAGCTGCGTGGCAACGGTTACTCGACGAACCAGATCCTGAGCCTCTCGACCGAGCTCATCGATCTCGTCACGCAGGATCTCAAGGGCGACCACGAGGGCGAGGTGCAGGACGCGCCGCCGCCCGCCGTCCTCGACGACAAGGCGAAGGAGGGCTGGCGCGCCGCGCTGTAGGACGGCAGGCCGGACCCACCGTCGAACGTACCCGCGGCGCCGGCGCCATGCCGGCGCCGCACGCTTTCGTGCGCTGAACGCGCACGGCACCGCACCGCGCGAGTCCCGCGTGCCGCGATCGAGCCCCGGACGACCGGCGCGGCGGCTCCAAGGGCGGCGCGCGAGAGGGCTCGCGGCGCGTGTGCGATGTCACCTTCATTCCGTTGACACCCCCAGGCTCGGAAAGTAGGTTAGGCCACCTTTTTTCAACCCCTTGGAGGCGGGACATGGCGCGGATCGCAATCAACGGCTTCGGGCGGATCGGGCGGTGCATCGTTCGCGCGGCGCTCGAGCGCGGTGAGAAGGACCTCGAGTTCGTCTCGATCAACGACCTCACCGACACGAAGACGCTCGCCCACCTGCTCAAGTACGACTCCGTGCACGGCGTCCTGAACGCCGAGGTGAAGGCGACGGAGAAGGGCATCGTCGTCAACGGCAAGGAGATCCAGATCACGGCGATCAAGTCGCCGGCCGACCTGCCGCACGCCGCGAACAAGGTGGACCTCGTCCTCGAGTGCACCGGCCTGTTCACCGAGCGGGAGAAGGCGGAGGGCCACCTCAAGGCCGGCGCCCCGCGCGTCGTCATCTCGGCGCCCGCGAAGGGCCCCGACATCACCATCGCCTACGGCATCAACCACCAGCAGCTCGATCCGGCGAAGCACAAGATCATCTCGAACGCGTCCTGCACGACGAACTGCCTCACGCCGGTCGCGAAGGTCCTCCTCGAGAGCTTCGGCATCAAGCGCGGCCTGATGACCACGATCCACAGCTACACGAACGACCAGAACCTCCTCGATCTGCCGCACAAGGACCTGCGCCGCGCCCGCGCCGCCGCGCTCTCCATGATCCCGTCCACGACGGGGGCCGCCAAGGCGGTCGCCGAGGTCATCCCGGCGCTGAAGGGCAAGCTGCACGGCACGGCGGTCCGCGTCCCGACGCCGAACGTCTCCCTCGTCGACCTCACCGTGGAGCTCGAGAAGCCGGCCTCCGCCGAGCAGATCAACGCGGCGTTCAAGGCCGCGGCCGGTGGGCCGCTCAAGGGCGTCCTCGAGTACTCCGAGGCCCCGACCGTCTCGGTGGATTACAACCACAACCCGCACTCGTCGATCTTCGACGCCACGAGCACCTTCGTCATCGACGGCAACTTCGCGAAGGTCTTCGCCTGGTACGACAACGAGTGGGGCTTCTCGAACCGGATGGTCGACGTCGCGAAGCTCGTCACCAAGTAGGCGGCGGGCCATGGCGCTCAAGACCATCGACTCGCTGAACCTCGCGGGGAAGCGCGTCTTCATTCGCGTCGACTTCAACGTCCCGCTCGACGACCAGGGGAAGGTCACCGACGACGCGCGCATCCGCGCGGCGCTGCCGACCATCCAGTTCGCCCTGAAGAACAAGGCGAAGGTGATCCTCGCATCCCACCTCGGCCGGCCGAAGGGCAAGCCCGAGGACCGCAAGAAGCTCACGCTCGAGCCCGCCGCGGAGCGGCTCTCGGAGCTGCTGAAGCAGGACGTGATCCTCGCCGACGACTGCGTGGGCGACGGCGTGAAGAAGCTCGTTCGCGACCTCAAGGACGGTCAGGTCCTCCTCCTCGAGAACCTCCGGTTCCACCCGGAGGAGGAGAAGAACGACGAGGAGTTCGCCAAGGAGCTCGCGAGCATCGCCGACGTGTGGGTGAACGACGCGTTCGGCACGGCGCACCGCGCCCACGCGTCGACCGCGGGGATGGCGAAGTTCGTGAAGGAGAAGGCCGCCGGCTTCCTGATCCAGAAGGAGGTCGAGTACCTCGGCAAGGCGCTCGGGAGCCCGGCCCGGCCGTTCGTCGCGATCGTCGGCGGCGCCAAGGTCTCCGACAAGATCAAGGTGCTCGAGAACCTCATCGCGAAGGCCGACGCCGTGCTCATCGGCGGCGCGATGGCCTACACCTTCCTCGAGGCGCAGGGCGTCCCGGTCGGGAAGAGCCTCGTCGAGAAGGACAAGCTCGAGCTCGCGCGCCAGATCCTGGAGCGCGCGAAGGCCCGCGGCGTCGACCTGCTCCTGCCCACCGACCACGTGTGCGGCGCGGAGCCGAAGGAGACCGCCGAGCGCGTCGTCGTGAACGATCGCGCGATCCCGCCGAACCTCATGGGCCTCGACATCGGACCGAAGACGCTCGATCGGTACCGGCAGCGGATCCTCGACGCGAAGACGGTCTTCTGGAACGGCCCCATGGGCCTGTTCGAGCAGAAGCCCTGGGCGGAGGGGACCTTCGGCGTCGCGCAGGCGATGGCGAAGAGCCCGGCCGTCACCGTCGTCGGCGGCGGCGACAGCGCCGCGGCGGTGGAGGAGGCGGGGCTCGTCGACAAGATGAAGCACGTCTCCACGGGCGGCGGCGCGAGCCTCGAGTTCATCGAGGGGCGGGTCCTGCCCGGCATCCAGGTGCTGGAGGACTAGCCCGTGGCGCGCATCCCGTTCGTCTGCGGCAACTGGAAGATGCACAAGACGGCCGCCGAGGCGGTCGCGCTCGTGAACGAGCTGCGGGACGGCGTCGGCGAGGCGGCGGGCAGGGTGCAGGTCGCCGTCGCACCGCCGTTCACCGCGCTCCACGCGGTCAAGCAGGCGATCGGCGGCACGCGCATCGAGCTCGCCGCCCAGGACGTGCACTGGGAAGCGCAGGGCGCCTTCACGGGCGAGATCTCCGCCGCGATGCTCGCCGACGCCGGCTGCACCCACGGCATCGTGGGTCACAGCGAGCGCCGGCAGCTCTTCGGCGAGACCGACGAGACGGTCCGGAAGAAGGTCGGCGCGCTCCTCGGCGCCGGCATCCGGCCCATCGTCTGCGTCGGCGAGACGCTCGGTGAGCGGGAAGCCAACCGAACGCTCGAGGTCGTCGAGCGCCAGGTGCGCGGCGGCCTCGCCGGGCTGTCGGCGGAGGTGCTCGCGGGGATCACCGTGGCCTACGAGCCGGTGTGGGCGATCGGCACCGGCAAGACCGCCACCTCCGCGCAGGCGCAGGAGGTCCACGCGGCCATCCGGAAGCTCCTCCGCGAGCTCGGGGGTTCCGTCGCGGACCAGATTCGGATTCAATACGGCGGCTCGGTGAAGCCCGAGAACGCCCGGGAGCTCATGTCCCAGCCCGACGTCGACGGCGCGCTCGTCGGCGGGGCCAGCCTCAAGGCGAAGGACTTCATCGCCATCGTGAAAGGTGCACTCCGTTGATCACCCTCGTCACCATCCTCCACGTCGTCGTCTGCGTCTTCCTCATCCTCGTGATCCTGCTCCAGGCCGGTAAGGGCGGCGGCATGGCCGGGCTCGGCGGAGGCGCGTCGCAGACCGTCTTCGGCGGCCGCGGCTCCCAGACGTTCCTCGGGAAGGTGACCAGCGTCTCGGCGGCGATCTTCATGATCACGTCGCTCACCCTCGCGTACCAGGCGTCCAAGACGAGCTCGGTCGTGGAGCGGCACGGCGGCGGCGCGCCTTTCGCGCCGGCTCCGGCGGGCGGCGCTCCGGCCCCCGCGCCGGCCGGCCAGGCCCCGGCGCCGGCGGCGCCTGCGCAGGGCGGCACCGCGCCGTCGCACTAGCGCGCCTGCGTCCACCGCAGCGTTCGACCGAGGCCCGGGGCGGCGACGCTCCGGGCCTTCGTGTCTTCGGCGGCGAAGGGCGCCGGTCAAAAGAAAAGGGGACCCGGCCGAAGCCGGATCCCCTCGAAGTGCCCAGGGCGAGATTCGAACTCGCACGCCTTACGGCGCCACCCCCTCAAGATGGTGTGTCTACCAGTTCCACCACCTGGGCGAAGCGGACGGGTTTCTAGCAAAGGCCCGTTCCGGGCGCAATAGCGGAAAAGCAGGCGCTCGCCGGAAGCTCGCCGGCGGCGCCGCTCACTTCTCCAGGTACTCGCGCTTCGCCTCCACGTCCTTCCACTGTTCGGCCTCGGGGAGCGGGTCCTTCTTCTCCGTGATGTTCGGCCAGACCTTGCAGAGATCGGCGTTCAGCTGGACGTACTCGTTCCACTTCGCGGGGAGGCTCTCCTCCGGGAAGATGGCCTTGGTCGGGCAGGCGGGCTCGCAGGCGCCGCAGTCGATGCACTCGTCCGGATGGATGACGAGGAAGTTGGGCCCCTCGTAGAAGCAGTCGACGGGGCAGACCTCTACACAATCGGTGTACTTGCACCTGATGCACGGCTCGGCGACGACGTAGGCCATGGCGCCCTCCGCGGGGTTCCTAATCTACTTCTCGTAGTAGTCGAGCCCGAGGTGGGTGATGAGCTCCTCGCCCGCCAGGTGACGGAGCGTGTTCTTGAGCTTCGTGAGCTGGATGAAGAGGTCGTGCTCCGGGTAGAGGCCCTCGGCGACCATCGGGCTCTTGAAGTAGAAGGACATCCACTCCTGGATCCCGCTCATCCCGGCGCGCTGCGCGAGATCGAGGAACAGCGCGATGTCCAGGGCGACCGGCGCCGCGAGGATCGAGTCCCGGCAGAGGAAGTTCACCTTGATCTGCATCGGGTAGCCGAGCCACCCCACGATGTCGATGGCGTCCCAGCCCTCCTTGTTGTCCCCGCGCGGCCGGTAGTAGTGGATCTGCACCTTGTGGTCGAACTTGCCGTAGAGGTCCGGGTAGAGGTCGGGCTGCAGGATGTGCTCGAGCGCGGAGAGCTTCGAGACCTCCTTCGTCTTGAAGCTCCCCGGGTCGTCGAGCACCTCGCCGTCGCGGTTCCCGAGGATGTTGGTCGAGAACCAGCCCGCGAGCCCGAGCATCCGCGCCTTCAGCATCGGCGCGAGCACCGTCTTCATGAGCGTCTGCCCGGTCTTGAAGTCCTTCCCGGCGATCGCGACGCCCTGCTTCTTCGCGAGCTGCTGCAGCGCCGGGACGTCGACCGTGAGGTTCGGCGCGCCGTTCGCGAACGGGACGCCCTCCTTGAGCGCCGCCCAGGCGTAGATCATGGAGGGCGTGACGGCGGGATCGTTCGCCGCCATCGCCTTCTCGAGCCGGGCCAGCTCCCCGTGAACCGCGGACCGCTCGAGGAAGGTCTCGGTGGAGGCGCACCAGACCATGACGGCGCGGTCGCACTCCTGATCGCGCAGGAACCGGCGGATGTCCTCCCGGAGCTGCTCGCCGAGGTCGAGCTTGGTCCGGCCCTTCTTCACGTTCGGCCCGTCGAGGCGCTTCACGTACTCGGGCGAGAAGACCGCCGGCATCGGCCGGATGGCCGAGAGCGGGGTCCGGAGCTGCTCGAGCAGGTCGTGCTCGAGGACGTGCGCGTGGCACGCCGACTCGTACGCGTCGTCCGGGAAGACGTCCCAGGCGCCGAACCGCACGTCGTCGAGCGCGGCCAGCGGCACGAGCTCGCGGATGAGCGGCGCCCGCCGATCGGTGCGCTTCCCGAGCCGCACCGTGCCCATCTGCGTCAGCGAGCCGATCGGCTTCGCGAGCCCGCGACGCACCGCCTCCACGCCCGCGATGAGCGTGGTGGCGACGGCACCGAGGCCGGGCACCAGGACGGCCAGCCGGCCCCGGGCCGGCGCGATCGACGGTGGCTTTCGCACGTGAAGATCTCCCCGGGCGCTCGGGCCCGTCACCAAAGGTTTCGAACCTGCCACCTTGCGGCAAGGACCGTCGCGAGCCTTTTCGGGCGCGGCGACCGGCGGCAGGGACGCGCCGTGCCCGCCACGCCCGCGGCGGGTACAATGGGCGCGATGCCGCACGGATATCCGAGGGCGGCCGGGGACGACGGAGCCCGCCCGTGACGCCCGGTCCGCTGGTCATCTTCCTGCAGCGAGGCGGCTGGGAGGAGCGCTACCAGGCCGTCACGCTGGGCGTCACCGCGGCCGCGTTCGGCGAGCCGGTCACGCTCGCGCTCTTCTTCGAGCCGCTCCGGCTCTGGGTGGCGGGGCGGTTCGACGAGGGCGCGCCGGAATCGGCGGCCGCGGCGCGGGTCGCCTCGCTCCGCGAGACGCTCGACGAGGCGCGCCGCGAGCTCGGCCTCCGGGTCGTCGCGTGCGACACGGCGATCCGGCTCGCCGGGTTCGAGCCCGAGGCCATCCAGGGCGCGCTCGACGCCGTCGAGACGCTCCCCGCGCTCTGGCGCGCCGCGCGCGACGGGCGCGGCCTGACGCTCTGAGCGCCGCGGGGGCGCGCTTGCCCGCGCCCGGCCCGCGGGATATAGGGCCTCCCGTGTCCCTGTCCGACAAGAGCGTCCTCGTGATCGGGGCGGGCGGCCTCGGCGGCCCCGCGCTCCTCACGCTCGCCGCGGCGGGCGTGGGGCGCCTCGTCCTCGTCGAGGACGACGCGGTCGACACCTCGAACCTGAACCGGCAGCCCCTCTTCAAGGAGGCCGACGTCGGCGAGCGGAAGGCCCGCGTGGCGGCGGCCCGGCTCCGGGCGCTGTTCCCGTCCGTCGCCGTCGAGCCCCGCGACGAGCGGTTCGACGCCGGCAACGCCGTCGAGCTCGTCCGCGCCGCCCACCTCGTCCTGGACGGCTCGGACAACTTCGCGACGAAGTTCCTCGCCAACGACGCGGCCCTCCGCGCGCGCCGGCCGCTCGTGCACGGCGGCGTCCTCCGCACGACGGCGCAGATCCTCTCCGTCGCGCCCGCGGGCCTCGGCGGGTGTCTCCGGTGCCTGTTCGAGGCGCCGCCGCCGGCCGGGTCGGTGCCGTCGTGCGCGGACGCGGGCATCCTCGGACCCGTGGCGGCGTTCGCCGGCGCGCTGATGGCGGCGGAGGCGCTCCGCCTGCTCGCGGGCGAGCGCGGCGCGTACGAGGGCCGGCTGTTCACCTACGAGGCGCGCGGGGCGCGCGGGCGGCTCGTGCTCGTCCGCAAGCGCCAGGGGTGTCCCGCGTGCGCCGGGACGCAGCCGCTCGGGGAGACCGCGGCGGTCGCGTGCGAGGTCACCTCCAGCCGGCCGCAGGGGGCCGCGTGACCGTCCCCGCCGTGCGGCTCGACGTCCGGGCGTACGCGTGTCCGCTGACATGGGTGAAGACGCGGATCGCCCTCGAGCGCCTCCCCGCTGGAGCCCGGCTCGAGATCTGGCTCCGGGAGGGCGAGCCGCTGGACAGCGTCCCCCGGAGCGCGGAGGAGGACGGGCACCGCGTCGTCGCGGTCGAGCCGCTGACCGCGGAGCCGCCGGGGTCCTACCGGGTCGTCGTCGAGAAGGGGGCGGCCCCCGCCGCCGCCTTGCCGTGAGGTGCTCCATGCGAGGAGGTCATCCGTGCCGCTGAGCGACGACCGCGTGGCGCGGTGGTCGCGCCAGCTCATCGTGCCGGGCTTCGGCGAGGGCGCGCAGGAACGGCTCCTGTCGGCGCGCGTCCGGGTGGTGGGCGTGGATGCGGTCGCTTCGGCGGCGCTCGTCGCGCTCGTTCAGGCCGGCGTCGGGCGGATCTGGCTCGACGATCCCGAGTCGGTCGGGCCCGCCGATCTCGCCGGGTGGCTGTTCCCGCCGTCGGCGGTGGGCACGCCGCGGACGGACGCCGCCCGCGCCGCCCTCGCGCCGCTCTCCGCCTTCATCTCGGTGGACGCGTACCCGATGGGCGGCGTCCCCGGCGCCGCGCTCGTCTGCGCTCCGTCCGTGGCCCAGGCGCTCGCCGCCGCCGAGGCGGCCCGCCGCGCGGGCATCCCGCACGTCGTCGTCGAGCCGGACGGCGACAGCGGCGCCGTGATCTCCGTCCCGCCGGGCGCGCCGTGCTACGCGTGTGCGCGGTCCGCCTCCGGCGCCGGCCGTCCACCCCAGGCCGGCGTCGCCGCCCTCGCGGCGCTCGCGGCGCTCGAGCTCGTCCAGCTGATCGCCACGCCGGCCGCCATCCCGGGTCGTCGCATCGACCTCGTACGCGGCGTGGCGACCTCCCGGCCGACCGCCCGGCTGGCGGGCTGCGCCTGCGCCGGCGCCCAGCCGGCAGAGTCCTGACCGGGCACTGCCCCCGCCGGGCTCACGCCTTCGGTCGACGAGCGGACCTCTGGCCGGCGTGGCTGCCGGGCCCGATCGACGCGCCGGCGGGCAGTGCCTCGAGTTGACGGAACGGCAACTGCGACCCCCTGCGGGATTGCGCAATCTCCCGGAATCCGAGCCGAATCGAATTCGCGCAAAAATGGACTCCGATTTTGCAGTCGAGCTCCTCGGGGGTATACTGCCGCGACCGAGCCGCCCGACGGATGTGACGGACCGTCGGACCCGGCCGGAGGGGGCGCGACCGGAGGACTGCATGGAGACGCAGCAGGGCGCGGGATTCGTGATCTGGCTCACCGGCATGAACCGCGCCGGCAAGAGCACGCTCGCCGAGCACCTGGCGGAGCGGCTCGCCGCGGCGGGGCGGCCGGTCGAGCTGCTCGACGAGGACGGCGACGCGGCCCTCCTCCTCGAGGGGCTCGGCTCGTCCAAGGACGACCGTGGCCGGGCGGTTGCGCGGCTCGGGTTCGTCGCGAAGGCGGCGATGCGGTCCGGCGGCGTCGCGGTCTGCGCCGCGCTCTCTCCGTACCGCGACGCGCGCGAGCAGCTGCGGAAGGAGGCGCGCCGGTTCGTCGAGGTCTTCGTCGACTGCTCGATGGAGAAGCTCCAGCAGCGCGATCCCCAGGGCATCTACAAGAGGGCGCTGGCCGGCGAGATCAAGGAGATCCCCGGCGTCGACGTGCCCTACGAGCCGCCCACGCGGCCCGAGGTGACCGTCCACACCGACCAGCTCTCCGTCGACGAGGCGGCGACGCGCGTGTTCCAGGCGCTCGTCGACGGCAAGTACGTCGGCCCCACCGAGTTCGGGAAGCTCACGGGCGGGCTCCGCCCGCGCCGCGGCAAGGCCGGCAAGGCGGCCCGGAACGGCGCCCGCCGCAAGCTCGACGCGAAGGCGGCCGCCCGGAAGGCGCCGCGCAAGGTCGCCGCCCGTCGCCCGAAGCCGACGAAGCCGCGCCGGTAGCGGGCGGCCCTGGCGCCCCGCGCCGGGCGAGAGTAAAAGACCCGGCGTCATGAGCCCCATCCAGCTCGAGGGCCTCCGCAGCGCGTCGGAGGCCAAGCTCGCGCGCATGAAGACGGACATCGCCGCCTGCGGGAGCGCCCTGGTCGCGTTCTCGGCGGGCGTGGACTCGACCTTCGTCCTCGCGGTGGCTCGCGAGGTGCTCGGGGCGGGCGCGATCGCGCTCACCGCGCACTCGCCGTCGGTGCCGCAGGCGGAGCGCGAGGAGGCGCGCGCGCTCGCGGCCCGGCTCGGGGTGCGGCACGTGGAGGTCACGAGCCGCGAGCAGGAGGACCCCAGATACGTCGCGAACGGCAGCGACCGCTGCTACTTCTGCAAGTCCGAGCTGTACCGCCTCTGCGACGAGACCGCGCGCGCGCAGGGGATCGCCGCGATCCTCGACGGCTTCAACGCGGACGACCGCAAGGACCACCGCCCTGGCCATCAGGCCGCGGTCGAGCGGCGGATCCGCTCCCCGCTCGCCGAGGCCGGGCTCTCGAAGGACGAGGTCCGCGCCTGGAGCGCGGCGTACGGCCTGCCCACCTGGGACAAGCCGCAGATGGCGTGCCTCGCGTCGCGCATCCCGTACGGCACGGCCGTGACGCCGGAGCGGCTCGGCCAGGTCGAGCGCGCCGAGGCCGCGCTCCGCGCGCTGGGCCTCCGGGACTTCCGCGTCCGCCACCACGGGGACATCGGGCGGATCGAGGTCGGCGAGGGGGAGCTCGACGCCGCCTTCGCCCGGCGCGCCGAGCTCGCCGCGGCGGTGAAGGGGGCGGGCTTCAAGCTCGCGGTGCTCGACCTCGAGCCGTTCCGGTCCGGGCGGATGAACGCCCTCGCCGGGATCGCGCTCCCGGTGGTGCACGGGTGACGACGGGCCGGCTCGCGGTCATCGCGGCGCTGTGCGCCGCGTGCCTCCCGGCCGGTCCCGCGTCCGCGCTCGAGCCCCGCTTCGACCACCGCGACGAGCACGGCCCGTTCCTCGAGACGCTCGTCGCCTACGACACCGTGGCGATCTCGGGCCGGCCCACGGCGTCCTCCTGGCGGCCGGCGCTCCGGCTCGCGTACGGGTTCGACGTGGCGGGGGAGGGGAACGAGCTCATCCTCGGCGTGCAGGGCGCGCTCCGGTCCTGGGACGATCCCGCCCGCGAGCACGTGAACCTCGCGCTCGACGTGCGGTACCGCGCGTACTTCGGGACCGAGGAGCTGAAGACGTTCTTCGACGCCGGGGTGTGGGTCCCGGTCCGTTCGCGCCTCGCCGCAGGCCCGATGATCGGCGTCGGGATCGCGTACGACTTCTCGCGCACGTCCGGAGTCTACGCGGCGGGCGGATTCGGCACCGCCTTCGGCGAGGCGCGGATCGCGACGTTCTCCGCGTCCATCGGGGCGCAGCTCCGCTTCGAGTAGCTCCCACCATCGTCGGGCCCTGGTTCGGTTGCGGCACGCGAGGCGTCCCGAGGCCCGCGCACGACCCTGTCAAGAAAACCGCCCGAAAGACGATTTCTTGCTGGCCGGGTATCGAGTGGTAGCGTGTAGGTGGAAGTCATCACATGTCGCAAGGAGCGCACATGCACCCCGCCGATATCGCCACCGATGCCGCCACCGCGCTGAATCCCGCCGACGTCTCGAACCGGCTCGAGCCGATGCTGGTTCGGCTCCCGCGGCCGCTCGCCGCCGAGCTCCGCAACCTGGCCCGCCGCACCCGCGTGCGGCAGTCCGACTACCTGCGCGAGGCGGTCGCCGACCTGCTCGCGAAGTACGGCCACCGTCCGTCGGACCGGAGCACGATGTGATCGGCGCCGTCCGCTCCGCCGGCGCGGCCCCCGCTCATCCTCTGCCTCCGCCGCGCTCCCGTCCGCTCGCGCGCGTCCGGCTGGTCCGGAGGCCGTTCATTCGCCGGCCGGGCGGCTTCCTGATCCCGGTGGATCTGCCGGACGCTCCAGGAGCCCGGGTGGATAGCGCACCGCTGCGAGCGTGAGCCCCCACCCGGGCGCGCGCACGCCGCGGTAGCGTCCGCGGGCCGCGAGGAGATCGCGGATCACCGTGGGCGGCGCGCGCCCGACGCCGGCGGTCACGGCGGAGCCGACGAGGTTCCGCACCATCGCCCGCAGGAAGCCCTTCCCCTCGAGCACGATGGCGTGGAGCGGCGCCCAGTCCGCCGAGATCACCTCGGCGGAGAGGAGCGTGCGCACCGTCCCGCGCTGCTCGCCGGGTCGCGCGAAGCCCGCGAAGTCGTGCTCGCCGACGGCGTGCGCGAGCGAGGACCGCAGCGTCGCCGGGTCGAGGTCGACGTCCGTGAGGTCCGGGAACGCACGCGCGTCCGGGAGCCGCCACGCGTACGGAAGGAGCGGCTCCGGCGGCGGCGCGCCGACGAGGTAGACGTAGGTGCGGGTGAGGGCGTTCGCGCGCGCGTGGAAGGTGTGCGGGACGCGCCACGCGTCGAGCACGAGGATCCCCTGTGGCAGCGCGGCGTTGAGCGCGCGACGCAGCGCGTCTGGGTCGAGCGCCACACGGGCCGCGAAGCCGACCACCTGCGCCACGGCATGAACCCCGGCGTCGGTCCGGGCCGCGACCTGGAGCGTGGTCGACACGCCGATCCCCTCGAGAGCGTCCTCGAGCGCCTCCTGGACGGTCGGCAGCCCGGGCTGGCGCTGGAACCCGCGGAAGTGGCCGCCGTCGTAGAGCAGCCGGAGAGCGTAGAACCGCCTTTCCACGCGTGCTATTTTCGCCGCACCTGCCCCTCGGCGCGAGCCGATCCGCCTCCCCCCTCCAAACCGACCCCACGCGCATGGCGCCTCCGACGACGCCCCACATCGACGACCCCGCCCTCGAGGGCGGCGACTGGCTCTTCCGCCGCGCCGGCGAGGTGTTCGGCCCGGTCGATTCCCGCACGCTGGCCGCGATGCTCTACCGCGGCGACATCGACGCGACGACCCCCGTCTCGCCGGGGGATGGCACGTGGCGGCCGGTCGGCGAGGTCTCCGCGTTCGTCGTGCACTCCAAGAAGGCGGAGGCGGCGCTCCGGGTGGAGCGCGAGGTCACCGGCGCGCGCCTCCTGCAGGCGAGGAAGCACCGGCGCCACGCCGCGCTCGTCGCCGCCGCCGCGATGCTGCTCGTCGCCGGCGGCGTCGGGGGCGGATTCCTGCTCTGGAAGCTTCGCGCGGGCGGCTCCCGCAGCGAGCTCCTCGAGGACTTCGGCGCCGGCATCTCGCTCGCGTCGGCGGTGAAGGTGGGCGTCGGCTCGGGGGCGCGGCAGACCGGCGACGACTACGTCGAGGTCGCGCTGGACGCCGACGCGCGCGCGGCGACGCCGCCGGGCGCGCCCGACGCCGCCCGGGAGCGGTCGCGCTCCGCGCAGTCGCCGGCCGTCGCGAGCCGGCGGCCCGCGAGCGGGGCCGTCGAGGGCGGCGAGCTGGTCGCGGCCCAGTTCGACGTCGCGAAGATCCAGCAGGTCGTCGCGCGCGAGCAGCGGACGCTCGCCCCGTGCTTCCGCGCGGAGGCCGATCGCTCCCCGGAGTTCCGCGGCGACGTGCCGCTCGAGTTCGCGATCGGCAACGACGGCCGGGTCGCAGCCCTGTGGATCGACGAGCCGCGCTTCAGGGACGGGCCGCTCCGCGACTGCATCCTCGCCCAGCTCCGGGCCTGGAGCTTCCCCTCGTTCCCGGGCCAGCGCCCGACCGTCCAGCTCGCCTTCCGGATCGGCCGATGACCGCCACCGCCGAGAAGCTCGCCGCCCGCGCCGAGGACCTGCCCGAGGGGTCTTTCCGGCGGAAGGTGCTCGAGGGCACCCAGCGATTCAAGTCCGCGTGGGTGGAGCTCGGACGCCTCCTCGCAGAGGTGAAGCGCAAGGAGCTGTGGCGGGAGTGGGGGTACCCGAGCTTCGAGCGGTACTGCTCCAAGGAGCTCTTCATCCGGAGCGCGACCGCGGACAAGCTGACCGCGAGCTTCGCGTTCCTGGAGCGGCACGAGCCCAGACTCGTCCACGCGCCCGACGCGGAGGCGAAGGCTCCGCCGTTCGAGGTGATCGAGGTGCTGTCGCGCGCGGAGGCGGCCGGCCGCCTGTCCGACTCCGGCTGGCGCGAGCTGCGCGACGAGGTCCTCGAGCGGCCGCCCACGCCCGCGGCGATGAACCGCAAGCTCGCGGAAAAGTTCGGGCCGCCGCCGGCGCCACCCGCGCCGCAGAAGGGCGAGCGGCTCGCGCGGCTCGCCGGGGCGGCGCGCCGGCTCGCGGATGCGTGCGAGGAGGAGGGCGCCGTCCCGCGGGGCATGGCGCAGCGCGCCGCGGATCTCGCGAGGGACCTCGAGGCGCTCCTGGAGAAGTGAATCGGCGCCTCGAGGGGTTTCGTGGGGCGATGCGCCGGAGCCCTGGCTATATTCGACGCACGGGTCTCCGGATTCCGGGGCCTCGAGGTTTGGTGGTAACATCCTGAGCGGACGAGGGACCTGTGAGCCGGAAAGAGCACCACCACGGAAACCTCTCGTGTTCCTTCTGCGGGAAGGGACAGCGGGAGGTCCGCAAGCTCATCGCGGGGCCTACGGTCTACATCTGCGACGAGTGCATCCGGCTCTGTAACGACATCATCGCGGAAGAGGCAGAACGCGATGAGGGGCGCCCGGCCGTCTCCCTGCCGACCCCGGCCGAGATCAAGAGCTTCCTCGACGACTACGTCGTCGGCCAGGACAAGGCAAAGAAGGTCCTGTCCGTCGCCGTCTACAACCATTACAAGCGCGTCTACTCGAAGAAGCCGGCCCGTCCGGCGCGTCCGGGGCAGGCGCGCGCCGCGCAGGAAGACGTCGAGCTGCAGAAGTCGAACATCCTGCTCATCGGGCCCACGGGGTCCGGCAAGACGCTCCTCGCGCAGTCGCTCGCGCGGTTCCTGAACGTCCCGTTCACCATCGCGGACGCGACGAGCCTCACCGAGGCTGGCTACGTCGGCGAGGACGTCGAGAACATCATCCAGAACCTGCTCCACAACGCCGACTACGACGTCGAGAAGGCGGCGCGCGGCATCGTCTACATCGACGAGATCGACAAGATCGCGCGCAAGGGCGACACGCCGTCGCCGACCCGCGACGTCGGCGGCGAGGGCGTGCAGCAGGCGCTCCTCAAGATCATCGAGGGCACGCGCGCGAACGTCACCCCGCGCGGCGGCAAGAAGTACAACCAGCAGGAGTACATCCAGGTCGACACCTCGAACGTCCTCTTCATCGTCGGCGGAGCGTTCTGCGGGCTGGAGCAGGTGATCCGGCGCCGCGTGGGCGTGAAGGGGCTCGGGTTCGGTGCGAAGATCGAGAAGAAGGAGGAGGCGTCGCTCGGCGAGCTCCTCGCGCGCATCGAGCCTTCCGACCTCATTCGCTTCGGCATGATCCCGGAGTTCGTCGGCCGGCTCCCGATCATCGCGACGCTCTCGGACCTCTCCGAGGACGACCTGGTCACGATCCTCACGCAGCCGAAGAACGCGCTCACGAAGCAGTACGTGAAGCTGTTCGACCTCGAGAAGGTGAAGCTGTCCTTCACGAAGGAGGCGCTCCGCGCCACCGCCCGCGAGGCGATGCGGCGGAAGAGCGGTGCCCGCGGCCTCCGCGCCATCCTCGAGCAGGCGATGCTCGACATCATGTACGACGTCCCGTACCGGGAGGGCGTGAAGGAGTGCAAGATCACGGAGGGCGTCATCCTGAACAAGGAGCCGCCGCTCCTCTCCTTCGAGAAGGAGAAGAAGCTCGCCTGAGCGGTCGCCCGCGCAGCCTGCTTCCGACGGGCCGGTCCCCGCGAGAGCGGGCACCGGCCCGTTCCCTTCTTGGGGGTGCCCCCGTCTCGTTGCGTCGCCGGGGTGAAGGCGCCGCACACTGTGCCGGGGTCGACGGCGTGGACCTCGCGAACTCCTCGGAATTGCGGTCGATTCGCGAGGCATCGTTCTTGCTCGACTTGCGTTCGAAGGTCCAAGGTCCAAGGGCGCTCTCGCGTCCGGACGAGTAGACGAGGACCGGGAGTCGCCATGGAGGCTGCCATGCTCCGCCGCACCATCACTCTCCTCGCGCTGCTCGCGATCGCGCTCCCGTTCGGGGCGCTCGCTCAGGATCGCGAGTGGGAGGAGGACTACACGGATCAGTGGGGCGACGCGCCGCCACCTCCCGGCGGCGATTACGAGACCTCGGTCGACCTGAACGATCAGGGTGCCGTCTCGATCGACACCTTCCAGGGCGCGCTCTCGCCTTATGGCGAGTGGGTGGACGTTGGAGGGTATGGCCGCTGCTGGCGGCCGCGGGTCGCGGCGGGCTGGCGCCCGTACTACTACGGCCGGTGGGAGTGGACGAACGAGGGCTGGCTCTGGGCGTCGGACGAGCCCTGGGGCTGGGCCGCCTACCACTACGGCCGCTGGAGCTACGACAGCTACTACGGCTGGGTCTGGGTGCCCGGCTACCAGTGGGCGCCGGCCTGGGTCGCCTGGCGCTACTCGGGCGACGTGGTCGGATGGGCGCCGCTCGGCCCCGGGATCTCGGTCTACGTCTCGTCGTATCCGTTCGTCGACTACTGGTGGACGTTCGTGCCGACCGTCCGCTTCGTCGGCGTGCCGGTGTACTCCGTCGCGTATGCGCCGACCTACACGCGCCAGTACTTCTACGCGACCGCGCCGGCGCCGCCGCGGCCGGTCCCGTCGCGCGGTGGGCTCGGCCGGCCGGTTCCGTCGCCGGCGTGGGGCGGTCCCGCGCCGCGCATCATCGAGCAGCGCATCGGCAGACCCGTGACGCCCGTCCGGATCGTCGCCGCTCCGTCTCCGGGCGCCGCGCGCCCGGTGGGCCCGGGCGAGGTCTCGATCTACAGGCCGGAGCGGCCGGCGCCGGGCCGGGCGGGCGAGATCGGCCGCGGTCGCGGTCCGGGGCCGGCGCCCGCGCCGGGTCGCTCGAGCGGTGCCGCCGTGCCGGCGCCGGCGCCCGCGCCGGGTCGCTCGAGCGGTGCCGCCGTGCCGGGGCCAGCGCCTGCGCCAGGTCGCTCGAGCGGTGCCGCCGTGCCGGCGCCGGGACGAGGCGGGCAGGGTGGCTACACGCCGGGCGGCCGCGAGGCGCCGGGCCGCGGGCCTGCCACCGTGCCCGCGCCGGGGCGCGGCTCCGACCAGAGCGCGCCGCCGAGCCGTGGCGGCGAGCGCGGGCGTCCGGGAGCAGCGCCCGGCCGCGAGGGCGCGTGGGGGCCGCCGGCGTCCGGCGGTCGCGATGGGTTCGCGACCCGCGGTGACCGCGCGGCGCCGGTCCGGACGGAGCCGACCGTCGGCGGGGGGTACACCGGCGCTCCCGCTCGCGGCAGCGCTCCAGCCCGCATGAACGTGCCCGCGCCCCGTGGCGGCGGCGGTGGCGCGCAGCACGGCGGCGGCGGGCGTGCCGCGCCGAGCCGCGAGCGCGAGCACCGGTAGCGGGCCAGACGCAGGGGTGGAACGGCCGCGGCGAGCGATCGCCGCGGCCGTCTCGTGCTCGGTTCACGCCGGTCAGGCGGAGGCGACGCGGACGGTCGTCTGCATCTTCCGTCCAGTGTCGAGGTCCTTCGCGGACATCGTGAGGATGCCCTCGATGTTCACCTCGAACATGATCTCGAGGCGCACCTCGCCGGCCCGGCACGGGCGGACGCCGCTGAAGGTGAACTCGCCGAGGAGCTCGTTCCGCGCCGTCTCGGGGTGATCGCCCTGGAAGATGCGGACGACGAGCTCCTTCTGGCCGTCGACGGAGCTCGTGGCCGCGACCGTCTTCGCGTTCGGGATCGCGGCGTTCCGGGGGAAGACGACGTGCATCGTCCCGCCGGCCTGCTCGATGCCGATCGCCATGGGGATGACGTCGAGGAGCTGGATCTTGAGATCCGAGCTCTCCTGGAGCGACCAGCCGTAGAGCGCGGCGCCGATGGCGACCGCCTCGTCGGGGTGGACGCCCTTCGACGGCGGCTTCCCGAAGAACCGCGTGAGGCGGTCCTGGATGATCGGCATCCGCGTCTGCCCGCCGACGAGCATCACCTCGTCGATGTCCTTCGCGGTGATGCCCGCGTCGACCATCACCGCGCCCATGATCTTGAGCGTGCGGTCCACGAGGTGCTGCGTGAGCGCCTCGAGGAGCTTGCGGTCGAACTTCACGTCCATGTTGAGCGGCTGGCCCTGCGGCGTCATGGTGATGAACGGGATCGAGAACGGGGCCTCGCCCCGCGCCGACAGGTCGATCTTGGTGCGCTCGGCGAGATCCTTGATCCGCTGCATCGCCACGGGATCCGACGAAAGGTCGATGCCGTGCTTCTTTCGGAAGTCGTCGAGCACGTGCTCGATGATCGCGTTGTCGAAGTCGATCCCGCCGAGGAAGATGTCGCCGCCGGTCGCCTTCACCTCGAACACGCGCTCGCGGATCTCGATGATCGAGACGTCGAAGGTCCCGCCGCCGAGGTCGTACACGAGGACGCGCTCGTCGAGCCGCTTCCCGATGCCGTAGGCGAGCGCCGCGGCCGTGGGCTCGTTGATGATCCGTACGACCTCGAGGTCGATGAGGGTTCCGGCCTCCTTCACCGCCTGCCGCTGCCGGTCGGTGAAGTACGCCGGGACCGTGACGACGGCACGCTGGACCTTGAAGCCGAGGTGGTCGGAGGCGACGTCGCGGATCTTGGCGAGGATCTTCGCGCTGATCTCCGGGACGTGGAAGGTGCGGCCGTGGCAGTCGAGCGCGACGTCGTTCTGCGTCCCCGCGTGGACGCGGTACTGCACCGACTTCTGCACGGACTCGACGACGTCGTCCTTCGGGGCGCGCCCGATGAGCCGCTTCGTCGCGTAGAGGGTGTTCCTCGGGTTGAGCTGCCACTGGCGCTTCGCCTCGTGGCCGATGAGCTCGTGGCCCTTGTCGTCGATCGCGTAGATGGACGGGATCGTGTAGTCGCCGCCCTTGTACGGGATGAGCTTGACCTGCCCGTCGCCGTGGGCGATCGCGCCGCAGGAGTTCGTCGTCCCGAGGTCGATCCCGATGATCGTGTCCGGCGGTAGGGGCATGGCTCCGGGAGGGTACTACGGCGAGGCCCGCGGGTGCAGTTCTCGCCCCTCCCCGAGGTCCGCAGGCGCCTGCCCGGCAGCCCGTTGGAGCGGCGGCCTCTCCGTGGGAGGGTTAGAGACCGGACGGAGGCTCCCACATGGATGCGCAGCGCTGGCTGTCGAGCGTCGGGACGGGCGTGAAGGGAGCGTTCGTGGAGAACCGCTCGCTCCTCTCCTTCGAGGAATACCTCCAGGTCTTCCTCGACGCGCCCCGGCGGCAGGCCCGCTCCTCCGCCCAGTACGTCCACGACGTCCTCGAGCACTTCGGGGCCGAGGACCGCGAGACGCCGGTCGGGACGGTGCGCCGCTGGCGGCTGTTCGACCTGCCCTGGGATCCCGAGGGGCGGGTGCAGCGCATCGCCGGCCAGGAGGAGGTCCAGGCTGCGCTCCACCGCGACGTCGGGACCTTCGTCCGCTCCGGCCGGGTGAACAAGCTCGTCCTCCTCCACGGCCCGAACGGCTCGGCGAAGTCGTCGATCGTGGCGGCGCTCGTGCGCGGCATGGAGGCGTACTCGCGGTTGCCCGCCGGTGCGCTGTACCGGTTCCACTGGGTGTTCCCGAGCGAGCGGCGGCTCCGCTCCGGCGGGCTCGGCTTCGGGCCGCGGGACGGGGAGGGCGCGCTCGGCGCGCTCGGGAGCTTCGCGCACCTCGACGGCGACGCGCTCGACGCGCGCCTCTCCTGCCCGATGAAGGACCATCCGCTCCTGCTCGTGCCGCGCGAGGAGCGGCGCAAGCTGCTCGAGGAGCGCTGCCGGCCGAGCGCGCGCGACGGGGCCGGGGAGGGCGACTTCGTCCTGTCCGACTACCTCGTCGAGGGCGAGCTCTGCCAGTACTGCCGGCAGGTCCACGACGCGCTCCTCGGCGCATACCGGGGCGACTGGCTGAAGGTGCTCCGGCACGTGCAGGTGGAGCGGTTCTACGTCTCGTCGCGGTACCAGCAGGCGGCCGTCACGGTCGAGCCGCAGCTCTCGGTCGACGCGGGGTTCCGGCAGGTCACGGTGGATCGCAGCGCCGGGGCCCTGCCGCCTGCGCTCCACGCGGTGACGCTCCTCGAGCCCTTCGGCCCGCTCGTCTCGGCGAACCGCGGGATCATCGAGTACTCCGACCTGCTGAAGCGCGAGCCGCAGCTCTTCAAGTACCTGCTCGGCACGAGCGAGACGGGGCGCGTGTCGCTCGACCACTTCCTGCTCCAGCTCGACGTCGTGCTCGTCGCGAGCGCGAACGAGAAGCAGCTCTCGGCGTTCAAGGAGTCCGCCGACTTCGCGTCGTTCAAGGGGCGGCTGGCGCTCGTGCGCGTGCCTTACGTCCGCCGCCACTCGGTGGAGCGCGAGATCTACGATCGGCAGATCACCGCCGCGGCGGTCGGGAAGCACGTCGCGCCGCACGCGACGTCGGTGGCCGCGCTCTGGGCGGTGCTGACGCGCCTCAAGCGACCGATCCCGGATCGCTACGAGGGCGAGCTCCGCGACCTCGTGGAGGACCTCGCGCCCCTCGAGAAGCTCCGGCTCTACGACTCGGGTGAGGCGCCGGACCGGCTCTCCCTCGCGCAGGCGAAGGTGCTCCGGAAGCACGCGGTGGACCTGTACCACGAGTCCGACGTCTACCCGAACTACGAGGGCCGGAGCGGCGCCTCGGCGCGCGAGATCAAGACGGTCCTGCTCAACGCCGCGCAGGCCCCGGGGGCGCGCTGCCTCACGCCGCGGGCGGTCCTCGACGAGCTCGACGCGCTCTGCCGCGACAAGACCCTGCACGACTTCCTCCAGTCCGAGGTCGTCGACGGCTACCACGACCACGAGGAGTTCGTCCGCGTCGCCGAGGCGGAGTACCTCGAGACCCTCGACGAGGAGATCCGGGACTCCATGGGGATGGTGTCGGAGGGCCAGTACCGCGAGCTCTTCGAGCGGTACGTGACCCTCGTGTCGCACTGGGTGAAGGGCGAGAAGGTCCGCAACCGCGTCACGGGCGAGTACGCGCCGCCGGAGGAGGTCCGGATGGCCGAGTTCGAGCGCATCGTGATGCCGGTCGGCGACGACCGCGGGAACTTCCGCCGCGGCCTCATCGCCGCCGTCGGCGCGTTCCGGCTCGATCACCCCGACTCCGCCGAGATCGACTACGTCGCGATCTTCCCCGACCTGTTCCGGCGGCTTCGCGACCACTACTACGAGGAGCGCAAGCGGCAGCTCCAGCGCTCGAAGGAGAACGTCCTCCGCTACCTCTCCGACGAGCGGTCGTCGCTCGACGAGAAGGCGCGCCGGCAGGTGGAGGCCACCCTCGCGACGATGCGCGAGCGGTACGGCTACTGCGAGCACTGCGCGCAGGACGCGATCCTCTTCCTGATGCGCCGGCGCTACGAGGACGCGCGGTGACGGCCGGAGGGGCGGGCGCCCGGCCCTCGGCGCGGAGCGCGGAGGTCGGCCAGGCCGGCGGGGAATTCCGATCCGGGTGCGCTCGTTCGACCTTCGTGCCCCGATTCCGACTCCTCTCCAGCCTCGGCAGCGCGGCCCTCGTGGCGGGTCTCTTCTTCCTCGCGTCTCCCATCCTCGGCCTGTCGGCGGCGAAGGCGGGCAACCCCCGCGCCGAGACGGTCCACAAGGTCTTCCCGAGCGCCGTCCGGATCCAGATCTCGGCGAAGGGCGAGATCGTCCGGAGCGCCTCCGGCATCGTGTTCGCGGAGGAGGGCGGCAGGAGCTACGTCCTCACGAACGCGCACGTCGTCGAGCCGGCAAAGAGCTGGCCGGAGAAGGTGGACCTCCGCGTGCTGCCCGCGGACGGCTCGGCGCCGCTCGCGGCCACGGTGCTGGCCCGCGGGCGCGTGCCGGACGTCGACCTCGCCGTGCTCGAGGTCCCGGCCCGCCTGCCGACGACCCCGCTCGCCGCCGACGACGCCCTCGAGCTCGGGGACGACCTCGTGGTCATCGGCGCGCCGTTCGGGAAGGGGCTCTCGGTCGCCGCGGGGATCGTCTCGCAGGTCGAGTACGATCTCGCCGAGAACGCGGCCGCGGCGCGGACCGCGAAGGCGCTCAAGACCGACGCCGCCATCGGCTACGGCAGCTCGGGCGGCGGCGTCTTCGACGTGCCGGGCGGCCGGCTGATCGGCCTCGTCGAGGGGTACAGGACCGCGCGCGTCGCGTTCGGCAAGGACGAGGACCAGTACGCGTTCGACGTGCCGATGCCGGGCGAGACGTTCGTCGCGCCCGCCGCGAAGATCCGCCGCTTCCTCGTGGAGCGCGGCCTCGGGCGGCTCGCGCCGCAGGGCGCGTCCGTGGCGAACGCCCAGGGTCCCGTCGCGACGCCCGGGAAGTCGTTCTAGGGTTCCGGGCGGATCAGCGCCCCGGCTCCGGGCCGCCGGGCGGCGGTGAGGAGGAGCCCGGCGTCGCGCTCCCGGGCCCCACCGTGGAGGGCGGGACGCTGGTCGTCCCTGCGGGGCCGCTGTTCGGCTCGGCGGGCGCGCCGGAGCCTCCCCCGGGTCCCGTGCCCTGGTCGGGCGTCGACGCCGGCGCCGCGGGGCGCGGCGCGCGGACGGCGATCCAGTAGGCCACGAAGTCCGCGTTCCGGCCGGCGCGCACCTGGGATCCCGGCTGGATCGCGAGCGTCGTCACCAGGCCGTTCGGCCCGTACACGAGCGTGTTCCGATCGAGCGCCAGGCCGACCGGCCCCGAGGGCGTGTCGATCTCGATCCGGTGTGCGACCCGGTCGATCGCGTGCACGGTGCCGGCGACGTCCTCGAGGACGGCCGCGCGCGGGAGCGGCGCCTTCGACACCTCCGCCTTCTTCGCCTCCGCCTTCTTCGCGGCGTTCTCGTCCTTCGTGGTCGACTTCTCGTTCGGCGGGCGAGGCATCGTGGAGAGGGGCGCGGCGCCGTCCGGGGTGGGGGAGATCTGCTTGGGCGGCAGGGGGTCGCCCGGCCCCTGCGCGCGCCCCATCGGCGGAACCAGGAGGGTGGCGGCGACGACCACGAGCGGGATCCGGTGCATGGCCGGATGTTATCCGTCGCCGTCCCCGGGGCGTGGGCCCCTTGGGGTAGGATGACCGCTCCACGACAGGGAGCGCCATGGACGGACGCGTCAGCTGGGACGAGTACTTCATGAACATCGCGCGGGTCGTCGCGACGCGCGCGACCTGCGATCGGAAGCACGTCGGCGCCGTCCTCGTGCGCGACAAGACCATCCTGTCCACGGGCTACAACGGCTCCATCCGCGGCCTGCCGCACTGCACCGAGGCCGGCCACATGATGGAGGACGGGCACTGCGTCGCGACCGTTCACGCGGAGGCGAACGCGATCATCCAGGCCGCCAAGAACGGCGTCGCCGTGGAGGGGGCGACGATCTACACGACCGCCTCGCCCTGCTGGCCGTGCTTCAAGCTCATCGCGAACACCGGGTGCCGGCGCATCGTGTTCGGCGAGTTCTACCGGGATGCGCGCATCTTCGAGTTCGCGCAGCGCCTCGGGATCGAGCTCGTCGAGCTGAAGGTTCCCGCGCGGCCGGACGTCCAGCCGGCGGACACCGGCGCCCCCCGTCAGGTCACGGCGCCTCGGACCGAGTGACGCTCGGCCGGGACTCGCGCGGGGCTGGCGCGTCCGGGCCCGGGTGCCCGTCGCCGCCGCCCGTCCATCCGCCGGATATCAGGGGCTTCGTGCGGCTGCGGCGAAACGGAACGGCGGGCCCATGGCGTGGCGCAGCATGGCTATCTTCGCTCAAGGCTTGAAAAAACCGGTCGACGGACGCATCTCAGGCGCGAGCCATCCAGGGCAGCGAGCGCATGCACACGTTCACGAGTGGCGCAGCATTCATCGATCGGTCGGGCGAGATCGTGGCCGCGGACCCGGGCTTCGTCACGGACCTGGGGCTCCGCCCCGATGACCTGAGCGGCGCGCTCCGCGCTCGCGCCGAGACCAGCGCCGAGCTTCGCGCGCTCCTCTCGTCGGACGGCCGCACCATCGCGCAGATCCCCGGCGCGGGCGGTGAGCCGGTGGAGCTCGAGCGGGTGCCCGCGGGGGCGGGCGCGCTGCTCGTCACACGTTCCCCTCGCAGCGCCGAGTGGCTGGAGCACGCGATCCGCTCGCAGGGACTGACCCGGCTCGCGGCCGGCCTCGCGCACGACATCAAGAACCCGCTGAACGCCATGGCGCTGCAGCTCGCGCTGCTCACCGACAAGCTCTCCACCGCGGGCGACGCCACCGCCGCCTCCGCGAGCCACCTCGGCGCGCTCCGGGAGCAGATCGGCCGTGTCAACGAGGTGGTCCGGCGCTTCCTCGACGTGACCGATCCCTCCGCGCCGCTCGGGTACACCGACCTCGGGGCGCTCCTCGCGGACACCGCGAGCCTCTTCGGGCACGACGCCCGGCGCCGCCGGATCGAGCTGATCGTCGAGGCGCCCCGGGGAACCGTGCGAACGCGCTGCGATCCGGCCCGCGTCGGGCGGATCGTGCTCGGGCTCGTGGCCCAGGCGATGACGGAGACTCCGGAAGGCGGCCGGCTGTCCGTCCGCGCCGAGACGCTCGGCGAGCACGCCACCGTCCGGATCGAGCACGTCGCGGGTGATCCCGACCCCGAGACCGGCTATTACAGCGAGGTGATCGCAGCAGCGGTCGAGTCCCTCGGCGGCGAGGTGACCGGGGGACGGACGGGCGGCACGGTGCACGTGATCCTGCGGCTGCCGAGGAACGAGCGGTCATGAGATACCGCGTCCTGATCGTCGACGACGAGGCGGACAGCCGCGACGCCCTCGCGGAGCTGACGCAGCGGTGGGGCTACGACGTCCAGACGGCGAGCGACGGGACCGAGGCGCTCCGCAGGGCGATCGAGTGGCATCCGGACGTCATCCTCACCGACCTCGTGATGCCGAACATGGACGGCCTGTGGCTGCTTCGGGCGCTCCGCGCCGAGCTGCCGGACTGCCCGGTCGTGCTGCTCACGGGCCGGGGCACGATCCAGACCGCGGTGCAGGCGATCCGGGAGGGCGCGTTCGACTTCATCGAGAAGCCGCTCGAGGTGCCGCGGCTCCGCATCGTCCTCGAGCGCGCGCTCGAGAAGAAGGAGACGATGCGCGAGGTACAGCTGCTCCGGCGGCGGATCGCGGCCCTCGCGCCGGGCACCGACATGATCGGGACGGCGCCGGTCATGCAGAAGGTGTTCGAGCTCGTGAAGAAGGTCGCCCCGTCCACCGCGAGCGTCGTCATCAGCGGCGAGAGCGGCACCGGCAAGGAGGTGGTGGCGCGCGCGATCCACAACCTCTCGCCGCGCAAGGACAAGCCGTTCGTCGCCCTGAACTGCGGCGCGATCCCGGCGACGCTCATCGAGTCCGAGCTCTTCGGCTACGAGCGCGGCGCGTTCACCGGCGCGGAGCAGCGCCGGCTGGGCAACTTCGAGCTCGCGCACAACGGCACGCTGTTCCTCGACGAGATCGGGGAGCTGCCGCTCGAGCTGCAGGCGAAGTTCCTCCGCGTGCTCGAGGAGCGGAAGATCCGCCGCCTCGGCGGCCGCGCCGAGGTCGAGATCGACGTCCGCGTGATCTGCGCGACGAACCGCGACCTGAAGGAGGAGATCCGGCGCGGCCGGTTCCGCGAGGACCTCTACTTCCGCCTGCACGTCTTCACGATCGTGCTCCCGCCGCTCAAGGAGCGCCGCGAGGACATCCCGCTCCTCGTTCACCACTTCATCGAGAAGTTCAACGGCGAGACCGGCAAGCACGTCCAGGGCGTCTCGCCGCCCGCGATGTCGGTGCTGCAGGGATACGCGTGGCCGGGGAACATCCGCGAGCTCCGGAACACCGTCGAGCGCGCGATGATCCTCGTCGACGGCGACGTCATCGGGGAGGAGCACCTGCCGCCCGACATGCAGGCCTCGCGCCCCGAGGCGGCCACGCTCCGCGTCCCGCTCGGGATCCCCATCGAGAAGGTCGAGAAGGAGTACATCCTCGCCTCCCTCCAGCGGAACGGCGGCAACAAGGCCCGCACCGCGGAGATCCTCGGGATCAGCGAGAAGACCCTCTACAACAAGCTGAACCGGTACGCCGCCGAGGCCCGCACCCGCGCGGGCGAGGGCGGCGAGCCCGAGCCGGAGCCCGCCGCCGGCGCTGGCGTGAAGGCGTGACCTCGCGACCGAGCGGTCAGGTCGCGTGCGCGGTCGGCTCGGGCGCGGTCTCGTCGCTCGCGGGGGTGGCGTCGGAGTCGCCGGCGGGCGCCTCGGCGATGGCGACGCGGCCGCGGCCGGCGCGCTTCGCCGCGTAGAGCGCGGCGTCCGCCGCGTGGACGAGCGCCTCCGGCGCGTCGTCGCCCGCGCCCGGCGCCAGGCACGCGACGCCGAACGACGCGCCGAGCGTCAGGGGCCGTCCCCCGACCTCGAGCAGCGTCTCCCGCAGCCGCGCGCAGGCGCGCTCGGCGAAGACGCGTCCCTCCTCCGCGGTCGTGTGCGGCAGCAGCAGCACGAACTCGTCGCCGCCGTAGCGGGCGCCGAAGTCGGTCTCGCGGAGCTCGTGGCGCAGGACCGCCGCGACCGCCGCGATGGCGCGGTCGCCGGCGGCGTGCCCGAGCTCGTCGTTGATCGGCTTCAGCTGGTCCATGTCCGCCATCACGCAGGTGAGCGGCGTCCGGTAGCGCCGGGCCCGCTTCACCTCCTCGTCGAGTCGCGCCCGGAAGGCGCGGAGGTTCGCGAGGCCGGTGAGCGCGTCCGTCTGCGCGAGCTCCCGGAGCGCCGTCTGGCTGCGCACGAGGCGCAGGGTCCGCTCGACGCGCGCGCGCAGCTCGCGCTCCGAGAAGGGCTTCTGCAGGTAATCGACGGCGCCGAGATCGAGGCTGCGGACCTTCACGGCGTCGTCGCTCCGCGCCGAGACGAAGATGACCGGGATCTCCGCGGTCGCCGGATCGCCGCGGAGGCGCTCGAGCGCCTGGAACCCGTCGAGCCGCGGCATGTTCACGTCGAGCAGGACGACGTCCGGACGCTCGGCGCGCGCGAGGTCGACGGCCTCGAGACCGTCCGACGCCGTGAGCACCTCGTACTCCGGTCCGAGCACGAGCGAGAGCGCCTCCCGCGCGTCGGGCTCGTCGTCCGCGATCACGAGGCGAGCGCGCGGGCCCCGGGGCCGCGGGCCTGCCGCCCGGGGCTCGCTCGGCGGCGGGTGGATGGCGCGATCGAGGTCGTCCGCGAGGAGCCTCAGCCGCGCCGCCTCGTCGAGCGGCTCCGACGTGCCATCCGCCACGGCCTCGAGCACGGCGGCCGCGGCGCGCAGCTCCGAGGCCGCGGCGCCGACCAGGGACTCCCGGCGGTGCGCGGACTCGCGGAGGCGCCGGTTGGACTCGGCGATCTCGCCGACCGTCGCCGGCAGGAGCTCTCCGATCCGGCGGAGGAGATCGGCGCGAGAGGCCCCCGCCGAGTCGGCGAGCACGTCCACGAGCTCCGCGAGCGGGTCCCCGCGGGCGATCTCCGGACGGGCCGGCGTCTGGTCGTGTTCGTTCGCGCCGGCCATTTTCCGGGGTCCGGGGTTCCGTCCAAATCTAGGCGGGGGGTGCGCTGGCGCCAGAGGGACCGGCAAACGAGGACCGTTCGCTCGCCCGCCGCCCCCCGGGACGAGCGCACGAACGAACGAACGGGGGGCGCCGAAACGGCGTCCCCGGACGGATCACCGTGTGAGAGCGTACAGCGCCACGGCGAGCGGGATCCACGGCACCCCCAGGAGGGCCACGAGGACGATCTTCACGATGCGGCGACGGCGGGCGGTCATCGGACGTCTCGGAGGGTGAACACGCTCTCCGGGGTCCGTGAGCAAGCGCGGTGCCGTGACGCAGGTGCGGGATCACCGCGCGACCAGGGCGCGCGCTCGGCGTCACCGCTGGCCGACCGGAAGAAAATCCATGCACCACCGGGGATCGCCCGGAATAATGTGCGCCCGGAGACCGAGAGATGGCCGGTGATGTCGCGATCTACGGCAAGGACACTTGCCCCTACACCAGCGCCGCGCGCGACGACTACGCCGCGCGAGGCGTAGCCGTGACCTATTTCAACGTGAAGAAGGACCCGGAGGCGATGCGCCGGTTCCTCGAGCTGTCTGGCGGCGATCGGCGCGTTCCGCTCATCGTCGAGCGGGGTCGCGTCTCGATCGGCTTCGGCGGCACCTGAGGGGTGTAGCGGCGCTCCCGTGTGGAGCGCGTGGCCGGCTCAGCGGCCGTACAGCGCCCGGCGATTGCCGCGGAACCCCGGGCCGCCCACGAACTGCGGCGGCGGCGCCTCGAGGTGGAACTGGAACCACTGCTCGGCGTAGAGCTTGCCGAGCTTGAGCTTCTTCCCGTTCTGCAGGGCCTGGAGCGAGGTCTTCAGCTTCTCGTCCGAGCCGTTCGCCTGGACCGCCCGGCCGAGCACGGAGATGGCGGCCTCGTGCTCGCCCTCGTTCTCGAGGACCCAGGCGTACGAGGACCACAGCACGCCTTCCTTCTTGTTCGTCTTCACCGCGTCCTCGAACACCTTCTTCGCGCCCGCGAGGTCCCGCTTCTTGTAGCGGGCGACCGCGAGCATGCCCCGCGCGATCCAGTTCCGCGAGAAGCTCTTCTCGAGGTGGGGCAGGGCGGCGTCGAAGTCCTTCCGGATGTACTGGAGGATCCCGATGTTCGAGTGGAGCTGGGAGGCCACGAGGAACTGCCAGGGCGCGAGGGCGAAGCCACCCTCCAGCGTCTGGATCGCCTTGTCGAACTTCTGCGCCTGGACCTCGCGCTGCATGCCCTCGAAGATCACCTCGAGGCGCTTCCAGGTCCGGCGCGCCAGGACGAGGTAGGCCGCGAGCGCGACGATGAGCCCGGGGAACACGGCGGCGGCCCAGCCGAACTCGGTCCCGAACCGGATGCCGAGGGCGACCGCGACGCCGAGCGCAAGGCTGATGAGCAGGTTCCACATTCGAGAAGGTCCTCGGGTCAGGTGCGGCGTACGGATACACGCGCCCAGCGCCCCGCCGCAAGGGAAAAGCCCCGGAGCGGCGGGGGCCGGGAGCCAGTGATTTGGCCCTCCCCGGACTCGAACCGGGACGGGGGGTCGCCCCACTCGATTTTGAGTCGAGCGCGTCTACCATTCCGCCAGAGGGCCGCGCGGGCACGGACGCTACCAGAAAATCCCGTCCCGCGCATGAGCCGCGATTCCTATACTGACGCGCACCAATGCCGATTGCGCCGCTCGCAAAACGGCGCAATCCCCTCGCCCCGAGGAGCCGATGGCTCGCCGCGCCGCTTCCGAGTCGATCGACGCCGTGCTCCGGGACGCGGTCGCGGACGTCTCCGGACGCGCCGCCGCGGAGATCGCCCGGGCCATCGCGGATCGGGCCGCGGCGCGGATCGGCGATGCCCTCGAGGCGGCGCTCGCGAAGCGCGGGACGCTGGCCCGGGCCGCGGTCGCGACGCGGCGCGGTGGCCTCCGCGGGGACCTCACCCGCTGGGCCGCGGACCGGCGCGCCAGGCGCGTCCCGACGTTCGTCATCGAGCTGACCGGCCTCGACACGAAGCGGGCGATCGTGGCGCGCTACGGCGAGGGCGCGGTGTTCGAGAAGGGCAAGCCCGCGCCGAGGGCGCGGTAGAACGAATCATCGCGAGGCTCGGGGCGAACGGATGACGCTGTCAGGTCTTCGTGCCGCCGCCGCCGCCGGAGCCGGACCCGGAGGCGCCCGGCGACGCGGTCGAGGTGCCCCCCGGCGCGGCGCCGCCGCTCGCGGACGAGGACGAGGCGGGCGCGGAGCCGCTTCCGGCCTCCGTCTTCTTCTTCGGCGATGCGTAAAGATCCGAGTACCAGCCGCCGCCCTTGAGCTGGAACGAAGTCCGCGACACGAGCCGCGCGAGCCTCGGTGCCCCGCACTCCGGACACTTCTCCGGCGCGGGGTCGGTCATGCGCTGCATGACCTCGGTGAGCCTCCCGCACTCCTCGCAGACGTACTCGTAGATGGGCACGTCCAGATTCTAGTCGCGTGCCGGCGTGCCGCGCGAGGCTACCGCGGGCGGCGGCCGCCGCCGGGCCTTGGGCGCCCTCCGCGCGGCGGCCCGCCCCGGCCCGGGCGGTCGCTGCGATCGGCGGCGCGGGGGGGCCCGGTCCGATCGGCGGCGCGGGGGGGCCCGGTCCGATCGGCGCCGCGGGGGGGCCCGGTCCGATCGGCGCCGCGGGGGCGCCCGGTCCGATCGGCGCCGCGCGAGGGCGGCTTCTTGGCGCCGCGGGGCGTGGGCGTGCCGCGCGACGGAGGGGTGCCGGGCCGAGACGGCGGCCCGCCGGGCCGGCGGACGGGAGCGGCGCCCTCGGAGCGAGGCTGCTCGCGACGGTCCGCCGGAGCCCCCGGGCGGCGATCGGGGCGCGTGCGGTCGCGCGGGGACGAAGGGCGCTCCCCCTTGGCTGCGGGGCCGCGCCGAGGGGCGTCGCGCCTCTCGAACCTCGGCCGTTCCGGACGCTCCGGCCGGGGACGCTCGGAGCGCCGCGGCCCGGTCCGGTCGGGGGCCCCGCGCTCGCGCGGCCGATCCCTGGTCTCGGTGCGTCCACCGGGAGAGCGCGCGCCGCCGCCCCGGTCGCGGCGTTCGGCGCGGGGGCGCTCGCGCGTCCCGGCCGTGAAGCGCGGCTCGAAGGCGCGCGGGCGCCGGACCGGCTCGGAGCCGTCGCGCGCGGCGGGGACATCCCCTGCGGGGCCGAGCGCCAGCCCGAACTTCGCCTCGAGCGTCGAGACGGTCTCCGGCGCCAGCGAGAGGCTCCGCCCGAACGCAGACCGGATCGGCTCGACGCCGGCGCGCAGCGCGCGGACGTGCTCCGGGAGGCGAGCCGCCAGATCCGCCTCGATCTCTGCCAGGAGACCGAGATCGAGGAGCCGCTCGGGATCTTCGAGCAGGAGGTGGACGCGATCGGTGAGCGTCGCGCGCCCGCGGAGGTCCGCCCGCCGCTCGTCGCGGATCCGATCCACGTCGGCGCGCGCGCCGAGCCGATCGACGATCGCGTCGAGGGCGTCCGTCTCGACGCCGAGGGACGCCGCCGCCCGCGCGCGCACGCCGCCCGCCGCGCGGAACGCGTGCAGCACCTCGTCGTGCTCGCGCCGCTCGAATGCGCGGGCGAGGCCGTGCTCCTCGAGCAGAGCCGCGAGATCCTCCTCGCGCGGCGCGCCACCCTCGTCGCGGCGCCAGCCGGCCCCGAGCTCCGCGAGGATGAGGGCCCGCCGCGCGCCGTGGCGGCGCACGAGCCGCTCGAGCACGGCGCGCCCGCCCGGCTCGAGGAGCGCGCTCACCGCGGGCAGCGAAGGGGGTGCGTCCGGTGGCGTTGCAGCCCGGTCGCGGGCTCTCCGCACGACGATGGCCGCGGCGCGCGGGCCCGCCTTCTTGCGGGGTGCGCGGACCCGCTCCGGCGCGGGCGCCTCGGGCGCGACCTCGGGCTCGATCTCCCGGCGGTACCGGCCGGCGCGCTCGCGCTCCGCGGCGACGTCGGCCGGCGCTCCCCGCGCGAGATCCGCGAGGGCGAACGGCCCGAGCGGCCGCGCGGGGGGGGGATCCGCGAGCAGCGCGCGGACGGCGAGCAGCTCGTCCCAGCCCAGGGCGCCGAGCGCGGCGCGGATCTCGGCCGCGCCGGTCTGCCGACCGGCCTCCGCGCACCAGCGCGCCACCCGCTCCAGGATCTCCGCATCCAGCTCGGCCATCGCGAGCCGGAACCTTGCCGACGGGGCGTCCGGAGTCAAGGTTCACGTTGCCGGTGCCTGCGGTGCGTGCTTCACTGCGGCGCATGCCTCCCCCCACGCGCGGCGGTGCGGTGCGGTCACCTCCGATCGTGCGGACCCTGCGCTGGGTCCTGTTCGGGATCCTGGCCGCCTCGGCGGCGCTGACGCTCGTCGGGCTTCCCGAGCTGCAGCGCGCGGTCGCCGCCGGCCGCTGGCCGCCCGCGGCGCTCGCCCTGCCGCCCGCGTTCCTCGCGGTGTTCATCGTCGGCTACGCCGCGTACCGCTTCGTCCTCGTGCGCGCCGGCCGCTACCCGGCCGGCAAGGCGTTCGTGCAGCTCGGGCTCATGCTGCTCGTCCTCGGCGTCGTGGCGGGGATCGCCCGCGAGCGCGGGCGCCCCCCGGTCGCATCGCCCGTCGATCTCGCCCGGGCGCTCACGTCGTCCGACGCGGACGTGCGCGCGATGGCGGCGGAGCTGCTGCGGCACCGCCCGCGGGCGGCGGCGCTGCCCCAGGTACCCCGCCTCGTGGATCTGCTCGCGGATCCCGAGCTGGCGGTCCGTGACCAGGCGCGCGAGACCCTGGTCGCGCTCGCCGGGAGCGACGCAGGCGGGGAGGGCCCCGGTGCGGCGGATCGCTGGCGCGCGTACTGGCGCGAACAGGGCGTTCTTCCTACGGCGCAACCCTAGGGGTTCGGCAGGCGCACGTCGCCCCGGCGCCTCGGCGCGCGGGGGCTTGTCACCTTCCCGCTCGGTCTGATATTGAGAATCGCTATCAACATGAACGCGGACCGGGACAGGACGAGGATGGCAGCGACAGGGCGGGGTGGCGCGGAGCACGACGAGACGGCATCGCCGTCCGCCCGGCTCGGCGCGTACATCGAGGAGCGCGGGCTCAAGCACTCCCGCCAGCGAGAGCGGATCGCTCAGACCTTCTTCGACATGGGCGGCCACGTCACGGTGGAGCAGCTCGTCGTGCGTTGCCGCCGCGACGACGCCCGCATCTCCGTCGCGACGGTGTACCGCACGATGAAGCTGCTCGCGGAGTGCGGCCTCGCGTCGGCGCGGCAGTTCGGCGACGGGCAGACCCGGTACGAGCCCGCGGCCGGTCGCGCCCACCACGATCACCTCATCTGCACGAGCTGCGGCGAGATCGTCGAGTTCGCGAACGAGCGGATCGAGACGCTCCAGGCGCTCGTCGCCCGCCGCCACGGCTTCGAGGTCGAGAGCCACCGGCTCGAGCTCTACGGCCGATGCGCGCGGTGCAAGGCGGCGCGCCCCCGGGAGGTGCGGCCGTGACGCCCCCTCCCGCCGCCGGCGCCACTGCGCGCCGGGACCCGGAGCTCGAGCGGAAGCAGGTCGTGACCGCGGAGCGAGCGGTCATCCTCGTCGGCAACCCGAACGTGGGGAAGAGCGTGCTGTTCGGCGCGCTCACCGGCAAGTACGTCACGGTCTCGAACTACCCCGGCACCACGGTCGAGGTGACGCGCGGGACGGCGACGATCGAGGGGCAGTCCTGGCACGTGATGGACACGCCGGGCACGAACAACCTGCTCCCGATGTCGGAGGACGAGCAGGTCACCCGCGACATCCTCCTGTCCGAGCGCGGCTACGTCTGCCTCCAGGTCTGCGACGCGAAGAACCTGCGCCGCGGCCTGCTCCTCGCGGCGCAGCTCGCCGAGGCCGAGATCCCCTTCGCGCTCGCGCTCAACATGGCGGACGAGGCCGAGAGCCGCGGCATCGCCATCGACGAGGGGCGGCTCGCGAAGACGCTGCAGATCGACGTGGTCCGGACCGTCGCGGTGCAGCGGAAGGGGCTCGCGGCGCTGCAGGCGCGCCTCGGCTCCGCCCGGCCGTCGCCGTGGCGGCCGCGCTACGACGAGGCGATCGAGGCGGCCCTCGCCGAGATCGCGCCGCTCATGCCGGTCGGCGGCATCGGCGCGCGGGCGCTCGCGCTCATGGCGCTCGTGGGCGACGAGTCGCTCCGGACGCACCTCGCCGCCCACCTCGCCGAGGCCGATCTCGCCCGCCTCGACGCGGTCCGCCGGACGCTCGCGGCCCGGTATCCGGAGTCCCTCCGCTTCGTGGTCGCGCGCCAGCGCCTCGCGGCCGTCGACCGGCTCCACGACGCGGTCGTCACGCGGGGCATCGCGTCGGCCACGAGCGGGTTCGCGCGGAAGCTCGGGGCCTGGTCCACGCACCCGCTCTGGGGCATCCCGATCCTCGCCGTCGTCCTGTGGTTCGCCTACGAGTTCGTGGGCGTGCTCGGGGCCGGCAAGGCGGTGGACTTCCTCGAGCACACGGTCTTCGCGAACTACCTCGTCCCGTGGACCGACGCGCTCGTGCGTCACCTCACCCCCGCCGGCGCGGTCCAGGAGTTCCTCGTCGGTCCGCCGGGCGTCCCGTACACCGACCACGGCGGCTTCCTCGTGGGCCGGTACGGGATCGTATCGATGGGCCTGTCGTACGCCGTCGCCATCGTGCTCCCGATCGTCACGACGTTCTTCATCGCGTTCTCGATCCTCGAGGACTCCGGCTACCTGCCGCGGCTCGCGGTGATGGTGAACAAGATCTTCAAGCGGATGGGCCTGAACGGGAAGGCCGTCCTGCCGATGGTGCTCGGGCTGGGCTGCGACACCATGGCGACGATGACCGCCCGCATCATGGAGACGCGCAAGGAGCGGGTGATCGTGACGCTCCTGCTCGCCCTGGCCGTGCCGTGCTCGGCGCAGATGGCGGTGATCCTCGCGATGACGTCCGGGCTGTCGCGAACCGCGAACCTCTGGTTCCTCGGGACGCTGCTCCTCGTCATCTTCCTCGTGGGCTGGCTCTCGGCGAAGGTGCTGCCCGGCCGGGGCTCGGACTTCATCCTCGAGCTGCCGCCGCTCCGCGTGCCGCAGGCGAGCAACATCGCCGTGAAGACGTCCGCGCGGATCGAGTGGTACCTGCGCGAGGCGCTCCCGCTCTTCGTCCTCGGCACGCTCATCCTGTACGTGCTCGACCGGTTCCACCTCCTCGGCGTGCTCGAGCGGGCGATGTCCCCGGTCGTCGTCGGGCTCCTGAACCTGCCGCCGCAGGCCGCGAGCGCGTTCATCCTCGGCTTCCTGCGCCGCGACTACGCCGCCGCCGGGCTGTTCCGGTACTTCGAGCCGTACATGAAGGCGGGCACGATGACCTGGAACATGGAGATCCAGGTGGTGGTCGCGCTCGTGACGATCACGCTCTTCATCCCGTGCATCGCGAACTTCTTCATGATCCTGAAGGAGCGCGGCTGGAAGACGGGCGTCGCCATCGCGGCGTTCATCCTCCCGTTCTCGTTCGGCGTCGGGGCGGCGGTGAACCAGCTGATGCGCCTCGCCCACTAGGAGCGCCGCCTTGCCCGCCGTCGTCGACCGCAACGAGAGGTGCCCGCTCTGCGGGCTCGAGTTCTCCGCCGAGGGACAGGGCTGCCGCCCGAGCTGCCCGATGTCGAAGGGCTGCAAGGTCCTGTGCTGTCCCGGGTGCGGCTACAGCTTCCCGCAGGAGACCGGCCTCGCCGGACGGCTGCGGCAGCTCTTCGATCGCATGAAGAAGGAGAGGGGAGTCACGCCGTGAGCGACCTCACGCAGCGCAAGGAAGAGATCCTCGAGGCGGTGTTCACCGAGCGGGAGGCGGGGCGGGACGGGATCGGTGACGTCCTCCTCGCGGCGAGCCGGGAGCTGACCGCCGGCGCGGCGCCGGTCGACCTGGAGGCGCTCGCGAAGGACGGGCTCGCGACGCTCTCCGACGGTCGGGTCGCGCTCACCGCCGACGGTGAGAAGCGTGCGCGGGACATCGTCCGCCGTCACCGGCTCACCGAGCGGCTCTTCCGTGACCTCCTCGACGTGGGGGAGCGGGTGATGGAGGAGCAGGCCTGCGCCCTCGAGCACATCCTCTCGGTCGAGGCGACCGACTCGGTCTGCACGCTACTCGGCCACCCTCCGACCTGCCCGCACGGGAAGCCGATCCCTCCCGGCCCGTGCTGCGGCGCGTACCAGAAGACGCTCCGGCCCCTCGTCACCGGGCTGCCGGCGTTCACGCTCGGCGCCACCGGCCGCATCGTGTTCATCGCGCCCAAGTTCCACGACCGCATGGACCGGCTCGCGGCGCTCGGGGTCATCCCGGGCAGCACGATCCGCCTCCATCAGCGCTCGCCCTCGTTCGTCATCGAGGTCGGCGAGACCACCATCGCCCTCGATCCCGAGATCGCGGGCGAGATCTACGTGAAGCCCGTCGAGGCGAGATAGCGCCTCGACATCCGGTCGACGCGGGGTCGCGTCGGCCAAGCCGTGCACCCGGGGGAGCGCCGAGGAGTGGGTCCGTCCGGATCCAAGTTGAGAATGACAATCAAGATCACCGAGACCATGCTGCTCACCGCCCTGCTCGCGACCGCGGCGCCCGCGCTCGCGCGGGACCTTGCCCAGCAGGCCCCGGCATCCGGGGACGAGGCCACGCCCGCGACGAAGCCGGACGAGACCGCGAAGAAGCCGGACGAGACCGCGAAGAAGCCGGACGAGACCGCGAAGAAGCCGGACGAGACCGCGAAGAAGCCGGACGAGACCGCGAAGAAGCCGGACGAGACCGCGAAGAAGCCCGAGGAGGCCGCGTCGAAGGAGGAGGTCCGCACGCTCGCCGAGGAGCTGCGGCGGCTGAAGCTCGAGATCGGGCTGCGCGACGTGGAGTACCAGTCGTTCGGCGGCATGGGGCCCGCCGCATCCAAGGTCTACTTCGCGCCGAAGGGGCTCTCCATCGGCGGCTACGGGGAGGTCACGTACCGGAACTTCACCCACGACGTGGCGAGCGACCAGACCGACCTCCTCCGCGCCGTCCTCTACGCGGGCTACCGCTTCAACGAGCGGATCGTCTTCAACTCGGAGATCGAGTTCGAGCACGCCGGGCGCGAGGTCTCGGTCGAGTTCGCCTACCTCGACTTCCTGTTCACGGACGCGCTGCGCCTCCGGGTGGGGAACGTGCTCGTCCCCATCGGCTTCGTGAACCAGATGCACGAGCCGCCGTTCTTCAACGGCGTCTTCCGCCCCGACGTCGAGCAGTACCTGATCCCGACGACCTGGAGCGAGAACGGCGTCGGGGTGCACGGCGAGATCGCCGGCCTCCGCTACAAGGCGTTCCTCCTGAACGGCCTCGACGTCTTCCGCGACGCGGGCGACGAGCCAGTCGAGGCGGCGTCGTGGCTCCGCGAGAGCCGCACCGGCGGCGCCGAGTCGCGCGCCGCGACCGCGGCGGGCGTCCTCTCCCTCGAGTACGCGGCCGGACCGGCGACGGTCGGCGGCGCGGTCTACTACGGGCGCGCCGACCAGCGCCGGATCCCGGGGGTGAAGGCCGAGGTCGGCATGGCGGAGCTGCACGGCCAGCTCGCGTGGCGCGGTGCGACGGCGCGGGTCCTCGGCGTGGTGGGCACGCTCGGAGACGCGGCGGCCGTGAACGCGAACCTGGTGAACGGGGCGGGCGGTATCGGCCTCGCGCCGGACGAGGGGCTGGGCTCGCGCGTCCAGGGCGGCTACGCCGAGCTCGCGTACGACGTCCTCTCGCTCTTCGCGCCCGGCGGCGAGTCGTCGCTGTCGCCGTTCGCGCGCGTGGAGCGGTACGACCTGAACGCGCGGGTGCCTGCGGGGTACGTGCGGAACGGCGCCGTCGACCGGACGGTCGTCACGGCGGGGCTCACCTACAAGCCGATCCCGACGGTGGTCGTGAAGACGGACTGGCAGCGCAAGGACCCGCGGACCGGCGACACGACGGACCAGGTGAACGTCGGCGCGGGGTTCGTCTTCTAGGAGGACGCGATGCGGAAGGCGGTTCACAGGGCCGTCGTCGGGGTGGCGCTCGTCGCCGCGACGGCGGCCTCCGCCGCGGAGGCGCCGCGGAAGGACGAGGCCGTGGTGCGATCGCTCTTCCCGGACGCCGAGCGGATCGAGACGAAGGACGTGATCCTCACCGACGCGATGGTGGCGCGCATCGAGCCGCTCGCGCGCGCCCGCGTGAAGGAGCGGCTCGTCACCTTCTACACGGCGAGGAAGGGCGCCGCGGCGCTCGGGTACGCGGTCATCCACAGCCACGTGGTGCGCACCAAGCGCGAGACCTTCGCCATCGCGTTCGAGCCGGACGGGAGGATCCGGAAGATCACGGTCCTCTCCTTCCTCGAGCCCGAGGAGTACAAGCCGAGCGAGCGGTGGCTCCGGCAGTTCGACGGGAAGGGCCCCAAGGACCGGCTCGCCGTCGGCGACGACCTCGCGCCGATCAGCGGCGCCACGCTCACGGCCCGCGGCATCGCGGAGGAGTCGCGCTGGCTCCTCCAGGCCCTCCGGGAGGCGGTCGAGGTGAAGCCATGAGGTTCCTCGTGCAGCCCACGCCGGAGGCGCTCGCGCGGGCGCGCCCGCCGGTCCGCGCCTTCCTCGTCTTCGCCGCCCTCGCGCTCGCGGGGCTCGCCGTGCAGCGGATCGCGAACGGCGGGCTCACCGCCTCCGGCGTCGAGGGGTTCTACCTCGCGGGCGGCGACCCGCTGCCAGCCGCGGCGCTCTGGGAGGAGGTCCACACCGGCGCGTTCCTCTACGGGTTCGTGCTCCTCGTGCTCGGCTCGCTCCTCGCCGTGTCGCCGGTGCCGGCCTGGGTGCGAGGCCCGGGCTTCACCGCGGTCGTCGCCGCGACGCTCGCGGACCTGTTCGCCCCGTTCGCGGTGGTGCGCCTGCACGGCGCGGGCGGGCTGCGCGTCGCCACGTCCGTCGCCGCGCTGGTCGGCGTCGCCGCGCTCGTCGCCGTCGCCTGGGTCGCGTACGGCAGGCCCCGAGCCGCGCGCGGCCGGCACCACCGGCACGCGCACCGGAGGCCGGCATGACCGATCCGCGCCTCGCGCCTCACCGCGGCCCCGCGCTCGCGTTCGCGCTGTACCTGCTCGTGTCCGCCGCGAGCGGGGCGATCCTGTTCCTGCTCAAGCTCGGCGCCCGGACGCAGGGCGTCGCCGAGTTCTACCTCGGGTCCGAGGCGCGCTTCGCGGCCCCGAAGACGCTCGGCGGGATCCTCGAGGTCGCGCTGCCGCACCTCGTCGCGCTGCCGCTCGTGCTGTTCGCGGCGAGCCACGTCGTCGGGTTCGCGCGCGCCGTCGCGCCCCGCGCGTTCTCCTGGCTCGTCGGGCTCTCCTTCGGCAGCGCGCTCGCCGGCGTCGCCGCCGGCTTCGGCGTGCGGTTCTTCTCGCCGGGGATGGCGTGGGTGAAGCTCGGCGCCTTCGTCGCGCTCGAGCTCGCGCTCCTCGGCTGGGCCGCCCTCCTCGCAGCGATCTTCGGGCCGGTCCGGCAGGCGACGAGCGCGCGCGGAGCGCTCCGGCGAGTCGCGCGCGCCGACGTCCCGGACGCGCGGCGCGCGAGCTAGCGGGGCGCCGCGCCTGACCGCGCCGCGTCCGGCGCGGTCCGCAGCCGCGCGCGGAGGGCGTCCGATGCGATCACGCCGCCGTCTCCAGTCACCACGACCGCGGCGGCGCCCCACGCCTCGGCGCGAGCGATGCCGGCGGCGCCGCCCTCGATGAACACCGCCTTCCCGAGGATCTCCGCGTCTACCGCCGTGCGGGCGAGGATGGTCGCCGCGCGGCTCGCGGGCGCGGGCCGGCAGGTGCGCGGGTCGATGACGTGGTGGTAGCGCGTCCCGCCGGCGTCGAACGCGTGCTCGTAGTCTCCCGTGGTGGAGAACGCGCGGTCCGAGACGTCGAGCGCCGCCATCGCGTCGAGCGGCCCGCCGCGCGGATCGCGGATCGCGACGTGCCACGGCTCCTCCCCGCGCCGGCCCGCCGCGTAGAGATCGCCGCCCGCCTGGAGCAGGAAGTCCCGGTAGCCCAGGAACCGGAGCGTCCGCGCGGCGGCGTCGAGCGCCCAGCCCTTCGCGAGCCCGCCGAGGCCGACGCGCATCCCGGCCCGCGCGAGCCTCGCCTCGCAGCCGCGGCCGGCGCGCGGCCGCAGCTCGAGACCGCGGTGATCGACGAGCGGGCAGCGGGCGCGGAGCAGCGCGTCGGGGGGCGGCGCCGCCGCCGTCCCATCGAAGCGCCACAGGTCGGAGAGCGCCGCCCAGGTCGGGTCGAAGAGGCCGCCGGTCCGCTCCGCGCCCGCCTTCGCGAGCGCGAGCGCCTCGCAGAGCTCGCCGGGGAGCGCGACCCAGCCTCGTCCCGCGCGCGCGTTCAGGGTGGAGAGGGGCGAGTCGGGGCGCCACTCGTTCATCGTCGCGTCGACCCTTGCGAACACGCCGAACGCCGCCTCGATCCCCGGCGCGGCGCGGGAGGGCTCGGCCGTCACGATGGTGACCGTCGCGACCGAGCCCATGGCCGGACGGGTCTCCGTCACGAGGGCGACCGGGCCCACGGCGAGCGCCAGAGCGGCGAGGACGGCCGTCACGGCCCGGTCCTTAAGCTCAAAACACAGCATTTCCAAGTGAGTTCACGCCCGGGACGACGCACCGTCGCGCGTCAGGTTGACGCGGCTCGTTCAAGTGGCTAGATCCCGTTCAATCGATGAACGGAGATTCATCAAGATGACGACCGCTTCAGCCGGCGTAACCCGCCTCAGGGATCGGCTCCGCGAGGAGACCGCGAAGGCGATCCTCGCCGCCGCCGAGGAGGTGTTCGCCGAGGACGGCCTGCACGCCGCGCGCGTCGAGCAGATCGCGGCGCGGGCCGGCGTGGCGGTCGGCACGGTCTACAACCACTTCTCGGACAAGGAGGGGCTCCTCGGCGCGCTCTCCCGGACGCGGTGCGAGGCGCTGCTCGACCGCGCCGACGCCGCGCTCGCGGCCGCCGACGGCCGCCCGATCGAGGAGCAGGTCCGCGCCTTCCTCGACGCGCTCGTCGAGCACGCCCGCGCCCACGGCCGGTTCCTCTCTGCGCTGGTGCAGGCCGGGGAGGGGCCCGCCCGGATGCGGCCCTCGTCGACGCTCCTCGACGAGCTGCAGGCGCGCGCGCAGCGCGTCGTCGAGCGCGGGCTCGCGTCCGGCGAGCTGCGTGACGACGGCGCGAGGCTGTTCGCGGCGGGGCTCGTCGGGATCGCGCGGGCGTCCATCCTCCTCGCGCTCCAGGGCCGGGGCTCGTTCGACGCCTACGCGCCCGCGGTGGTGGAGCTGTTCCTCCGGGGAGCGCGCGCGTGAGCACCGCGGCGACCCTCCCGATGGCGGCGGCCCCGGCGCGCCCCGCGACGAACAAGTGGCTCGTCACGGTGTCGGTGACGTTCGGCACGCTCATGGGCGCCATCGACTCGTCGATCGTGAACGTCGCCCTGCCGCAGATCCGGGGCGCGGTCGGCGCCACGGTCCAGGAGATCACCTGGATCACCACCGGGTTCGCCATCGCGACGGTGATCGTGATGCCGCTCACCGCGTTCCTCGGCCGGCTCTTCGGCCAGAAGCGCGTCTACATGCTGAGCCTCGCGATCTTCATCGTCGGGTCGGCGCTCTGCGGCGTCGCCTCGAGCCTCGAGCAGCTCGTCATCTTCCGCGCGCTCCAGGGGTTCGGGGCCGGCGCGCTCCAGCCGACGGAGCAGGCCATCCTGCGCCAGACCTTCCCGCCCAAGGAGCAGGGCATGGCGATGGCCCTGTTCGGCATGGCCGTGATGGTGGGACCGGCCATCGGCCCGACCCTCGGCGGCTACATCGTCGACAACTATCACTGGTCGTGGATCTTCTTCATCAACCTGCCGGTCGGCGTGCTCGGCCTGTTCATGGTCTGGCGGTTCGTGCACGAGCCGGAGGACATCCGCGCCGCGAACCAGGCCGCCTCGAAGGAGCTGCGCGGCAACCTGGACTGGCTCGGGATCGCGCTCCTCGCCGTCGGTCTCGCCGCGCTGCAGTTCTTCCTCGAGGAGGGGCAGCAGAACGACTGGTTCGACTCGAGCCTCATCACCGTCTGCGCGCTGCTCTCCGTCGCCGCGCTCGCCCTGTTCGTCTGGCGCGAGCTGACGGCCAAGGTGCCCGCGGTGAACCTCCGGCTCTTCAAGGACCCGGTGTTCACCTCCGGCACGCTGATCGGCGCGGTGATGTTCGCGATCCTGCTCGCGAGCATGTTCCTCCTGCCGCTGTTCATGCAGGAGCTGCTCGGGTTCACCGCGATGCAGTCCGGGCTCGCGCTCATGCCGCGCGTGCTGGTGATGATGCTCGTGACGCCGCTCGTCGGCCGGCTCTACGGCAAGGTCTCCGCGCGGCTGCTCATCGGGATCGGCGTCCTCCTCGTCGCCTACGGCGCCTACGACGTGTCGCACATCACGCTCGCGTCCTCGTCGGAGGGCATCACCCGCGCCATCCTGGTGCAGGGGATCGGCTTCAGCTTCCTGTTCGTCCCGCTCACGACCGCCGCCCTCTCCAACGTGCCGCGCGCGCGGCTCGCCGACGCGACCGGCCTGAACTCGCTGCTCCGGCAGGTGGGCGCGTCGATGGGGCTCGCCATCTTCGCGACGCTGCTCTCGCGCTGGGGCTCGCACGCCCGCGGGAGCCTCGTCGCGCACCTCTCGCCGGACCGGCCCGAGGTGCAGGAGCGGCTGTCCGCGCTCGCCGCCGGCTTCGCCCAGCGCGGGTTCGATCCCGTGTCCGCCCGCGAGGCGGCGCTCCGGGCGCTGGACGGGATCGTGACCCGCCAGTCCATGGTCATCGCCTTCGAGCAGGTGCTCCTGCTCACGGGCATCTGCTTCCTCTGCGTCCTCCCGCTGCTCTTCTTCCTGAAGGTGAACCGTCGTGGATCGGGAGAGAAGGTCCACGTCGAGATGGAGATGTGAAATGACGCCCCCCCGAGATCCCCAGCTGCACGAGGTCCGCCCCGAGCCGACCGAGGCTCCCGTCGTCAACGAGCCGGGCGCAGAGCCGGTCGCGCCGCCGCGTCGCGGCAAGCGCCGGGTCCTGCTCGTCGTCGGCGTCGTCGCGCTCCTCGCCGGCGCGGCGTTCGGCGCGCACGGATACCTCACGCGCGGCGAGGTGAGCACCGACGACGCGCAGGTCGAGGCCGACGTCGTGCCGATCGCGCCCCGCGTCGCCGGCACGATCTCCGAGGTCCTCGTCGCCGACAACGCACCGGTGACGCTCGGGCAGCCCATCCTCCGCCTCGACGACGCCGACTACCAGGTGCGCGTCCGGCAGGCGCAGGCCGAGCTCGAGACGGCGCGCGCGCAGACCGCCGCCGCGGACGCCCAGGTGACCGGGGCGCGCGCGTCGGTGACGAAGTCCGAGGCCGAGGCCGAGAAGGCCGGACTGGACCTGCGCCGCGCCGAGGCCCTCAAGGCGGGCGACGCCATCGCGGCCGAGCGGTTCGACGCGACCCGGATCGGCAGCGAGACCGCCCGCGCCGGCGCCGGCGCGAACCGGGCCCAGTACGCGGCGGCGCTCGCCAACGCGGAGCTCGCGCGGGCGCGCGTGAAGGCCGCGGAGGCCGCCGTCGACGCCGCGAAGCTCCAGCTCTCCTACACGGTGGTGAAGGCGCCCGCCGCGGGGGTCGTCTCCCGGCTCGGGGCGCGGGCAGGGCAGATCGTCCAGCCCGGCCAGAACCTCGGCCAGCTCGTCCCCGACCGGACCTACGTCGTCGCGAACTTCAAGGAGACGCAGACCGGCGGGATCCACCGCGGCCAGAAGGTGGACGTCGAGATCGACGCCTACGGTGGCCGGAAGATCGAGGGGACGGTGGACAGCGTCTCCGGCGGGACGGGGGCGCGGTTCGCGCTGCTGCCGCCCGACAATGCGTCCGGAAACTTCGTGAAGGTGGTCGAGCGCGTGCCGGTGCGGATCGCATGGGTGAACCCGCCCGCCGACCTGCCGCTCCGCGCCGGCCTGTCGGCGTTCGTGACGGTCCATACGCGATAGCGACCGCTCGCGGCCGATTTCTGGACGCGCCCCGCCGGGCTGCTACGGTCGTCCCGCGAGGCTCCTGAGCATGGCCGGGATCGGCGGTCGGCGGTGGTGGGTGTACGTGGGCGGGGTCGCGGTGCTCGCGACCCTGTCGGCGTTCGATCCGTCCGGCCTCCGGCGGTACGAGCGGCTCTCCGGCGACGTCGAGTCGATGCGGCGCGAGAACGCGCACCTCGCCGCCGAGAACGCCCGCCTCGCGCGGGAGGTCCACGCCCTCCGCAGCGATCCCGCCGCCGTCGAGCGCGCCGTCCGGGAGGAGCTCCGGTACGTCCGGCCAGGCGAGCGCGTCTACGTGCTCGGCGAACGGGGAGGGGCCCCGTGACGTCGGCCGCCACGCCGACGCGCGCGCCGGTCGGAGCGACCCCGAGCGTGCGCCGGCGGCTCGCGCTGCAGCGGCCGCGGCCGGTGCTCGTCCGCCTGTACGCCGCGGTGTTCTCGGAGCTGGGGCTCCTCGGCGCCCCCGCGCGCCGCCGCGGCGCGCGCTTCGTCGCGCGGAGCCTCCCGGCGATCGCCGCCGTCGGCCTCGGGGCCCTCGTCCCGCTCCGCGTGTTCGAGGCGCCGCTGTTCGGGTGGCCGCAGATCTCGGCGATGGCGGTCCTCGCGGTCGCGCTCGGCGCGGTCGTGTGGCGCCGCGTCGCGCGCACGGCCGCGGGCGACGCGGCGACCTATCGCGAGCAGCTGGAGCTCGGCTCGGTCTTCGTCGTCGCGGCGTACGTGCTCGCGCAGAGCGCCGCCGCGGGGCACGGGGAGTCCGCGTTCCAGGCGGTGGTCTACCTGGTGATGGCGTTCCTCGTCGCGTTCCTCGCCCCCGGCGTCGGCGCGGCGCTCGTGGGGCTCGCCGTCGCGCTCGAGCTGCTGGTCTGGGCGGCGCACGGCGCGCGCGGCTGGGAGCTCCCCGACGCCATCGTCCACTCCGGGTTCGTGACCGTGTTCGCGGTGCTGTACTGGGGGGTCCTCGCCGCGCAGGTGGCGGCCAGCCGGCGCGACGAGCGGATCGCCATCGACCGGCGGATGAAGGAGATCGACCAGCTCGCCCGGTCGTACCGGCTCACCGTCGCGGCGCCCGACGACGCGCAGGATCGCGACGAGCGCGATCGGCGCTGGCTCGAGGGCGCGGTCATCGAGATCGAGGCCGCCGTCGGCGGCGCGCTCGAGGTCGCCGAGGCGGCGCTCCGGTGTCACACCTGCGCGCTCTTCTGGCTGTCCGACGACGAGAAGGAGCTGGTGCTCCGCGACTGCCGCTCGCCGAGCGAGGCGATCGCGCGGGAGCCGTTCCCCGCCGGGGAGGGCGCCCTGGGCGCCGCCGTCCGGCAGGGGCGGGCGATCCGCATTCACGGCGAGGTGAAGGGCGCGACGTACTACGGCGACGGGATGCGGCCGAGGGCGCTCCTCGCCGTACCGCTCCTCGAGCCGCGCGGCGGGTTCGTGCGGGGCGTCGTCGTCGTCGACCGCCTCGAGGCGGTCCCGTTCTGCGACGACGACGAGCGGCTCCTCGCCAGGCTCGCGGCGGAGATCCTCCGGGCGATCGACGCGGAGCGGCTCATCAAGGACGTGAAGCAGGGCCGCGCCGAGACCGACCGGTTCTACCGCTCCATCGAGCGGCTCAACCGCACGCAGAAGCCGGCCGACGTCTTCGACGCGCTCTTCGAGGTCGCGCGCGAGATGGTGCCCGTCGACTTCGCGGCGATCGTCCTCCGCGAGGAGAACGACGAGACGCGGGTGCGGGTGGTGCGGGTGTTCGGAGGAGAGCACGGCAAGGGTGCGCTCGAGGGCCACGCCTTCACGGTGGACTCGGGCCTCGTCGGCTCCGCGATCCGGATGGACATGATCCTGCCCGTGGCCGCGCCGGATCCCGCGAAGACGCCGGTCTTCGGCGACGTGAGCCTGAAGGGGCTCACGTCGCTCAAGATCCTGCCGCTCCGGGTCGGAGAGCGGCCCGTCGGGGCGCTGGTGCTCGGAGCCGAGCGCAGGAACGCCTACGCGCCGGAGCCGGTGCGGCAGCTGAACGTCGTGGCCATGCACGCCGCGCAGTCGCTCGAGCGCGCCCACCTCTTCGACAAGACGGAGCGGCTCGCGACGACGGACGGCCTCACCGGCCTCGTGAACCACCGCACCTTCCAGGAGCGGCTCGACGGCCACCTCGCCCAGGCGCAGCGCTACGGGAAGAAGATGTCGCTCATCCTCTGCGACATCGACCACTTCAAGTCCGTGAACGACACCTACGGCCACCCCGTCGGCGACCAGGTGCTGCGCGGCGTGGCGAAGACGCTCGGCAAGGACGCGCGCACCACGGACGTGGTGGCGCGCTACGGCGGCGAGGAGTTCGCGATCGTCATGCCCGAGACGGACACCGGCGGCGCGATGGTCATTGCCGAGCGCATCCGCGAGCGCATCGGCAAGCTCGTCTTCGAGACGGAGCAGGGCCCCCTGCGGGTCACGATGTCGCTGGGCGTCGCCACGTTCCCCGAGGACGGCACGAAGAAGGCGGAGCTCGTGGAGCGCGCGGACGGCTGCCTCTACCACGCGAAGCGCCACGGCCGGAACCAGAGCGTCTCGGCGGCGAGCCTGCGGGCGCCGCGCCGGGCCGCGGGCTAGGCGCCGCACGTGCTCGTCGCGGTGGCCGCTCGCCCCCGCCCCCTGCTAGAGTGACCTCGCGCCGCAGCGGCTCGCGCGCGGCGATTCCAGCGAGGAGCCGGACCGGCTTGAGAAAGAACTTCGTCCTCGACACGAACGTCCTCCTCCACGATCCGCGCAGCATGTTCGGTTTCGGCGACAACGACGTCGTCATCCCGATCTACGTCATCGAGGAGATCGACAACTTCAAGCGAGACCTCTCGACGCTCGGCCGCAACGCGCGCCAGGTCTCCCGCTACCTCGACGAGTTCCGCGCGCAGGGCAAGCTGCGCGAGGGGGTCTCCCTCGGCGAGAACCTCGGCCTGATCCGCGTCCTCATGGCCGAGCGGAAGCTGCCCCACGGCAGCGGCGACGGCCACTCGACCGACGACAAGATCCTGGCGGTCGCCCTCGAGCTCGCCGAGCGCGAGAAGGGCACGCCGTCGGTGTTCGTGACGAAGGACACGAACCTCCGCATCCGCGCGGACGCCCTCGGGCTGCACGCCGAGGACTACGACGTGGAGGGCGTCGTCCTCGACGAGCTCTGGAGCGGCATCTCCGAGCTGGAGGTCACGCCGGAGCAGGTGAACGACTTCTACTCGACGGGCGCGATCCCCGGCCCCGAGGGGCTCGAGCCGCCCCCGCCGAACGCGTTCGTCGTCCTCCGCGACCGGACGAACCCGCAGCACTCCGCGGTCGGCAAGTACAGCGCGTCCAAGCAGGCGTTCGTGAAGCTCATCCAGACGCCCAAGGAGGGCGTCTGGGGCATCCGCCCGCGCAACAAGGAGCAGTCCTTCACCCTCGACCTGCTGCTCAACGACGAGGTCCGCCTCGTCACCATCGTCGGCAAGGCGGGCACCGGGAAGACGCTCCTCGCCATCGCCGCCGGCCTCCAGAAGACGATGGAGGAGGGCGTCTACCAGAAGCTCCTCGTCTCCCGCCCGATCTTCCCGCTCGGCCGCGACATCGGGTACCTGCCCGGCTCGGTCGAGGAGAAGCTGAACCCCTGGATGCAGCCGATCTTCGACAACGTCGAGTACCTCATGAACCTGTCGCGCTCCGAGAAGAAGGCCGGGCGCGGCTACCACGAGCTGCTCGACCTCGGCATCCTCGAGATCGAGCCGCTCACGTACATCCGCGGCCGCTCCATCCCGAACCAGTTCATCATCGTGGACGAGGCGCAGAACCTCACGCCGCACGAGGTGAAGACCATCATCACGCGCGTCGGCGACGGGACGAAGATCGTCCTCACCGGCGACCCGTACCAGATCGACAATCCCTACGTGGACCAGACCAACAACGGCCTCATCCACGTCGTGAACCGGTTCAAGAGCGAGCGGCTCGCGGGGCACGTGACGCTGTCGAAGGGCGAGCGGAGCCCGCTCGCCGAGCTGGCCGCCAACCTGCTGTAGCCCCGGCGCCACCCGGGACGAGGCGGCGGCCGTCGCGCGAGGCGCCGGCCGTCCCCGGCCGGGCTGGACAGGCCCGTCGGCGGCACTAGGTTCCGTGCATGACGAACCGAGCCCTCCCTGCGAGCGGGCAGCCGGCGCACCCCACGCTCGACTACCCGCTCCGCTACACGTTCAAGATCATGGGGCTCGCCGCGGACGACTTCGCCGAGCACGCGCGGCGCCTCGTGGCGCGCGTCGTCGGGAGCGCGCCGGCGGAGGACGTCGTGACGCGCCAGAGCTCCGGAGGGAAGTACCACTCCGTCTCCGTCGCGGTGCGGCTCACGTCGGAGGACCAGCGGCGAGCGGTGTACCAGGCGCTCTGGGAGGACGAGCGCGTCGTGTACTACCTGTGAGCGGAGCGGGCGCGGGAGATCACGCCGCCGCGCGCGCGCCGAAGTCCACGACCTCGACCGGGCGATCGGCCATGCCGAACGTCACCTCGTCGCGCCAGCCCTCGGCGTCGCCGCCGACCTGCAGCGGCACCGGGCGCTCGAAGCGCAGCGCCACGCGCTCGGCGTGGAAGTCGAGGAGCCCGTCGTGCGAGAAGTCGCCGGACCAGATGCGCCCGAGGTTCATGAGCAGCGTCGCGACGCCGATCTCGGTCCCGACGCGGAGCTGCATCATCCCGGGCGCCTTCTCCGCGAACGGGAACGCCTTGAGACCGAGGCCGTAGTAGGGGACCGTGCTCGCCGCGGCGAGCATGGTCGGGCCGGCGTACAGGAGCTCGCCGTGGCCGATCGGGCGGCCCATGCGGTTGCCGCGCGCGTCGAGGCGCCATGCCGGGCGGCCCACGTTCACGATCTCGCAGTAGCTGGGGCGCCGCTCGAGGATCGCGCGGGGCACGGACCGGAGGGCGACGGCGAGCCCGTACCCGCAGCCGCCGAGCCCGAGGCACCGCAGCGGCGTCCCGGCGAGCCGGCCCTTCACCCAGTTGTAGTCGTTCAGCACCGCGGCATCGACGCCGACCCCGGCGAACGGTGTCCGCCGCCCGTCGCAGGTGAGCAGGTCGAGACGCCGGACGCGGTCCACCTCGCCCCGCAGGTAGCGGGTCAGGTCCTGGACGTGGCGCCGGGGCGTCGCGCCGACCATTCCGGCGACCGCGTTCCCGGTGCCGAGCGCGAGGACGCCGAACCGGGGCGGGCGCGCGGCGCGGCGATCGGCGCTCTCGAGGATCCGGTTCACCCAGGAGACGAACGTCCCGTCGCCGCCGCCCGTGAACACCGTCCGGTAACGACGGGCGACGACCTCCTCGGCGATCGCGTTCGCCTCGTCCGGGCTCCGCGACAGGAACAGGTGCTCGTGCGGGACCAGCGACGAGAGCGCTTCGCGGACGCTCGCGTTCACCTGCTTCGCGTTGGCGTTCAGGAGGACGGCGAGCTCGGCGGGCGGCCCGAAGAGGGCCTGCTCGCTGTGACGCTCGGCGCTGACGACCATTCGAAGCATGGAAGCCCCTCTGGAGGCCGTGACGGGAATGTCCCGGTTGCTGAGCAAGGCCGGTGCCACGGCGCGTCAGGGTGTCGCACACGTGTCGATTCAGTGACTTACGCGCGTCCCGCTCGGAGGGCACAGGGGCGTGCGACGCGTCGGGATGGTGGCAGCGCGTAGCGCGCTACGCAGCGCAGCCGGCCGCCGGCGGGGCGGCGGGCGAGGCGGGTTTGACAGGCTGCGACGCGGACTTACGTTCGCCCCCGTCCAGGAGGACTTTCAAACCATGGCCAAGATCATCGGCATCGACCTCGGCACCACGAACTCCGTGGTTGCGGTGATGGAGGGGAAGGACCCCGTCGTCATCACGAACGAGGAGGGGTCTCGCATCACCCCGAGCGTCGTCGCCTACACGAAGGAAGGGGAGCGGCTCGTCGGGCAGGTCGCGAAGCGCCAGGCGATCACGAACCCGGAGAAGACCGTCTACTCCATCAAGCGCTTCATGGGCCGCCGCTTCTCGGAGGTGCAGGACGAGATGAAGCGGGTCCCGTACCACGTCGTCGAGGGCCCGAACGGCGACGCCCGGATCGAGATCGACGGCAAGCAGTACTCGCCCCCCGAGATCAGCGCGCAGATCCTGCTCAAGCTGAAGCGGGCGGCGGAGAACTACCTCGGCGAGAAGGTGACGGACGCGGTGATCACCGTGCCCGCCTACTTCAACGACTCGCAGCGGCAGGCGACGAAGGACGCCGGCGAGATCGCCGGCCTGAACGTCCGCCGCATCGTCAACGAGCCCACCGCGGCGGCGCTCGCGTACGGCCTCGACAAGAAGAAGAACGAGAAGATCGCCGTCTACGACTTCGGCGGCGGCACGTTCGACATCTCGATCCTCGAGGTGGGCGAGAACGTGGTCGAGGTGCTCGCGACGAACGGCGACACGCACCTCGGCGGCGACAACATCGACCAGCGGATCATCGACTGGCTCATCGCCGAGTTCAAGAAGGACACCGGCATCGACGTCTCGAAGGACAAGATGGTGCTGCAGCGCCTCAAGGAGGCGGCCGAGAAGGCGAAGATCGAGCTCTCCTCGGTGACGGAGACCGAGATCAACCTGCCGTTCCTCACCGCCGACCAGACCGGCCCGAAGCACCTGTCCATCAAGCTCAGCCGCGCGAAGCTCGAGCAGCTCGTCGAGGACCTCGTCGAGCGCTCCATCGAGCCGACGCGGAAGTGCCTGGCCGACGCGAAGCTCCAGCCGTCGCAGATCGACGAGGTGGTCCTCGTCGGCGGCCAGACGCGCATGCCGAAGATCATCGACACGGTGAAGAAGTTCTTCGGCAAGGAGCCGAACCGCACCGTGAACCCCGACGAGGTGGTCGCAGTCGGCGCCGCGGTGCAGGCGGGCGTCCTCTCCGGCGAGGTGAAGGACATCCTCCTCCTCGACGTGACCCCGCTGTCGCTCGGCGTCGAGACGCTCGGCGGCGTGATGACCCGGCTCATCGAGCGGAACACGACGATCCCGGCGAAGCGCTCCGAGACGTTCTCGACCGCGTCCGACAGCCAGACGTCGGTGGAGATCCACGTCCTGCAGGGGGAGCGCGAGATGGCGCGGGACAACCGCACCCTCGGGCGCTTCCACCTGGAGGGCATCCCGCCGGCGCCCCGCGGCATGCCGCAGATCGAGGTGACGTTCGACATCGACGCGAACGGCATCCTGAACGTCCAGGCGAAGGACAAGGGCACCGGGAAGGAGCAGAAGATCACCATCAGCCACTCGTCCGGCCTCGCGAAGGACGAGGTGGAGAAGATGGTCGCCGACGCCCAGTCGCACGAGTCCGAGGACAAGCAGCGGCGCGAGGAGGTCGAGCAGCGGAACCGGGCCGAGAACCTCGCCTACCAGATGGAGAAGCTCCTCAAGGAGAACCGGGAGAAGCTCCAGGCCGCGACCGCGAAGGAGATCGAGGACGCGGTGGCGGAGGTCCACAAGGTGCGCGAGAAGGGCAGCGCCCCCGAGGTGAAGGCCGCGATGGAACGCCTGGAGAAGGCGAGCCACAAGGCCGCGGAGGAGCTCTACCGGACCGCCGCGCCGGAGGGCCAGCCGGGCGCCGCCCAGCCCCCGCCCGGCGGCGAGGAGAAGAAGAAGGAGAACGTCGTGGACGCGGAGTTCAAGCAGGTCTAGCGCGCGTCCTCGCGAAGGGATCGGAGGGCCGTCCGGACACCCGGGCGGCCCTCTTTCCTTCGGGCGGCGCCGCGCGGGGACGCGGGGCGCGATCCGAACGCGCCTCGCTTTTCGGGGGAGCGCGCCTTACCATCCCGGCGCCGTGAACCTGACCGTCCTCTCCCGCTCCTCCGAGATCTACACGACCCGCCGCCTGGTCGAGGCCGCGGAGGCGCGCGGACTGGTCGCCCGCGTCGTCGATCCGCTGGAGGTGGAGATGGGCCTCGGGGACGACGCGCCGGCCGTCTACTGGCGCCGCCGCCGCTTCCCCCGCGCCGACGTGGTGGTTCCGCGGATCGGGCTCTCGATCCACCAGTACGGCCTCGCCGTCGTGAACCAGCTCGAGCTCATCGGCGTCCCGGTGCTGAACGGTGCCTACGGGATCGCCGCGAGCCGCAACAAGATGCGGAGCCTGCAGATGCTCTCCGCCGCCGGCATCCGGGTACCGCGCACGGTGATGGCGAGCGACCCGTCGGGCCTGAAGGAGATGGTGCGGCTCGTGGGGGGCGTCCCCGTGCTCGTGAAGCTCCTCTCCACGAGCGAGAAGAGCGGCGTGATGATCTGCGAGAGCCTGCAGTCGCTCGAGGCGGCGCTCGAGGCGATCCTCGGGCTCGGCCAGAACATCGTCGTGCAGCAGTACCTGAAGGGCGCGAAGGGGCGGGACCTGCGCGTGCTCGTCGTCGGCGGCGAGGTCGTCGCGGCGATGCGCCGGAGCGCGCCGCTGGGACGGTTCTCGCGGAACCTGCGCCGGGGCGCCCGGTTCGAGCGGATCGAGCTGCCGCCGGCCTACGCCCGGGCGGCGATCGAGGCGGCGCGCGTGCTCCAGCTCGAGGTCTGCGCCGTCGACATGCTGGACGTGAAGGGCGTGCCGCGAGTGTTCGAGGTGAACAGCTCGCCCTCGATCAAGGAGGCGGAGACGGCGTGCGGGGTCGACGCCGCCGGCCGGATCGTGGACCGGGCGATCTCGCTGGCCGAGATCCGGGCCCCGGCGGCCCGGCGGCGGGCGCGGAACGGCGCGGCGGCGGCCGGCGGCCGGGCCTCTTGAATGCGTGGCCCGCCCGGTCCGTCCATGGTACGAGACCGGTCCTTCCCGGAGGTCCGATGAGCCCAGGATTCGTCGTCGGTGCGCTGCTCGCGGTCGTCGCCCAGGCGGGAGCCGCCGAGATCCCCGACGCGGCGCAGCTCGCGAAAATCGACACCGCCGGCTCGACCGCGCAGGTCGCGCCCGGCAAGGACGGCCGCCTCGTGCTGGCGATCGTGCCCACCGGCACGAAGGACGCGCCGACCCACCTCGAGACGGCGTTCCCCGTGAAGGTGACGTTGACGGCGGCGAGCGGCGTGTCCGTGGGGAAGTCCGCGCTCTCGAAGATCGACGCCGCCCAGCTCGACCGGAAGGGCATCCGCTTCGAGGTGCCGCTCAAGGTCGTGAGCCCCGGCGAGCACGAGATCCGAGCGCAGGTGAAGTTCGCGGTGTGCATCGAGGACCCGAAGACGACCGAGACGAAGGTGTGCCTGCCGCAGGATCGCCAGGTCGTGTACTTGGTGAAGGCGAAGTAGGCGCGCGTGCGGATCGTCTACGGGATGAACCCGGTCCGCGAGCTGCTGCGCGCGGGCGGGGAGGGGATCGCGGAGCTCTGGCTCGCCGAGGGCGGGAGCCGCGGCGCCGCCTTCGCCGAGCTCGAGCGGCTCGGGCGCGCTTCTCGCGCGAAGCTCCGGACGGCGCCGCGCCAGAAGCTGGACCGGCTCGCCGGCACCGATCGGCACCAGGGCGTCGTCGCCGTCGTCGCCGACTTCGCGTACGCGGACCTCGACGATCTCGTGACCGCCGCCGCGGCCAGCGGGCGCCCGCCGCTGCTGGTGGTGCTGGACGGCGTCGAGGACCCCCACAACCTCGGCGCGATCATCCGCTCGGCGCACGCGCTCGGCGCCCACGGGATCGTCATCCCGAAGGACCGGGCGGTCGGCGTCACGCCCGCGGTGGCGAAGGCGTCCGCCGGCGCGGTGGAGCGCACCCGGATCGCCCGGGTGACCAACGTGGCGCAGGCGATCGAGAAGCTGAAGCAGGCGGGGGTGTGGTCGGTCGCGCTCGCGATGGACGGCGACCGGCCGCTCGGGAAGGTGGATCTGAAGGGCCCGACGGCGCTCGTCCTGGGCAGCGAGGGGGAAGGGATTCGCCCGCTGGTCCGCCGGACCTGCGACCTCTCCGCCAGCATCCCCATGTCAGGGGAGCTGGACAGCCTTTCGGTCTCCGCGTCGGCCGCGATCGGCCTCTACGAGGCCGCTCGGCAGCGCGGGACCTAGCCGCCCGATTCGGCGGTCGAATTCCGTCCTTGACAACATGGGGCAGGTCATTTTAAAGACCGCGCTCCACTTTTGGACGGCAGTAGTACGCCCCCGGGTCGAGCAGGCGGTACCGAGGGCGGTTTTCCGGAGAGATCTTGCTGGCGTAGCTCAGTTGGTAGAGCAGCTGCCTTGTAAGCAGCAGGTCGCGGGTTCGAATCCCACCGCCAGCTCCAGGAGCGCTGGGGTTCACGCGAAGTCGAGGAGAGCGCGAAGACATCGGAGGGGTTCCCGAGCGGCCAAAGGGAGCAGACTGTAAATCTGCCGGCTTACGCCTTCGGTGGTTCGAATCCACCCCCCTCCACTCAGAGTTTCAGCTCGCTGGTGTCGAAGAGAGAGGTTCGCGGGAAAACTTGCGGGAATAGCTCAGCTGGTAGAGCGTCAGCCTTCCAAGCTGAATGTCGCGGGTTCGAATCCCGTTTCCCGCTCCAGTGAGGTCGGATCGAGGAACAGGCCCTCGTAGCTCAGTTGGTAGAGCGCGTCCTTGGTAAGGACGAGGTCTCCAGTTCAATCCTGGACGAGGGCTCCAGTAACTCCAACGCGGGTCGGGCCGGGACGAGCGACTCGCGCAAACAGCAGGGAGCGTTGCCATGGGCAAGGAGAAGTTCGAGCGTAACAAGCCGCACGTGAACGTCGGGACCATCGGGCACGTCGACCACGGGAAGACCACGCTCACGGCCGCCATCACGAAGTACTGCGCCTCGAAGGGCATGGCGCAGTTCATGGCCTACGACCAGATCGACAAGGCTCCCGAGGAGCGCGAGCGCGGCATCACCATCGCGACCGCCCACGTGGAGTACCAGACGGCGGCGCGGCACTACGCGCACGTCGACTGCCCCGGCCACGCGGACTACGTGAAGAACATGATCACCGGCGCGGCGCAGATGGACGGCGCCATCCTGGTGGTCTCGGCGGCGGACGGCCCGATGCCGCAGACGCGTGAGCACATCCTCCTCGCCCGCCAGGTCGGCGTGCCGTACATCGTGGTCTTCCTGAACAAGGTCGACATGGTGGACGACAAGGAGCTGCTCGACCTCGTGGAGCTCGAGGTCCGCGAGCTGCTCTCCGAGTACGACTTCCCGGGCAACGAGATCCCGATCGTCAAGGGGTCGGCGCTCAAGGCGCTCGAGGGCGACAAGGGCGAGCTCGGCGAGCCGGCGATCCAGAAGCTGCTCGACGCCGTGGACAGCTACATCCCGACGCCGAAGCGCGCGACGGACAAGCCGTTCCTGATGCCGGTCGAGGACGTGTTCTCGATCTCCGGCCGCGGCACGGTCGCGACGGGTCGCGTCGAGCGCGGCATCGTGAAGGTCGGTGAGGAGATCGAGGTCGTCGGCCTGAAGCCGACGGTCAAGACGGTGGTGACGGGCGTCGAGATGTTCCGCAAGCTGCTCGACGAGGGGCAGGCGGGCGACAACATCGGCGCGCTCCTCCGCGGCCTGAAGCGCGAGGAGGTCGAGCGCGGCCAGGTGCTCGCGAAGCCGGGCTCGATCACGCCGCACACGAAGTTCAAGGCCGAGGTGTACGTGCTCACGAAGGAGGAGGGTGGTCGTCACACTCCGTTCTTCAACGGGTACCGGCCGCAGTTCTACTTCCGCACGACGGACGTGACGGGCTCCGTGCAGCTGCCGGCTGGCGTCGAGATGGTGATGCCGGGCGACAACATCACGATGGAGGTCGAGCTCATCACCCCGATCGCGATGGAGAAGGAGCTGCGGTTCGCGATCCGCGAGGGTGGGCGGACGGTGGGCGCCGGCGTGGTCGCCGAGGTCATCCAGTAAAGGAAGGAAGTCATGGCCGGGAATCGCAGCATCATCACGCTCGAGTGCAAGACCTGCAAAGAGCGGAACTACGCGACGACGAAGAACAAGAAGAAGACGCAGGACAAGCTCACGCTCTCCAAGTACTGCCCGCGCTGCCGCAAGCACGTGGAGCACAAGGAGACGAAGTAGCGGGAGCGCCGAGATAGGCCAGTAGCTCGAACGGCTAGAGCAGCGGTCTCCAAAACCGCGGGTTGGGGGTTCGAATCCCTCCTGGCCTGCCAGAACCACGAGGCGGGGTCGTCGACGGAGGCGACCCCGCCTCACCACGAAGCCGAAGGCACCACCATGGACAACGTCGGCGGGGTAGAGCAGCCCAGGCGCATCGTCGCGATCTTCTACGTGCTCGCCGCGATCGCGCTCGGAGTCTTCCTCGAACGCGTCCTGCAGCTCGTGTTCAACGCTGCGGGCCTGAACGACCGGAACGTCTTCAGCGACTGGAACGTGTCCACGGTCGTCGGCTTCGGGATCGCGGCGATCACCGCGATCGTGGTCTGGCGGATCCCGAAGACGCAGCAGGTGTCGCTCGAGATCGCGCTCGAGCTCCGCCGCGTCACGTGGCCGAGCCTGCGCGAGACGAGGGCGGCGACCGTCGCCGTCATCGTCGCGTCCGCGGTCGCGGCCCTGGTCCTGGGGCTCTTCGATGTCGTCTGGGGCTGGCTGAGCGCGCAGCTGTACTGAGCCGCCCCTGTCTTGGCGGCGAGCGGAGCCGCGGCGGCGAGGGGCCGCCCGATCGGCTCCGTCGGCGTTTTTCCGGCAGGCGTGCGGCGGCGACGAAACGGAGAAGTCATGGCGAAGAAGTGGTACGTCGTCCACACCTACTCGGGCTTCGAGAACAAGGTGAAGAAGTCGCTCGAGGAGCGGGTGCGCCAGCACGCGCTGGAGGACCGGTTCGGAGAGGTCCTCATCCCGATGGAAGTCGTCCAGGAGATGGTGAAGGGGGAGAAGAAGACGTCGAAGCGGAAGTTCTTCCCCGGCTACGTCCTGGTGAACATGGAGATGACGCTCGACACCTGGCACCTCGTGAAGGGGACGCCCAAGGTGACCGGCTTCGTCGGGAACGCCAAGACGCCGGAGCAGGTGCCCGCCGTCTCGGACGCCGAGGTGCAGCGCCTCACGACTCAGATCTCCGAGGGCTCGCTCAAGCCGAAGCCCAAGGTCCAGTTCGAGGAGGGGGACGCGGTGCGGGTCATCGACGGCCCGTTCTCGAACTTCAACGGCACGGTGGAGGAGGTCAAGCCCGACAAGGGCAAGGTCCGCGTCCTCGTGTCGATCTTCGGCCGCGCCACGCCGGTCGAGCTCGACTTCATGCAGGTCGAGAAGACGTAGCAGTCAACACGTGGGAGGGCCGCGTCAACGGTCCGTGAAACCACGCGGGAGCGGGCGCCGGGCGAAGGAGTCCGGCGGGCGCGACCGGAGGAGCAGCGATGAAGAAGATCACCGGACAGATCAAGCTCCAGCTTCCCGCCGGCAAGGCGAACCCGGCCCCGCCCGTGGGCCCGGCGCTCGGCCAGCACGGCGTGAACATCATGGAGTTCTGCAAGCAGTTCAACGCCGCGACGCAGGCTCAGGCGAAGGAAGCGCTCATCATCCCGGTCATCATCACCGTCTATCAGGACCGGTCCTTCACCTTCCAGCTCAAGACCCCGCCTGCGGCGATCCTCCTGAAGAAGGCGGCCGGCCTCCACACGGAGAAGAAGAAGGGCTCCGGCGCGCACAAGCCCGGCAAGGAGAAGGTCGGGCAGGTCACGCGCAAGCAGGTCGAGCAGATCGCGAAGATGAAGATGCAGGACATGACTGCGGGCAGCGTCGAGGCCGCGATGCGGACCATCGAGGGCACCGCGCTGTCCATGGGCATCGACGTCGTCGGCTAGCCGCCGCCAGAGGAGAACGAACATGGCTATCGGGAAGAAGTTCAAGGCGGCTGCGGCGAAGGTCGATCGGGCCAAGCGCTACAAGATCGACGAGGCGATGGGCCTCGTGAAGCAGACCGCGACGAAGAAGTTCGACGAGACGGTGGACGCCGCGATCAACCTCGGCGTCGACCCCAAGCACGCCGACCAGGTGGTGCGCGGCGCCGTCGTGCTGCCGCACGGCATGGGCAAGGCCGTGAAGCTCGCGGTGTTCGCGAAGGGCGACAAGGCCAAGGAGGCCGAGGCCGCCGGCGCGGACATCATCGGCGCGGAGGATCTCGCCGAGAAGATCCAGGGCGGCTTCATGGACTTCGACAAGGTGATCGCGACCCCCGACATGATGGGCGTCGTCGGCCGCCTCGGTAAGGTCCTCGGCCCCCGCGGCCTCATGCCGAACCCGAAGATCGGCACGGTCACGATGGATCTCGCCAAGGCGATCAAGGAGCAGAAGGCCGGCAAGGTCGAGTTCCGCGTCGAGAAGGCGGGCATCGTCCACGTGCCGTTCGGGAAGGCCTCCTTCGATCCGGAGAAGCTCAAGGCGAACTTCAACGCGATCATGGAGATCATCTACAAGGCGAAGCCGCAGACCGCGAAGGGCGTCTACGTCAAGAACGTCACCGTGAGCACGACGATGGGGCCTGGCATCAAGGTCGACCTCGCCGAGCTCGCCGCGCACCACGCGTAAGCACGGTTCGGAAGGTTCCCGGCGGCAATGACGCCGCCGGGGTTTCTGGTCCAAGACAGCGGGCCCGCCGGTCGCTCCGGTGCGAGGGGAGTTCGGAGCGACGGGTGGCCAAGCGGAGCCGGAAGGCCCCGACCCGCCGAGACGGGAACGCCGCTTCGCGCAGCGTCCCCTGCTTGGCCAGGGGGTTTTCGTACCGGACGTCCGGTCCGAGACCCGAGCACGCCGCCGGCGGAACACGGCGCCGGCGGTCGGAAAGGCGGTGATTCGACTTGAACCGGACGGAAAAAGAGCAGGTCATCGGCGAGCTCCACGAGAAGATGGCGAAGGCGAAGGCGGCCATCGTCGCGGAGCCCAAGGGCCTCGACGTCGCGACGGTCACGGAGCTCCGCAAGAAGCTCCGCGACTCGAAGGTGGAGTACCGCGTCGTCAAGAACACCCTCGCAGCGCGCGCCGCCAAGGGCACGACGCTGGAGCCGCTCGCGGAGAAGTTCGTGGGGCCGACGGCGATCGTGATGTCCTACGACGACGTGGTCACCCCGGCGAAGCTCCTCGTGGACTTCATGAAGGACCGCGAGAACTTCGCGATCCGCACCGCGGTGGTGGAGGGCAAGGTCATCGACGCGAAGGGGGTGCAGGCCCTCGCGAAGCTGCCGGGCCTCCAGGAGCTCCGCGGCCAGATCGCGGCGATGATCGCGCAGCCTGCGACCAAGCTCGTTCGCATGATCGGGACCCCCGGGCAGCAGCTCGCCCGGGTGCTCGGCGCGCGGCGCGAGCAGCTCGAGACCCAGAAGTAGACGGTACGTGAAACCCGCCCGCGCGGGAGACCGCGCGGGCTCGAACGCTAGTGGGGCGCCGGAGAGGCGCCCCCGAGAAAGAGAAGGAAGAAGGACATGGCCGATCTCAACACGATCGTCGATCAGCTGTCGGGCCTCAGCGTCATGGAGGCCGCCGAGCTCGTGAAGAAGCTCGAGGAGAAGTGGGGCGTCTCCGCCGCCGCCGCGCCGGTGATGATGGCCGCCGGTGGTGGCGCCGCCGCCGCCGCCCCCGCCGAGGAGAAGACCGAGTTCACGGTCGTCCTCGCGGACGCCGGCGCGAACAAGATCAACGTGATCAAGGAGGTCCGCGCGATCACCGGCCTCGGCCTGAAGGAGGCCAAGGATCTCGTCGAGGGCGCCCCCAAGGAGGTCAAGGCGGGCGTGGCCAAGGCGGAGGCCGACGAGCTCAAGAAGAAGCTCGAGGGCGCGGGCGCCAAGGTCGAGATCAAGTAACCAGGGCGCTGTCTGGGCACGGCGGGGCGGGGTTGCAAGCCGCCCCGCCGTATCCCAGGTTGGATTCTTTGACGGGCGAGGGGGAAGCGGTTAAGAACCCCCATCCCTTCACTGATTCCGGGCATTCCGGCTCTTCGCCGGAGCGACGTTGGATAGCCGGCCGCCAGGCTGGCTAGACCCTTTTGTGCGGGTCTCGTGGGGAAAGAGGACCGAACCAAGATGGCGACGACGATCCAGAACAACTTCCGAATCCGGCGCAACTTCGGGAAGATCAACAAGATCGCCGAGATCCCCAACCTCATCGCCATTCAGAAAAGCTCGTACGACAAGTTCCTGCAGGCCGACGTCCCGCCCGAGAAGCGGGACGACACCGGCCTGCAGGGCGTCTTCAAGTCCGTCTTCCCCATCAAGGACTTCAACGAGACGTCCAGCCTCGAGTTCGTCAGCTACCACCTCGAGAAGCCCAAGTACGACGTCGACGAGTGCCATCAGCGCGGGATGACGTACTCCGCGCCGATCAAGGTCGTCGTCCGCCTGGTCGTCTGGGACAAGGACGAGGAGACCGGCGCGCAGTCGATCCGCGACGTCAAGGAGCAGGAGGTCTACTTCGGCGAGATCCCGCTCATGACGGAGAACGGGACCTTCATCATCAACGGGACGGAGCGCGTCGTCGTCTCGCAGCTCCACCGCTCCCCGGGCGCGTTCTTCGACCACGACAAGGGGAAGAGCCACTCGTCCGGCAAGCTGCTCTTCAACGCCCGGATCATCCCGTACCGGGGGTCCTGGATCGACTTCGAGTTCGACCACAAGGACATCCTCTACGTCCGCATCGACCGGCGGCGGAAGCTCCCGGCCACGGTGCTCCTGCGCGCGCTCGGCGCGACGCCGGACACGGCGAAGAAGGACCCGGTGGACTTCAAGGGCTCCGCCGAGGAGATCCTCAAGTACTACTACGACACGGAGACGATCCGGGTCGAGGGCAAGGGCAAGTTCGAGAAGGACCTGAACCCCGAGCTCCTCAAGGGCCAGCGCGCGACGCGCGACATCCGGGATCCGAAGTCGAACGAGATCATCGTCAAGAAGAACCGGAAGTACACCGAGAGCGCGATCAAGAAGCTCGTCGCCGCGAAGATGAAGTCGCTCCCCGTCGAGCCGGAGGAGGTCTACACCAAGATCTCCGCCGAGGACGTGGTCGACGAGGAGACGGGCGAGGTCCTCCTGGAGGTCAACGAGGAGGTCACCGAGGCGAAGATCGAGGAGCTCCGCAAGCGGAACATCAACGAGTTCCGGGTCCTCTTCATCGACAACCTGAACGTCCTGCCGTCGCTCCGCGACACGCTCATGCAGGACAAGATCTCCACGCCCGAAGAGGCGATCATGGAGATCTACCGCCGCCTCCGCCCCGGTGATCCGCCGACGCCGGAGACCGCGACGAACCTGTTCGTCAACCTGTTCTTCAACGCCGAGCGCTACGACCTCTCGAAGGTCGGCCGGCTGAAGCTCAACTACAAGTTCGGGATCGAGGAGCCGCTCGAGAACACCGTGCTCACCAAGCGCGACGTGCTCGAGGTCGTCCGCTTCCTCATCGACCTCAAGAACGGCTCGCCGAACAAGGACGTCGACGACATCGACCACCTCGGCAACCGCCGCGTCCGCGCGGTGGGCGAGCTGCTCGAGAACCAGTACCGCATCGGCCTCGTTCGCATGGAGCGCGCGATCAAGGAGCGCATGAGCCTCCAGGAGATCGAGACGCTCATGCCGCACGATCTCATCAACGCGAAGCCGGTCACCGCGGTCATCAAGGAGTTCTTCGGGTCCAGCCAGCTGTCGCAGTTCATGGACCAGACGAACCCGCTGTCCGAGGTGACCCACAAGCGCCGCCTCTCGGCCCTCGGGCCGGGCGGCCTCACCCGCGAGCGCGCCGGCTTCGAGGTGCGCGACGTCCACTCCACGCACTACGGCCGCATCTGCCCGATCGAGACGCCGGAAGGCCCGAACATCGGCCTCATCGCGTCGCTCTCGACCTACGCCCGCGTCAACGAGTACGGCTTCGTCGAGACGCCGTACCGGAAGGTCGAGAAGGGCCGGGTGACCGACGAGGTGAGCTTCTACTCCGCGCTCGAGGAGGAGAAGCACATCATCGCGCAGGCGAACGCGCCCGTGGACCGCAAGGGCAACTTCACCGGGACGAACGTCTCCTGCCGCAAGGAGGGCGAGTACATCCTCGCGAAGCCCGAGGAGGTCGACCTCATGGACGTGAGCCCGAACCAGCTCGTGTCCGTGGCCGCCTCGCTCGTGCCGTTCCTCGAGAACGACGACGCGAACCGCGCCCTCATGGGCTCGAACATGCAGCGCCAGGCGGTGCCGCTCCTCCGCACCCAGGCGCCGCTCGTCGGCACCGGCATCGAGGGCATCGTCGCCCGCGACTCCGGCGTGACGGTGGTGGCGAAGCGCGACGGCGTCGTCCAGTCCGTGGACGCCTCGCGCATCGTGGTGAAGGCCGACGTGGCGACCTCGACGACCGACGTCGCCAACGAGGTCGACATCTACAACCTCATCAAGTACCAGCGGTCGAACCAGAACACCTGCATCAACCAGAAGCCCATCGTGAAGCCGGGCGAGCGGGTGAAGAAGGGCGACGTCATCGGCGACGGGCCGGCGACCGAGATGGGCGAGCTCGCGCTCGGCCAGAACGTCGTCGTCGCGTTCATGCCGTGGCAGGGCTACAACTTCGAGGACTCGATCCTCCTCTCCGAGCGCTTCCTCAAGGAGGACATCTTCACGTCGGTGCACATCGAGGAGTTCGAGTGCGTCGCGCGTGACACGAAGCTCGGCAAGGAGGAGATCACCCGGGACATCCCGAACGTCGGCGAGGAGGCCCTGAAGGACCTCGACGAGTCGGGCATCATCCGGATCGGCGCCGAGGTGAAGCCGGGCGACATCCTCGTCGGCAAGATCACCCCGAAGGGCGAGACCCAGCTCTCCCCCGAGGAGAAGCTCCTCCGCGCCATCTTCGGCGAGAAGGCGGGCGACGTCCGCGACAGCTCGCTGCGCGTCCCGCCGGGCGTCTCCGGCACCGTGATCAACGCCAAGGTCTTCAGCCGCAAGGGCGTCGACAAGGACGAGCGCGCGAAGGCGATCGAGGAGGCCGAGGAGGCCAAGCTCCTCAAGGATCAGAACGACGAGATCAAGATCATCCAGGACTCGGCGTTCGAGAAGATCCGCCGCCTGCTCGTCGGCAAGGAGGTCACCGGCCGCCTCGTCGACGACAAGGGCAACCAGCTCCTCAAGAAGGGCGACGTCCTCGACGACGCGCTCCTCGACACGGTTCCGCAGCGGTACTGGGGCGAGATCACCGTCACCGGCGACGTGCAGGACCTCGTCCGGAAGATCGTCGAGAACTTCGAGGAGCAGAAGGAGCTCGTGAAGCTCCTCTTCGGCGAGAAGATCGGCCGCCTGAAGAAGGGCGACGAGCTGCCGCCGGGCGTCATCAAGATGGTGAAGGTGTACGTCGCCATCAAGCGCAAGCTCGCCGTCGGCGACAAGATGGCCGGCCGCCACGGCAACAAGGGCGTCGTCTCCCGCGTGCTCCCCGAGGAGGACCTGCCCTACCTCGAGGACGGCACGCCGGTGGACATCGTGCTGAACCCGCTCGGCGTCCCGTCGCGCATGAACGTCGGGCAGATCCTCGAGACGCACCTCGGGTGGGCCGCGAAGAACGTCGGCATCCGCCTGCAGGAGATGATCGAGAAGAACTACGGCCCCGACCAGCTGCGGAAGAAGCTCAAGGCGGTCTTCAGCGGCGAGGACGGGCAGGGCGGCAACGAGAAGCTCGTCCAGCTCATCGACGACGTGCCCGAGAAGGAGCTGCCGAAGCTCGCGCAGAAGCTCCAGCGCGGCATGCACGTCGCGACGCCCGTCTTCGACGGCGCCCGCGAGAACGAGATGAAGGAGCTCCTCGACGAGGGCTCGGCGACGATGCAGTCGATCCTCTTCGACGGCCGCACGGGCGAGCCGTTCGACCAGGACGTCACCGTCGGCGTCATGTACATGCTGAAGCTGCATCACCTCGTGGACGAGAAGATCCACGCCCGCTCCATCGGGCCGTACTCGCTCGTCACGCAGCAGCCCCTCGGCGGCAAGGCGCAGTTCGGCGGGCAGCGGCTCGGAGAGATGGAGGTCTGGGCGATGGAGGCGTACGGCGCCGCCTACTCGCTCCAGGAGTTCCTCACGGTGAAGTCCGACGACGTGGTCGGCCGCACCCGCATGTACGAGGCGATCGTCAAGGGCGAGAACACGCTGGAGTCCGGCCTCCCCGAGTCGTTCAACGTCCTCATCAAGGAGCTCCAGAGCCTCGCGCTCGACGTGGAGCTGCTCGAGTCGCCGGAGGCCAAGGCGGCCCGCGAGGCGTCGGAGGGCGAGCTGGGCGGCCCGCTCGGGGCGCCGCGCGGCGCGGCGGCGGAGAAGAACACCGCGTAGCCCCGCGGAGCGGCCTCGGTCGCGCCCCCCTCGCCGCGTGAAGCGGCGGGGGAGGGCGCCTGGTCTTCGAAAGCATTTCCAGAGTTCGCCAGGGAGTCGACGTGAAGGACATCTTCAATTTCTTCGAGAAGCCGAAGGACCCGCTCTCGTTCTCGGCCATCCGGATCTCGCTCGCGAGCCCGGACAAGATTCGCCAGTGGTCGCACGGCGAGGTGAAGAAGCCGGAGACCATCAACTACCGGACGTTCAAGCCGGAGCGCGACGGCCTCTTCTGCGCGAAGATCTTCGGCCCGGTGAAGGACTACGAGTGCAACTGCGGCAAGTACAAGCGCATGAAGCACCGGGGCGTGGTCTGCGAGAAGTGCGGCGTCGAGGTGATCCAGTCGAAGGTCCGCCGCGAGCGGCTCGGCCACATCACCCTCGCGACGCCCGTCGCGCACATCTGGTTCCTGAAGTCGCTGCCGAGCCGCATCGGCAACCTGCTCGACATCACGCTCAAGGACCTCGAGAAGGTCCTCTACTGCGAGTCGTACATCGTCATCGACCCGAAGCAGACCACCTTCCAGAAGGGCGAGCTCCTCTCCGAGGACCGCTACCAGAAGGCGCTCGACGAGTTCGGTGACGAGGCGTTCTCCGCCGGCATGGGCGGCGAGGCCGTCCTCGAGCTCCTGAAGCGCGTCGGGCCCGTCGACAAGAAGCACGGCGAGGGCGTCCACGGCCTCGCGAACGAGCTCCGCGCCGAGATGAAGGAGGCGACGAGCGACGCCAAGCGGAAGAAGATCGCGAAGCGCCTCAAGGTGTGCGAGGCGTTCGTCGTGTCCGGGAACAAGCCGGACTGGATGATGCTCGAGGTCATCCCGGTCATCCCGCCGGACCTCCGCCCCCTCGTGCCCCTCGACGGCGGCCGGTTCGCGACGTCCGACCTGAACGACCTCTACCGGCGCGTCATCAACCGCAACAACCGCCTGAAGCGGCTCCAGGAGCTGAACGCCCCGGACATCATCATCCGCAACGAGAAGCGGATGCTGCAGGAGGCCGTCGACGCCCTGTTCGACAACGGCCGCCGCGGCAAGACCATCACCGGTCCCAACAAGCGCCCGCTCAAGTCCCTCAGCGACATGCTGAAGGGCAAGCAGGGCCGCTTCCGCCAGAACCTGCTCGGCAAGCGCGTCGACTACTCGGGCCGCTCGGTCATCGTGGTCGGCCCGGAGCTCAAGCTGCACCAGTGCGGCCTGCCGAAGATCATGGCGCTCGAGCTCTTCAAGCCGTTCATCTACAACAAGCTCGAGGAGAAGGGGTACGTCACCACCATCAAGAGCGCGAAGAAGATGGTGGAGAAGGAGCGTCCCGAGGTCTGGGACATCCTCGACGACGTGATCCGCGAGCACCCGGTGCTCCTGAACCGCGCCCCGACGCTCCACCGCCTCGGCATCCAGGCGTTCGAGCCGGTCCTCATCGAGGGCAAGGCGATCCAGCTCCACCCGCTCGTCTGCACCGCCTTCAACGCCGACTTCGACGGCGACCAGATGGCGGTCCACGTGCCGCTCTCCATCGAGGCTCAGATGGAGGCCCGCGTGCTCATGATGAGCACGAACAACATCCTGTCCCCCGCGCACGGCAAGCCGATCATCGTGCCGTCGCAGGACATCGTCCTCGGCATCTACTACATGACCCGCGAGCGCGCGTTCGCCCGCGGCGAGGGCAAGGTCTTCGCGAGCCCGGAGGAGGTCCGGGCGGCGTACGACCAGGGCGAGGTCGAGCTCCAGGCCAAGGTCTGGGTCCGCATGGACGGCAAGCGGGTCGAGACCACCGTCGGCCGCGTCCTGCTCTTCGACATCGTCCCGAAGCGGCTCTCGTTCGAGTCCGTCAACAAGGTGATGGACAAGAAGCAGCTCCAGGGCCTCATCGACCTCACCTACCGCCTCTGCGGCGAGAAGGAGACCGTCCTCCTCGCCGACCGCGTGCGGTCGATGGGGTACGGCAACGCCACCAAGGCCGGCATCTCCATCGCCCTCGAGGCCATGGTGATCCCGAAGAAGAAGCAGGAGCTCCTCGAGCGCGCCACCCGCGAGGTCGACGACATCCAGACCCAGTACACCGAGGGTCTCATCACCATCGGTGAGCGGTACAACAAGGTCATCGACATCTGGGCGCAGGTCACCGAGGAGGTCGCCCAGGAGATGATGGCGGAGATCGGGACCGAGACCGCGATCGGGCCCGGGAAGGACGGCAAGCGCGAGGAGCGCAAGCAGCCGTCGTTCAACCCGATCTACATCATGGCCGACTCGGGCGCCCGCGGCTCCGCGCAGCAGATCCGGCAGCTCGCCGGCATGCGCGGCCTCATGGCGAAGCCGTCCGGCGAGATCATCGAGACGCCGATCACCGCGAACTTCCGCGAGGGTCTGAACGTCCTCCAGTACTTCATCTCGACCCACGGCGCCCGCAAGGGCCTCGCGGACACCGCGCTCAAGACCGCGAACTCCGGCTACCTGACCCGCCGCCTCGTCGACGTGGCGCAGGACGCCATCATCACGGAGTACGACTGCGGCGCGATGGACGGCATCACCCTCGGCGCGCTCGTCGAGGGCGGCGAGATCATCGAGCCGATGGGCGAGCGCATCCTGGGCCGCGTCGCGCTGGACGACATCCTCGACACCTTCTCGGGCAACGTGCTCGTGAAGGCGAACGAGGAGATCGATGAGAGCAAGGTCAAGCTCATCGAGAACGCCGGCATCGACAAGGTGAAGATCCGGTCCGTGCTCACCTGCCAGGCGCGGCGCGGCATCTGCGTCGAGTGCTACGGGCGCGATCTCGCGCGCGGCCGCAAGGTGAACATCGGCGAGGCGGTCGGCGTCATCGCCGCCCAGTCGATCGGCGAGCCCGGTACGCAGCTCACGATGCGGACGTTCCACATCGGCGGCGCGGCGTCCCGGCGCGCCGAGCAGTCCACGATCGAGAACCGCAACCCCGGCGTCGTGAAATTCCACAACGTGAGCGTGGCGAAGAAGAAGGACGGCACGCTCATCGTCATGAACCGGAACGGCGAGGTCATCGTCACCGACGAGCAGGGGCGCGAGCGCGAGCGGTACGGCGTGGTGTACGGCGCCAAGCTCCTCGTCCGCGAGGGCCAGAAGATCGAGACGAACGCCCTCCTCGCGGAGTGGGATCCGTACTCGATGCCGATCATCACCGAGGTGGCCGGCCGCGTGAAGTACGGCGACCTCATCGACGGCGTGACGATCTCCGAGCAGGTCGACGAGATCACCGGCCTCGCCCGCAAGGCGGTCATCGCCTCCAAGGATCCGGACGCGCGCCCGCGCATCTCGATCAAGGACGACGAGGGCAAGACGCGGAAGCTCGCCAACTCCGAGGCGGACGCCCGCTACATGCTCCCCGAGGGCGCGAACCTCGTGGTGAACGACGGCGACGAGGTCGACGCCGGCGACGTCATCGCGAAGATGCCCCGAGAGACCACCAAGACGAAGGACATCACCGGTGGTCTCCCCCGCGTCGCCGAGCTCTTCGAGGCGCGCAAGCCCAAGGAGCACGCGGTCATCTCCGAGATCGACGGCGTGGTCGCCTTCGGCAAGGACACGAAGGGCAAGCGCAAGGTCGTCATCACCCCCGAGGTGGACGGCAAGCTCCGGCCGGATCTCGCGAAGGAGTACCTGATCGGCAAGGGCAAGCACATCTCGGTGCACACGGGCGACCGGGTGCGCGCGGGCGAGGCGCTGATGGACGGCGCCGCCAACCCGCACGACATCCTCCGCGTGCTCGGGGAGAAGGAGCTCGCGCGCTGGCTGGTGGACGAGGTGCAGGAGGTCTACCGGCTGCAGGGCGTGAAGATCAACGACAAGCACATCGAGACGATCGTCCGCCAGATGCTCCGGCGCGTGCGGATCGTCGAGGTGGGCGACACCAACTTCCTCGCGGACGAGCAGGTCGAGAAGTTCGTGTTCGAGGAGGAGAACGAGCGCGTGCTGAAGGACGGGGGCCGCCCGGCGCAGGGTGAGCCGCTCCTCCTCGGCATCACGAAGGCGTCGCTCTCCACCGAGTCCTTCATCTCGGCTTCCTCGTTCCAGGAGACGACGAAGGTGCTCACCGAGGCCGCCATCAGCGGCAAGGTCGACTACCTCCGCGGCCTCAAGGAGAACGTCATCATGGGCCGGCTCATCCCCGCCGGCACCGGCCTCCCGCACTACAAGCACCTCGACATCGAGGTGGAGACGCCGGTCGACGCCGTGGAGGAGGCCGAGGAGGCCCTCGCGGTCGGCGCCGAGGAGTAGGGCGACTCGAGCGGGCGAGCCCGCCGTTAACAGGTCGTTCACGAAGGGTCCGGTCCCTGGTGGGGCCGGGCCCTTTCACTTTTTGCCGCGGGCTCGCATCTGACAGGCGTAAGCGGCTGTTTGGGCGTTCTGCCACAGTGCGGCGGCAAGTCCCGATGGGGCGTTCGTGCGCTTGATGTTCAGCAAATCTCGCGGTTTGACGGGGCGCAAGCTGGCGCCTGGCAGGTCGTGGACTGCAGCGAGGAACATCGTGTTCATATTGGCGTCATTCGGCGCTTTGCTGGGTTCGGTGGTCCGCTAGTACCGGAGACTCTCGTCGGTCGGTGCTTCCCGTGCGATGCTTGACTTGATGGGTCCAGTATTCTATAAACTCACGTTACGTAACCTACCCGGGATGTCGTGACGCAGATCAGGTGGAGAGCATCGGAATGAGGACTGCGACCACACAGAGGAGCAGCAAGGAGTTCGAGGAACTGGCCCCCTACCTGAAGGCGGTCAGGGACTTCCCACCTCTCAGCCGCGAAGACGAGCACGCGCTCGCGCTCCGCGCTCGCAAGGGAGAGGTCCGGGCGAAGCAGAAGCTCGTTCGCCACAATCTCGCGTTCGTGGTGGCGATCGCGCGGAAGCAGCGCCGCGGCACGGTCCGTCTGGACGACCTCATCCAGGAGGGCAACGTCGGCCTGATGCGCGCCGTCGAGAAGTTCGACCCGCACGCAGGAACCCGCTTCTCGACGTACGCGGTGTGGTGGATCCGCGCCTACATCGGGAAGTACTTGAAGGAGGCGCGCTCGACGGTGCGCCCGCAGAGCGGCACCGTCGCGCAGCCGGACCTCTCGCTCGACAGCGCCATCGACGAGGAGGGTGACGCCACCCACCTCGAGCGCATCGAGGACGACGGCCCCGGCCCGGAGGATACCTACCTCCTCGGCGAGGGCGACAGTGAGGTTCGGGACGCGCTCGGCAAGGTCCGCAAGCGCATCGGCGAGCTCGGCTGGGACATCGTGCACAACCGCCTCGAGCAGGATCAGCCTCGGACGCTCGAGGAGATCGGGAAGCGCTGGGGCGTCTCGCGCGAGCGCGTCCGCCAGGTCGAGCTCAAGACGAAGCAGTTCCTGCACCGGTACCTGCAGCCGGTGGAGCGCGACGCCGCCTAGGGCGCGTCGAGGCATCACCGACAGGAACGAGGCCCGTCGCCCTCCGGCGGCGGGCCTTCTTTCGTCCGCACCCGGTCGATCCGCGGTCGCTCGCGCGGATCGCGAGGTCGCGGGCGTCGCGTGGAGCGCCGACTTTTCGAGTGGTTCGGGCGCCCGCCACGACCGGCGGCGCTCTTGCAGTGGAGACCCCCGCGACCGCCGGCGACGCGCCGGCGATCGGGGAGGGCTCGTGGCCATCATCCTGAAGCAGCGGCTCCCGCTGGATTCCGCGCGCATCGACGGCGCCGTCGTGGACGCGGCAGCTCGGGCGCGCGCGATCGTCGAGGCCGCGCAGGACGAGGCGAGCGAGATCCGGAAGGGGATCGCCGTCGAGCGCGAACGCGCGCGCGCCGCGGGGGAGACGGAGGGCTACGAGACCGGGCGGGGGCGCGCGGCCGCGCTGCTCGCCGCGGCCGCGGCGGAGCGGGACCGGCTGCTCGGGACGCTCGCGCGGGACGTCGCCTCGCTCGCCCTCGACGTGGCGCGCCGCATCCTCGGCCGGGAGCTCGCGACCGCGCCCGGTGCCGTCGTCGACGTCGCGGCGCGAACCCTCGAGGGCGCGCGCGAGCGCGCCGTCGTGACGCTGCGGGCGAGCCCCGCGGACGTCCCGCGGCTGCGCGAGGCCGAGCCGCGCCTCTCCGCGCTGCTCGCTCGCGCGCCGGGGGTCGCGCTGCGGGAGGATCCGTCGCTCGCGCCGGGCGACGTCGTGGTCGAGACCGAGGCCGGCCGGCTCGACGGGCGCGTCGCCGCCCAGCTCGCCGCGCTCGAGCGGGCGCTCGCGGAGGTCGGATCGTGACGCTCGATCTCGGGCCGCTTCGAACGGCGCTCGCTGCGGCCGAGCCGCTCCCGCTCAGGGGTCGCGTCACGCGGCTCGCCGGGATGGTCGTCGAGGCGGCCGTCGCCGGGGTCCGGACGGGCGACGCGGTGGAGATCGCGCGCCCCGGGCGCGCGCCGCTGCTCGCCGAGGTGGTCGGGCTCCGGGAGGACCGCGCCGTGCTCGTGCCGCTCGGCGAGCCCGTCGGCGTGGGCTCCGACAGCGAGGTGGTCCCCACGGGCGCGCCCCTGGCGATCCGCGCCGGCGAGGCGCTCCTCGGGCGGATCCTGGACGGCCTCGGGCGGCCCATCGACGGCCGCCCGCTGCCCGCCGGCCTCGAGGAGTGGCCCGTGGAGCGGCCGGCGCCGGATCCGCTCGAGCGGCGCCCGGTGGCGGTGCCGCTGTCCCTCGGGGTCCGCGTGCTCGACGGGCTCCTCACCGCGGGGGAGGGGCAGCGGCTCGGGCTCTTCGCGGGGTCCGGAGTCGGGAAGTCGTCGCTCCTCGCGCAGATCGCGCGGAGCGCGCGCGCCGACGCCTGCGTCGTGTGCCTCGTCGGCGAGCGGGGTCGCGAGGTGCGGGAGTTCGTCGAGGGCGCGCTCGGCCCCGAGGGGCTCGCGCGGTCCGTGGTGGTGGTCGCGACGAGCGACGCGCCGGCGCTGGTGCGGCTCCGGGCGGCGCACGTCGCGACGGCCGTCGCGGAGTGGCTCGCGGACCAGGGGCGGAGCGTGCTGTTCCTGCTCGACTCGGTGACGCGCTACGCGCGCGCGCTCCGGGAGGTCGGCCTCGCGGCCGGTGAGCCACCGGCCAGGCAGGGCTACCCGGCGTCGGTGTTCTCCGCGTTGCCGCGCCTCCTCGAGCGGACGGGGAACCGTGCGCGCGGGGGCATCACCGCGCTGTACACGGTCCTCGTCGCCGGCGGCGACATGGAGGAGCCGATCGCCGACGAGGTGCGCGGGATCCTCGACGGGCACGTCGTGCTCGATCGCCGCCTCGCGGCGGCGGGGCGGTTCCCCGCCGTCGATCCGCTGCAGAGCGTGTCGCGCGTGATGCCCGCCGTGGCGGCTCCCGGACACCTCGCGGCGGCGGCGCGCCTCCGCGCGCTCCTCGCGGCGCACGAGCGCGTCCGGGATCTCGTGGCGCTCGGCGCGTACCGCGCCGGCGGGGACGCGGAGGCCGACGCCGCCCTCGAGCGCCTCCCGCACATCGAGGCCTTCCTGCGGCAGGGCGCCGGGGAGGCGACGCCGCTCGAGGAGACCGTCGCCCGGCTCGAGGCGCTCGTCGCGTGAGCGCGAGGTGGCCGCTCGAGGCGCTCCACGCGCTGCGCGTGCGGGAGGAGGACGCGGCCGGCGCGGCGCTCGCCGCGGCGTGCGAGCGGGAGCGGGCGCGGGCCGTCGAGCGCGCCGCGCGCGCGAGCGTGCTCGGCGAGTGCCGGGTGGCCCGGGCCGCGGTCGGGCGCGTCGAGCCCGGAGCCTCCGCGGGCGCGCTCGCGGCGCGGGGGCGAAGAGGCGCGCTGCTCCGTGTCGCGGAGCAGCGCGCCCAGGACGAGCTCCATCAGGCGGAGCGGCGCCTCGCGCTCGCGGGCGCGGACGTGGCCCGTGCGCGCGCCGCCTTCGTCGCGGCGGAGCGCGCCGTCGAGCTGCTCGAACGGCGCCGCGCGGCGTGGGAAGAGGCCCGGCGCAGGTGCCGCGCGCGCGCGGAGGAGGCGGCCCAGGACGACCGTGCGGCGGGGGGCGACGCGCTGCCCTAGCCGGGCGCGGTCGCGCCGATGAGCGCCTGCAGGCGCCCCACGAGCTCGGCGTTGTCGAACGGCTTCCTCACGAACCCGCTCGCCCCCGCCGCCGCCGCGCGCGCCGGGAGCTCCGCGCCCGGGCGCGCCGAGACCACGAGGATCGGGCCGGTGTAGCCGCTCGCGCGCATGCGGCGGCAGAGCTCGAGGCCGTCGATCCGTGGCATGGCCACGTCGAGCAGCACCGCCGCGGCGGAGGCCACCGCCGGCAGGGCCTCCTCGGCGGACCCGGCGATCACGGGTTCCATGCCCTCGAGCTCGAGCAGCGTCGCGAGGAAGTGGCAGATGTCGGCGTCATCGTCGACGAGCAGCACGCGCGCGCCCGCCACGCTTCACCTCGTGGCGAGCCGGGTCGTCACCTTGCCCTGCTCGCAGCGGATCGTGAGGGTCTTCGGCTTCATGTCGCCGGCAGCCGCGGCGCCGTCGCGCGTGAACTTCGCGGTGGCGACCACGATGCGCTCGCCGTCTCGCACCGTCTTCTTCTCGTAGCTCCACTCTCCGTCGAGCGTGAGGATCACGTCGGTCCAGATGTCCGCGGACGTGTTCGCGACGAGGACGTAGGTCTGGAGAGGATCTTCGAACGAGACCGTGACCTCGGCACCGAGCGCGTTCCCGCTGGAGGGGCACGCCAGCCAGAGGGTGAGGGCAGACAGACAGAACCAGGTGCCGACCACGGCGGCCCGCAAGCGGAAGAACCGGGTCGACTTCCGGTAGCCGTCGGCGACGTCCTGCGCGAGGTCGCGCGCGAGATCGCGCGCGAGGTCCTTCACGCGCTGGGCCGCGGCGAGCGGGTCGGGGCGGACGGGCTCCTTCATGCCGCGAGAGCGTACCGCCCGGGTGCCGGGCGCGACAAGCACCGGAGATGCTTCGCGCGCACCCTATGCTCCCGCGCCCTCGACGCCGGCCGCCGCGATGGCGCGCGTCTCGTCGCCTCCGGCGCCGCCCATCGTGCGATGCAGCGCGATGACGCGCCGGCGGACCTCCGTGAGCAGCGCATTCTTGTCGGGGAACGTCCGCGGATCGACCGGCTCGCCGAACGCGACGCGCGCCGTGCCTGGCGTCACCGCGATGACCTTCTTCGGCGTGATGAGACCGGTCCCGGAGATCGCGACCGGGACGACCGGCACGCCGGCCTCCATCGCGACGACGAACGGCCCCTTCTTGAACGGTTGGACGCGCCCGTCCAGCGAGCGCGTCCCCTCCGGGAAGACGATGAGGGAGATCCCGCCTCGCACCGCCTCGCCCGCGCGCCGGAGCGACGCCACGGCGCGCGCGTGGTGCCCCCGGTCGACGGGGATGTGCCCGCCGAGCCGCATGTACGTTCCGAAGATGGGGATCCGGAACAGCTCCTGCTTCGCGACGAACCGGATGCTGCGCGGAACGATCGAGAGCAGCACCCAGATGTCGAGCGCGCTCTCGTGGTTCGAGGCGAAGATGAGCGGGCCGTCCGGGAGGTTGGGGCGGTCGCGCTCCTCGACGCGGGTCCCGGCGACCCACAGGGCGGACGGCGCCCACGCGAAGCGCGCGAGCCAGATGGGGAAGTCACCGGAGCCCGTGACGATCATCACGGGCAGGCTCACCAGGAAGAAGAGCACCATGGTGAGGCCGCCGTAGAGGAGGACGGCGTAGCCGCGGATCCGCGCGCGCAAGGGGTCCTTGACGATGGGTGGAGCGATGCGCCCCGCTGGAGTCGTATATAGCACGGGGAGGGCAGCGACCCGCCCATCTGGAAGGGATCCATGAAGACTCCGCTGCGGTACTCCGACGAGGTCCGGGAGGCGCTCGGACGGGGCGGGCCCGTCGTCGCGCTCGAGACCAGCGTCGTCGCGCAGGGCCTCCCGCCTCCTCACAACCTCGATGCTGCAATGCGGTGCGCGGCCGCGGTGCGGCGGTCCGGCGCCGTCCCGGCGGCGGTGGCGGTGCTCGGGGGCGAGATCGTCGTCGGCGCGTCCGAGCCGGAGCTCGCGCGGCTCGCCGATCCCGGGCGGCGGCCGGCCAAGGCGGGCGCGCGGGACCTCGCCGCGCTCCTCGCCGCCGGCCTGGACGCGGGGACCACGGTCTCCGCCACCGCCGCCATCGCGACGCGCGCCGGGATCGCCATCTTCGCGACCGGCGGCATCGGAGGCGTGCATCGGGTGGACCCTGCCGAGCCCCCCTCGGGCGCGGCGGACGTGTCGGCCGATCTCGCCGAGATCGCGCGGGCGCGGGTGTGCGTGGTCTCGGCGGGCCCGAAGGCCATCCTCGATCTCCCGGCTACCGCCGAGGCGCTCGAGACGCTGGGCGTCCCGCTGCTCGGGTTCCGCACGAGCGAGCTGCCGGCCTTCTACGCGGACGCGAGCGGCGTCGCCCTCGAGCACCGCGTCGAGGACGCCGCGGGCGCCGCGCGCGTGCTGCGGCTCCAGTGGGACGCGCTCGGGCGTGGCGAGGGCGTGCTCCTCCTCGTGCCCCCGCCGGATCCGGTGCCTCGCGAGGTGGTCGAGACGGCGGTGCTCGCGGCGCTCGGCCAGGCGCGGGAGCGCGGTGTCCGGGGGAAGGCGGTGACCCCGTTCCTGCTCGAGGCGGTCGCCCGCGCGACGCACGGCCGGGCGCGGGAGGCGAACCTGGCGCTGCTCGAGCGGAACGCGGGCGTCGCGGGAGAGGTCGCCGTGGCGCTCTCCGCGGCCCGCGGCGGCGCCCCTGCGCTACAATCACCTCCCGCATGACGCCGCCGCCGGACGCCCTTCCCATCTTCGTCGCCGATCCCGAAGCCCTCGCCCGCCTCCTCGAGGCGCTGCGCGACGAGCCGGTGGTCGCCGTCGACACCGAATCGAACAGCTTCCACGTGTACCGGGAACGCGTCTGCCTCGTGCAGCTCTCGACGCGCTCCCAGCACTTCGTCGTCGACCCGCTCGCCGTCGACGTCCGCCCGCTCGGGCCGGTGCTCTCCGACGGACGCGAGACCGTCCTGCACGGAGCGGACTATGACGTCCGCTGCCTGAAGCGCGAGTACGGGTGGCGGCTGCCGCGCCTCTTCGACACGTTCGCGGCCGCGCGGCGGCTCGGGCGCGAGCAGCTCGGCCTCTCGGCGCTCGTCGAGGCCCAGTTCGGGGTTCGCCTCTCGAAGACGTTCCAGAAGTCGGACTGGGGCCGCCGCCCGCTGACGCGCGAGCAGCTGGCGTACGCCTCGCTCGACACCCGCTACCTCCTCCCGCTCCGCGATCTGCTCGCCGGCGAGCTCGACGCGCGCGGCGTAGCCGACGAGGCGCGGCGCGAGTTCGACCGCATCGCCTCGGTCGAGCCGCGCGAGCGCGTGTTCGATCCGGAGGGGTGGCGTCGCATCCGGGGGGCCCGCGACCTCGATCCCGCGGGCCGGGACGTCCTGAAGGCCCTCTACCTCGCGCGCGAGGACCGCGCACGCGCGAGCGATCGGCCTCCGTTCAAGGTGCTCGGCGAGCAGACGATGATCGACATCGCGCGCCGCCGCCCGCGCTCGGCCGACGAGCTGACGGGCTTCCCCGGCCTCACGCCTTCCGTGCTCCGCCGGATGGGCGACGCGATCCTCGCAGCCGTGAAGAGCGCCGCGCCGGACGCCTAGAACGCCACGCCGAAGGGCGGCGCCGCGACGGGGTGGAGGGGGTCCACCGGGGCCGCGGGCTCGCCGGCGAGCGCGCGGTAGACGTCCCAGTCCGACAGGACGATCTTCACGTACTGCCGGGTCTCCCGGTACGGGATCGACTCGACCCAGGCGTCGAGCGGCATCCCGGCGCGCGCGCTGGCCCACTCCGCGGCCGCGCGCGGCCCGGCGTTGTAGGCGGCGAGCGCGACCGCGGGGTCCTGGAACCGCTCCTGGAGCAGCGCGAGATAGTGCGCCCCGACGGCCACGCTGACCTCGGGCTCGGCGAGCCGGGAGCCGACGCCGGACGAGACGCCGAGCATCGCGCCCAGCCGCTCGGCGGTCGCGGGGCGGAGCTGCAGGAGCCCCTCGGCGCCGGCGCCGCTGCGGGCCTCGCGCCGGAAGCTCGACTCGCGGCGCATGATCGCGAGGAGGAGCGTCGCGTCGAGCCCGAACGCCCGGGCGCGGGCGGGCAGCACGGAAGGGAGCGCCTCGGGGTGTCCCCAGCGGAGCGCGCGCCGCGTCGGCGCGAGGTGGTCGCGCGCGATCCGGAAGGGCAGCTCGGCATCGCCGGTGAACGCCGCGAGCTGCGCCACGAGCGGCGCCGCCGGCCGGACCGCCGCGGACCGGGCGAGGTCCCGCAGCTCCTCGAGGGCGGCGTCCTCGAGCCCGAGCCCGAGCAGCTCGACCGCGACGGACAGCTTCACGGACGCGCCGGGATCGGCCGCCTCGGGCAGCGGCCGCGCCGGAGGGCGCGCCGGGCGCGGCGCGGGCGCCCCCAGCGCCGCCAGGCGGGCGCGGGCGAGCAGCCCGTACCAGCCGTCACCGGCGCGTGCGAGCGCGACGCGGTAGAGCGCCTTCTGGCGTGCCGGGCTCGGGTCGAGCCGCGCCTGCCAGTACGCGGCCGCGTCGCCGAGCGGGCCGCGCGCGAGCTTCGCGAGCGCGCGCGACGCCTCCGCTGCGTGGCCCAGGCGGTACCGCGACCACGCCGCGAACCAGAGCGCGTCCTCGGCGCGGCGCGATCGCCGGTTCGCCCGCGCGAACGCCTCGAGCGCGATCGCGGCCCGCTCGAACGCGCCGGCGTCGTAGTACAGCCAGGCCGCGAGGAATGCGGACTCGTCGGAGAGGTCGCGCTGCCTCCACTCCGGAAGGCCCGCGACGGGCGCGGACAGCGCCGCCACCTCCGCGTAGCGCCGGCTCGCCTCGTCGAGGCGGCCGGCGCGCGCGGCGACCCTGGCGAGGACCCACCGCGACGTCCGCCGGACGCAGAGGTCGTCGGCGTCGGCGAAGGGCGCTGCGAGCTGCTCCGCGTCGGCGTACCGGCCCAGCGCGAGGAGGGCGGCGGCGCGGAAGACCTCGATCCGGCCCCGCACCGGCGCGACCTCGCCCACCTCCGCGTCCGCCGCGGCGGCGATCGCCGCGAGCGCCGCCTCGGGGCGCCCCGCGGCGAGGAGCCGATCGGCGCGGGTGAGCTCGTCGGAGGCCGTCGGCTGAGGCACGGGACCACCCGCCGAGCGCCAGGACGCGAGCGCGTCGCCGGCGGGCTGCGCCTCGGGAAGGTCGGCCTCGAGCCAGAGGGCCCGGAACGTGTCCACCGCGCCGGCGTCGTCTCCCACCGCGCGGCGCGCGCGCGCCAGGGCGAGCCGCGCCGCGGACGCCGTGGGCGCGTCCGGCGAGGTGGAGGTCCGGAGCAGCGCGTCGAGGACGGGCACCGCCTCCGCGGCGAGCCCGGTCGCGAGCAGCGCCTGGGCCTCGCGGAGGCGCGCGCGGGCGGCGAGCGCGAGGTCGGTCGGGCGCGCTGCTTCCTCGAAGAGGCGCGCCGCCGCGGGCGTGTCGCCCGCCGCCAGGAGCGCCTCGCCGCGCGCGTATGCGAGGTGTGCGCGCGCCGGCGCCGTCGGCGGCGCGAGCGCGACCTCGAGCGACGCCGCGGCCTCTGCCGACTCGCCGCGGGCGGCGAGCGCGAGCCCGAGCGCGGCGGACGCGCGCGCGCCCGCGGCCCCGCGCGGACGCGCGACGAGCGCCCTCCGCGCGGCCGCCTCCGACGCGCTCGCGCGACCCGCGGCGAGGCTCTGGGCAGCGTCGCCGATCCCCGAGAGCCAGTCGCAGAGCGGGGTCGACGCTGCGTGCGCCGCGCGCGGCGCCAATGCCGCCACGCAGAGCACCGCAGCGACCGCCGCGACGGTGCGCCGCGGCACACAAACCCGGGCTGGGACGGAGCTTTCCACGCGCTTGGGAGAGGGTAACCCAACGAGGGGGGTGGGGGCCTTGACTCGGTGCATTCGGGGGCGCGATATAGCCCGCGTTCTCCAGCCGTCCAGGCGGCCGGACGTACGCTTTTGCATTCTCAACATTGCTGGGCGGCTGGCCGGGCTTCGGAGAGGGGGCCGGGTCACGACGGGAGGGGGCCACGACGTACCGTCGCGCCGCTTTGGATGGCTCTGCCATCCGGAGGAGTCCATCGTGCTCGCCAAGCCTTGTCCCACGGAGCTCACCGCGCCCATCAACCCGGATCGCGGTGTCGAGGGACACCGCAACCTGTTCTGCAACTTCTACGACAGCTGCCTCGACGAGGCGGTGAAGAAGGGCTGGAACAGCTGGACGTGCACGCGTTGCCCGCTCCACGCGGACGAGCCGGAGGTCGAGGGCGGGATCGAGAGCTACGCGACGCAGCGACGCCTCGTATGACGCGCGCGCGCACCCGTCAGTCCGTGTAGATCACCGCGATGAACAGCCGGCCGGGGCCGAACCGGCGGCTGTCGCCGGTCGCCACGCCGACGCCTACTCGCCGGAACCGCCGATCCCTCAGGTTCGCCGAGCGGACCGCGTCCTCCGGCGCGCTCGCCACGAAGACATCCACCGCCGCGAGCGTCCTGCGGAGCGCGAGCGCACGCGCGTCGAGATCGCCGGGGTCCGTCGCGTCGCGCGCCCGCATGTCCTCCGCCGCCGCCGCCGCGAGCGCGTCGAGGGCGTCGTCCGCGGTGAGCGGCGCCTGGCCGAGGCGAGCGCGCTCGCGCCAGAGCGCGTCGCGAATGCGCGCCGCCGGGCGGAGCGGGCTGTCCGCGCCGTCGTCCGGCGGCTCGACCAGGATCTCCGTGAGGTAGACCGCGGGACCGCCCGAAGGCAGCTGCCCGCGCGCGATCCCCACCCCGACGCGCGTCGCGCGGGGCTGCAGCATGTTCCCGCGGTGCGCGGGGCTCTCCTCGGCCGCCTCGTGCGCCGCGAGCGCGGTCCCGCCGCGCGCGACGTTCTCGTACGCGCGCCGGTACGGGACGGACGCGGCGCGGAGCCGGTCCGACAGCTCGCCCGAGCCGGGGAGCACGTGCGCGATGCGCCCGGCGTCGCGCATGCGGTCGCTGTGCCGGCGTGCCGCGGCGGCGAGCGCGGGCGCGCTCCGGACCGGAGAAAGCCCGTGCGCAGCCCGGAGGGCGTTCAGCGCGCGGATCACCGCCGCCTCCGCGTCGGCGTCCCCTGCGACCTCCCCGGGCGCGGCAGCGCGCAGAGCCGGACCGGCCGCCGCGGTCGCTCCCGCGTCCACCGCGAGGAGCGCCGCGACCTCCGGGCCGCCTCGCCCGTCGGCGACGACCTCGAGTACCCAGCGGCCCGCGGCCGAGAACGTCACGGGCGCCCGGAACGCGGCGTCGCCGCTCGCGTCCAGCTCCCGGACGTCGCCCGACGGGAGCGTCGCGAAGACGCGCGCGCGCCGCAGACCGCCCTCGAGCGCGCCGGACAGCGTCACCGTCGCGCCCGGCGCGACGGACCGCGGGAAGGGCGAGAGCCGCGCCTTCCGGACGGAGGCCAGCAGCACGAGGACGGTCGAGCCGTCCACCTCCGCGGCGCCGACCCCCACGTGGCTCGCGGTCACGCCGGTGACCGCGTCGGCGAGCGCCGCCGGCAACCCGTCCGCCCGTCCCCGCACGAGGAACGCGGCGGGCGCGGGGTCGTAGGCGAGGCCGTCCGCCATCGCGGCGCGGCGCCCGGCGGGTCCGATGGGTTCGGCCACGCCCTCCGCGGCGCGCCGGGCCAGCGCGCGCGCGGCGAGCGCGAGCGCCCCGGACGGACGGGGCGGTCGACCAGACGCGGCGAGCCGCTCGCGGACGGCGTCGAGCGCCGCCGACTCCACCGGCGCGAGCGCGACCGTCGGCTCCTCTCCGTAGCGGGGGGCGGCGGCGGCCGGAGGGGCTGCGGGGGAACGCTCGTCGAGGGTGGCGGGCGTCGCCGGGGCGGAGGCGCGTGCAGCGGAAGCGCGCGCGCACCCGCAGCAGAGCGCGATCGCTGCAGCGAGCGATCGAGCCGCGGGCGACACGGGTCTCACCGCGGCGGATCCACGCGGACGTCGAGCCCGAGCGCGATCTTCCGTCCGAGCCGGGCGTTGACCCGGTCGCACACCATCGCCTCGTTCGCGACGAGCTGCGCGGCCCAGGCATCGGACCGGACGAGGACCAGCAGGCGGCCGTCGCGCATGAGGCCGCGCATGGACGCCTCGCGCGCCAGCCGCGGCCCGCAGGCGTCCGCGAAGGCGGCCGCGAGCGCCGGCGCCTGCGCCTCCGGTCGCCGCCCGAGGATCTCGGCGAGCGCTGCGGCGGCGGTCTTCCGGCGGCCTCTCATCGGCGGCGGAACCTAAGGGGGCACCGGCACACGCGTCAAGACCGACTGCGACAACGGGTCGCGCCTGCCGCCGGGGTGCGGCGCTGTGCTAACGTCTCTCCCGTTCCGGGGGCGACGTTCGTGTCTTTCATCTCGACGGTCGCGGGTGAGTCACCCGCACAGGCCCACACGCCTGCATCAGCCGGTCGCGCGATCGGCCGCGAGCAGCGCGGGCGCCTGAACCTTTCCTGGCTCGTCCAGCTTCACTGGTGGGCGATTCTCGGCCAGGGGGTCATCATCACGGGGGCGGCAGCCTGGACGCACATCGGCCTGCCCGTGATCACGCTGATCGTCCTGCTCGGGCTGGAGGTCGCAGGCAACGTGGCGCTCGGCGCATGGGCCAGGCGGGCGCACGTGACGGACGGCGCCATCGCGGTCGTCATGCTGCTCGACGCGGTGGTCCTCACGGTCCTGCTCGATCTCACCGGCGGCGCCTCCAACCCGTTCTCGACGCTCTACCTCGTGAACGTCGCGCTCGCGGCCGTGCTGCTCCCGCCGCGCTGGTCGTGGCTGCTCATGGGCGCGAGCCTCGCGGGCTTCGGCTCGCTCTTCGTCCACGAAAAGTTCTTCGGGCCGAGCCACCACATCCGCTCGACCATGGATCACGCGCAGATGATGGCGGCGCACCTGCGGGGCATGTGGGTCGCGTTCGCGCTCGCCGCCGTGTTCGTGGTCTTCTTCGTCCAGCGCGTCACGCGGGCGCTCGGGGATCGCGAGCGGGAGCTGCAGACCGCGCGCGGCCGCGCCCAGCGCCGGGAGAAGCTCGCGTCGCTCGCGACGCTCGCGGCGGGCGCGGCGCACGAGCTCTCGACGCCGCTCGCGACGATCGCGATCGTCGCGAAGGAGCTCCAGCGCTCGCTGCCCGAGGACGCGTCCCAGGAGGTCCGGTACGATCTCACGCTCGTGCGCGAGCAGGTCGCGCGGTGCCGGGAGATCCTGGACCGCATGTCCGTCAACGCCGGCGAGAACGTCGGCGAGCCCATCGCGATGCTGCCGGTCCGGGACTGGATCGGCGCCGCGCTCGAGGGGCTGAACGGGCGCGAGCGCGTGAACGTGCAGGTCGCGGACGACGCCGGGGAAGCGGTGCTGTCCGGTCCGCCGCGCGGGCTCGCGGATGCACTCAGAGGATTGCTCAAGAACGCGCTGCAGGCGTCCTCGCCGGGCGAGACGGTGGACTTCCGCGCGTTCCCATCGGGCGAATACATCCGGCTCGCGGTGGTGGACCGCGGTCGGGGGATGACGCCGGAGGTGCTCTCCCGCGTCGGGGAGCCGTTCTTCACCACGAAGGTTCCGGGGGAGGGCATGGGGCTGGGCCTCTTCCTCACCCGGGCGCTGGCCGAGAATCTCGGCGGCGAGTTTCACATCACCTCCACCCCGGGGGAGGGGACGGAGGCACGCATCGACCTGCCGGCGAGCACCGCTGGCGACAGGAGGACCGCATGACGACGACGACGTCCGAAGTGACTCACGAGACCCTGCCGAGCATCCTGCTCGTCGACGATGACGAGGTGCTGCGCGAGCGCCTCGCTACCGCGATCCGCGCGCGGGGCTACGAGGTGCGGACGGCCGGCAGCGCCGACGAGGCGATGCGCGAGGCGACGCGCGAGTCGCCCGAGATGGCGGTGCTCGACCTGCGCATGCCGGGCGGCTCGGGCCTCGAGATCCTGCGCGAGCTCCGCAAGCAGGACCCGTCCACCCGCGTGCTCATGCTGACGGGCTACGGGAGCATCTCGACGGCGGTCGAGGCGGTCCGCGAGGGCGCGGTCGGCTACCTGCCGAAGCCCGCCGACGCTGACGAGATCCTCGCCGCGCTGAACGGCACGAACACCGCGAAGGAGAAGGGCATCGAGACGCCCTCGCTCGCGCGGGCGGAGTGGGAGCACATCCAGCGGGTGCTGACGGACTGCGGCGGGAACATCTCGGAGGCGGCGCGCCGCCTCGGGATCCACCGTCGATCGCTGCAGCGCAAGCTCCACAAGTACCCGCCGGCGCGCTGATCGCTCGCCGCTCCGTCAGCCGGCCTGCCAGCCGCGCGCCCCCGCCGGGGTCGCCGCGCGGCCGGCTGTGCTCGTGTTGGCGCCGAAGATCTCCACCTCCGCCGCTCCGCCCCGCGCGGGACGAATCCTTTTCGCCGGGCGAGGGTCTCGACTAAGTGAACCGGGCGCGGCACGCCGATGGACGGCGGGCGCCTCGAGGGAACGAGAGACATGGGCGAAGCGACGACCACGGTCGAGATCAACCCGCAGAACTTCAAGCAGGTCGTGGAGAAGGACGGGATCGTCCTCATCGACTGGTGGGCGCCGTGGTGCGGCCCCTGCCGGATGTTCGCTCCCACGTACGAGAAGGTCGCGAAGAAGCACCCCGACATCACGTTCGCGAAGGTGAACACCGAGGCGGAGCCCGACCTCGCGGGCTCGTTCGAGATCCGCTCCATCCCGACGCTGATGATCCTGCGCGATCGCGTGCTGCTCTTCTCGCAGGCCGGCGCGCTGCCGGAGGCCGGGCTCGAGGATCTCATCCGCCAGGTCCGCGCGCTCGACATGGACAAGGTCCGGGCGGACATCGCGGCGCAGGAGAAGACCGCCGAGGCGTCATAGGCAGTGCGCGCGAAGAAGAGCGAAGGGCGGGTGGCTCGCGCCGCCCGCCCTTCGTCGTTCCAGCGGTCGTGTTGCGCGCCGCCCCTACTTGGTTCCGGTGTCCGTCGTCGAGCCTCCGGTCGAGCTGCCGGCCGCGCCGGAGCTGCCGCCCATCGTCGTGTCCGTCGAGCCGGCCGACGAGCCGGTCGTGTCGGACTTCGAGCCCGACGTCGTCCCCGACGTGCCCGAGGAGGTGGAGTGCTTCTTCGCCTTCTTCTTGGTGGTGGTGCCGGTCGACTTCTCGGTTCCCGTCGCGCCGGAGGACATGACCTCGAGCCGGTTCACCTGCAGCGTGTCTCCGGTGCCCGAGTAGCTCGCGCGGACCTGGTCGCCTTCCTTGATGTCGCTGATCGAGCCCTGCTGCCCGTCCTTCATGATCTGCGTGTCGTCGCTGACGCGGAGCTTCTTGTCGGAGTCGGAGAGCGTCAGCTCCTTCGAGTCCTTGTCGAACTTCTTGACCGTGCCGGTGAGCTGCTGGCTCGTCGCGGAGCTCGAGCCCATCTCACCACTCTTGGAGGCGGACGCGCCGGAGGAGCCGGTCCCCATGTCGCTCGAGCCGGTCTTGCCCATCGAACCGGTCTTCGCGCCGGTGCTGTCGCTCGTCCCCGCGGCGGAGCCCGTCGACGTGTCGCTCGACGCCGCGCCGCTGCCGGTGCCACCCATCGTCCCGCTGCTCGAGCCCATCGATCCGCGGCTCGAGTCGTCCGTCTTCGTCGAGCTGCTCGAGCCCGGCGAGGTCGTGTCCGGGCTGGTCGAGCCGGCGCCGGTGCCGTACTTCGAGCTCGAAGAGGAGCCCGCGTCGGGAGACGTCGAGGTGCTGCTGCCGGAGCCGCCCATCTTGTCGGTGGACGTCTGGCCCGATGTCGAGGACCCCGTTCCCGATTGCGCGTGCGCCGGCGGCGCCGCGACGAGCAGCCCAGCCATCGCGAGGCTGGCCGCCGTACCCCATCCGAAATACCTCATTCCATCCTCCCCTGAATCGGTCCGTCGGTTTTCGTTGGAAGCCCGGCTGCGAGGCCGCGGCTCGTGCGTGTTGGCTTCAATACGGTAGTGACCCGCTCCCGCCAGGGCAGTGGCGGCCCCCGAGGGTTCCGCGCGCTGCGGGGCGTGCCCTCGCGCGAGGGGCATCGCGCGACGGGCTCGCTCGGCGGGTCGGTTGTCAGACCGGCTTGCTACCTGAACGGCCGAGCAGTTATCGTGAGGCCGGAGCCGGCGGATGGAATCCAGGGAGCGCCATGTCGTCCTCGCGGAGCTGCGCGACGCGATCCGGAAGATCGAGCGGAGGCCGTCGCGGCGTGATGGATGCGTCGCGTGCGGCCGGCCGGAGATCGACCGCGTCTTGCCGGGAGGGGGTTTCCCGAGGGGCGCGCTCACCGAGCTCGCGGGCGGGCCGGCGAGCGGGAAGACCGCCGTCGTGCTGTCCCTCTTCTCGGCGCTCGGTGCCGAGGACCTGTTCGCATGGATCGACTCGCGCGGCGAGCTGTATCCCCCGGCGGCCGCGGCGCTCGGCGTCGATCTCGGCCGCCTCCTGCTCGTCCGCCCGACGGCAGGCCCGACCGCGGCGGATCCGGAGCGATCCCTCGCCGCGGTGCTCTGGGCGGCGGAGGCGCTCCTCGCGTCTGGCGCGTTCGCGGCCGTGGCGGTGGATGCGCCGGCGGGGCGGCTCGCGCGCGGGGCAGACGCGGTCGCGCGGCGGCTCCAGGGGGCGGCGGAGAAGGGCGGGGCGGTCGGGCTCTGGCTCGCCGGCCCGGGGGCGGCGATACGGATCCCGGCGGCGCTGAGGCTCGAGCTCTCGACGGACGCGGGGCGGATCGTCGCCTCGCGGACGTTCGGCGTGCCCGCGGACGGCGTGGAGCGCTTCGTGCGCCGCGCGGGCGGGGGCGGGCATGCAGCGTGACCGCTCCGCTCCGCGCGTCCTCGCGCTCCACCTGCCGGAGTTCCCGCTGCAGCGGCTGCAGCGGACGCGGGAGTCACTACCCGGCGATCGGCCGATCGCGATCATGGAGGACGGCCGCGTGGTCTGCTGCGACGCGGCCGCGCGCGCGTCGGGCGTTCGCCCCGGGGCGACGGCCGCGGAGGCGCTCGCCGCGTGCGGTCGGATCGAGGGAGTCGCGCGCGATCGGGCCGCTGAGCGGAGCGCGCTCCAGGCGCTCGCCGAGGCGCTCCTCGCGCTCGCTCCAGCGGTCGAGGTCTCCGCTCCGGACGTCCTGCTGCTCGACGCCGGCGCCGCCCATCTCCTCGCGCCGCGCCCGGCAGCGCCGGGCACCGCCCGCGGAGCGAGCGGCGAGGCCGGCATGGACGAGGCGGACGGCACGGCGGCGGGCGAGCAGGTGCTCGCGGAGCGAGCGGTCGTGGTCGCGGCGGACATGGGCTACGCCGCGCGGGCGGTGATCGCGACCGGCCGCGGGCCGACGCGGGCGCTCGCCGCCGCGACCGCGGAGGTGGGCGCGGGCCGGGTGATCCGGGTGCCGCAGGCGGCGACGGCGCGGGCGCTGGCACACCTCCCGGTGACCGCGCTCGGCCTGCCACCCGCGGTCGCCGCGCGCCTCGCCGCCCTCGGGGTCTCCGACGCTGGCGCCCTCGCGCGGCTCCCGGCGGGGACGCTCGCGCACCGGTTCGGCGCGGAGGGGACGGCCGCGGCGCGCCTCGCGCGCGGCGAGGACGACTCGCCGCTCGTCCCGTACGTCCCCGCGACGCTCCCGGAGGAGGGCGTCGAGCTCGAGGCTCCGGCGGAGACCGCGGAGCCGCTCCTGTTCGCGCTGAAGCGGCTCGCGGATCGCGTGGCGGCGCGCCTGGCCGGGCGCGGCCTCGGCGCGAGCCGGCTGAAGCTGGTCCTGAAGCTCGACCCGCGCGGCGAGGAGCGGATCCTCGTCCCGCTCGCGCAGCCGTCGGCCTCCGCCGGCCGGTGGCTCGTGCCGATGAAGGAGCACCTCTTCGCGATGCGGCTGCCGGCGGCGGTGATCGCGCTCCGCCTCGTCGCGGTCGAGGTGGCGGTCGTGGCCGCGGAGCAGCTCGCGTTCGGCGATCGGCCGGAGGCGGTCGCCGCGCTCGAGGGCGTCCTCACGCGGCTCGCGGTGCGGCTCGGGGACGGGGCGCTGTTCGCGGCGGAGCCGGTCGAGCGGTACCGGCCGGAGGGCGCCTACCGCGCCGTGCCGTTCCGCCCCGCGGAGCGGCGCGGGAATGGGCTCGCGCGCGACGACACCGGGCCGTCCGCGCCGGCGCCCCGGCCGACCCGGCCGACCCGGCTGCTCGCGGCGCCGCAGCTCGTCGTCGCGGAGGGGGAGGGCGGACGGCTGACGGCGCTGCGCGTCGGCGGCCGCGACCGGGCGGTGCTCGCGTTCGACGGCCCGGAGCGCCTCCGGGGCGAGTGGTGGGCGGGCGCGTTCGACCGCGACTACTACCGCGTGCGGCTCGACGGGCTCGGCGACTGCTGGGTGTACCGGGACGGCGCCGACGGGCGGCTCTACCTGCACGGGTTCTTCGACTGACCATGGCCTCGTCCGCGCGATACGCCGAGCTCCGGGCGAAGTCCTGCTTCTCCTTCCTCGAGGGCGCGAGCCAGCCGGAGGAGCTGGTCGGCCGCGCCGCCGAGCTCGGCCTCTCGGCGCTCGCCCTCGCGGACGTGAACGGGTTGTACGGCATCGTCCGCGCGCACGCGGAGGCGAAGCGGCAGGGACTGCCGCTGGTCGTCGGCGCCGAGCTCGTCGTCTCGGGGCTCGTGCCCGGCCGGGCGTCGCGGCTGGTGCTGCTCGCGCTGGACCGCGAGGGGTACGCGAGCCTCTGCCGCCTCACCACCCGCGCCCACTGCGGCGAGGGCTGGACCGGCGCACCGGACCGGCGCGAGAAGGACGCCGTGGAGGTGCCGCTCGAGGTCCTGGCGGACCGGTCCCGGGGGCTCTTCGCGCTCTACCCCGGCGCGGACGGTGACGCCGCGGGGCGGCTCAAGGACGCGTTCGGCCGCCGCGTCGCGCTCGCGGTGTCCCGGCACCGCGTCGCCGGCGAGGAGGCGCGCGTGCTCGCGGCGCGCGCGGCCGGCCGCCGGCTGGGAATCCCGGTCGCGGTCACGAACGAGGTGCACACCCACGAGCGCCGCCGGCAGGTGCTGCAGGACGTCCTCACCTGCGTGCGCCACGGGACCACCGTGGAGAAGGCGGGCCGGCGGCTGTTCCCGAACGCGGAGCGGACGCTGAAGGGGCCGGAAGAGATGCTGCGGCTCTGGAGCGACTTCCCGGAGGGCCTGGAGGCCGCCGCCGAGATCGCGGACCAGTGCCGCTTCCGGATGGAGGAGATCCGCGGCGAGCACCCGCTGCCCCCCGTGGTGCTGGACCGGCGCGCGCTCGCCGCCACCGCGGGCGTCGCGACGTCGAGCCCGGCGCAGGCGGCGCGGGAGGCGGCGCCCACCCCGAACCACCGGCTCCGGACGACGATCGCGCCCGCGGCGGCGACGGAGGAGCCCGGGGGCGCGGCCGTGGGCCCGGAGTCGACCAGGGACGCGGTGGTGGACGGGGTGAAGCTGGGCGAGGCGCACCCCGACGCCACGGCGAGCGAGACGGCGGTCACCGGGATGGCCTTGCTCCGCGAGCTGGTGCGGGAGGGGGCGCGGTGGCGGTACGGCGGGGAGCCGCCGGAGGACGTGCGCCGTCAGCTCGCGAAGGAGCTCGACCTCGTCGATGCGCTCGGGTACGCGAGCTACTTCCTCACCGTCTGGGACATCGTCCGGTTCGCCCGGTCGCGCGGGATCCTCTGCCAGGGCCGCGGCAGCGCGGCGAACTCGGCCGTCTGCTACGTCCTCGGGATCACCTCGATCGACCCGGTGCGGATGGGACTCCTCTTCGAGCGCTTCATCTCCGCCGAGCGCGGCGAGCCGCCGGACATCGACGTGGACTTCGAGCACGAGCGGCGCGAGGAGGTGATCCAGTACGTCTACGAGCGGTACGGGCGGGAGCGCGCCGGCATGGTGTGCGAGGTGATCACGTACCGCGGGAAGTCCGCGCTGCGCGACGTCGGGAAGGCGCTCGGGCTGTCGCTCGCGCAGGTGGACCGGCTCGCGAAGCTCGTGGGCGCCTACGAGGACCTCGCGCAGGTCGGGCCGGAGATCCTCGCCCACGCCGGCCTGGACGGCGCCGCGTCGGAGCGGGTGCGGCTGACGCTCGAGCTCGCCCGCGAGCTGCAAGGCTTCCCCCGCCACCTCTCGATCCACGTGGGCGGCTTCGTGGTGACGCGCCGGCCCCTCTGCGAGACGGTGCCCATCGAGCCCGCCGCGATGCCGGGGCGCACCATCGTGCAGTGGGACAAGGACGACCTCGCGGAGCTGGATCTCCTGAAGGTCGACCTCCTCGGCCTCGGCATGCTGACCGCGCTCTCGCGGAACCTCGCGCTCCTCGCGCGCCACCGCCCCGCGCCCGCGTCGCCGACGGCGGTGCCGCACCCGGACTCGCTCGCCACCATCCCGGCGGAGGACCCCGCCGTCTACGACATGCTCTGCCAGGCGGACTCGATCGGCGTCTTCCAGGTGGAGTCGCGGGCGCAGATGTCGCTCGCGCCGCGGCTCAAGCCCCGGAACTTCTACGACCTCGTGATCTCGGTCGCCATCATCCGGCCCGGACCGATCCAGGGCGGGATGGTCCACCCGTACCTCCGTCGCCGCGACGGCAAGGAGCAGGTTCGCTACCCGTACGCGCCGCTCGAGCCGGTCCTCGCGAAGACCCTGGGCGTGCCGCTGTTCCAGGAGCAGGCGATGCGGCTCGCGGTCGTCGCGGCGGGGTTCACTCCGGGCGAGGCCGACGAGCTCCGCCGCGTGATGACGCACCGCCGGTCGCACGAGAAGCTCGCCGCGATGAAGGCGCGGCTCGTCGCCGGGATGGCCGAGCGGAGCATCTCCGGGGCCGATGCCGAGCAGATCTTCAAGCAGCTGCTCGGGTTCGCCGGGTACGGCTTCCCGGAGTCGCACGCGGCGTCGTTCGCGCTCCTCGTCTACGCCTCGGCCTGGCTGAAGCGGTACCACCCCGCCGCGTTCGCCTGCGCCCTCCTGAACAGCCAGCCGATGGGGTTCTACGCGCCGCACACGCTCGTCGAGGACGCGAAGCGGCACGGCGTCGAGGTCCGCGGCGTCGACGTCGGCGCGAGCGGCTGGGAGAGCGGGCTCGAGGGGCCCACGCCGGGGCGGGCCTGCGCGCCGGGCGAGGCGCCGGTGCTCCGGGTCGGGCTGCACGCCATCCGAGGGCTGCCGCGGGGGGTCGGGGACGCGGTGCTCGCCGCGCGGGCGGCGGCGCCGTTCGCGTCGCTCGCCGATCTGGTCCGCCGCGCGCGCCTCTCCCGCGCGTGGCTCGTCCGGCTCGCGGAGGCGGGCGCGCTCGGCGCCCTCGCCCCGGATCGCCGGGACGCGATCTGGCGGAGCCTCGGCGTCGAGGCTGACGGCGGCGACCTGTTCGCCGGGCTGGCCCCTCCGGAGCCGCCGCCGGTGCTCCCCGCCGCGACTGCCGCGGAGGAGGTCTCCGCGGACTTCGCCACGACCGGCCTCTCGGTGCGCGGCCATCCGATGGCGGTCATGCGCCCCGGCCTCGGCAGCGGCCGCATCCGGACGGCGCGCGAGCTCGTGCGGTTGCCGGACCGGTCGCCGGTCGAGGTGGCCGGGCTCGTCATCGTCCGGCAGCGGCCGGAGACGGCCGCGGGGATCGTCTTCGTCTCGCTCGAGGACGAGACCGGGATCGCGAACCTGGTCGTGATGCCGGACGTGTACGAGCGGTTCCGGCCGGTGGTGCGCGGCTCGCCGTTCCTGCTCGCGCGCGGGCGGGTCGAGCGGAGCGGAAAGGTCGTGAACGTCCGGGTGGACTCGGTGGCGCCGCTCGCGCTCGCGCCCGCCGTCGGGAACCGCGCACGGGACTTTCACTGACCACGCGCGGCGCGCGCCCGGGGCCCTCGCGGCAGCGCCTCCGGCCCCCCCGCTCGACGCCGCGGGAGAGGCGGCGGCCCCGCCCGGGGCGCGGGGCGCCGGAAAGGGGAACGCCCGGGACGAGCCGTCCCGGGCGTTCGCTCTTCACGATGATCGTAGCCGGCGCGGCGCGCTCGCCGGCCCGAGGCATCCCGCTAGCTGCAGCCCGTCGTCGAGCCGCAGTTCACGCACTTGTAGCAGGCCCCGTTCCGGACGGTGATGGACCCGCAGGTCGGGCAGGGCGGCGCGTCGGAGTCGGTCACGTGCGTCCCGTTCACGCCGTTCGAGGTCGAGCTCGACGACTTCTCCGGGAGGGGGAGGGGCAGCACGACCTGCCCGGTGGCGCGCTGGTTCGGCGCCTCGCCCGGGTTGAGGAGCGCGGGCTGCTTCGTCCCATCCTCGCTCGGGAGGAACTTGAGCGAGAGCCAGCGGAAGATGTAGTCCGTGATCGACTTGGCGATCGGGATGTCCGGGTTCCCGGTGAAGCCGGACGGCTCGTAGCGGGTGTGGCTGAACTTGTCGCAGAGGATCTTGAGCGGCACGCCGTACTGGAGCGCCATCGAGACGCTGGTCGCGAAGCTGTCCATGAGGCCCGACACCACCGAGCCCTCCTTCGCCATCGTCACGAAGAGCTCGCCGGGCGTCCCGTCGTCGTACATGCCGACGGTCATGTAGCCCTCGTGGCCGCCGATCGAGAACTTGTGCGTGATCGAGCGGCGCTCGTCCGGCAGCCGGCGGCGGGCGAGGCGGGCCTCGGTCTCCGGGTCGAGCTTCGCCTCCTCCTCCTTGCTCGTGTTGAGCGGCTGGCTCCGCTTGCAGCCGTCGCGGTAGATGGCGACGGCCTTCAGGCCGAGCTTCCACGACTCGACGTAGGCCGTCTCGATGTCCTCGGCCGTCGCGGACGTCGGCATGTTGACGGTCTTCGAGATCGCACCCGAGAGGAAGGGCTGCACCGCGCCCATCATGCGGATGTGGCCCATGTAGTGGATGGAGCGGGTGCCGTTGCGGGCCTTGAACGCACAGTCGAAGACGGGGAGGTGCTCGGCCTTCACGGCCGGCGCGCCCTCGATGGTCTCCATCTCGTCGATGAACTGGAGCGCGGTGGTGATCGCGTCGGCGGAGTAGCCGAGCTTCTGGAGCGCGAGCGGGACCGTGTTGTTCACGATCTTGAGGACGCCGCCGCCGACCAGCTTCTTGTACTTGACCAGCGCGATGTCCGGCTCGATGCCGGTCGTGTCGCAGTCCATCATGAAGCCGATGGTGCCGGTCGGCGCGAGGACGGTGACCTGTGCGTTCCGGTAGCCGGTCTCGGAGCCCTGGTGCAGGGCCTCGCCCCAGGCGTCGCGCGCGGCGGAGAGGAGATCGGCCTCGACGAGGGTCGGGTCGATCCGCTCCACGTGCTGCGCGTGCTTGCGGATCACGCCGAGGAACGGGTCGCGGTTCCGCTCGTACCCCGCGAACGGCCCCATCCGCTCCGCGATGCGCGCGCTCATGGCGTACGCCTCGCCCGTCATGAGCGCCGTGATCGCGGCGGCGGCGGCCCGGCCGCCGTCGGAGTCGTACGGGAGCCCGCTCGCCATGAGGAGCGCGCCGAGGTTCGCGTAGCCGAGCCCGAGCGGCCGGTAGTCCTCGCTGTTCTTGCCGATGGCCTGCGTCGGGTACTTCGCGTTGGAGACGAGGATCTCCTGCGCGAGCACGGTGAGGTCGACCGCGTGCCGGAACGAGTCGATGTCGAACCCACCGTCGATGGACCGGAAGTGCATCAGGTTCAGCGACGCGAGGTTGCAGGCGGAGTCGTCGAGAAACATGTACTCCGAGCACGGGTTCGACGCGTTGATGCGATCGGAGCTCGGGCAGGTGTGCCAGGCGTTGATCGTCGTGTCGAACTGCATGCCCGGGTCGCCGCAGGTCCAGGCGGCCTCGGTGATCCGCTTCATGAGCTCGCGGGCGCGGATGGTCTCGAGCGCCTTCCCGTCGGTCCGCGCCGTGAGCTGCCACTCGCGGTCCTCGAGCACGGCACGCATGAACGCGTCGGTGACCCGGATCGAGTGGTTCGCGTTCTGGAAGAAGACGGAGTCGTACGCGCCGCCCTTGACGTTGAAGCCGCCGTCGTAGCCGGCCTCGATGAGCGCCCAGGCCTTCTTCTCCTCGTCGGCCTTGCAGGAGACGAACTCGACGACGTCGGGGTGATCGGCGTCGAGGATCACCATCTTCGCGGCGCGGCGGGTCTTCCCGCCGGACTTGATGACGCCGGCGAACGCGTCGAACCCACGCATGAACGAGACGGGGCCAGAGGCCTCTCCGCCGCCGGAGAGCCGCTCCTTCGAGGAGCGGATCTTCGAGAGGTTCGAGCCCGCGCCCGACCCGTACTTGAAGAGCATGCCCTCGGTGTGGGCGAGCTTCAGGATCGAGTCCATCGAGTCGCCGACGGCGTTGATGAAGCACGCCGAGCACTGCGGATGCTCCTCGACCCCGACGTTGAACCACACCGGGGAGTTGAAGCTCATCTTCTGGCGGTAGACGAGGTGCGCGAGCTCGGCCTCGAAGGCGTGCGCGTCCTCCTCCGTCCCGAAGTAGCCGTCCTTCCGTCCCCAGAGCGCGATGGTCTTCACGACGCGCGACACGAGCTGGCGGACGGAGCGCTCGCGGGTGGGGGATCCGAGCGAACCGCGGAAGTACTTGGAGGCGACGACGTTGGTCGCTAGGAGCGACCAGCTCTTCGGGACCTCGACGTCCTTCTGCTCGAAGATGACCGCGCCACCCTCGCCGGTGATCTGGGCGGTGCGGGTCTCCCAGGCGACCTCGTCGGCCGGGTCGACACCGCGGGTGGTGAAGTACCGCTCCACCGCGAGGCCCTTCTTCGCGAGCTTCTTGGACGCCTTCGCGGCGCGCGCCTTCTGTCCCGTGACTTCACGCTCCATCATCGAACGACCCTCCGCCCCGTGGGCCCTTGGCCGCGCCGTGGCAAACACCATCCCCTTCGGGCGCGCGATATCGCGCGTCCGCTCGCACGTGCCCCCGGCCGGCTCGCGTTAGTTGCCGGAGGTGTTACCGAATCGATCTGACATTGGGCCGGCGCCCCCCTGCCACGCCGGCAAAGTCCTGAAATCCCCCGAGATCCTTTCGCCCGACCCGCCCATCCCGCCCGACCTCCCGCTGCACGTCGCCGTGCCGCGAAGATGCACTCTACCAGCCGAGTGCCTGGTGTCAACGCGTGACCACAACATATTGTGGCGTACACGTATGGCAACACAACATACGGATAATTCTGGGGTGTCTTTAGGGTGATCGGGCTTGATCACGACCCCCTTACCCCATCAGGGACGATTCCGGTCGGTATCGCCGGTGGCACGCGGCCGGCGGCCCGCGGCGTAGCCGCCCCGCGCGGCGCATGTTAGAAGCCTCACGCTCCGATGGCCGAAAAGAACACGCACATCCGCAACTTCTCCATCATCGCGCACATCGATCATGGGAAGTCGACGCTCGCCGACCGCCTCCTCGAGCACACCGGAACGGTGACCAAGCGCGAGGCCCAGGCGCAGTTCCTCGACAACATGGACCTCGAGCGCGAGCGGGGGATCACCATCAAGGCCCAGACCGTCCGCATGAAGTACCGCGCGAAGGACGGAAAGGACTACGAGCTCAACCTCATCGACACCCCGGGTCACGTGGACTTCGCGTACGAGGTGTCGCGCTCCCTCGCCGCGTGCGAGGGCGCGATCCTCGTCGTGGACGCGACGCAGGGCGTGGAGGCGCAGACGCTCGCGAACGTCTACCAGGCGCTCGACCACGACCTCGAGATCATCCCGGTCATCAACAAGATCGACCTGCCCTCCGCGAACGTGGACGAGGTGCGGCGCGAGATCGAGGACGTCATCGGCCTCGACGCGTCCGAAGCGGTCCCGGCGTCCGCGAAGGAGGGGATCGGCATCGGGGACATCCTCGAGCAGATCGTGAAGAAGGTGCCGCCGCCCGAGGGTGATCCCGACGCGCCTCTCAAGGCGATCGTGTTCGACTCCTGGTACGATTCCTACCGCGGCGTCGTCATGCTCGTGCGCGTGTTCGAGGGCACGATCCGGCCGAAGCAGGACATCCGGCTCTGGTCCAACGGCAAGGAGTTCCAGGTCCAGGAGCTCGGGTACTTCGCCCCGTTCGCCACGCCCGTGCAGGAGCTCCAGGCGGGCGAGGTCGGCATCTGCGTCGCGAACGTGAAGGACGTCCACGACGCGAAGGTGGGCGACACCATCACCGAGGCGCGCCGCCCGACGGCGGAGCCTTTCCCGGACTTCAAGGTCGTGAAGCCGATGGTGTTCAGCGGCGTCTTCCCGGTCGACGCCGCCGACTACGAGCAGCTCCGCGACGCGCTCGAGAAGCTCCGGCTCAACGACTCCGCGTTCACCTACGAGCCCGAGACCTCGCAGGCGCTCGGCTTCGGGTACCGCTGCGGCTATCTCGGCCTCCTGCACATGGAGATCGTCCAGGAGCGGCTCGAGCGCGAGTACAACCTCACGCTCATCACGACGGCGCCGTCGGTCGTCTACCGGGTCACGGACACGCAGGGGAAGGTCGAGGAGATCGACAATCCCGCGAAGCTCCCGCCGGTGCAGAAGATCGCGAAGATGGAGGAGCCGCACCTCACCTGCCACATCCACGCGCGCACCGAGGACGTCGGCGCGATCCTCAAGCTCTGCCAGGACCGGCGCGGCATCCAGCGCGACATGAAGTACATCGGCACGAAGCGGGTCCAGATCACCTACGACATCCCGCTCGCCGAGGTCGTGTTCGACTTCTTCGACAAGCTGAAGAGCGTCTCGCGCGGCTACGCGTCGCTCGACTACGAGCTCAAGGGCTACGAGGAGGCCGACCTCGTGAAGCTCGACATCCTCATCAACGGCGAGCCGGTGGACGCGCTCTCCGTGATCGTCCACCGCGAGCACGCGTACCAGCGCGGCCGCGATCTCTGCCAGAAGCTCCGCGAGGTCATCCCGAAGCAGATGTACGAGGTCGCGATCCAGGCCGCGATCGGCGCGAAGATCATCTCGCGCGAGACCGTGAAGGCCTACCGCAAGAACGTGCTCGCGAAGTGCTACGGCGGCGACATCAGCCGCAAGCGGAAGCTCCTCGAGAAGCAGAAGGAGGGCAAGAAGCGGATGAAGCAGGTGGGGTCGGTCGAGATCCCGCAGGAGGCCTTCCTCGCCGTGCTGAAGGTGGAGGGGTAGCCCGGGGTGGCCGATCCCGTCCGCCGGCTCGAGCGGGCGCGCGCCGACGCGCGCCGGTTCGCGCGGGAGGCGCGACGCCTGGCCCGGCGCCACGCGCGCGCGCTCGGCGACGATCGGACGACGGTCGACGCCGCCGCGGACGAGGTGGACGCGGCCGCAGACGCCGACGACGCCGATCGGCTGTCGGCCGCGCTCCGGCACCTCGACGCGCTCTGGGAGGCCCACCTCGCGCGGCGCGTGAAGTCGCCGTGGCGCGAGTACGCGGAGTCGACCCTCGCCGCGGTCGTGTTCGCGCTCCTCGTCCGCGCGTTCGTGCTGGACGCCTTCCGGATCCCCTCCGGGTCCATGGCGCCGACGCTGATCGCCGGCGACTTCATCTTCGTGTCGAAGACCGCCTACGCGGTGCGCATCCCGTTCACGAGCGTTCGCGTCGTGGACACCGGCACGCCGCGGCGCGGGGACGTGATCGTCTTCCAGAGCCCCCGCGAGCCCTCGAGCAACTACGTGAAGCGCGTCATCGGCATCCCGGGCGACGTGGTGGAGCTCCGGGACGAGGTGCTGTACGTGAACGGCGTCCAGCAGCCCAGGACGCCCCGGGGCGACTTCGCCTACTCCGAGCGGAACGAGGACACGGGGACCGTGGTCCCGGAGTCGTGCCGGCGGTACCGGGAGGCCCTCGCGAAGGGCGCGCTGCCCGCGATGGCGAGCGCCGACGCCGGCTGGACGTGGCAGGTGGCCGCGGCCGCGGGGGTCGCCAGCTACGACGTGCTCCAGTGCCGGCACGTCCGCCTCTCCGCGCGCGAGGGGCCGTTCGAGGTGGTGAAGCCCGGGCACGTGTTCGTGATGGGCGACAACCGCGACCTCTCGTCGGACAGCCGCAGGTCCGGCGGATGGCAGGTGCCGTTCGGCCACATCCGCGGGCGCGCCGCGGTCGTCTTCTGGAGCTGGGGCGATGGCGGCCTGTCGTTCCGCCGCGGCGCCGGCGTCCGTCTCGAGCGGCTTTTCAAACGCATCGAGTAGCTGCTACATACTGCCCCCGATGCGCCGCCCTCTGCCGTCCCGGCCCCGCGCCGCGCGCGGGCAGATCACCTGGGTCACCGTCTTCCTCATCCTCGCTGTCGGAGGGGGCGGGTACATGGGCTGGGTCTGGATTCCCGTCTACATCTACAAGTTCCAGGCGGAGCAGGTCGTCCGGGACTTCATGAACCAGGCGGTCAAGAACAGGGCCGACCGGATGCTCGTCGAGAACATGGTCCGCAAGCTCCGGTCCCTCGGCACGGTGGAGCTCGCCGGCGAGGACGGGACGCGCAAGCCGCGACCGGCGGTGGACGTGACCCCGAACGACATCACCTGGGAGCGCGACGCGCGCGCGACGCCGCCCACCCTCCACGTGGCGTTCGACTACACGGCGCGCGTCGAGTACCCGTGGCTCGAGCGGCAGGACGAGAAGCTCGTGTCCATCGACCTCACCCAGGACATCTCGATCCCGGACTGGGGACCTTCTCGATAGGGGGCGGCATGAACGCGGCAGAGATCGAACGGCTGGTCCGGCGGATGGGGAAGGAGATCGCCGACCGGGCCCGCGGCGCAGGCGCGGCGAAGGACCTCGCGATCGTCGGGATCCGGCGCGGCGGCGTGTTCCTCGCGCAGCGGCTCCGCCGCGAGCTCGCCCAGGCGCTCGGGGGAGAGGCACCCCTCGGCACGCTCGACATCGCGCTCTACCGCGACGACCTCGCGCAGAAGGGCGCGGCGCCGGTCATCGGCCCCACCGACATCCGCTTCCCGATCCAGGGCAAGACCATCGTCCTCGTGGACGACGTGCTGTACACCGGGCGCACGGTGCGGGCGGCGCTCGACGAGCTCGTGGACTTCGGACGGCCGCGGCGCGTCTGGCTCGCGGTCCTGGTGGACCGCGGCGGCCGGGAGCTCCCGATCGCGGCGGACTTCGTGGGCGCGCGCGTCGAGTGCGGCGAGGGCGACGACGTGCAGGTGCGGCTCGTCGAGGGCGGCGCGCCCGAGGACGCGGTGGTCGTGAAGAAGGGGAGGCCGTCGTGATCGGACGCCACAAGCACTGCATCGCGCTCGCCGAGTACGGCCGCGACGACATCCTCGAGGTCCTGGACCTCGCGGTGTCGATGAAGGAGGTCCTGCAGCGGCCCATCAAGAAGGTGCCGTCGCTGCGCGGCAAGTCCATCGTGAACCTCTTCTTCGAGGCCTCCACGCGGACGCGCAGCTCCTTCGAGATCGCCGCGAAGGTCCTCTCGGCGGACGCCCTCAACTGGACCGCGAGCGCGTCGTCGGTGACGAAGGGCGAGACGCTCGTCGACACCGCCAAGAACCTGGAGGCGATGCGCCCGGACGTGCTCGTCATCCGGCACTCCGCGAGCGGCGCGCCGCGCCTCGTCGCCGAGCGCGTCGGCTGCTCGGTCGTGTCGGCCGGCGATGGCGCGCACGAGCACCCGAGCCAGGGGCTCCTCGACTGCTTCACGCTCCGCGAGAAGCTCGGCACGCTCGAGGGCAAGACCGTCGCCATCGTCGGCGACATCAGCCACTCGCGCGTGGCCCGGTCCGACCTCCACTCCATGCCGAAGCTCGGCGCGAAGGTCCGGCTGTGCGGGCCGCCCACGATGATCCCGGCCGGCGTCGAGGCGCTCGGCGCGACCGTCCACTACGATCTGCGCGAGGCGGTCCAGGACGCCGACGCGGTCGTCATGCTCCGCATCCAGCACGAGCGCATCGGCGACCCGCTCATCCCGGGCACGCGCGAGTACTCGAAGTACTGGGGCCTCAACGCGAAGAAGGCGGAGGAGTGGCTGAAGCCCTCCTGCGTGATCCTCCACCCGGGCCCCATCAATCGCGGCGTGGAGCTCTCTCCGGAGGTCGCCGACGGGCCGCGGTCGGTGATCCTGGACCAGGTGCAGAACGGCGTCGCGGTCCGGATGGCGATCCTGTACCTGCTCGCGGGCGGTGGCGCGGAGTCGGAGGCCAAGGCATGACCGACGTGATCTTCATCGAGGGCGGGCGCGTCATCGACCCCGCGAGCGGCGTCGATGGCGTACGGACGGTCGTCGTCCGGGACGGCAAGGTCGCAGACGTCGCCGAGCGCGTGGAGCGTCCGCGCGACGCCCGCGCCATCGACGCGCGCGGCCGGTGGGTGACGCCCGGCCTCATCGACCTGCACGTGCACCTGCGCGAGCCGGGCCAGGAGTACAAGGAGACCGTGGCGACCGGCGCCCGCGCCGCCGTCGCGGGCGGCTTCACCGCCGTGTGCGCGATGCCGAACACGAAGCCGGTGAACGACAACGCGTCCGTGACCGAGCTCGTGCTCGCGCGCGCCGCCGCCGCCGGGCTCGCGCGCGTCTACCCGGTGGGTGCCATCTCGAAGGGCTCGGCCGGCGAGGAGCTCGCTGAGTTCGGCGAGCTCAAGGCAGCCGGCTGCGTGGCGCTCTCGGACGACGGGCGGCCGGTGATGAACGCGGGCCTGATGCGCCGCGCGCTCGAGTACGCCAAGGCGTTCGGCCTGCCGCTCACGGTCCACGAGGAGGATCTGCAGCTGGTGGGCAAGGGCGTCATGCACGAGGGTGCCGTGGCGACGCGGCTCGGGCTCAAGGGGATCCCGGGGCAGGCCGAGGACGTCATGGTCCTCCGCGACCTCGCCCTGCTCGAGCTCACCGGCGGGCGGCTCCACCTCGCGCACGTCTCCACCGCGGGCGCCGTCCGCGCGGTCCGCGAGGCGAAGCGGCGCGGCCTCGCGGTCACCGCCGAGGTCACCCCGCACCACCTCGCCCTCACGGACGAGGACGTCGCGGCGTCCGGCTACTCGACCGACTACAAGATGAACCCGCCGCTCCGGTCCGCCGACGATGTGCGGGCGTGCCGGGAGGGGCTCGCCGACGGCACCATCGACGCCATCGCGACGGATCACGCCCCGCACTCCGCGGTCGAGAAGGACCTCGAGTTCGACGCGGCGCTGAACGGGATCATCGGGCTCGAGACCGCCTTCCCGGTCTGCCTCGCGCTCGTGAAGAAGGGGCTCCTCACGGAGCGGCGCCTCGTCGAGGCGCTCACCACCTCGCCGGCGAAGGCGTTCGGCCTCCCCGGCGGCACGCTCGCTCGCGGCGCGGTCGCGGACCTCGCGGTCCTCGATCCCGCGGCGGAGTGGGTGGTGGACCCGGCCCGGCTCCACTCGAAGAGCCGGAACACGCCGTGGAAGGGAAAGCGGCTCGCCGGGCGTTGCACCCACACGATCGTGGGCGGTCGCATCGTCCACGAGGAGGGCAGGTCGGAACGATGACGAAGCAGGCCATCCTGGCGCTGGCGGACGGTACGACGTTCGAGGGCGTCTCCCTCGGAGCGACGGGCGAGACGACCGGCGAGGTCGTCTTCAACACGTCCATGACTGGGTACCAGGAGATCCTGACCGATCCGTCGTACGTCGGTCAGATGATCTGCATGACGTACCCCGAGCAGGGGAACTACGGCGTGAACCGCGCCGACGAGGAGTCCGAGCGCCCGCACGCCACCGGCTTCATCGTCCGCCATTTCGCCGAGGAGCCCTCGAGCTTCCGCGCCGAGCAGAGCCTGGACGGCTACCTGAAGGCGAACGGGATCGTCGGCATCTCCGGCATCGACACGCGCCGCCTCACGAAGCACATCCGGACGGCCGGCGCACAGATGGGCGTCATCGCCACGGAGGGCAGCGCGAAGGCGCTGGTCGAGCGGGCGCGCGCTCTGCCGGGCATGGAGGGCCAGGATCTCGCGACCCGGATCTCGACGGTGGCCCGCTACGAGTGGCGCGAGAAGGGCGCCGACGCATGGACGGCGGGCGAGCGCACCGAGGAGACGAAGCCTCGCTTCCACGTCGTCGCCTACGACTGGGGGCTCAAGCGCGCCATGCTCAGGCTCCTCGCGGAGGCCGGCTGCCGCGTGACGGTGGTGCCGTCCCGCACGACGGCCGCCGAGACGCTCGCGCTGAAGCCCGACGGGGTGTTCCTCACCAACGGCCCGGGCGATCCCGACGCGGTGGTCGGCGCGCGCGAGACGGTGGCGGCGCTCCTCGGCAAGGTCCCGGTGTTCGGGATCTGCCTCGGGCACCAGATCCTCGCGCTCGCCATCGGCGCCCGGACCTACAAGCTCAAGTTCGGGCACCGCGGCGCGAACCAGCCGGTGAAGGAGCTCGCCACCGGCAAGGTCGACATCACCGCCCAGAACCACGGGTTCGCAGTGGACGACGCGAGCCTCGGGAAGCGGGCGAAGGTCACCCACGTGAACCTGAACGACGGGACGGTGGAGGGCATCGAGGTCCTCGACGCGCCGGCGTTCAGCGTCCAGTACCACCCCGAGTCGTCCCCCGGGCCCCACGACGCCCGCGCTCTGTTCGGCCGGTTCGTCGCCCTGATGGAGCACGCGCGATGACGCTGCAGCAGCTCCACGAGAGGCTCCTCTCGTGGGCGACCGCCGAGCCGCGGAAAGATGACGTCCTCGCCGCGCGGCATGCCCACTTCGGCGGCTATGGCGAGCCGCACGAGGAGGACCGCACCTACGAGGTCCGCCTCAACGGCATGCTCGACTTCTACCTGTACGAGTGGCGGTCGCCCGGCGGGCAGACGTCGATCGAGCGGTTCCTCGAGGCCGAGGGGCCGAGCCTCTCGGCGGAGGACGTCGCGCAGTATCAGGACCTCGCGAAGAACGTCCATGGGCTGTTCGAGGTCCGGAAGATCAAGGAAGGCCAGATCCGCGTCCGCGACGTCTTCGGCGGCGGCGACTACGACGTGACGGAGCGCCGGCAGGTCGCCGGCCTCGAGAAGGGCGACGTGCTCGAGGCGCGGCTCCTGCCCTTCGACGGGACCCTGTTCTTCTCCGGCGCGTTCCTGTACCACCCGCGCGAGGCGCGAAAGGCGATCCTCTCCGAGGTGAAGCGGCTCAAGAAGGCGGCCGGCAAGGGCGGCACGCCCGACATCCCCGCCTTCCTCGCGCTCCTCTCCCGGATGGCGCTCAAGCTCGAGCGCTACCGGAACGTTCGGCTCGAGGCCATCTACGACTTCTCGCCGGACACCCGGACGATGACGCCGCCCGGCGGCCTGAGGCCCCTCGGCCCGCGCTAGAGCCGGAGGCCGTGCGATCCGTCGGCGATCCGGTCGCGCGCCTTCACGAGGTCGTCGGGCGAGAGCCCCGACTGCTCCATCACCTTCCGCGTCGTGACGATCGGAACGCCCGCCGCCACCGCGAGCGCGACCGACTCGGACGGCCGCGCCGCCACCTCCAGCTGCCGACCTCCCTGCGCGAGCCGGATGAGAGCGCCGTCGGGCGTCTCCTCCGCCTCCGCGATCTCGACCTCCCGGACGCGGCCCCCGAGCTTCTCGATCGCGTCGGCGAGCACGCCGTGGCGCTTGTGCTCCGCGATCGTCCGCGACAGGTCGCGCGCCGCGGCGCCCGAGACGAGCACCGGGACGATCGTCTTCGCGCCCTTCTCCCGGAGCACCAGGATCGAGGACGTGCCCTCGGCCATCGGGAGTAGCCCGGCGACCTCCAGCTCGACGCGCGCCGGACGGGGCGGGCTCGCCTGCGCCGCCCCCACCACCAGCACGAGGACGCTCGCGGCCACCGCGAGGGGCAGGGCGAGCGTTCCGCTGGCGGGCACCCGGGTCATGGAGGCGGGCAACGGCGCGTCCGTGGCGCCTCGCCCGTCCCCACAATCTGGGGTGCACGGTCGTGGCGCGGCCACACCGGACCGCGACGAGGGGCGACCCCGCCGCCGGCCCGCCCGGACCGTCACCAGGCAGGGCTTTCCTCGGGGCGGGCGGTGCCGCATCTCGTAAGGGCGTGGACTTCTCGCTCCTCGACTCGGTGCCGGACGCGATGGTCATCGCGGACGAGGGCGGCGTCATCATGTGGGCCAACGGGAACGCCGAGCGGCTGTTCGGCTATCCGAAGGCGGAGCTCGTCGGCAAGCCCGTCGAGGTCCTGCTCCCCGCGCGGTTCCGCGCGATGCACCAGGTCCACCGCGGCGGCTACACGGCCGCGCCGCGCACCCGGCCGATGGGGCTCGGCCTGGACCTCTCCGGCCTCCGCCGCGACGGCGCCGAGTTCCCGGCGGAGATCAGCCTCTCCCCCATCCACGTGGACGGGAAGACCTGCATCATCGCCGCGGTGCGGGACGTGACCGAGCGGAAGAAGATCGAGGGCCGCGCCCGGCTCTGGCGGAAGGCGCAGGAGGAGGTGCGCGAGCGGGACGAGTTCCTCTCCGTCGCCTCGCACGAGCTCCGGACGCCGGTCACGGCGCTGCAGCTGCAGCTCCAGCTCCTGCAACGCGCGGCGCAGCGGTCGGTGGCGGAGCTGCCCGGCCTCGTCGGCGACAAGGTGGAGGCGCTCGAGCGGCAGACGAGGCGGATCGCGCTGCTCGTGAACGAGCTCCTCGACGTCTCGCGGATGCGCCTCGGGAAGCTCCAGCTTCGCCTCGAGGCGCTGGATCTGGCCGAGCTCGCGCGCGACGCGACCGAGCACCTCGGCCCGGAGGTGGAGCGGTCCGGCTCGTCGCTGGCGCTGGACCTCGTGCCCACGACGGGGCAGTGGGACCGGATGCGGATGGAGCAGGTCTTCACGAACCTGCTCGTGAACGCGGCGAAGTTCGGGGAGGGGAAGCCCGTCGCGCTCCGCGTCCGCCCGGCGGGTGAGCTCGCGCGCATCGAGGTGACGGACGAGGGCATCGGGATCGCGCCCGAGCACCAGTCGCGCGTCTTCGAGCGGTTCGAGCGCGCGGTCCCCGCGCAGAACTTCGGTGGCCTCGGCCTCGGGCTCTACATCGTGCGGCAGATCGTGGAGGCGCACGGCGGCACCATCGCCGTCTCGAGCGCTCCCGGGACGGGCACCACGTTCACCGTCGAGCTCCCGCGCGAGCCGCCTGCCGCGCCGCCTCCGTCGCTCGACCCGGCCGAGGCCGTACACTAGCGCCGCTTGACGCGCGGACGCCGCGCAGGACACGCTCGCGGCGCCTCCACGCCCCGGCCCTCCCCACGCGATGAAGCCGCGCGGGGGAGAGGCAGCACGAACGAAGGAAGCGAGGTCGCAGTGAAGCGGCTCATCGTCAACGCCGACGACCTGGGCTACGACCCCGAGATCGATCGCGGCATCCTCGAGGCCCACACGCACGGGCTCGTGACCAGCGCGACGGCGATGGTGGAGACGCCGTTCGCGGCGGACGCGCTCCGCGCCGCGCCGGGGACGCTCGGGGTGGGGCTGCACGTCGTCGTCGATCCGCGCGCGGATCGGGCCGAGGCGGAGGCGGCGCTCCTGCGGCAGCTCGCGCGCTTCGAGGCGCTCCGCGGCGCGCCGCCCACTCACCTCGATAGCCACAAGCACGCACACGCGTCCGGGGCGGTGCTGGACGCCTTCGTCGCCGTCGCCGCCGCCCGGGGGCTACCGGTGCGCGCGATCGACGACCGGATGCGGGCCGAGCTCCGGGCCCGCGGCGTCGCGACGCCGGACCGGTTCCTCGGCGACGCGGCGCTCCGGCCGGCGTGGACGGCCGAGCGCCTGATCGCCGTGCTCGCGACGATCGGGGAGGGCGTGACCGAGATCATGTCACACCCCGGCCACGCGCCCTCGCACGCGCGCACGAGCTTCGGCGTGGAGCGCGAGGAAGAGTTGCGGGCCCTGTGCGATGCGCGCGCGCGCGCAGTCGTGCAGCGCGTCCGGATCCGGCTCTGCGGGTACGCGGACGCGTGGGCACACGCGCGCGGCGCGCCGCCGAGAGGTTGACCGTCAGCGTCATCGTCGACCGATGCGGTCGTCAAAAAGCCGAATATTTACGCTGGCAACCTTGACATACCCACACCGGTCGCAGCATCGTGCTGCCCCGCGCACGCGTCTCCGTTGCGCACTCGTCGCGACCTCGACGGCGGCCTCTCATCCACGACGAAGGAAGGGCTCAATGCGACTGTTCTCGGACTCGATCGGAAGAAAGGTGCTGATGGCGGTCACGGGCCTGCTCATGGTCCTGTTCGTCGTCGGCCACCTGCTCGGCAACCTCACCATCTTCGCCGGGCCGAACGGCATCAACTCCTACGCGGAGCATCTCCACTCACTCGCGCCGCTCGTGTGGGGCACGCGGCTCGTGATGGGCGCCGCGGTCCTCATCCACCTGTTCCTCTCCATCCAGATCACGATGGAGAACTCGGCTGCGAAGCCGGAGAAGTACGCGCGCGCGAACTATCTGCGCGCCACGATCGGCAGCCGGACCATGATCTGGACCGGCGTCATCATGGCGATCTTCATCGGCTACCATCTGGTCCAGTTCACGTTCCGCCCGGGCTTCACCATCGGCGCCGACGCGCTGAACCGTCCCGACGTCTTCGCGATGGTGGTCGCCGGCCTCGGCCGGACGCTCGTCGCTCTCGTCTACGTGGTGGCGATGGTCTCGCTCGCCCTGCACCTGTCGCACGGCATCCAGAGCGCGTTCCAGACGCTGGGCCTCGCGAACCCGCGGTGGCTGCCGCGGTTCAGCGGCACGGCGAAGGTCGCGGCCGGCATCTTCCTGGTCGGCTTCGGGGCGATCCCCGTCGCCATTCTCGTTGGCATCCTGACCAAGTAAGGGGAACACCGTGATCCTCGACGGAAAGGCACCTACCGGCAGAATCCAGGATTCCTGGGACAACGCCCGCTTCAGCCTGAAGCTGGTGAACCCGGCGAACAAGCGAAAGTACAAGGTCCTCGTGGTCGGGACGGGCCTCGCCGGCGCGTCCGCCGCCGCGTCGCTCGGCGAGCTCGGCTACAACGTGGAGGCGTTCTGCTACCAGGACAGCCCCCGCCGCGCGCACTCGATCGCCGCTCAGGGCGGCATCAACGCCGCGAAGGCGTACCCGAACGACGGCGACAGCATCTACCGGCTCTTCTACGACACCATCAAGGGCGGCGACTTCCGCGCCCGTGAGGCCGACGTCTGGCGGCTCGCGCAGGTGTCGAACAACATCATCGACCAGTGCGTCGCGCAGGGCGTGCCGTTCGCCCGCGACTACGCCGGCTACCTCGACAACCGGTCCTTCGGCGGCGCCCAGGTCTCCCGCACCTTCTTCGCCCGCGGCCAGACCGGCCAGCAGCTGCTCCTCGGCGCGTACTCGGCGCTGTCCCGGCAGATCAAGGCCGGCACGGTGAAGATGTTCGCGCGCACGGAGATGCTCGACCTCGTCATCATCGACGGCGAGGCGAAGGGCATCACGGTGCGCGATCTCACGACCGGCGAGGTCCGCACGCACGTGGGCGACGCGGTCGTCCTCGCGACCGGCGGGTACGTGAACGTCTTCTACCTGTCGACCAACGCGATGGGCTGCAGCGTCACGGCGATCTGGAAGGCGCACAAGAAGGGCGCCTACCTCGCGAACCCCTGCTACACGCAGATCCACCCGACGTGCATCCCGCAGGCGGGCGACTACCAGTCGAAGCTGACGCTCATGTCCGAGTCGCTCCGCAACGACGGCCGCTGCTGGGTGCCGAAGAAGAAGGAGGACTGCAACAAGGATCCGAACTCGATCCCCGAGGAGGATCGCGACTACTACCTCGAGCGGAAGTACCCGTCGTTCGGCAACCTCGCCCCGCGTGACATCGCGTCCCGCGCCGCGAAGGAGCAGTGCGACGACGGCCGCGGCGTCGGCCCCGGCGGCCGCGGCGTCTACCTCGACTTCTCCACGTCCATCAAGCGCGTGGGCGAGGACAAGATCCGCGAGCGGTACGGCAACCTCTTCGAGATGTACGAGCGGATCACCGACGAGAACGCCTACAAGCGGCCGATGCGCATCTACCCGGCGCCGCACTACTCGATGGGCGGCCTCTGGGTGGACTACAACCTCATGAGCAACGTGCCGGGCCTCTTCGTGCTCGGCGAGGCGAACTTCTCGGTCCACGGCGCGAACCGCCTGGGCGCGAGCGCGCTCATGCAGGGCCTCGCGGACGGCTACTTCGTCATCCCGTACACGATCGCGGGCTACCTCGCGGGCGTGAAGTCGCCGGGCAGCATCAAGGCGGATCACCCTGAGTGCGCGAAGTCGATCGCGGACGTGAAGGCGTCCACCGAGCGGTTCCTCGGGGTGAATGGCAAGAAGACGGTCACCGAGTTCATCCGCGAGCTCGGCACGACGATGTGGGAGAACGTCGGCATGGCCCGGAGCGAGAAGTCGCTCAAGGCCGCGCTGCAGAAGATCCCCGCCATCCGCGCCGAGTTCCAGGAGAACGTGAAGGTCTCCGGGACGGGCGCGGAGCTCAACCAGCAGCTCGAGAACGCCGGCCGCACCGCCGACTTCCTCGAGTTCGCCGAGCTGCTCACCCGCGACGCGCTCCACCGCGAGGAGTCCTGCGGCGGGCACTTCCGGGTCGAGCACCAGTACCCGGACGGCGAGGCGAAGCGTGACGACGCGAACTACTGCTACGTCGGCGCGTGGGAGTTCAAGGGAGTTGGCAAGGAGCCCGAGCTCCACAAGGAGCCGCTGAAGTTCGAGAACGTCCACCTCGCGGTCAGGAGCTACAAGTAATGAGCGCGCACGCTTCCGATCACAAGACGATGAACATCAAGCTGATCGTCTGGCGCCAGGACGGTCCCGACAAGCCCGGGCGGTTCGAGCACTACGAGGCCAAGAACATCACGCCCCACCACTCGTTCCTCGAGATGCTGGACGTGGTGAACGAGGACCTCATCAAGGCGGGCAAGGACCCGATCGCCTTCGATCACGACTGCCGCGAGGGCATCTGCGGCATGTGCTCCGCCGTCGTGAACGGCATTCCGCACGGCGGGCAGAAGCGCACCACGCTCTGCCAGCTGCACATGCGGAAGTTCAAGGACGGCGACGTGATCTACCTCGAGCCGTGGCGCGCGCGCGCGTTCCCGGTCATCAAGGACCTGATCGTCGACCGGGGCGCCCTCGACAGGCTCATCCAGGCCGCCGGCTGGGTCTCCGTCCACACGGGCGGCGTGCCCGACGGCAACGCGATCCCCGTCTCGAAGCGCGCGGCCGACTACGCGATGGACGCGGCCGAGTGCATCGGGTGCGGCGCCTGCGTGGCGGCCTGCCCGAACGGCGCCGGGATGCTCTTCGCCGGCGCGAAGCTCTCGCAGCTCGCCGAGCTGCCCCAGGGCCAGGTGGAGGCGCCGGAGCGCGTCGCCGCGATGATCACGGCGATGGCGGAGAACGGGTTCGGCAACTGCTCGAACCACTACGAGTGCGCCGCGGCCTGCCCGAAGGGCATCGACGTGAAGTTCATCGCTCGCCTGAACCGGGAGTTCCTGAAGGCGCTCGCCCTCGAGAAGGCCGGCGCCCTCGAGCAGTCCGCGAAGGCGGAGTAGCCACCTTCGAGCAGCACGTCGGACCGCGACGGGGCAGGGGCAACGCGTCCCTGCCCCGTTTCCTTTTCCCTTCACTGGAGAGACCGTGAGCCTCGATCCGGAACTCACCGCTCAGCTGAAGCGCGTGCTCTCGTCGCTCGAGCCGCTCCTGCCGAAGCCGGTCCAGAAGATCGACTGGGCCACCTGCCACGCGGCCAACTGGCACCGCAGCACCTACTCCGGGACGATGGAGCCCGTCCCGAGCATCGAGGCGATGCATCTCGACGACCTCCTCGGCATCGAGTCGCAGAAGCGCATCGTGGAGGAGAACACGCGGCAGTTCCTCGAGGGCCTGCCCGCGAACAACGCGCTCCTCTGGGGCACGCGCGGTACCGGGAAGTCGTCCCTGGTGCGCGCGCTGCTCCACGCGTACGCCGCGAAGGGGCTGCGTATCGTCCAGGTCGACAAGGACGATCTCGTGAGCCTCCCCGCCATCGTCGACGAACTGAAGGCGCAGCCGTTCCGGTTCATCGTGTTCTCCGACGACCTGTCCTTCGAGACCGGCGACGCCAGCTACAAGGTCCTGAAGAGCGCGCTCGACGGCTCGGTCTACGCGCTGCCCGACAACGTCCTCATTTACGTCACCTCGAACCGCCGGCACCTCGTCCCGGAGTACGAGAGCGACAACCGCGGGGCGATGCTGGTGAACGGCGAGGTCCACCACGGGGAGGCCGTCGAGGAGAAGATCTCGCTGTCCGGCCGGTTCGGGCTCTGGGTCGGCTTCCATCCGTTCAGCCAGGACCTGTACGTCGACGTCGTCCGGCGCTGGGTGGACAAGCTCGGCCGGAAGGTGGGGGGCGCGGTGGAGTGGACGCGGGACGCGGAGACCGAGGCGATCCTGTGGTCCCAGCGGAAGGGCGACCGCAGCGGGCGGATCGCCTACCAGTTCGCCTGCGACTTCGTGGGGCGGGCGCTCATGTCGCGCGAGCGCCGCTGAGCCGACCGCGGCGGCGGGCCGCGTCGGAGAGGGCGCGCCACCTGCCGGGTGAAGCGACCGGCTCCCGCCGATCCCGGACCGGCGCGGTCATCCAAAAACCGGGCCGTTACGGGCCGTTGGCCCCGGTTGCTGCCTTTACAGCGTACGCCGACCGCGATAAGAGCCCGTATCTTCCCTCCTCTCACACGAGGTCACCTGTCATGGCCGACGCGAAGCCCGTGGTGCCGAAGGATGGCGCGAAGATCACGCTCGTCAACGGGAAGCTGAACGTGCCGGACCGGCCCATCCTCCCGTTCATCGAGGGCGACGGGACCGGTCGCGACATCTGGCGCGCGAGCGTCCGCGTGCTCGATGCCGCGGTCGAGAAGGCCTACAAGGGGAAGCGGAAGATCGCCTGGACCGAGGTGTACGCCGGCGAGAAGGCGTTCACGAAGTTCAACAACTGGTTGCCCGACGAGACCGTCGAGGCCTTCCGCGAGTACATCATCGGCATCAAGGGCCCGCTCACCACGCCGATCGGCGGCGGGATCCGGTCCCTCAACGTCGCGCTGCGGCAGCTCCTCGATCTGTACGTCTGCCTGAGGCCCGTCCGCTGGTTCAAGGGCGTGCCGTCGCCCGTGAAGAACCCGCAGAAGGTCGACATGGTGATCTTCCGCGAGAACACGGAGGACATCTACGCCGGGATCGAGTGGGAGGCCGGGTCCGAGCAGGTGAAGAAGATCCTCTCGTTCCTGGAGAAGGAGTTCCCGAAGGAGTTCAAGAAGATCCGCTTCCCGGGCTCCGCCGGCATCGGCATCAAGGCCGTCTCGCGCGAGGGCACCGAGCGGCTCGTCCGCGCGGCGATCGAGTACGCGCTCCGCCTCAAGCGGAAGAGCGTGACCTTCGTGCACAAGGGCAACATCATGAAGTTCACCGAGGGCGCGTTCCGGAACTGGGGCTACGCCCTCGCCGAGAAGGAGTTCGGGGACCGGGTCTACACGTGGGAACAGTGGGAGCGCACGAAGGCGTCGAAGGGCGAGGAGGCCGCCAACGCCGAGCAGAAGGCCGCGCTCGGGTCGGGCAAGCTGCTCGTGAAGGACGCCATCGCGGACATCACGCTCCAGCAGGTGCTCACGCGCCCCGAGGAGTTCGACGTGGTCGCGACGCTCAACCTGAACGGCGACTACCTCTCCGACGCCCTCGCCGCGCAGGTGGGCGGCATCGGCATCGCCCCCGGCGGCAACGCGAACTACATGACGGGCCACGCCATCTTCGAGGCGACGCACGGCACCGCGCCGAAGTACGCCGACCTCGACAAGGTGAACCCGGGCTCGGTGATCCTGTCCGGCGAGATGATGTTCCGACACCTCGGGTGGAACGAGGCGGCCGACCTCATCATCAAGGGCATGGACGGCGCCATCGCCGCGCACCGGGTCACGTACGACTTCGCCCGACTCATGAAGGCGGAGGGGGTGTCGGACACGGTCGAGGTGAAGTGCTCGGAGTTCGGGGACGAGATCATCAAGCACATGTAGGCTGCGGCTTCCTCTTCACGAAGGGAGAGACCCATGGCTTCTCGGAAGAAGATCGCGCTCATCGGCGCGGGGCAGATCGGCGGCACCATGGCGCTGCTCTGCGGGCAGCGGAACCTGGGCGACGTCGTGCTCGTCGACATCATGGAGGGCGTCGCCAAGGGGAAGGCGCTCGACCTCCAGCAGACGCGGAGCATCCTGAAGTTCGACGTGAGCATCACCGGCGGCGGCACGACCGACTACTCGATCATCAAGGACGCCGACGTCTGCATCGTCACGGCCGGCGTGCCCCGGAAGCCGGGCATGAGCCGGGAGGATCTCCTCAAGGTGAACCTCGACGCGATCACGAAGGTGGCGCAGGGGATCAAGCAGTACGCGCCGAACGCCTTCGTCATCGTGGTGACGAACCCGCTCGATTCGATGGTCTACGCGATGTACAAGATCACCGGCTTCCCGAAGAACCGGGTGGTCGGCATGGCCGGGGTCCTCGACACCGCGCGCTTCCAGTTCTTCGTCGCGGACGCGGCGGGCGCGTCGCCGCAGGACGTCACCGCCATGGTGCTCGGCGGGCACGGCGACGACATGGTGCCGGTGCTCCGCTACTGCTCCGTGAACGGGACCCCGCTCACGAAGCTCGTGGAGAAGTCGAAGCTCGACGCGATCGTCGAGCGCACGCGCAAGGGCGGCGGCGAGATCGTGGCCCTCCTCGGCACCGGGTCGGCGTTCTACGCCCCGGCCTCGAGCGCGGTCGCCATGGCCGAGAGCTACCTCCGCGACCAGAAGCGGTCGTTCCCGTGCTCCGCCTACCTCGAGGGGCAGTACGGCGTGAAGGGCCTCTTCCTCGGCGTGCCGGTCGTGATCGGCGCCGAGGGCGTCGAGCGCGTGATCGAGCTCGACCTCAACGAGGAGGAGAAGGCGATGCTCGGGAAGTCCATCGAGAGCGTGAAGAAGTCCGTCGCCGAGACCAGGCTGTAGTGGGAACGGCGAGCCGGCATCGCCGGCGCCATCGCAACGGACCGGGTGCACGCCAGGCCCGAGGAGCACCAGCCGGGTGAAGATCCACGAGTACCAGGCGAAGGAGATCCTGCGGAGGTTCGGGGTCGCCGTCCCGCGCGGCTACCTCGCCGTGACCCCGCTCGAGGCCGAGGGGGCCGCCCGCCAGCTCGGGGGCGGCATCTCCGCCGTGAAGGCGCAGATCCACGCGGGCGGGCGAGGGAAGGGGGGCGGGGTCAAGCTCGCCCGCTCGCCCGACGAGGCGCGGCAGCACGCCGAGGCGATGCTCGGCATGATGCTGAAGACGCCGCAGACCGGTCCGGACGGGCAGGAGGTCCGGAAGGTGTACATCGAGGAGGGCTGCCGGATCGCGCGGGAGCTCTACCTCGGGATGACGCTCGACCGGGAGATGGGCCGGCTCGCCGTCATGGCGTCGGTGGAGGGTGGCGTCGACATCGAGGAGGTGGCGGCGAAGCACCCGGAGAAGATCCTCCGCGAGTGGATCTCGCCGCTCACCGGCCTCATGCCGTTCCAGGCGCGCCGCCTCGCGTTCGGCCTCGGGCTGCAGGGGGACTCGGTCTCCGCATTCGTCCGCTTCGCGACCGGGCTCTACAACGCCTACGTCGCGACGGACGCCTCGCTCGCCGAGATCAACCCGCTCGTGATCACCGTGGGCGGCGAGGTGCTCGCGCTCGACGCGAAGATGAACTTCGACGACAACGCGCTGTACCGGCACCCGGACATCGCCGCGATGCGGGATCCCGACGAGGAGGATCCCAAGGAGACGCAGGCGAAGGAGTACGATCTCTCGTACATCGCCCTCGACGGCGACATCGGCTGCATGGTGAACGGGGCCGGCCTCGCGATGGCGACGATGGACGTCATCAAGCTGTCGGGGGGCGCGCCGGCGAACTTCCTCGACGTGGGCGGCGGCGCCGACGAGGAGAAGGTGACGGCCGCGTTCAAGATCATCCTCTCCGATCCGCACGTGAAGGCCGTGCTCGTGAACATCTTCGGCGGGATCATGAAGTGCGACGTCATCGCGAACGGCATCGTCGCGGCGGCGAAGCAGGTCGGGCTCTCGATCCCGCTCGTCGTGCGCCTCGAGGGGACGAACGTCGAGCTCGGGAAGGACATCCTGGCCCAGAGCGAGCTCAAGATCATCCCCGCCGACGACCTCGGAGACGCCGCACGGAAGGTGGTCAACGCCGCGCGGGCCGCGTAGAAACACGGGCTCGGACGTCGACCAGGGAGCGGGAGGCAGCACTTGAGCGTCTTCGTCGATCGCAACACGCGGGTCCTCGTCCAGGGCATCACCGGGTCCGCGGGCAGCTTCCACACCGAGCAGATGCTCGCCTACGGGACCAACGTGGTGGCGGGCGTCACGCCGAACCGCGGCGGGACGCGCTTCCAGGGCACCGTCCCGATCTTCCACACCGTCGCGGACGCCGTCCGAGAGACCGGCGCGAACGCCGCGGCGATCTTCGTTCCGCCGCCGTTCGCGGCGGACGCGATCATCGAGGCGGCGGAGTCGGACCTCCCGCTCATCGTCACGATCACCGAGGGCATCCCGATCCTCGACATGGTCCGGGTGCGCCGGTACGTGGAGAGCCGCCCGAAGTCGCGCCTCGTCGGGCCGAACTGCCCGGGCGTGATCACGCCGGGGCAGTGCAAGATCGGGATCATGCCCGGGCATATCCACCGGCCGGGGCGCATCGGCGTCGTCTCGCGATCCGGCACGCTGACCTACGAGGCGGTGAAGCAGCTCACGGATCTCGGGCTCGGCCAGTCGACGGCGGTCGGCATCGGCGGCGACCCGGTGCACGGCACGGACTTCGTGGACGTCCTCCGCGCGTTCGAGGCGGATCCCGAGACCGAGGCGATCATCATGATCGGCGAGATCGGGGGCGGCGAGGAGGAGAAGGGCGCCGCGTTCGTCCGGGACCACATGACCAAGCCGGTGGTGGGCTTCATCGCCGGCCGGACGGCGCCGCCCGGGAAGCGGATGGGCCACGCCGGCGCGGTGATCTCGGGCGGCACCGGCACCGCCGAGGCGAAGATGGCCGCCATGCGGGAGGCGGGGATCACGGTCGTCGACAGTCCCCACCTGCTCGGGCGGGCGATGAAGGACGCGCTCGGCCGGCGCGCGAAGCCGAAGCCGGTCCCGGTCACGACCGGGAAGCGCCCGGCGGCGGCGACGCCGCCGAAGAAGGGCGCTGCGGTCCGGAGCGCGGCGCCGTCGCAGCGCGGCGGCAAGGCGACCAAGAAGGCCGCGAAGGGCGAGCGCGACTAGCTCGCCGACGAACATCAACCTCGGGCGCGACGGTCCGGGCGGGCTCACGGTGAGCCGCCGTCCGACAGGCTCACGGTGAGCCGGGCCGCCACACCCGATCATCCAGCAGAGGAGCAGTCCATGGCGATCGAGCGCACGCTGTCCATCATCAAGCCCGACGGCGTCGAGAAGGGCATCATCGGGAAGGTCATCGCCCGGTTCGAGGAGAAGGGGCTGAAGCCGGTGGCGATCCGCCTCGCGCAGCTGTCGAAGGCGGAGGCCGAGGGCTTCTACGCGGTCCACAAGGCGCGCCCGTTCTTCGCGGACCTCGTGAAGTTCATGACGAGCGGCCCGGTGGTCCTGATGGTCCTCGAGGGCGAGGGCGCGGTCGCGAAGAACCGCGAGATCATGGGGGCGACGGACCCCGCGAAGGCGGCTCCCGGCACCATCCGGAAGGACTTCGCGACGAACATCGAGAAGAACACCGTCCACGGGTCGGACAGCCCCGAGAACGCGAAGATCGAGGTCTCGTACTTCTTCCCCGAGGTGCAGATCCACGCGTACGAGTGGAAGAAGTAGGCGTAACCCCGCGAGATCACGGAGGACGAGCGGACGTTCCCCCGACCGGAAGTCCGCTCGCTCTGCCGCTTCGGGTTAGAATGACGTTGCCCGTCCCTCTCCGGGGACGGGCTTCGTCGTTTTCTGGAGCGAAGGAGAGGCGTCTTTGGAGTCAGCAGTACCGGCGTGGAAGTGGATCGTCGCGGTCGTCTTCCTGCTCGGGTCGGCGTTCTGCTCCGGCACCGAGACGGCGCTCACGGCGCTGGGCGAGGCGCGGGCGCGGCAGCTGCGGGACGGCGGCGGCCGGCGCGCGCGCCTGCTCGGGATCTGGATCGACCATCCGGAGCGGGTCCTCTCCACGCTCCTCATCGGCAACACCCTCGTGAACATCGGGGCCGGCGCGCTCGCGGCGTCGCTCGCCGGGGACCTCGCCGCCTGGACCGGCTGGAACCTTCCGACCGTCGTCGCCGCGACCACCGCGGTGACGACGCTCGTCATCCTCTTCTTCGGGGAGATCATCCCGAAGACGCTCGGGAAGCGGCACCCGGTGCGGTTCTCGCTCGCCGCGATCCCGCTCGCACGGACCCTGTCCGTGCTGCTCTGGCCGGTCTCCGCCTTCGTGACCCGCGCGACGGGCGCGCTGTTCGCGGTGTTCGGCGGCGGCAAGGCCGGCGCGGCCGGCCCGGCGGTGACGAGCGAGGAGATCGAGTACCTCATCGAGATGGGCACGCGCGAGGGCGTCCTCGACGAGGTGAAGGAGGAGCTGCTGAACAGCGTCCTCGAGTTCGCCGACCGCGTCGCGAAGGAGATCATGGTCCCGCGGACGCGGATGGTGGCCATCGACCGGGAGGCCGCCCCCGAGGACCTCGTCCGGATCGTGACGGAGAACCCGTACAGCCGCATGCCGGTGTACGAGGGCTCCGTCGACAACATCGTCGGGATCCTCCTCGTCCGCGAGATCATCCAGGAGGTCCGGCATCCCCAGAAGACGATCGCGCTCGAGCGGTACCTGAAGCCGGCGTTCTTCGTGCCGGAGGGGATGAAGATCTCGCGGCTCCTGAAAGAGATGCAGCGCCGCCGGACGCACCTCGCCGTCGTGGTGGACGAGTTCGGCGGGACGAGCGGCCTGGTGACCCTCGAGGACGTGATCGAGGAGATCGTCGGCGAGATCCAGGACGAGGCGGACGTCGAGGCGGCGCCGGTGAAGGCCGTCGCCGCCGGCGTGTGGCTCGCGGACGCCGCGGTGCCGCTGCACGACCTCGAGGCGTTCCTGAACGAGCGGCTGGGCGAGACGCCGGCCGGGCAGGAGGGGGCGCGGCCGCCCGAGATCCGGTTCCCCGAGGAAGGCGACTACGAGACGCTGGGCGGGTTCGTGACCGCCACCGCCGGGCGCGTCCCGGCCGTCGGCGCGATCCTGACCTGGGACGGGCTCACCTTCACGGTGCGCGCCGGCGACGAGCGCCGGGTCACCCGCGTCGAGATCGCCCGGCGCGCGGACGCCCCGGGGGCGGCGCACGAGGTCGCGCAGCCCGCGGCCCGGGCTTAAGAGAGGACGCGATGGAGCACCCCGACCTCGCGAGGCCCGACCTCCGGTCCCTCCCCCCCGAGCACCTCGCGGCGCTCGTCGCGGCGCTCGGCGAGCGGCCGTTCCGGGCCCGGCAGCTCTACCGCTGGCTCCACCTGAAGGGCGCGGCGACGCTCGACGAGATAACGGACGTCCCCCGCGCGCTCCGCGACGCGCTGGCGGCGCGGACCGAGCTGGTGACGCTCGAGCGCGCGACCGAGCAGCGGTCCGTCGACGGCACCATCAAGTGGACCTGGCGCACCGCCGACGGGAAGCTGGTCGAGTCCGTCTACATGCCCGAGTCCGACCGGAAGACGCTCTGCGTCTCGTCCCAGGTCGGCTGCGCCGTCGGCTGCACGTTCTGCCTCACCGGGACGATGGGGCTCGCCCGGAACCTCACCCCGGGGGAGATCGTCGACCAGGTGCACCGGGCGAACCGGCGGCTCGTGGAGCTCGGCGAGGGGGAGGGGCCGCGCCCTCTCACGAACCTCGTGTTCATGGGCATGGGCGAGCCGCTCGCGAACTACCGCAGCCTGAAGGCGGCGCTCGACATCCTCCTCTCCGAGGACGGCCCGAACTTCTCCCATCGACACGTGACGGTCTCCACCTCCGGCCTCGTCCCGGTGATGCGCCGGCTGGGAGAGGAGACGCAGGTGAAGCTCGCGGTGTCGCTGAACGCGACGACGGACGCCCAGCGCGACGCGCTGATGCCGATCAACCGGCGGTACCCGCTCGCCGAGCTGCTCCGCGCCTGCCGCGAGTTCCCGATGAAGCAGGGAAGGCGGATCACGTTCGAGTACGTGCTCCTCGGCGGCGTGAACGACGCCTCGGAGGACGCGGAGCGGCTCGCGCGCCTCCTTCGCGGCATCCCGGCCAAGGTGAACCTCATCCCGTACAACGAGAACCCGGGGCTCGGCTTCGGCGCCCCCGCGCCGGAGCGGGTCGAGGCGTTCCAGGCGGTGCTGGTCGCGCGGAACGTCACGGCGGTCATCCGCAAGAACCGCGGCCGTGACATCTCGGCCGCCTGCGGCCAGCTCGCGGCGGAGGGCGGCCCCGGCGACCCGCGGCGGCGGGCCACCCCGGACGGCGAGCCGTTGACCCGCGCGCCGGCGGCGGGCTAGGAAGAGCCCGCTCCCACGCTCCCGCGGCGCCCCCGCGCCGAAAGGTCCCGCATGTCCCTCCTCGTCGTCGGCTCCGTCGCGCTCGACTCCCTCGAGACCCCCTTCGGCCGCCGGGAGGACGTGCTCGGCGGCTCCGCGTCGTACTTCTCGACGTGCGCGAGCTTCTTCGGGCCGACGCGCGTGGTCGCCGTGGTCGGGGAGGATTTCCCCGAGGAGCACGTCCGGTTCCTCGGGTCCCGCGGCATCGACCTCGCCGGGCTGGTCCGCCGCCCCGGCCGGACGTTCCGGTGGAAGGGTCGCTACGAGTTCGACCTCAACACCGCGCACACCCTGGACACGCAGCTCAACGTGTTCGCCACGTTCCAGCCCGAGCTTCCGGCGCACTACCGGGACTCGGAGTACGTGTTCCTCGGGAACATCGACCCGGACCTGCAGCGCGCGGTCCTCGACCAGGTGAAGGGCCCGAGGTTCGTCGGCTGCGACACCATGAACTACTGGATCACGTCGAAGCGCGAGAGCCTGCTCCGGACGCTCGAGCGCGTCGACATGCTCTTCGTGAACGACGCCGAGGCGCGCCAGCTCGCGGGCGAGCACAACGTCGTGAAGGCGGCGCGGAAGATCCTGTCCTTCGGCCCCCGCGCGATCGTGATCAAGCGCGGCGAGTACGGGGCCCTCTTCTTCTCCGGCGACGAGGTCTTCGCGGCCTGCGCCGTGCCGCTCGCGTCCGTCTTCGACCCGACCGGCGCCGGTGACAGCTTCGCGGGTGGGTTCATGGGCTACCTCGCCCGCTGCGGCGGGCACGATCACGCGACCATGCGCCGCGCCATCGTGCTCGGGAGCGTGCTCGCGAGCTTCACCGTCGAGCAGTTCTCCCTCGACCGGCTGCGCACGCTCACGCCGGAGGAGATCCGCAGCCGGTACGCCGAGGCGCGCACGCTCGCCCACTTCGACGAGCTCGAGGCGGACCTGTTCAACGGGAGTGGAACCCCCCGTTGACGCGCATTCGGCCCCGCGGCTACCATCCGCCGCGCCGGGCCCGCGAATGCGCATCGGGATCATCTCCGACATCCACTCGAACCTCGAGGCGCTGACCGAGACGCTCGCCGCGCTCGAGCGACACCGTCCGGACCGGATCGTGTGCCTGGGCGACGTCGTCGGCTACGGCGCGAGCGTGAACGAGTGCTGCGCGCTGGTGCGGAAGGTCTCCGCGGTCACGCTGCTCGGGAACCACGACGCGGCCGTGTCGGGGCGGATGGACTACAGCTTCTACTATGACGCCGCCCGGCACGCGCTCGACTGGACGGCGTCCCGCATCGACCCCGATCACCTGGAGTGGCTGCGGACGCTCTCGTACGTCCACGCGCTCGACGGCGCCACGTTCAGCCACGGGAACCCGGTGAACCCCGAGGCGTACGAGTACGTGTTCGCGATGGAGCAGGCGAAGGAGCTCCTCCCGCACGCCGCGCGCCTCGCCGACGTGAGCTTCGTGGGGCACTCGCACCTCTGCAAGACGTTCGCGCTGCAGCCCGGGGGCGAGGTGAACGAGGTCGTCGCGGCGAAGTTCGGGCTCCGCCGGGGTCACAAGTACGTCGTCTCGGTGGGCTCCGTCGGGCAGCCGCGCGACTGCGACAACCGCGCGTGCTACGTGCTCTACGACAGCGAGGCACGCACGGTCGAGTACCACCGGGTGCCGTACGACATCGAGACCTCCGCGCAGAAGATCTTCGACGCGGATCTCGCCCTGAACTTCGGGAAGCGGCTGTTCCTCGGCGTGTAGCCCCCGCGCGCGTCACGGCGCGACGACGCTGAGGTGCGTCGCGAGCCCGAGCACCGTCACCACGCCGTCCGCGTCCATCGCCGCGAGCCTGAGCGCGCCGTCGGAGAAGAGCCGCACCGGCGCGACGCCGGGGATCGCGCCGAGCAACTCGCCGGACTCTGCGTCGAGGCAAGCGACGCCCTCGCCCGAGACGAGGAGGAGCCCGCGCGCCGCGACCGGCGCCGCCGCGTCCGGCGGTGGGGGGCCGGGCGCGGCGGGGCGCGACCACGACGCGCTCCCGTCGCGCCCGAGCGCCACGAGCGCGCCGGAAGCGCCGCGGACGGCGAGCAGGGCGCCGATCGGGGCGAGCCTTGGCGCGCCGTCGAGGTCCGGCGCGGCGGTCCACGCGGAGGCGCCGGTCCGCTCGAGCACGGTGACCGCCGGATCGCCGCCGACCGTGCCGCCCACCGCCACGCGCCGGCCCCACGCGACGGGCGGCCCCGCCGGCAGGAGCTCCAGCGGCGCTTCCCAGAGGCGCACGCCGGACGCAGGGTCGACGGCGAGGAGCGCGGATCCGGCGCCCGCCTCCGCCAGCGCCAGGCAGGCCCCGGCCGCCGCGGCGGCCCCGCCGAGGAACGGTCCCGGTCCGCGCACCCGCCACGCGTTCCGCCCGGCGGCGTCCACGCCGTAGAGGAAGCCGGTGTCGGCCGTCACGGCGGCGATGCCGCCGAAGGCGCGCGCGGAGAGCGCGCCGGCCGCGGGCGGCGCGAACCGCCAGAGCGTCCGCCCTGTGCCGGGGTCGACGCCCGTGAGCGCGCCGCGCTCGGCGATCGCCCAGGGCCCGCGCGCCAGCGCGATCGCGGCGGTCGGGGCGGCGCCGGGGAGCGGCCGCGACCAGAGCAGCCGCCCGCCGCGCAGCGCGTGCGCGGCGAGCCGGTCGCCGCGCACGACGAGGACCGCTCCGGGCAGCGCCGCGGCGAAGTCGCACCCGTCGGCGCGCCACGCGACGGTGCCGCCGGCGAGGTCCACCGCGGCGAGCCCGTCCGCGCCCGCCGCCACGACGAGGCGCCCCACCGCGACGAGCCCCGCGCCCGCCGGCCGCCCGACGTCGAGCGCGAGCCGGCGGCGGAACGCGAGCCGCCGGAGCCGGCCCGGACCGAGCGGCTCCTGCGAGGGTGTTCGCGGCGCAGGGGACCGTGCGGACGTGACGGCGGCGCCGGTGCGATCGCCGCCCGCGAGCTCCTCGGCGAGCGCGAGCCGATCGGCGGCGGAGGCCTCGAGCTCGACGAGGAACGCGTTCTCGGCCTGGCGCGGGTTGAGCGCGCGGGCCGCCCGGCCGAGCTCGAGGGCGGCGCTGGCGACGGCGCGCACGAGGTCGAGGGGCGGGCAGGGCGCCTCGACACCGCCGGCGGAGACCCGGCCGCCCGCGAGGTCGAGCGCCACCGGCAGCGGGCCGCCACGGCCGGGGCGGGCGAGCGTCGCGACGTGCCGCGCCTCGCCGCGCTGGAGCGCCCGGAGCACGTCGCGCGCGACCGCGGTGAGATCGCGGAGGGCGAGGAAGGGGAACCCCGGCATCGTGAGGATCTCGGTGCCGTCCGCCGCGCGCAGCGTGACCGTTCCGGGGGCGAGGAGCGAGCCGAGGTCCGCCCGGCCGCCGGGATACGCCCGCAGGACGCCGTCGTCGTCGTGCAGCTCGAACAGGCAGGCGACCGGCCCGCCGCGGCCGGCGCGCGGCCGGGGGGCGCGGCCGCTCGGCGCAGGCGCCGGGGCGGGCGCCGCCTCGACGCGGCGGAGGTCGCGGGCGGCCGCCCGGAGCCGCCGGGCGCCCCCGGTCGCGTCCGGCGCCACCTCGGCGAGCTCGCGGCAGAAGTCCGCCGCCGCGTCGAGAGCGGCCGCGGAGAGCGCCTCCAGCTCGACCTCCACGTCCCGGGCGAGGACGCGCGACGGCCGCGCCACCGACACGATCGTGAGGAGCGCGCTGCCGCCGCGGCGCCGGACGAAGAGCTCGAGCCCGCCGTCCGGGAACGCCACGGTCGCGTGCGACGCGCCGCCGATCACGCGCGCGACGGCGCGCAGGAGCGCCTCGAGCGACGGCAGGAGCGGGCCCTCCGCGCGCCCGGCGGCGAGGTCCACCCCGTCCACCTCGATGGCGAGGGCGTCCACGATGGATCGGACGGTCGCCTGACCGGCCGTGCGCACCCGCCCCAGCATCGCGGGGAGCCGCGGGTCGTGACGCCAGGCAGTGCCGGTGCGGATCCGGATCATGAGATCTCTAGAATCTTCGCGGAATCAGGAGCACTTTCAACATTGACAGGGCGCCAGGTGGGCATGAAGATGTCGGCTTCCGCGCGGCCCCGGGCGGCGCTTCGTTCGCCCGCGTGGCCCCGACACCTTGCAAGACCTCCTACCTCAGGGACGTACATGACCTTCACCGAAGCCGCCATCGAGGTGCTGCGGCGCGAGGGGAAGCCTCTCCACTTCAAGAAGATCGCGGAGATCGCCGCCCGGGAGAACCTGCTCGACCACGTGGGCAAGATCCCCGAGGAGACGATGGCGGATCAGCTCGCCGCGCACTGTCGCCTGCCCCATCCGGACCGGCGGCTCTGGGCCGTCCAGCAGGGCACCTTCGCGCTCGCGGAGTGGGGACTCGACGAGGACCCGCAGGGGCTCGACAGCCTGGTCGAGCCCCCGCCGGAGGGTGAGCTACCCTACCGGGGCAACGAGCGACACCCGATCCCGTCCCGCGAGCTCGCTCGTGCCACCGGGCGCGGCGAGGGCCGCGCCCGCCGCCGCGAGGAGGGCGAGGAGCGCCGGAAGCGCTTCCCGCCACCGGCCGAGGTCGCCTACGAGATCCTCGCCGGCGCCGCGCGGCCGCTCTCGGTCGTCGAGATCGCGACGCAGGGCGCCGAGCGCGCGCTCATGCCGGACGCGTTCGTGCGCGACCTCTCGTCGCTCTCGAGCGCGCTCGCGGAGGACAACCGCCGCCGCGAGTCGGCGGGCCGCCGCCCGCTGTTCCAGCTCGAGGGCGACACGGTGACGCTCGTCGCGCAGCCCGAGCCCGGCGAGCGGCCGGTGGCCGTGCCGGCGCGCGCGGTCGCCGCAGCGCCCGGCGACCTCCGCCGCGCCGCGCTCGCCGCGCTCCGGAAGCGGCTCCGCGAGTGCGACGGCCCCACGGTGGAGCACGTCGCCGCGCGGATGCTCGAGAAGCTCGGGTTCCGCGAGCTCAAGGTCGCGAAGCGCGGGCGCGAGCACGTCATCTACACGGGGCGCCGGAAGCTCGGGCTCGCGGACGTTCGCCACGGCATCCGCATCCTGCGGACCGGCGCGGACGCCGGACGGCGCGACGTCACCGACCTGCGCCGCGACCTCGGCCACTACGGCGCGCAGATCGGCGTCGTCGTCACGGCGGGCGACGCCGCGCGCGACGCCCGCGGCGACGCGAGCGCGGCCGGGCAGCTCCCCGTGCTGCTCCTCTGCGGCGAGGCGCTCGCCGAGGCATTCGCGGACGCCGGCGTCGGGTGTGTGCCGGTGGTCGTCCCCGAGATCGACGAGCCGTTCTTCAAGACCGCCGCGGAGGCCGCCGAGAAGGAGGAGGCGGCCCGGCGCGCCCGGCGCGAGGAGCGCGACGAGCGGGAGCGGCGCGAGGGCGGTGGCGGCGAGCGGCGCGAGGAGCGCGATCGCGACCGCCGGGAGGACCGCGAGCCGCGCGAGCGCCGCGAGCGCCGCGAGGAGCGCGCGCCGGGGACCGTGGAGACGGTGTCCCTGACGGCCGATGCGGCTGCCGAGTCCGGCGCCGCGGCGGAGCCCGGACCGAGCATCGTCGTCGTCGCGGCCGAGCTGCCCGCGGAGTCTCCCGCGGTGGTCGCGACGGAGGTCGCCGGGTCCGACGAGGACGGCGACGAGGGTCCGGAGGGCGACGAGGGCGAGGAGGGGGAGGGCGAGGAGGGAACCGCCGAGGGCGGCGTCGCCGCCCAGGCCGCCCCCGGCGCCGAGCCCGGCGCCGCGGGCGAGCGCCGCCGCCGCCGCCGTCGCCGCCGCCGCCGCGGTGGACGCGGGCGGGGCCGCGAGGGAGCCGCCGCCGCGGCGGGCGCTCCGGCCGCCGGGACGCCGCCGGGTCCCGAGGGGGACGCTGCGAGCGCGGCCGCCGGACCGGGCGCGGACGCGCCTCCGGCGCCGCCGGCCGAGTCGCCCGCCGGCGAGGCTCAGGTGTCTCCACCCCCGCTGCCGCCGCCGCTGCCGGGCGAGGGCAGCGACGGGGGATGACCGCCTGATGCGCCCCGCCCTCCACGCCACCGTCTGGCTCGCGGCCGCGCTGGTCGCCGTCGCGAGCGGCTGTCACCGGACCCCGGCCGTCGAGGTCGGCGCGATCCGGGTCGCACAGGGCGCGCTCGCGGATCCGCTGCGCGAAGCGGGCCTGGACGAGGGCACCCTCGAACGCGCGGCGCGGGACGCGCTCGGCGCCTCCGGCTTCCGCGGCGGTGATCCGCGGACGGCGCACCGCGCCCGAGTCGACGTGCTCACGGTGAAGGTGACGCCCGCGCACGGGGGCGGCGGGCTCGTGGCCGAGGTGACCGTCGAGCTCGAGCTCGCGCCCGCCGAGGGCGCCTCCGGCTTCACGGCGCGAGAGTCCGGCACCGGGGCGGCGCCGCTCGGCGGGTCCGCTCCCGCCGAGGGCTGGTCTCGAGCGCTCGCCGCGGCGGCCCGCGAGGCGGCGGGCGGGCTTGCGATCGCCCGGGCGGAGGCGGTGAAGCCCATGCGCGAGGTGATCGCCGACCTGGCGTCGCCGGACTCGCGCCTCCGGGGCCACGCGGTGCGCGCGCTCGCCGAGCGGCGCGATCCGGCGGCCGTCCCCGCGCTCGTCCAGCGGCTCTCGGATCCCGACCCCGACGTCGTGCACCGCACGGTCGGCGCGCTGGCCCAGATCCACGATCCGCGCGCCGTCGGGCCGCTCATCGACGTCTCCCGCAAGGGCGACGACGCGCTCGCGGCGCGCGTGGCGCGGATCATCGGGGACATCGGCGGCCCGGAGGCGCGCGGGTACCTGCTCACGGTCGAGGCCGGCCACCCCGACCCGCGCGTCCAGCGCGCCGCGCGCGAGGCGCTCGAGGAGATGCGCGCGCGCGACCGCGAGGCGGCGCGCGTCGCCGCGGAGCGGTGAGCGGCCCCCGCCCGGCCGCCCGCGAGTGGGTGTCGCCGTCCGGCCCCCGCGCTCCCGGTTTCCGCTAAGATGCGCCCCGTGATGACGCTCCGCTCTGCGCTCCCGCTCCTCGCGCTCGCCGCCGCGTGCGCCCACGGTCCGTCGGCCGCGACGCCCGCCGCGACGCGCGCCGGCGCCGCCGGCCCGGCGCCCGCCGACTACTTCCCGCTCGCCGTCGGCCACGCCTGGACCTACGTCGACGAGTCGCCCGCCCTCCCGCCAGGGAGCCGCGGCGAGACCCGCACCGTCCGGATCCTCGAGCGCACCGCTGACGGCTACTTCCGCGACAACGAGCGCGGCGAGCTCCGCGCGGATCGCGACTGCGTCCACGATCGGCTGCGGCGGCTGCTCTGCGCGCCGCTCGAGAAGGGCGCCGCGTGGTCGTCGGTCGTGTCGGTGAGCTCGACCGAGCGCTTCGAGATCGCGGGCGTCGGTGAGACCGTCGCCACGCCGGCCGGGACGTTCGACGGCTGCGTCCGCGTGCGGGCGCACAACCGCGCGAGCGCGGAGACGGATCACGTGCTCGAGATCACGTACGCGCCGGGCGTGGGCCCCGTGCGGATCGAGACGTTCGCGGTGGTGAAGGGCGAGGTCACGCCGCAGGTCCGGGCGGTGCTCAAGGCTTACCAGGTCGGGGGGCGATAGCGATGCGCGAGGTCGGGATCGGGATCGCCGGGTTCGGCGTGGTCGGCGGGGGCGTGCTCTCCATCCTCCGCAAGCACGCGGGGGACATCGAGGCGCGCCTCGGGGCCCGGATCGTCGTCCGCCGGATCGCGCTGCGAGACCCGGAGAAGGGGCGGCCCCTCGACGTGGACCGCGCGCTCCTCACGACGCGCCTCGAGGACCTCGTCGAGGATCCGGAGATCGCCGTGGTGGTCGAGCTCATCGGCGGCGTCGATCAGGCCTTCGACCTCGTCCGGAGCGCGCTCGAGCGCGGCAAGCACGTCGTCACGGCGAACAAGGCGCTCCTCGCGGCGCGCGGCGAGGAGATCTTCCGGCTCGCCCGCGAGAAGGGCGTGGACGTCTACTACGAAGCCGCCGTCTGCGGCGGCGTGCCGATCATCCGCACGCTCCGCGAGGCGCTCGCGTCCGACCGGATCAACGCGCTGCACGGCATCGTGAACGGCACGACCAACTTCATCCTCACCGCGATGGCCGAGCGCGGCGAGCCCATCGAGACCGCCCTCGCCGAGGCGCAGCGGCTCGGGTACGCCGAGGCGGACCCGACCCTGGACGTGTCGGGCGGCGACGCCGCGCAGAAGCTCTGCGTGCTCGCCCAGCTCGCCTTCGGCGCCCGGATCCGCCCGCAGGACGTGCTCACCGAGGGCATCATGTCGCTCAAGCCGGAGGACTTCCGGTGGGCGCGCGAGTTCGGCTACGCCCTGAAGCTCCTCGCCGTCGCGCGGCGCACGTCGTCGAACGGCGGCCCGGACCAGCTCGAGGCGCGCGTCCACCCGGCGTTCATCCCGGCCGGCTCGCTCCTCGCGGGCGTCCGCGGCGCGATGAACGCGGTGGTGCTCCAGTCCGAGGCGCTCGGCCCGTCGATGCTCTACGGCCAGGGCGCGGGCGCGATGCCCACCGGGAGCGCGGTGGTGTCCGACATCATCGATCTCACCCGGAACATCCTCGCCGGCAGCCCGGGCCGCGTGCCGCTCCCGCCCGCGAAGCCGCTCGTCGGGCTCCGGCCGCACGACGAGGTGCGCTGCGCGTACTACCTGCACTTCTCGGTGCAGGACGCGCCGGGCGTGCTCGCGCGGATCGCGTCCCAGCTCGCCGCTCACAAGATCTCCATCGCCGCGGTGCAGCAGCGCGAGCAGAACGATCAGGGCAAGCCGGTGCCGCTCGTCATCGTCACGCACGTCGCGCGCGAGGCGGATCTCAGGGCGGCCATCGCGCTCATCGATCGGGATCCGACCACGCTCGCGCCGACGCGCCTCATCCGCATCGAGAGCGCATAGCGGACGCGCACGCCGCGTCTCGTGCCGCCGGCGCCGAGCCGGCCGGGAGAGCCTGCCGTGGTCAAGACCGAGCTCCGCGTCATCTACGGCGACACCGACCAGATGGGCGTCGTCTACTACGCGAACTACCTCCGCTACTTCGAGGCCGGGCGGAACGAGTTCATCCGCGCCAAGGGGCTCCGCTACCGCGACTTCGAGGCGAGCTACCGGCTCCGCCTCCCGGTCGCCGAGGTGGGCGTGAGCTACAAGCTCCCGGCCCGGTACGACGACCTCGTCGCCGTCGAGACCTCGCTCGTCGAGGCGCGGCGCGCCTCCGCGCGCTTCGGCTACCGGCTCGTGCGCGGCGACGATCTCCTCGCCACCGGCTTCACCGTCCACGCGTGCATCGACCTCGAGGGCCGTGTCCAGCGGCTGCCGCGCGAGCTGCTCGACCGGCTCTCGTCGGGCGAGGCGCTCTCCGGCGCCGTGTCGAAGGAGTGAGCATGGATCGCAACCTCGCGCTGGAAGTGGTCCGCGTCACCGAGGCCGCCGCGCTCGCGTCCGCGCGCCTCATGGGCCGCGGCGACAAGAACGGCGCCGACCAGGCCGCGGTCGAGGCGATGCGGCAGGCGTTCGCCGACATCGCCATCAAGGGCGAGGTCGTCATCGGCGAGGGCGAGCAGGACGAGGCGCCGATGCTGTACATCGGCGAGAAGGTCGGCCGCGGCCGCGACGGCGACCAGGAGCTCGAGATCGCGGTGGACCCGCTCGAGGGCACGAACCTCTGCGCCACCGGCGCGCCGAACGCGATCAGCGTCATCGCCATGGGGGAGAAGGGCAGGCTCCTGCACGCGCCCGACACCAACATGGAGAAGATCGCCGTGGGACCCGGCGCGCGGGGCGCGGTGGACCTGCGGCGGAGCCCGACCGAGAACCTGCGCCGCGTCGCCGCGGCGCTCGGCAAGTACGTCGAGGACCTCACCGTGGTGGTCCTCGACCGCCCGCGTCACGACGCGCTCGTGCGCGAGATCCGCGCGGCGGGTGCCCGCATCAAGCTCATCGGGGACGGCGACGTCGCCGGCGCGCTCAACACGTGCCTCCCGGACACGGGCGTCGACGTCCTCATGGGAATCGGCGGCGCGCCGGAGGGCGTCATCTCCGCCGCCGGGATCCGCTGCCTGGGCGGCGACATGCAGGGCCGGCTCCAGTTCCGGAACGACGAGGAGCGCGAGCGCGCCCGCCGGTACGGGATGAAGGACCTCGACCGCGTGATGACGGCGGAGGAGCTGGCGGGCGGCAACGTGATGTTCGCGGCGACCGGGGTGACGAACGGCGACTTCCTGAAGGGCGTCCGCTTCACCGGCGACGGCGCCCGGACCCACTCGGTGGTCATGCGGTCGAAGACGGGGACCGTGCGGTACATCGAGACGATCCACCACTTCACGCGGAGCCCCAACTACGGGTGGTAGCGGCGGGGCGCGACGAGGCCAGGTCGCGGCGCGCGCCTGGCCGGGTTAGACCCGAGGCGCCCGGGCAGGGCGCGAGGAGCGGACATGGCGGCGGTCACGGAGGAGATCCTCATCGAGGTGCCGGTCGAGCGGTTCTACGACGTCATCGTCGACTACGCGCGGTACCCCGAGTTCGTGCCGGGCATCAAGGCGTGCCGTCCGCGCGAGGAGCGGGCGGGCATCCGCGAGGTCGAGTACGAGCTCGACCTCGGCATCAAGCGGATCCGCTACCTGCTCCGGCACGAGGAGCTGCGCCCCTCGCGCGTGGCGTGGTCGCTCGTGTCCGGCGAGCTGATGAAGGTCTCGAACGGCTCATGGGAGCTCGCGCCGGAGGGCTCCCGCACGCGCGCGCGGTACTCGGTCGAGGTGCACCTCTCGAAGCCGCCGCTCGTCCCCCAGTCCGTGATCGATCGCGTCAGCGACGAGCTCACGAGGGTCCAGCTCCCGCGCACCCTGCACGCGTTCAAGCGACGCGCCGAGGAGGGATGACGCCGTCGTCCAAGAGCGTCACCCGTTCGCGCCGGTCACGCCCTGAGCGCCGCTTGAGCAACCCCTGAGCAACCTTTGCATGCCCGCTCGCACGCCACCGGTGCATGCGCACGGCGTACCGGCGCGTCGTCTTGACACCCCTGGAGGACCGGGTGTTTCCTAGATATGCGGTCCCAGGCAGGGGCTCTTGAATCGTGCAGCGCTCCGCGGAGTCGTTATGAGTAGCGGCACGTGCACCGGAGGAGGGAAGGCACCCGCGGAGGAACGCGGATTGCAGCCGAAGTGACTCGGGCAGACCCGGCGAGACGTGGCACGGAGAGAGCGATGCTGGACGCCTACGTCATCGAGGAGATCAAGCGGCGCGAACGCCAGAAGGAGCGCGACGACCGCCCGGTCGTCGAGCTGCCCGTCCCGTCCGCGCCCGCCGAGCCGCGGGACCGCCACGACGACGATCGCGACGAGGATCGGGACCGCGGCGTCGTCATCATCGACTACTCCGGGTAGCAGGACGCCGTTCGCCAGGGGCGAAACGGCGCCAGGCGGGGCGCGGGCCGCGAGGTCTCGCGCTCGTTTTCTTTAGGGGCCGCCCGGTCCGCGAAATCGTTTGACGTCGGAGTGGGCCGGCGGGCACATTGCCCGACCTCGGCGGACGTGCGGCGCGCCCTCGCGTCGCCCCGCCCGGAGGAGGGTTCCAGTGATGACCGAGATCATCAACGTGACCGCGCGCGAGATCCTCGACTCCCGCGGCAATCCGACGGTAGAGGTCGAGGTGGCGGTGGGCACGGGCGACGTCGGGCGGGCGGCGGTGCCGTCCGGCGCGTCGACCGGCGAGCACGAGGCGCTCGAGCTCCGGGACGGCGACAAGAGCCGCTACCTCGGAAAGGGCGTCCGGAAGGCGGTCGCGAACGTGGTGGACGCGATCGGCCCGGCGGTGGTCGGGATGGACGCGTCCGACCAGGCGGCGCTCGACCAGCGCATGATCGAGCTCGACGGGACGCCTACCAAGTCCAAGCTCGGCGCGAACGCGATCCTGGGTGTCTCGCTCGCCGCGGCGAAGGCCGCCGCGAAGGCCCACGACCTGCCGCTGTACCGGTACGTCGGCGGCGCAGGCGCGCGGACGCTGCCGGTCCCGCTCATGAACATCCTGAACGGCGGGGCGCACGCCGACTCGAACGTCGACATCCAGGAGTTCATGGTCGTGCCGCTCGGCGCGCCGTCCTTCGCCGAGGCGCTGCGGTACGGGGCCGAGATCTTCCACGCGCTGAAGAAGGTGCTGAAGGGCAAGGGCGCCGCGACCGGCGTCGGCGACGAGGGCGGCTACGCGCCGAGCCTCTCCTCCAACGAGGAGGCGCTCGCCGTCATCATGGAGGCGATCCAGGCCGCGGGCCTCAAGGCCGGCGAGCAGGTCGCGCTCGCGCTCGACTGCGCGTCCTCGGAGTTCTACGACAAGGCGAGCGGCAAGTACGTCCTCGAGGGCGAGGGGAAGACCTTCGACGGCAAGGGGCTCGTCGACTTCTACGAGGGGCTCGCCAAGAAGTACCCGATCGTCTCCATCGAGGACGGCTGCGACGAGGACGACTGGGCTACCTGGAAGCTCCTGACCGACCGGCTCGGCGGCAAGATCCAGCTCGTCGGCGACGACCTGTTCGTCACCAACGTCACGCGGCTCTCCCGCGGCATCTCGGGCGGGGTCGCGAACTCGATCCTCGTGAAGGTGAACCAGATCGGGTCCCTCACCGAGACGCTCGAGGCGGTCCGCATGGCGCATCGGGCGGGCTACACGAGCGTGATGAGCCACCGCTCGGGCGAGACCGAGGACACCACGATCGCCGACCTGTCGGTCGCCTGCGACTGCGGCCAGATCAAGACCGGGTCCGCCTCCCGGACGGACCGGATCGCGAAGTACAACCAGCTCCTCCGGATCGAGGAGGAGCTCGGCAGTCAGGCGCGGTACGCGGGCCGGAGCGCGTTCAAGGCGCTCAGGTAAGCCACCGCGCGAGCGCTCCGCTCGCCTCCCGGGGGGACGCGCCGCCTGGGGTGCGTCCCCCTCCGCATTTCTCCGCGTCCGAGCGCGATCGCGGAGGGCGCGGCGCGTTGACACGCCGGGAGCCGCCCGCTACTTTTCGCGCTCTCTCACATCGCCGGACAAGGCAGGTTTGCATGCGCGCGGAGTGGATCGCGAAGCGGCGGGGCCGTTCGAATCAGAGCCAGATGCACCTCGCCCGGGAGGGCGTGGTCACCGAGGAGATGGCCTTCGTCGCGGCGCGGGAGCGGCTCGAAGCGGAGCTGGTCCGCGCCGAGGTCGCCCGCGGCCGGCTCGTGATCCCCGCCAACGTCCGCCACCCCGAGCTCGAGCCCACCGGCATCGGCGTCGCCGCGACCTGCAAGATCAACGCGAACATCGGCAACAGCGCGGTGGTCTCGAACATCGAGGAGGAGCTGACGAAGCTCCGCGTCTGCCTCAAGTACGGCGCCGACACCGTGATGGACCTCTCGACGGGCGGCGACATCCCACAGATCCGCGAGGCGATCCTCCGCGCGAGCCCGCTCCCCGTCGGCACGGTCCCGATCTACGAGTGCCTGCAGCACGTGAAGGACGTGGTCGATCTCACGCCGTCCCAGCTCCTCGAGATCATCGAGGCGCAGGCGGCGCAGGGCGTCGACTACATGACGATCCACGCCGGCCTGCTCCGGGACTTCATCCGGCTCGCCGCGAAGCGTACGACCGGCATCGTCTCGCGCGGCGGCGCCCTGATGGCGCAGTGGATGCTCGCGAACAAGGCGGAGAACCCGCTCTACACGCACTTCGACGCGATCTGCGAGATCTTCAAGAAGTACGACGTGACCTTCTCCCTCGGCGACGGCCTCCGCCCCGGCTGCCTCGCCGACGCCTCCGACGAGGCGCAGTTCGCGGAGCTGACGGTCCTCGGCGAGCTGACGCGCAAGGCGTGGAAGCACGACGTCCAGGTGATGGTCGAGGGCCCCGGGCACGTGCCGCTCGACCAGATCCCGATGAACATGGAGAAGGAGCGCGAGCTCTGCGACGAGGCGCCGTTCTACGTCCTCGGGCCGCTCGTCACCGACATCGCGCCGGGCTACGACCACATCACGAGCGCCATCGGCGCCACGGTCGCCGCCCAGCACGGCGCGGCGATGCTCTGCTACGTGACGCCCGCCGAGCACCTCGGGCTGCCCGACGTCGACGACGTGCGCGAGGGGATCGTCGCCTACAAGATCGCGGCGCACGCCGCGGACGTCGCGCGCCACCGGCCCGGCGCCCGCGATCGCGACGACGCGCTCTCCCGCGCGCGGTACGCGTTCGACTGGAAGAAGCAGTTCGAGCTCTCGCTCGACCCGGACACCGCGCGGGCGAAGCACGACGAGACGCTCCCGCACGAGGCCTTCAAGTCCGCCGAGTTCTGCTCGATGTGCGGCCCCAAGTTCTGCTCGATGAAGATCCACGGCCACCTGGCTGCGGCGGCGCAGGAGGCCTGCCCGGAGACGGCGGGCGCCAACGGCACGGACGCGAGCGGTCCGCTTCGCGTCGTGCCGTAGGCGGCGGGCGCCCTTCGGGCTCCTCCGTGGGCCCGGCGGCCTCGGCCGGAGGCCGGCGCTACCCGCCGCCCTTCTCCACCGCCTTCCCGGCGGCGACCCACCCGTCGATGCCCGCCTCCATCACGAACACGTTCTTCCAGCCGAGCTCGGCCGCCCGCCGGGCGGCCTGGTGGCTCGCGGTTCAATACGTGTTCTTGCAGTAGAAGACGAGGCGCGCGCCGCGGTCCGCGGGCAGGTCCTTCTCCGACAGTGACTTGTAGGACACGTGGACCGCGCCGGGAACGTGCGCGGCGTCGTACACGGGCTTTCCGTTCACATCCAGGACGTGGAACCCGGGTGCCCCGAGCTGGCGCTCGACCTCGTCGACCGACGCGAGCAAGAACGGCTCGCCGGCGCGCGCGGATGGAGCGAGAAACAGGGTCGCCGCGGCCCCGAGGGCGGCGGAGAGGCGAGCGAGGCGGACCGTGATCACGATGGAACCTCCTCCCTCCGTGTAATCCCGGGGGGTCCGCGCCGCACCGGCGGCGAGCTCGCCCCACGCGGGATCCGCGGGAGCGTCACGCCGCGGCGGTTCGAGAGGCCGATCGGGATTAGGATCCGGGCGCATGGGACGGCGGGTGACGGTCTACGAGGTCGGACCGCGCGACGGGCTCCAGAACGAGGCGGCCGCGGTCGCGACGGGCGACAAGCTCGCGCTCGTGGCCGCCCTCGCCGGGGCCGGCCTGTCCCGCATCGAGGCGACGAGCTTCGTGTCGCCGCGATGGATCCCCCAGCTCGCCGATGGAGCCGACGTCGTCGCGGGCCTGCCCTCGGTGCCGGGCGTCTCGTACGTCGTCCTCGTCCCGAACGCGAAGGGTCTCGACCGGCTCGTGGAGGCGCTCGGGCGGGCGGGCGCGGGTCACCCGCCCGTCGCCGCGGCGGTGTTCCTCTCCGCCTCCGAGACGCACAACCGCAAGAACCTCAACCGGACGCCGGACGAGACGCTCCGCGACCTCGAGTCGCTCGTGCCCGCCGCGCGCGGGATGGGGCTCGACGTCCGCGGCTACGTCTCGACGGTGTGGGGCTGCCCGTACGAGGGCGCGGTGGACCCGGCGCGCGCCGCCTCGATCGTGGAGCGCCTCCTCGCGCTCGGGTGCCACCAGGTCTCGCTCGGGGACACGATCGGCGTCGGGAACCCGGAACAGACCCGCCGGATCCTGGAGCGGCTGCTGCGGGTGGCCCGGCCGGACCAGCTCGCGCTCCACATGCACGACACCCGCGGGACCGCCCTCGCGAACGTGCTCGCCGGGCTCGACGCCGGGATCACCACCTTCGACGCATCGATCGGCGGGCTGGGCGGCTGCCCCTACGCGCCGGGCGCGTCCGGCAACCTCGCGACCGAGGATCTCGTCTACATGCTGCACGGGATGGGGTACGAGACCGGGATCGACTGGACGAAGCTCATCGCCGCGGGCGCGCTCGCGGAGAGGCTCGTCGGGCGCCGCCTGCCCGGGAAGGCGCTGCAGGCGGAGCTCGCGCGGGCGGAGGCTCGTTGACCATGGAGTTCCGGATCGAGCGGAGGGGCGGGATCGAGGCCTGGACGATCGACGGCGAGGACCGCCGGAACGCGATCTCGATGGCGATGCTGCGGGAGCTGCGCGAGCACCTCGCCCGCGCCGCGGCGGATCGCGGGCTGCGGGTGGTGATCGTGACCGGCGCCGGCGACAAGGCGTTCTGCGCGGGCGCCGACCTGAAGGAACGCGCCCGGATGAGCGCGGAGGACGTCCGCGCGTTCCACGACGGGCTCCGGCGCGCCCTCCGCGGCATCGAGGAGGCGCCGCAGCCGTTCGTCGCGGCGATCAACGGCGCGGCGCTCGGCGGCGGCCTCGAGCTCGCGCTCGCGTGCGATCTCCGGATCGCCTCGGACGCGGCGCAGCTCGGCTTGCCGGAGGTGTCGCTCGGCATCATCCCGGGCGGCGGCGGCACGCAGCGGCTCGCGCGGCTCGTCGGCGTCGCCCGCGCGAAGGACCTCGTGCTGACGGCGCGGCGGTTCGGGGCCGCCGAGGCGCTCGCGATGGGGCTCGTCTCCCAGCTCGCGCCGCCACAGCGGCTCCGGGAGGACGCCTTCGCGCTGGCGGAGCGGATCGCGCGAAACGCGCCCGTCTCGCTGCGACAGGCGAAGCGGGCGATCGACGGCGGGTTTCATCTGCCGCTCGAGGAGGCCCTCGAGCTCGAGAACCGGATGTACCAGGACTGCCTCGGCACGAAGGACCGCGTGGAGGCGCTCCGCGCCTTCGCGGAGAAGCGCCCGCCGGTGTTCACCGGCGAGTGACCCCGATGGCCACACGAGAGGGCGACATGGACGCGGAGGGAACGCCCGGAGGGGGCGCGGTGCAGCCGGAGGAGACGCCGGACCAGCGGATCGCGCGCGAGCTCGCCCGCGTGGAGCAGGGCGGCGCGGAGAAGTACCACCGGAAGAACCTCGAGCAGGGGAAGCTCTTCGTCCGCGACCGGCTCCGGCTCCTGCTGGACGAGGGCTCGTTCGTGGAGGACGGGGCGCTCGCGAACGCGCTCGACCCGGAGCTGCCGGCGGACGGCGTGGTGACCGGCCTCGGCACCATCGACGGCCGGGCCGTGTGCGTCATGGCGAACGACTCGACGGTGAAGGCGGGGAGCTGGGGCGCGCGCACCGTGGAGAAGATCCTCCGCATCCAGGAGGTCGCCGCCGACCGCAAGCTCCCGCTCTTCTACCTCGTGGACTCCGCGGGAGCGCGCATCACCGACCAGGTGGAGATGTTCCCGGGCCGCCGGGGCGCCGCCCGGATCTTCCACAACGAGGTGCACCTCTCCGGGGTCGTCCCGCAGATCTGCCTGCTCTTCGGCCCGTCCGCGGCGGGGGGCGCGTACATCCCCGCGTTCTGCGACGTCGTCGTCATGGTCGAGGGGAACGCGTCGATGTACCTCGGCTCGCCGCGGATGGCCGAGATGGTCATCGGCGAGAAGGTCACGCTCGAGGAGCTGGGCGGCGCGCGGATGCACTGCGCCGTCTCCGGCTGCGGGGACTTCCTCGTGAAGACGGAGGAGGAGGCCATCGCGCTGGCGCGGCGCTGGTTCTCGTACCTCCCGCAGAACCACCGGAGGCTCCCGCCGGAGGCGCCGGGACGGTGGCCCCGCGCCGGCGGGCGGCACCTCGACGAGATCATCCCGCGCGACCAGAACCGGCCGTTCGACATGGCCGAGCTCGTCGAGGCGATCGTCGACGAGGGCTCCTTCCTCGAGGTGAAGAAGCTCTGGGCGGGCGAGCTCCTCACGGGCCTCGCGCGCCTCGACGGGCGGGTCGTCGGGATCGTCGCGAACCAGCCGAAGGTGAAGGGCGGCGTGCTGTTCGTCGACTCCGCCGACAAGGCGGCGCGGTTCATCTGGCTGTGCGACGCGTTCAACGTGCCGCTGCTGTACCTCGCGGACGTGCCCGGGTTCATGATCGGCACGAAGGTGGAGCGGGCCGGGATCATCCGGGCGGGCGCGAAGATGATCAGCGCCGTCTCCGAGGCGAGCGTCCCACGGATCTGCGTCGTGGTCCGCAAGGCTTACGGCGCGGGGCTCTACGCCATGGACGGGCCGGGCTTCGGCCCGTCGGCGACCCTGGCGTTGCCGCAGGCGATGATCGCGGTGATGGGGCCGGAGGCGGCGGTGAACGCCGTCTACTTCAACAAGATCCAGGAGCGGCCGGAGGGCGAGCGGGCGGGGTACGTCGCCGCGCTCCGGGACGAATACCGGCGCGACATCGATCTCGTGAAGCTCGCGAGCGAGCTGGTCGTCGACGCCGTCGTCCCCGGGGCGGAGCTGCGCCACGAGCTCGCGCGCCGGTTCCGCCTGTACGCCGAGAGCCATGAGCCGCCGCGCGAGCGCAAGCGCGGCGTCCTCCCCGTCTAGGAGACCGCCCCGATGGACTTCGAGCTTCCCGCGGAGCTGCAGGAGATCCAGCGCACCGTCCGCACGTTCTGCGAGGCGGAGGTGAAGCCTCACGCCCGCGCGTGGGACGAGGCGGGCACCTTCCCGGGCGACCTCGTCGGCCGGCTCGGCGAGCTCGGCATCATGGGGATCGCGGTGCCGGAGGAGTACGGCGGCGCCGGGCTCGGGGCGCTCGCGGTGGCGACGGTCGTCGAGGAGGTCGCGCGCTTCGACGGCTCGCTCGCGCTCACCGTCGCGAGCCACAACGGCCTCGGCACCGGGCACATCGTCCGCTTCGGCACCGAGGAGCAGCGCCGGCGGTGGCTGCCGGGGCTCGCGCGGGGCGAGAAGCTCGCCGCTTGGGCGCTGACGGAGCCGGGCAGCGGGTCCGACGCGGCGGGGATGCGGACGACGGCCGTGCGCAGGGGCGACGCCTGGGTGCTGTCCGGGTCGAAGACCTTCATCACCCAGGGGACCGTCGGCGGGACCTTCGTCGTCCTCGCCAGGACCGATCCGGAGCGGAAGCAGCACGGGATCACCGCGTTCGTCCTCGAGCCCGGGATGCGCGGTTTCACGCAGCGCGCCATCCACGGCAAGCTCGGGATGCGCAGCTCCGACACGGCCGAGCTGTTCCTCGACGAGGTCGAGGTCCCCGACGACCGGCGGCTCGGCGGCGTCGGCGAGGGCTTCCTGAACACGCTGCAGATCCTCGACCGCGGCCGGATCACCATCGGGGCGCTCGCCGTCGGGCTCGCCCGCGGAGCGCTCGAGGAGGCGCGTGCCTACGCGAAGGAGCGCCGGGCGTTCGGGAGGCCCATCGCCGACTTCCAGGCCATCGGGTTCATGCTCGCGGACATGTCGACGGAGCTCGCCGCGGCGCGGCTCCTGGTGCAGCGCGCCGCCGCGCTGTGCGACGCGGGCCTACCCTTCGGGAAGGAGGCCTCGATGGCGAAGCTCTTCGCGAGCGAGGCCGCGATGCGCGCCACGTCGAAGGCCATCCAGATCCACGGGGGCTACGGCTACACGAAGGACTTCCCGGTCGAGCGGTACTTCCGCGACGCGAAGCTCTGCGAGATCGGCGAGGGGACGAGCGAGGTGCAGCGGATGGTCATCGCCCGCTCGGTCCTGAGCTGATCGCCGAAGGATCGAGGACCAGCGACCCCCCGCAAGGAGAAGCCCCGCCCACCGGGAGGCGAGCGGGGCGTACTGCGTTCGGGCTCTGCCTGCTGGGAGACCTCGGCTCGCAGCCGAGGCAGGGATCGCGCCTACGGGCATGTGACCGGCGACAGCAGGACGCCCTGGTTCTCCCACGTCGTCGTGTCGACGCCGTACACGGTGATCTGTCCGACCGAGTTGATGTTCGACGCGTAGAAGAGGATCAGGTCCGGGCTGGCGTCCAGGATCCGCGTGTTCAGATCGATGATCCCTTCGGCGCTGCTCCAGACGAACGGGTGCCACCACCAATCGTTGCCCAGCGTGACCCCGACCGCGATTCCGGTGTCGCTGACGTCCATGCACATGCTCCAGGGCGACTCGCCCTCGGGCGGCTCGAGCGCCCCCAGGTCCGTCATCGTGCCGTCCCGGTAGAGGAACCCGTGATACCCGCCGGGCGCGTCGGCGGCGCCACAGACCACCCCGGCGCTGTTGACCTTGTAGGCCCGGCTGCTCGTCCCTGCGCCGTCGATGGTCCCGATCTTCTGCATCGGCCGTCCCGCGGGGATCAGGAACGCCTGCCAGACGCCGTTGTCGGCGTCCACCAATCCGACGCCCACGATGTCGCCCGCGTCGTTCACACCGTTCGCGTAGGTGTCCCCGCCCGTCGGGATGGTCCCGAGGTCGATGACCTGGCCGCGCCGGAACGCGACCGCGTGGGCCGTGCCGCCCTTCGAGGCGGTGCCGACCGCCAGGCCGAGGTCGTTGACGTCCATGGACCAGCTGCTCCCGTCCGGCTCGAGCGCGCCGAGCTCGGCCGCGGCGCCCTTGTAGAACGACGCCGCCCTGTACATCCCGTCCGCGGTCTTGGATCCGCCCACGGCGAGGCCTCGCGCGTTCACGGCGCGCACGTCGCTCAGGCCGCCGCCCAGATCGCCGACCGGCGACGGCGTCCCGTTCTCGAACACGAATCCCCTGCGCTCGTCGCCGTACCCCCGTGTTCCGACGACGGCTCCCTGGGGACCAAGGCCCAGGGTCTGCAGGTCGACGCCCTCGAAGTACACCGGTCCGAGACCCTGGACCGTGTAGCAGACACCGGTCGTTGCGCTGAGCGGCGAGGCGGCGGCGCGTACGTGAGCCGTTGGCTCGCTGCCGCAGCCCGAGACGAGTACCAGACAGCAGATACGAGCCAGCTCGATGCACGGCGACTTGCGCGAAATCATAGTGCTCGCTCCCTTCCAGCCGACGCCCGGCGCCTCCGTTTCGAGGCCCCGGGGCTTCCACTTTCCGTGATTGACGGCTGGAGTGATTCGATGCTCGGCGACGGCATCAGTCAGCAAGTCACTGGGGTTTCCGCAATGTGTTTAAGGCCGGCTGGTGCTCCGAAGGCGCGCGTGTGATGCGGCCCGGGCCATGGTGGCAGGAGGGGCGGAGCGCGAGCTCTCGGCGCGTCCACGGAGCGGGTGTAAGGGGATCTCCGGCGGCGAAGCGAGCAGGAGGACCCGCGGCGAGGCGAAGCGTTGGGCCAGCGCAATCCCGCAGACGGCGGACGCAACGTACGTCCCTGCGGGCGGACACGGACGAGTCGCCGTCGATACCAGGGGTCATGCACGGCGCCATCGGGCCTGAGAGCCGGCGCTCGCGCCCCTGCCGGCATGCGGCGCCCGGGTCATGAGCCGGATAGGAGCTGAACCGGAAGTCTCCGGTCCACCGAGGTGCAGCGGATGGTCATCTCGCGCGAGATTCCGAGATTCTGAGGTAGTCTGTCGCGCCGCAATGTCCGAAGGCGAACACACCATCATCGGGAAGATCCCGCGGGAGCGTCTGAACCAGATCGCGTCCCGCAAGCTCTCCGCGCTCGGGGTCCCGGTGCGGCTGGCCGCCGACCGGGAGACGCTCGAGGGCGAGCTCGCCTTCTCCGGACGCGTCGTCCACCCCGCCACCGGCCAGCCGCTCGCGCGTGGCCGCTTCGTCGTCGTCGGCCACGACAAGCTCCGGTTCGTCGACCCGCCTCTCGCGAGCGTCGGCGAGCTGAACTTCTACGAGCACGAGCGCAGCACGTCCCTCGAGCAGGCTCTCGCGCAGGCGCTGGCGCGCCATGCGGCGGCGCTGCAGGACGTCGCCGCCCGGATGCGGGCGCTCAGGCTCGAGGCGGCGCTCGATCCGGAACGCCTCGCAGCGCGCGCGGTGGTGAAGACCGCGACCCACGCGTTCGAGATCCTCGGCGGCGTCGACGCGGTGCGGGTGTCGCGCGTCGCGCCGGTCGGCGGTCAGCCGTTCGAGGTTGCCCCGGGGTTCCCGCCGCTCGAGCTGTCCGAGTATGCGTCGCCGACGGACCTCGAGATCTACCTCGTGAACGCCGTCCCGCGGATGCAGGCGGCCCCCGCGCCGGTCCGCGCCGCCGCGACGCCGCCCGGCGCCGTGGTCGCGACGCCGCCGCCGCGGAACGCGCTCACCCTCGCGGCGCTCGCGCGCGTGTTCGGCGAGGACGCGATCCTCGCCCCGAACGCGATGGTCGAGCTCGTCCAGGAGTTCGTCTACGGCAACACGCGCCTCCGGTTCGTCGCCGCGCGCGAGGTGGGGACGCGGTTCAAGGGCCGCCTCATCGGCCCGAACGGCGACGTCTGGGCGGACCGATTCGAGCTCGAGAACTTCCCCGGGACGCGGAAGGTGGTGGCGCTCGCGCTGGGCGCGCCGGACGTCGAGGCCGCGCCGGAGGAGGGCGCCCCGCCGGCCGGAGGCGGGGCGGGGGCGCAGGTCCCGAGCCACCTCATGCCCCACGCCGGCGAGGTCTGGGTGATGAACGTGGTGGTGGAGGAAGCCGGGCAGGACGAGGTCCGGTACGTCGGCACCGACATCGACGGGAAGCCGTACGGCGCCGCGCGCGTCCTCAAGCGCTCGGACTTCGAGGCCGTCTTCTCGCAGGAGCGCGGCGGATGGCGCCTCCTCATCCAGATCGATCAGGTCCAGGAGGGCCACGTGATCTACCGACAGCTGGATCGACAGCGGCAGCCCATGGGCGCGCCGCGGAAGATGTCCGCCGCGATCCTGGTCGCGAACTTCGTCCCCGAGGCGGCGGCGTACTGATGGGCGCCAACGGCATCGCGGACCGGGTCCTCGCCGGCGACGTGCGGTCCGCCGCGCGCCTGATGCGCGACCTCGACGACCGCCTGCCCGAGGCGGAGACGGCGCTCCGCGCGCTCTTCCCGAGGACCGGCCGCGCGTACGTCATCGGCCTCACGGGCGCCCCCGGCGCGGGGAAGTCGTCGCTGACCGACCGGCTGATCGGCCACTACCGGCGCGCCGGCAAGACCGTGGGCGTCGTGGCGGTCGATCCCACGAGCCCCTTCACCGGCGGCGCGATCCTCGGCGACCGGATCCGGATGCAGGACCACGCGCTCGACGAGGGCGTCTTCATCCGGTCGCTCGGCACCCGCGGCCACCTGGGTGGGCTGTCGCGTTCCACCTCCGACCTCGTCCAGGTGATGGACGCGATGGGCAAGGACGTCGTGATCGTCGAGACCGTCGGCGTCGGGCAGGACGAGATCGAGGTCGCCTCGCTCGCCCACACCGTCGTGGTGGTGGCAGTCCCGGGCCTCGGCGACGACGTGCAGGCGATCAAGGCAGGCGTCCTCGAGATCGCCGACGTCTTCGCCGTGAACAAGGCCGACCGCGAGGGCGCGGACCGCACGGTCCGGGACCTGCAGGGCATGCTCGAGCTGCGGCGGACGGTGCTGGGCCGGCCGCTCGATCACGACGCGGTCCACCGGTTCCACGGCGCGCCGATCGCGGCGCCGGTCCCGTCCGGCGAGTGGGAGCCGCCGATCGTGAAGACCGTCGCCGTGAAGGACGAGGGCGTCGACGAGCTGGTGCGAGCCATCGAGGGGCACCGGGCGCACCTCGAATCGTCGGGCGAGCGGCGCACCCGCGAGGTCGCGCGGGCGCGGGCCGGCTTCGTGACGGTGCTGCGGGAGCGGCTGCTCGCCGGCGCGCTCGCGCGGCTCGAGGCGGAGATGGGGCGGCTCGACGCGGTCGCGGCGCGGATCGCCGCCCGCGAGGCAGACCCGTACCAGCTCGCCGAGGAGCTCGCGGCGCGCCTCGCGGCCCCCGGGGAGGCGCGGTGAGCGACGACGGCAGGCCCCCCGGCGCGCCCGCGGATCCCGTCGCGGCGCTGGAGGCGCGCCTCGGGCTCGCCTTCCGCGACCGGGCGCTGGCGCTCGCGGCCATCACGCACAAGTCCTACGTGAACGAGCACCGCGACGAGACCGGGCTACAGGACAACGAGCGGCTCGAGTTCCTCGGGGACGCGGTGATCGACCTCGCGGTGTCGCACCGGCTCATGGAGCGGTTCCCGGGGGCGCGCGAGGGCGAGCTCTCGAAGATGCGCGCCGCCGTCGTGGACGAGCAGGGGCTCTCGGAGATGGCACGCGCGCTCGAGCTCGGCGAGCTGCTCCGGCTCGGCCGCGGGGAGGAGCTGACCGGCGGACGGAAGAAGGCGTCACTGCTCGCGGACGCGATGGAGGCCGTGGTCGCGGCGGTGTTCCTGCAGCTCGGGCTCCTCCCGGTGCTCGGGATCGTGGACCGGTTCCTCCAGGAGGCGTTCGCGCGCGCCACCGCGGGCACCCTCGATCGCGACTTCAAGACCCAGCTCCAGGAGTTCACGCAGAACCGCCTCCGGGCCACCCCGCGCTACCGCGTCGTCGCGGAGCACGGCCCCGACCACTCGAAGACGTTCGAGGTCGAGACCGACCTGCGCGGCGAGGTGCTCGGCCGGGGTGCCGGTCGCTCGAAGAAGGACGCCGAGCAGGCGGCCGCGAAGCTCGCGCTCGACGCGCTCGGGCGCCGGTACGGAGAGCCGGCCGGGCCAAACGGGGCGACCGCGCGTGCGGTGACGGCCCCGGTCCCGCTGGCGGCCATGGCGGTCGCGATCGAGTCGCCGCCGCCTCCGGAGGCCGAGGTGGCGCCGTCCGGAGCCCACCCCGAGCCGCCCGCCGAGCCGGCCGCGACGGCGCCGCCCCGGTCCGAGCCCCCAGGCGCTCCCGCCAGTGCGGGCCCGCCCGCGGAGCCGGCGGGGACCGCGCCGGCCCCCGAGCGGCGGCGGCGCGAGCGCTCCCGGCCCGCGAAGCCGCCCCGCGCGCGGGCGGCGACGGCCGCGGGCCGCGCGCGGACCTCCCCCCGCAAGGCGGCGCCGAAGGCCCGCAAAGGGACGCGTCCCAAGCGCTGAAGACGCTTTCCATTTGCCGCAGGGGGGGGCCGCGGCTAGCATCCCGCCGCATGACGAGACCGACCCTCTCCGCGATCGCGCTCGCGGCGCTCGCATTCGCCACGACTGCGCGCGCCCAGGCGCCGCAGAACGAGCCGAAGGCCGGCAAGCCCGCCGCGCAGGCGGCCGCCTCCAGGGACCTCTACGCGGTGTTCCAGACGTCCCGCGGCAAGATCGGCGTGAAGCTCCTCCCGAGCGAGGCGCCGATCACCGTGGCGAACTTCGTCGAGCTCGCCACCGGCAAGAAGACCTACAAGGATCCCTTCACGAACGAGCAGAAGAAGGGGCCGTACTTCGACGGCACGCTCTTCCACCGCGTCATCCCCGGGTTCATGATCCAGGGTGGCGACCCGGCGACGAAGAGCGCCGCGTTCGGCACCTCGGGCGTGCAGGGGCTCCCGTTCGGCGTCTCCGGCCCCGGCTACAAGTTCGACGACGAGCTGCCGAAGCCGGGCACGACCCTCTTCGAGAAGCCGTGCGTGCTCGCGATGGCCAACTCCGGCCCGAACACCAACGGCTCGCAGTTCTTCATCACCGAGGGCTACGGCGCCCGCGTCCCGCAGCTGGAGCCGCGCGCCTGCGACTCGAAGTCGGGCGTGTGCGGCTACACGCGGTTCGGTCAGGGCGTCTGCGGCTGCGACCTCGTCGGCCAGATCGCCCGCGCCGGGAACTCCCAGACGCGGCTCGAGAAGGTGACGATCCAGAGCGAGCCCCCGACCTGCAAGTAGGAACGGCGATCACGGGCGGGACACGCCGCCCACGGACGGCCGCGGGCGGCCGGCGGAGGCAGAGATGGCGGAGCAGCTCTACGCGACGTTCAAGACGTCCCTGGGCGACATCGTGGTGAAGCTCCTCTCGGAGAAGGCCCCGAAGACGGTGGCCAACTTCGTGGAGCTCGCGGAGGGCACGCGCGAGTGGACGGACCCGCGGACGCGCCAGAAGGTGAAGACCCCGCTGTACGACGGGACCGTCTTCCACCGGGTCATCCCGGACTTCATGATCCAGGGCGGCGATCCGCTCGGCACCGGCACCGGCGGCCCTGGTTACCGGTTCGAGGACGAGATCGGCCCCGACAACCGCTTCAACCGGCCCGGTCTCCTCGCGATGGCGAACGCCGGCCCGAACACCAACGGCTCCCAGTTCTTCATCACCGAGGTGCCGACGCCGCACCTCGACCGCGGCCACACGATCTTCGGCGAGGTCGTGAAGGGCGGTGAGCTCATCCCGAAGATCGCGCGCACCGGCAACTCGAAGGTGAAGCTCGAGAAGGTCGTCATCACCCGCGGCGCGCAGCCCGCCTGACCGGCAGGCCGCGCTCCGTCGAACCCAAGGCGCCCGGACGCGGACCTCCGCATCCGGGCGCGATCACCTCATGGCCACCCGCAAGAAGAAGCAGCACCCGCTCCGCGCCGGCTTCGTCGCCATCGTGGGGCGCCCGAACGTCGGCAAGTCCACGCTCCTGAACCGCGTCCTCGGGGAGCACGTGGCGATCGTCTCGCCGCGGCCGCAGACGACACGCACCCGCATCCTCGGGGTCCACAACCTGCCGGGCGCGCAGATCGCGTTCTTCGACACGCCCGGCCTGCACCGGGCGAAGGGCGCGCTCAACCGGCGCATGGTCGAGACCGCGCTGCAGACGCTCGCCGAGGTCGACGCGGTCCTGATGCTCGTCGAGGCCGGCACCGGCCCGGAGGGTCGCGTCGAGATCGGCGAGGCGACGCGCTGGGCAGCGGAGGAGGTGAAGCGCTCCGGGAAGCCCGCGATCCTCGGGATCTCGAAGATGGATCGCGCGCCGCGCGAGACCCTCCTCCCGGTGATCGACGCGTACAAGGACCTGCACGCGTGGGCGGAGATCGTGCCGTTCTCCGGCCTCACCGGCGAGAACGTCGATCACCTCGTCGAGGTGCTCGTCCAGCACCTCCCGGAGTCGGAGGCGCCGCTGTTCCCCGCCGACGTCCTCACCGACCAGGCGGAGCGTCAGCTCGCAGCGGAGTACGTGCGGGAGCAGGTGATGCTCCAGACGCGCCAGGAGATCCCCTACGCGGTGGCGGTGGAGATCGAGGAGTTCGACGAGTCGGAGCGCCGCGACGGCCGCGGGCTCGTCCGCATCGCCGCCCTGATCTACGTCGAGCGCGAGTCGCAGAAGGCGATCGTGATCGGCAAGGGCGGCGCCATGCTCAAGACGATCGGCACCGCCGCCCGCAAGCGGCTCGAGCGGCTGCTCGGCTGCAAGGTGTTCCTGTCGCTCGTGGTGAAGGTCGAGGAGCGCTGGAGCGAGCGCGACGCGACGCTCCGGAGGCTCGGCCTGTGACCCTTCGACTCCGGGCCGCCTCCGGCGGCCCTACGCTCAGGGCGGGCGGTCCCCAGGCCGCTCCGGCGAGGCAGACATGAGACCCCTCATCGCCCTCGTCGGCCGTCCGAACGTCGGCAAGTCCACGCTGTTCAACCGCCTCGCCGGCCGCCACGCGGCGATCGTCGAGGACGTCCCCGGCGTCACCCGCGACCGCAACTACGCGGACTTCATCTGGGACGGCCGCACGCTATCGGTCGTCGACACCGGCGGGTTCGAGCCCGAGTCGCGCGATCGCCTCATGTCGCAGGTCCGGCAGCAGGCCCAGCTCGCCGTGGACGAGGCGACCGCGGTCGTCCTGGTCGTGGACGGGCGCGAGGGGCTGACCGCGCTCGACCGCTCCGTCGCGAGCATGCTGCGGCGCTCGGGGAAGCCGCTCTTCGTCGCCGTGAACAAGGTCGACACCGCGCGGACCGAGGGCGAGATCCCGCTCGCGGACTTCTACGAGCTCGGGTTCGGCGACGTGCACGCGCTCTCGGCGGAGCACGGCCGCGGCGTCTCGGAGATGGTGGACGCGATCGTCGAGAAGCTCGAGCTGCCGGAGCTGCCGCCGCCGCCGGAGGAGCAGGAGGAGCCGCAGGAGGTCGAGGAGGCCGACCGCCCCCGCGGCGACGTCCGGATCGCGATCGTCGGCCGCCCGAACGTCGGGAAGAGCACGTTCGTGAACGCGCTGCTCGGGCAGGAGCGCTTCGTCGTCTCCGACGTGCCCGGCACCACGCGCGACTCCATCGACTCGATCGTCCAGCACAAGGGTCAGCGCTTCGTCGTCACGGACACCGCCGGGATCCGGCGCAAGCGCTCCATCGCGCAAAAGGTCGAGTCCTACTCGGTCGTCCGCGCGATGAAGGCCATCGACCAGGCCGAGGTCGTCGCGTGCCTCCTCGACGCGACGGAGGCGGGCGTCGAGCAGGACGCGCGCCTCCTCGGGCTCGTCGCCGAGAAGGGGAAGGCGCTCATCATCGTCGTGAACAAGTGGGACATCGCCGAGCGCGAGGGCGCCACGCAGGACTGGTACGAGAAGGAGCTCGGGAAGCGGCTCCCGTTCGTCGCGTTCGCGCCGTTCGTCTTCGTGTCGGCGAAGGAGGGGCGGGGGGTGACGAAGGTGCTCGACCGCGCGGTCCGCCTCGTCGAGCAGTACCGCGCGCGCTTCCCCACGCCGCAGCTGAACGAGCTGCTCGAGAACCTCCAGGACGAGCACCCCGCGCCCATCTCCCGCGGGCACCGCGTGAAGCTCTACTACGTGGCGCAGGTGGCGTACGCGCCGCCGACGTTCGTCATCCAGTCGAACCATCCCGAGGGGATGACCGACCACTACCGGCGATACGTGGAGAACCGGTTCCGCGACGCGTTCGGGCTCGAGGTCCCGATGCGCCTCGTGTTCCGGGAGCGGAAGCGCCGGAGCAGGCCGCCGCCGAAGAAGCACGAGTGATCGGCGGCGAGCCCGCGCCCGCCGGCTTCTCGCTTGACGGCCCCCGGGCACCCGCCTAGATTGGCCCGGTTTTTCCTCAGGTTTCTAGCGTCGCGCCCCGGAGAGGTCCCATGTCGAAGAGCACGGTCATCAGCCGCAAGGACATGAAGGAGCCGGACAAGTTCCAGGAGGCCGCGACGCAGGCGGCGAGCTGGCTCGCGTCCCGGAAGCGGCACGTCATGCTGGCCGGCGGGGCCGCCGTCGTCGTGGTCCTGCTCGTCGCCGTCGTCTCGCTCGTCCAGGGCCGCCGCGAGGCCCAGGCGGGCGCCGCCGGGGCGGAGCTGCTCACCGCGGTGGCGGGGACCGTGGGGCAGGCGCCCACGCCGGGCGCCGCCGCGCAGACGTTCCCGACCGAGGAGGCGAAGCAGCGGGCGATCGTCGCCGCGGCGGACAAGGTCATCGCGCAGTACGCCGGCACCGGGCCGGGCGATCTCGCGCTCCTCTCGAAGGGCGACGCGCACTACAAGCTCCGCGAGTGGGACGGGGCGAAGGACGCATACGAGAAGTTCCTCGCCGCGGCGCCGGGCAAGGACTCGCTCCGCTTCGGCGCGCTCGAGGGGCTGGGGCTCGTCGCCGAGGCGAAGGGCGACCTCGACGGCGCCGTGAAGGCGTACGAGCGGATGGCGAAGGATGCGCCGGCGTTCGCGGACCGCGCGGACCTGGAGCGCGCCCGGGTGCTGGAGCAGGCGGGGAAGGGCGCGGAGGCGAAGGCCATCCTCACCGACTTCGCGAAGAACCACGAGAAGTCGCTCCTCGCCCCGGAGGCCGCGCAGCGGCTCGCCAAGCTCGGTGGCGGGTAGATGACGGGCGCCGCGCTCGCCCTCGCGCTCGCCGCCGCGCCGACGGGCCTCTCGGCGCGGCTGCCGCCCGCGCCGCTCGCCCTGTACAGCGTCGCGTGGGAGCGGCCGATCGCGCCCATCCAGCCGCTCGAGGCCGCCCCGCTCGAGGCGGGGGGCGCGGTCGTGGATCCGGCCACCGGGATCGTCGTCTTCGGGACGCGCGACGGGTGGCTGCACGCGCTCCGCAAGGACGGCACGGTCGCCTGGGAGCTCCGGGGCAACGGCGCGTTCAACGGCCCGCCGGCCATCGAGGGCGACACGGTGTACGCCGGCGCGAGCGACGGGCGCCTGTACGCGATCGCGATCGCGACCGGCAAGGAGCGGTGGCGCTACGAGGCGAAGGAGGAGCTCGCGACCCGCCCCGCGATCGTGGAGGGCACCGTCTTCGTGATGAGCCTCCAGGACACGCTGTTCGCCGTGGACGCGCGGACCGGCGCCTGGAAGTGGCACCACCGCCGGGAGCCGCGGGCGGGCTTCAGCATCCGCGGCGCGGCCGGCGCGGCGGTGCGGGCCGGCGTGGCGTATGCGGGCTATTCCGACGGCTGGGTCGCCGCGGTCGACGCGTCGAACGGCCGCGTGATCTGGGAGAAGCCGGTCGCGCCCCAGGGCGACTACCTGGACGTGGACGGCCTCCAGGTCGAGGACGGTCGCGTGTTCGTGGCCGCGTACTCCGGCGCGGTGCTCGCGCTCGACGCGAAGACCGGCGACACCGTCTGGACGTTCCGGACGCCCGGCGCGGCGCGCGTCGCGGTCCGCGGCGGCCTCGTCGTCGCGGTCACGGTGAGCTCGGTCGTGGGGCTCGCCCGCGACAACGGCGCCCGGCTGTGGGCGACTCCGCTCCACGGCGCGCCCACCGCGCCCCCGCTGTTCGCCGGGTCCTGGATCGTCGTCCCCGCTGGGACCGGCGGGCTTCGCTTCCTCGAGCCCGCGAGCGGCCGGACGTTGAGGGTGTTCGATCCCGGCAGCGGCGTCTCCAGCGCACCCGGGGTCCTCGGCAGCCGGATGTACGTCCTGTCCAACGCCGGCGGGCTGTTCGCGCTCGACCTGTCGTGACGCGGATCCGGGTGGTCGCGGCGGTGGTGCGGCGCGGGGACGTGATCCTCGTGACGCGCCGGCCGGACCGTCCCGGCCGCCCCGGGCAGTGGGAGTTTCCGGGCGGCAAGGTCGAGGCGGGCGAGACGGAGCCCGCGGCGCTGCGCCGGGAGATCGTCGAGGAGCTCGGCTGCGGCATCGAGGTCGGGCCGCTGCTCGTCCGCCGCGTGCACGCGTACCCGGACCTCGAGGTCGAGCTCGCCTTCTACGCGGGGCGCCTCCCGGACGGCGCGGCGCCCGAGCCGATCGGCGTGGCGGAGATCGCGTGGGCGGCGGCCGACGGGCTCGCGTCGTACGACTTCCTCGAGGCGGACCGCGCGGTGCTCCCGGAGCTGGCACGGCTGAGCGCGGCCCACGGCTGAGCGCGGCCCACGGCGAGCCGGTCCCGCGAGGCCGCCGGGTGCGGGCCCCGGCGCTCAGCGGCGCTTCTTCGGCTTCTGCTTCGGCTCGGGCGGCGGCGGCTGCCCGGCGGCGCGCAGCGCCAGCGCGGCCGGCGCGTACGCCTTCCCGCTCGAGTCGTGCAGCTCGCGCGTGACGGCGCCGTCGACCCGGAGCGTGTAGCGCGCGCCGGGCGTGAGCGGCGCAGCCGGCGAGAGCGTGAGCCGCGTCGTCGCCCCGACCTCCTGGGACCCCGACGCCGAGACCAGCGCGTCGGCCCCGTCGAGCAGCACGAGGCGCGCGTCGGTGGTCGGTACGGCGAGCTCGACGCGGAACGAGACCGATGGATCCACGACGGTCTCGCCGGTGCGGGCGAGGGCCGTCGCGGCTCCGCCCGGCTCGACCGCCGCGACCTGGCGGAGGACGGCGGTCACGGGGGAGGGCGGTGGCGGGGGAGGAGGCTCCGGCCTCGGCGGGGCAGTCTCCGGCGGGGCGGCCTCCGGCGTACCGGAGGGCGTTCCGGACGGCGCGGGCGCGCCCGGCGGAGGCGCCGCGAGGGCGCCGGGCTGCGGGGTGGCCTGCGCGAGCGGCTGCTCGGCGGCGGGCGGCGTCGCGGTCTCCGGCGTCACGGCGGCCGCGGGCGCGGAGGCCGGCCCCGGCGAGCAGGCGGCGAGGAGGCCGGAGGCGAGGAGCGCGCACGCAGCGCGCGGCGGCTTCGGCATGGAGCCGAGCCTAGCACGAACGGGTCAGCGAGCGCCGCCCGGGCGCGGCGCGGCCCCTCCGGTCCTGCGCCGGCTCCCGGCGCGGTCCATGATGACCTACGCTGTCTCGCCGGCTCGACCGCCGCTCGGCGGCCGACCGGGGGTTCGAAGGGGGGCGAACGGCGATGGACGGCATCCCCGCAGCGGCGACCGATGCGCGTACCGAGGTGGACCGGCTCTTCGCGGACCACGACCACCTGAGGCGCCGGCTCCGGGCGGACGTTCGCGGTGTCGCGACCCAGCTCCACGCCGAGCGGTATCCGCTCGTCGCGCTCGAGTACATCGTCGCGTACCTCGAGCACATCAAGGCGGAGCACATCGACAATCCGCAGGCCGCCGTGTACGTCGAGTCGGAGCTCGGCGCGCCTCGACGGCAGGCGGAGTACGTCGGCTGGCTCGTGGCGGCCGGCCTCGAGGTGCGCGGGAAGAGCTGCCTCGACGTCGGCTGCGGCAACGGCGGGCTCGCGCTCGCGTGCGTCGCCGCGGGCGCCCGCCGGGTGGTCGGGGTCGACGTCGCCGACCACCGAATCGTCGCCGGCCGAGAGATGTGCCGCGACAAGCCCATCGAGCTCAGGAACGCGAACATCCTCGAGGAGGACCTCGGCGAGACGTTCGACGTGATCCTCTGCACGGACGTCCTCGAGCACGTGCCGCAGCCGGACCGGCTGCTCCGCCGCATCGGCGATCACCTCGAGCCGTCCGAGCGCAGCTTCGCGTGCGTGTCGCTCTACAACAAGTTCTACCCGCGGAGTGTCCTCAGCGAGCCGCACTACGACGTGCCCGGCCTGATCCTGCTTCCGTACGAGGTGGCCTCGGCGCTCTGGGCCGAGGTCCGCGCCGCGTACCGCAGCAAGGTCGAGTACGAGGTCTTTCACTGGCACTCGTACTCCGAGTACGAGGCGATGGCGCGCGCAGCCGGCCTGAGGATGCGCCCGTACCATGGCGAGGACGCGGTGAACGCCGCCGTCCCGGAGATGAGCCGGTACGCGGAAGCGCTCTCGAGGCTCGAATCGGACGTCGAGGCGAAGCTCCGAGCGTCGCCGCTACCGGCGGCGCGGGCGGAGCAGCTTCGCGGCACGGTCGCGGCATACCTCGAGGACGCGCGACGCGATCACGCAGCGTGCCTCCGCGCGCCCACGACGGAGCGGTACGCTGCGCTGTTCGCAAAGTACTACGCCCAGCCGCTCCTCATGATCATGCAGCGGCCGCGCCCGCAGTGGTGGCGGCGGTGGCTTTCCCGGGGGGGTGTGCGCGCGGCGCGCCGCGCGACGCGATAGGGGAGCGCCGGCCTCCCGCGACCTGGGTGGACGCGTCACGTCGGCGCTCCGCGTTCGACCGGGCTGCTCGACGGCGATCCGCCGCGGCTCAGGCGGGGGGCTGGAACGGCCGTCCGCCGACGACGAGCTCGTCGATCTCGAGCCGGTGAATCCGCGCAGTCCGGATCGCCAGCGAGCGGATCGCGAGCGCGCCGACCGCCATCGCGCCGATCGCGACGGCGCCGAGGCTCGTCGCGGCGAGGCTCGTCGCGGCGAGGGCGGTGCCGAGCCGCGCGAGCGCGACCTGGCGGCGCGGCCGCTCGAGCGGCGGGATCTTCGAGAGCAGGGCCATGGCGGAATCCTTTCGCGTGGACCGCCTCCCGGCGCCCGACCGCACCGGGGCGACGCGTGGAAGGTGCGGTCCGCGCCGGGCTCGCGCACGCCGGTCCAGGTGCCGGCAGGCGGCGGCCCGGGGTGCTGGCGGGCCGCCGCCGCGGCCCGGGCTCAGTCCCTCCCCGGGACGAAGTCGATCCGGCCGAAGAGGCCGTCGGCCTCGCCGTTCGGCCCGGCGGCGAAGAAGAGCACGTTCGTCGGGCCCGCAGCCGCGCCGTTCCCGAAGCCGAGCCCCCACAGGCCGTCGATGGTGATGCGGCCACCCTTGCCGGTGAGATAGGCGCCGCCGTCCCCGTCGTCGCCCGGCGCGCGGTAGCCGACGATGTGTCCGTCGCCGAAGTTGCCGACCAGGAGCTTGCCATCGAACCGACCGAAGCCTTCCGCTGGGGCCATCGCCAGGCCCCACGGCGAATCGAGCTTCCCGCCCGACGCGACCCGCCGCAGCAGCACGCCGTCCGTGGAGAAGGCGTCCACGAACCCGTGGTGCTTTCCGGCGACGTCGTCGTGCTTCTGCGCGTCCTGCAAGGCGTAGGTGACGTAGATCGTCCCGTCGATGGCCCGGATCCCGAAGGGCGCGTAGCCGGCCGGGAGGTTCGGGTCATGGAAGCCGCCGGAGGTGGACACGGGGGCGAACGTGTCGTCGAAGACCGCGACCCGCCCGCCGCGGAAGTCCGTGGCGAAGAGCCGGTCGCCGCTGGAGGTCGAGGCGATCGTCACCCCCTTGAACACGGCGCCGCCCAGGGGATCCGAGGAGGACTCGTCCACCTTCACGATGGTGGTCGTGGACCGCGTGGCGGGCGGGGTCGGCGGAGGTACGTTCGGGTTCCAGCCGCTGATCGTCCCATCCTCGCTCGCGAAGATGAAGAACGCCGGCTCCTGGGCCCCGCCGCCCGACACGACGAACCCCGTGCCGGTGTTGTCGACGACGCCGGTGGGGGCGGCCGCGCCTCCGCCCGCGCCGGTGACGCTCACGACCAGCGGCGGGGTGCCGAACTGGGCCACGCCCTCGCCGTCGTAGAGCGTCGAGACGCCCGCCCCGTTGTCCGAGACCCACCACGGGCTCGTCCCGCGGTGAATGATGCCCCAGGCGTTCACGAGGTTCTGATCGACGTGCTCGGCGGGGATCGCGCCGTCCGAGACCAGGTTTCGCTGCACGTAGAGGCCACCAGTGGAGTCTGCCGTCGCCGGCTGCTGCGCGGCCGCCTGCGCCGCGGCGCTGCTGCGGGACGATCCGGGGCCGCAGGCGGACATCGAGAGTGCGACGGCGGCGAGCGTGGCGGGGAACGACAGGGCGCGTGACGTCATGCGTGCCTCCTTGGGCCCCGGAGCGCGGAGCCGGCTCGCAGGCGGGCGAGCGCGGTCGCGGGGCATTCACGAAGCTGATGCGCCGGCGCGCGCTCGGTATCGCGCGACGGGGGCGGATCGTGGGGGCCGCCCGAGGTGGCCACACGGCCACGACGGCCCGCTGCTCTCGGGGGCCCGCGCGTCGCTGCTACACCTCATCGCGATGATCGGGGACGGGACGCTCCTCGAGGGTTCGCGGCCCTGGCGGCCCACCGAAGCGCTCGCCCGGCATCTCGTCGATACCGGCATCGGGTCCTGACCGGCGCGCTCGCCGGAATATGCCGACGCGACGCGCGAGGGCACCGCGGGCTAGGTGCTCGGCGATCGAAACCGGGCGGCGAGCTCCGCCGGGAGCGAGTCCCGGCGCTCCGACGACACGGGGAGCACCAGGACCCCCGGCAACCGCTTCGCCTCCGCGATGAAGCCGCCGCCGAGGAGCGCCACGGTCCCGAGGAAGGGCACGGCCGAGCCGAGCGCCCGTCGCGCGGCGGCGACGAACGCGGGCGAGAGGCATTCCATCTTCCCGATCTCGTCGACGACGAGGAGCCCGACGTGGGGTGACGGCTCGAGCTGCGAGAGCGCCGCCTCGAGCTCCGCGACGTGAACGGTGTAGCGGCCGACCCGCGGGCCGCCGGCAGCGCCCACGGTGGCGAGCCGCGCCACACGTCCGTCGAGCGTCACGATCCGGAACCCCGTCCTGCCGGTCCGGCCGCGGACCTCCTCCGTGTAGAAGCCCGCCATCGGGAGGCCCGGCAGTAGCGCGATCGTGCGCCGGATCGCGGTCGTCTTGCCCGACCCCGGTGGGCCGGTGAGGAGGACGCGAGGAGGTGACACGGCCGCAAACTGGGCACCGTGGAAGCGAAAGGCGCGCCCGGAGAGGCCGCCTGCATCGAGCACGGACCGCGGCGGCCGGGACCGCACTCCGGTAGAGGACACGCCATGACTGCAGAGCGCATGGCAGACCTACCGGTCGCGTTCGTCCCGCAGCAGGCCCTCGCGTTCGAGGGGCGACTCGGCTTCTGTCCGGCCCCCGGACGATGGCGGGCGGACGTCACGCTCGAGCGCGGGCGGCTGCTCGACGACGATCTGGCCTCGCTGCGCGCATTCGGGACGACGACGCTGGTCGTCCTGCTCGAGGAGGAGGAGATGGCGCGGATCGGTCTGGCAGGCCTCCTCGAGCAAGCGCGTCGTGCCGGGCTGGAGGCGCTGTGGTTCCCCATCCCGGACGGGGCGGCGCCCTCGGACCTGGAGGCCACGGCTCGGCTCGTGGAGCGGATCGTCGATCGCCTCGCCTCGGGCGGATCCGTCGTGGTGCACTGTCACGGCGGGATCGGGCGGAGCGGGACGATCGCCGCGTGCTGCCTGGTCGCGTCCGGAGCGGAGCCGGGGACCGCGCTCGGCATCGTCCGCAACGCGCGCCCGCTGGCGGCCACCGCGCCGGGGCAGGAGGACTTCGTCCACGCGTTCGCGTCGGCGTGGGAGAGGAGGGGCGCAATCCGCTGACGGACGACGCTCCTGAGCATCCTCGCTTTTACCCGGGTGGAATTGACAAGGACAATATCACCCGGGTAATACACCGGGCCGTCACGCCCTGGCGTCCGGGGCCACACAGGAGCGAGCCCGTGCGGGAGAACCTCGAGGAGTCGGCGGAGGCGGGGACCCCGGTGGGCGGTGTCTCGTACGCCGAGGGGCCGGACGGTCTCCGGCTGCCGCTCATCGACATCGGCCATCCCGCGTTTCGTGTCGCGCTCGACGATGCCGCGCTGGAGCGCATGGGGGAGGCGTTCGTCGAGGAGCAGGTGCGCGCGAGAGGCTCGTGGCCGAGGCGCCTGTTCGACCGGTTCGTGCTCCCGCGCTTCCTCCGGCGCTCCCTCATCGGCCGCGGGCTGCTCGCCGCCCAGGGCGCGACACTCGACGGCCTCACCACGTACCTGTTGAAGCTCGGCCCGGATCACCTCGACGCCACCTGGGCGAACGAGCTGGATCGGCGCATCGCTGCGAGCTTCCCAGGGCTCTCCCTGAGGCTCCGGCTGCAGGACGTCGCCGAACTGCTCGGTGCGGCGCTGGCGACGGGGCTCGCGAGGGCCCCGGACCGGCCCCTCTGGCTGGTGTCGCTGGCGGGCGGCGCGGGGATGGAGAGCCTGAACGCGCTGGCCCGGCTGCAGCGCATCGCCCCGGCCTCGATCGCGGCGCGGGGGGTCCGGGTGCTCATCCTGGACCCCGACCTCCGGATGACGGACTTCGGGCGTACGGCGCTGGCCGCGTGGAGCGCTCCGGGCGGTCCGCTGCACGGCGTCCGAGTGGAGCTCGAGCGCGCAGCCTACGACTGGCGCGATCCGGAGAGCCTCGACCGCATCCTGGCGACGATCCCCGGATCGGCGCTGGTCGCCATCGCGTCGGAGGGCGGGCTGTTTGACTACGCCGACGATGCGGCCGTCGCGACGCACCTCCGGTCGATCCGGGCCCGCTGCCCACCGGAGACCGCGGTCTGCGGCACGCTGAACTCGCCCGGCCGCGCCGGCGCGCTCCTGAACCACGGAAGCCGGGCGGCCGTTCGTCCTCGCTGCCTGGAGGAGATTCGGGGGCTGGCGGCGACCGCGGGGTGGGTCGTGGTCGAAGCCCGCGAGCGCCCCCTGAACACGGCGTTCCGTCTCGAGCGCGCCGGCGGGTGAACGTCCTGCAGCCCATCACGACGGGTTCGCGGGCGGGTGCCGTTACCGAGCACGAGTCACCCGTATCGTTCCAGGTCCTCGATTCGTCTACGGAGGAGGCGAACCGATCCGCCCCGAGATCGCTCGGGGCAGGAGGACCACATGAAAGGGCACACTCCAGACTTCTCGCTGGACGTGGAAGGAGTGACGGGCTTCTGTCCGGTCGGGGAGGCGTACGCGACCCAGCAACTCGCGGCAAGAAAGCTCCCTGTTCTTTCCTGCGAGGGACCATGCGTCCGCGGGGAAATCGCGAGACTCGCGGCCAACCTGATCGCGAAGGAGGTCCCGTATCTCGCGCGCGCATGCCATGGAGAGGCATTCTTCGTCCCGCACTCGGCGATGGCGACCTGGGTCAAGAGTGCCGACAAGACGATCATGATCGATGGCTGCTTCCTCAAGTGCCACGGGCGCGCCCTGAAGAACCTGATCGGGGAAGAGAAGCTCGTCGAGATCGATGCGCTGCCCTTGCACAAGAAGTACAGCGACCTGTTCTCGATGGACGATGTGCCCGAACAGGAGCTCAAGGCCGTGGCGCGACAAGTGGCCGACAAGATCATCGCCACGTTGCAGCAATCGGTGAAGTGATCGGCGCCGGGGAGCAGCTCGACAGCGGATCGAGAAGCAGGGGCACGGCCCACGGCCGATGCCGCTCACCGCCGAGGCAGAACGCGACCGCGTGCGAGGTGGCGCGGGTCGGCGATCGTTCGCCGGCGCACCCGAGGTCGGTCTCTACACGTCGCTCGCCCGCACGGAGCGAACTCCCAAGCCGTATCGTTTCAGATCCCCGGTTCGTCTACGGGAGACGAATGGAAACGCAGCCATAGAGGAGGTAACTGAAATGCCATGGTTCGGATTGTGGGGAACGACCGGCAGCGCTTTCTGGTGGGTCCTGCCGCTGATCGGGCTGGTCTTCATGAGCGTCATGTTCTTCGTGTGCTTCCGAAGCTTCGGCTTGGGGTGCATGGGTGGGCGCCAGCGCACTTCCAGCGAGATCTCGGACCTACGGCACCAGGTCGAGAGCTTGAAGGAGGACGTTCGGAAGCTGGTGCCGCAGCCGAAATGAGGCCCTCGCACGCGACTGACGCCGGCCCGTGCGTACTGGAGTGAGGCGTTTGGGCAGGCGTCGAACGCACCGTCCGAACCGGAGGGAAGGCGAACGTCCTGGGGCCCGGTACGGACGGAGGACGCGAGGCCCATGCGCGCTGCATTCTCGCGGATGGTGTCCACGCCGGACTGCGCGCGGTCGAGGACGTGGACTGCGAACCCGCTCGCATGTCCTCGTCCTCGGCGGCTCGCGGCCCGCCCTTCATGCCACCCACAGCGGGTAGAACCCGAGCGCGACGAGGGCCGCGCCCGAAAGCCGATCCACCCACACGCGCCAGCCGAGCCGGTCGAGGCGGCGCGCGAGCTCGCTCGCAGCCGTCCCGAGGAGCAGGATCGGGAGGCCCACGCCGATCCCGTAGGCGAAGAGAAGCGCGGCCCCGTAGACCACGCTCTGCTTGTACGCCGCGAACGTGAGCACGGAGGCGAGCACCGGCGTACCGCACGGCGCGACGACGAGGGAGAGCAGGAGACCCGTCGCAAACGCGCCGAGGATCCCGCCGGTGCGAACGGTTCCCGAGAACGAAGGGAGCGGGATCCTGAGCCACCCGAGGAGGTGAAGCCCCATGGCGATCGGCACGGCCGCGATGACGTACGGAGCCCAGCCTCCGAGGCCGGAGAGCGCGCGCCCGGCGATCGCGGCGGCCACGCCGAGCAGGGCCGTGGCGGTGGCGACGCCGGCGACGAAGGCGCCGGAGTTCCGGACGCCGGCGGCGGCCGTCTCGCAGCGGCCGGCGCAGCACGTGGCCGCCGCCGCCGGGTAGAGGGGGAAGCAGCAGGGGTTCAGGCCCGCCACGACGCCCCCGGCGAGCGCGAGCGGAACGGCGACGAGGCCGCCGGACGCAGCCGCCGCGCGCAGCGACTCGATGAGCGCCGTCACCGCCTCTGCCTCTCGAGCGCGGCGAGATCCGTCGTGATCGCCGCCACCGTCTCGCTCGACTCGCCCTCGCGTCGCGTGAGGACGCGTCCGTCGGCACCGAGCAGGAGGACGGTGGGACTCACCGCCACGCCGTAGCGGGAGACGGCCGGGTCGGTCGGGGCGAGCTCCTGAACCTCGACGCCGCGTCGCTTCGCCTCGCGGACGCGCCGGATGATCTGTCCGCACCCGCACTCGGTGTCGGCCTCGCGGGGGTCCGCGATCAGGACCACCGAGGGCGACGCGGCGCGCTCGCTCACCGCGGCCTCGACCGGGCGCTGGCGCATCATCTTCACGCCGACGATGGAGGCCGCGGCGAGGGCGACCGCGGCGACGGCGAAGGGCTTGGGGCTCATTGGGCTCGCTCCAGCTTGGACGCCGACCGGCGTCGTCAGGCGGGGCTTCAGGTGGAGCCGCTACAGCAGCTCTCCTCGGTCCGTTCGGAAGGATGTGGCTCGGGAGCGCGGTCCTGCACGTACGGCGCACCGGTCCGCAGGCTCTCCTCGGCGCGCGCCAGCTCGCGGCCGAGGTAGACCGCATGATCGAGCCGGGACAGAACCCCGCGCTCGACCGCGGTGGCCGCGACGGCGCTCGCGGTCGGCCCTTCGATAACGACGTCGAGGACACCCTCGTTCCGGTAGTGCTCGAGGACGAGGCCGCGCGTCCGATCGGGGTAGACGACGAGGAAGCCAGCGGGATCGAGCACGAGGCGCTTCGGCTCGCGGGCGCCGATCACGCGGACGGCAGTGGCCGCGGGAGCGCCCTCGAACGGGCCGGGCGCGCGCGCCGCGCAGGCCTCGATCTGCTGGGTGACGAGGTCGGCATCGACCTGGCCGATGAGCGCGACGAGCTCCACCTGGCGCCGGAACGCCTCGATCTGCTCGCGGGTCACGTTCTTCAGCACGGGCCGCTTGCCATGGGCGCCGCGGATGCGGCCGTCCTCATCGGCCCCGTCCGCGCACAGCGCGGCGAGCGACTGCCCGGGGAGGTGCCCGATGGCCTGGCGAGTGTCCTCGCCACAGACGACGAGGAAACGGACGTTCGGGTTCGCGAGGACGTTCCGCACGATGCGCTCGATCCCGAGGTTCTCGGTGTGGAGCGTGCCCGTGATGGCGAGGCCGGGCGGACGGCGGGCGGCGAGGTCGCTCGTGAGGGAGGCGCTGTTCAGCGTGCAGACCGCCACCGAGGCCCCGTATCTCAGCACGCGGTAGTCGCCGGGAAGCGGCGGCCAGCCGCCGCGCTCGACCGGCGCGTCCGTCGGGCAGAGCGGCGCGCGGGCCTCGCCGGGGAAGGCATCGGCGAAGGCGTTCTCGGCGATCGCGGGGAAGCAGATCTCGCAGCCGAGGCAATCGTACTTTCTCGGCGCGAACGTCTCCCGGGAGCGCGCGAGCGCGGGCGCGAGCTCGGTCCGGCCCGGCTCGGTCTGCTCGAACGCGGCGACGGCCGCCTGGAAGCACCCGCAGGCGTGGCACTTCGTTGCCGCCGTGGCCTCGCCGAGCTGCTCGGCGACGATGACGAGCGCTGCGGAGCGGCGGGTGGTCACGTTCTCGCCCATGCTTGAACGACCTTCAGGCCGCCGCCTGACGGACGGCGTGCGTGGCCAGGTCGGCCGCGAACCGATCGCGCAACGCGTAGTACGCCATCTTGCCGTCGTTCCGGAGCTTCAGGATGCCGAGCTGGCGGAGCTTGCGCAGGTGATGCGATGCGGCCGCGACGCTCATCCCGAGCACGTGCGCGACGTCGCACACGCATAGCTCGTCTGCCAGGAGCAGCGCATGGAGGATCCGGAGGCGGGTGCGGTCGGCCAGCGCGGCGAACAGGATTCGGGCCTCCTCGAGCGCCTCGTCCGAGGGAAGGTCGCGCTTCACCCGCGCGACCAGCTCCGCCTTGAAGCAGGGGACGTCGCAGAGATCACCGCAGGGGACGGGCTGGGCACGCCGCCTGGTCTGCTTCAAACGCATGTTTGAATGTTACCGGACCGGTTCGCGGAGGCCAATCGCTCGTCACGGACGTTGCGTCCAAGGGCAGGCGTTCGCCAGCCTGCATCCTCGCGGGTGCCATCGCGATCTCCGGCCGTCGACGTGTACGTAAAGGCGCTCCAGGCTCCTGAGGTCCTCGGCCTGGGTGGAGCTCCGGGCACGGGGCTCTCGCATCGCGAACCCAACAGGTCGGTCAACGAGGAGCCGCATCCGGCAGCGCGCCCGGAAGCCCTGGAAACAGCGCAGAACACGAGAATCAGGCAACCCCTCAGACCCTGACTGGACGTCTGATAATATGGATTATGGAAACTAACCGCGCGGACGGGTCAGCGTCCTCCGGTCGAACCAGCGCGCCGTTCCGGCCGCCGTGTTCCCAGTGCTTCCGGCGACGGCCGAGGTCCTCGCCGCGACGCGATTCCGGACGCCCCTGCCCCAGCGCACGGACGACCGCGACGTGGCCGTCGCGTGGAGGCGCGAGCGATGGAGCTCGAGGCCCTGGGGCCGGACCGCGCTCAGGCCTCGGGCGGCTTCCGCGCCGGCGCCGCCGCGGCGACCCGGCCGCCGCCCACCGCATCGCCGTCGTCGCGCGCGTCGACCAGCTCGCCCGCGCGCGCGCCGTGGGCGTGGTGCTCGGCGTGACCGCAGCAGCCCTGCTGCCGCGCCAGCACCTTCACGATCCGTGGCGCACCGGCTGCGTCGGCGACGGCGCACGGACACTGCTCGGCGCCGGACGACGACAGCCGGTCCTGGATCGCGGCGAGCCCCTCGAGCAGCTCCTGCTTCACGCGCTTCAGCCGCTCGAGGCGCCGCTGCGCCTGCTCGAGGTGGACCGCGAGGACCTCCTGGAACCGCAGCGCGAACTCCGCGGCGCTGTAGCAGCCGGACCGCAGGTCGAGGAGCGACCGGATCTCGCAGAGCGACAGCCCCAGCTCGCGGAGGTCGGAGATGAGCCGCAGGCGCTCGAGATCCTCTTCCGTGTACCGGCGGTGACCGCCCTCGCTCACGACGGACGGCTTGAGGAGTCCCTCTTCCTCGTAGAACCGGATGGTCCGGACCGTGTTTCCCGTCGCTCGGGCAAGGTCCCCAGACGAGAGGTCGGCGCGCATCGCATCCGTCACCTAACCGCCTGAATCGACGGAGTCAACGCACACTCTCACCCACTTTTCCGTCACGTGTGTTGCCACCAGAACGCCTTGACCGGCATCACACCTGGCGATTAATGGACCGGGCGCATCCGGGTTTCCGGGCGACGCCGAGGAGCAACCGAGCATGAGCAACGTGGTGGCGGTGACCGGGCGCAAGGGACAGCCGCACAGAAAGAGCCGCATCGAGCTGTACGGCGAGGCCCCGCTGCCGACCGCGCGGGGCCTGTTCCGCACCGTGGTGTTCCGGGAGCCGGAGTCCGGGGCCGAGCACGTCGCGATGGTCATGGGCGACGTGGCCGGAGACGCGGTCCCCGCGCGCATCCACTCGGAGTGCCTCACGAGCGAGGTGCTCGGGTCGCTCAAGTGCGACTGCCGGGCCCAGCTCGACCGCGCGCTCGACTACATCGCCGAGCGCGGCCGCGGCGTGCTGCTCTACCTCCGCCAGGAAGGCCGCGGGATCGGCCTCGGCAACAAGATCCGCGCGTACGCGCTCCAGGCGCAAGGCCACGACACGTACGAGGCGAACCGGCTGCTGGGGTTCCCCGACGACCTCCGCCGGTACGACGTGGCCGCGGACATGCTGCGGCTCCTCGGCGTCCGGTCCGTCGAGCTCATCACCAACAACCCCGAGAAGCTCCGCGGGCTCGTCGACGCGGGCGTGCCGGTGAAGGGCCGGATCCAGCTCCCCTCCCCGGCGAACCCTTTCAACGTCGAGTACCTCCGCGTCAAGCGCGAGCGGACCGGGCACCTCATCGAGCTGGACGAGGACGACTCGGCGCTGGCCGGGTAGCCGCGTCAGCCCTTCAGCAGCTCCCGCGCGATGACGAGCCGCTGGATCTCGCTCGTCCCCTCGTAGATCGTCTGGACCCGCGCGTCGCGGAAGTAGCGCTCGACGGGGAACGCGTCGGTGTACCCGTAGCCGCCGTGGATCTGGACGGCGTGGCCGACGGCGCGCTGCGCGGCCTCCGAGGCGAAGAGCTTCGCCATCGACGCCTCGCGGGTGAACGGCAGCCCCGCCTCCTTGAGCGCCGCCGCGCGGAGCACGAGCAGCCGCGCCGCGTCGTGCTCGGTGGCCATGTCCGCGAGCATGAACGAGATGGCCTGGTGCTCCGCGATGGGCACGCCGAAGGTCCGCCGATCCTTCGCGTACCGGGCGCTCGCGTCGAGCGCCGCGCGCATCGTGCCGGTCGCCTGCGCGGCGATCCCGATCCGGCCGCCGTCGAGAGCCGCGAGGGCGATCCGGTACCCGCCCCCGATCTCGCCGAGGCGCGCCGCGTCCGGGACCTCGCAGCCGTCGAAGGCGAGCGAGACGGTCGAGCTCGCCCGGATCCCCATCTTCTGCTCGTGGCGCCCGACGACGAGCCCGGGCGTCCCGCCGTCCACGAGGAACGCGGTGACCCCGCGGCTCCCCGCCGCGGGATCCGTCTTCGCCCAGACGACGATCACGCCCGCGACGTCGCCGCTCGTGATCCACTGCTTCTCGCCCTCGAGCACCCACCGGTCGCCCCGGCGGACCGCGCGCGTGCGCATCGCAGCCGCGTCGCTCCCCGCCTGCGGCTCGGAGAGCCCGAACGCGCCGGCGAGGTACTCCCCGGACGCGAGCCGCGGCAGGTGCCGGCCGCGCTGGGCCTCGGTCCCGAACCGGGCGATGATCTCGCCGACCATGTTCGTGACCGCCATGGTGACCGCGGTCGAGCAGTCGGCGGCGGCGATCTCCATGAGCGCGATCGCGTACGCGACCGCCCCAGCCTCGGAGCCGCCGTGCGCGGCGGGGACGTTCACGGCGAGCAGGCCGAGCTCGCCGAGGCCGCGGACGAGGGCGGCGGGGAACCTGCACAGGCGGTCGTTCTCGGCTGCCACCGGCACGATCCGGTCGCGGGCGAACGCCCGCGCGACGTCCCGGATCGCGCGCTGGTCCTCGGTGAGGTCGAGGCGCATGTCGTGTCGAGGTCGGAGGCGCCGGCGCTAGTCCTTGAGGACCGACGCCGAGATGACCATCCGCTGGATCTCGCTCGTCCCCTCGTAGATCTCGGTGATGCGGCTGTCGCGCCAGTGCCGCTCGACGTCGCACTCCTTCATGTAGCCGAGGCCCCCGTGGATCTGGAGCGCCTTCGAGGTCACGCGCTCGCACATCTCGGACGCGAACAGCTTCGCCATCGCGCTCTCGGCGGTGTGGCGGACCCCCTGGTCCTTGAGCGCGGCGGCGCGGAGGACCAGGAGCCGGGCGGCGTCGAGCTCCGTCGCCATGTCCGCGAGCATGAACTGGATCGCCTGGAACTGCGCGATGGCCTGGCCGAAGGCCTTGCGCTCCTTCGAGTACGCCACCGCCTCCTCGAGGGCGGCGCGGGCGATCCCGAGCGCCTGCGCTCCGATCCCGATCCGGCCGCCGTCGAGGGTGGCCATCGCGATCTTGAACCCGTCGCCTTCCTGGCCGAGCCGGTACCGCTCCGGGATCTCGCAGCCCTCGAAGAACACCGTGCACGAGCCGGACGCGCGGATCCCGACCTTCTCGTCCGGCTTCCCGCGGGTGAAGCCCTTCACGTCCGTCGGCACGAGGAACGCGCTGATCCCGCGGTGCCGCTTCTCGCGATCCGTCATCGCGAACACGAGGATCACGTCGGCCTGCGGGCCGTTCGTGATGTAGTTCTTGCTACCGTCGAGCACGTAGACGTCGCCGCGCCGGCGCGCGGTCGTGCGCATCTCGGCGGCGTCCGAGCCGCTCATCGGCTCGGTGAGCGCGAACGCGCCGAGCTTCTCGCCGCGCGCGAACGGCGTCAGGAACTCCTTCCTCTGGGCGTCCGTGCCGAACTTCAGCACCGGGTCGCAGTAGAGCGAGTTGTTCACGCTCATGATGACGCCGGTGCCGGCGCAGCCGCGGCTGATCTCCTCCATCGCCACCGCGTACGAGACGTTGTCCATGCCGGCGCCGCCCCACTCGGCCGGCACCGCCACGCCGAGGAGCCCCATCTCGGCGAGCTTCGCGACGGCCTCCCGGGGGAAGTGGTGCTCGGCGTCCCAGCGGCGCGCGTTCGGCCGGAGCTCCGACTCGGCGAACTGGCGGCAGAGATCCCGGACCTGGCGCTGCTCCTCGGTGAGCTGGACGTCCATTGGCATCCTCCCGTTGGTGCTCAGGTTCCCTTCCACTGCGCCGGCCGCTTCTCGAGGAAGGCGCGCATGCCCTCCTTCGCGTCTTCGCCGCCGAACAGCCCCGCGAACCCCTGCCGCTCGAGCGCGTTCGCCTCGCCGAGCGGGAGGTCCGCGCCCTGCTGGATGAGCCGCTTCGCCGTCGCGACGGCCACGGGCCCGCGCGAGGCGACGGTCCGCGCCTTGCCGCGCGCGTGCTCGAGGAGCTTCTCCGGCGGGACGACGTCCAGGCAGAGCCCCATCGCCTTCGCGGTCGGGGCGTCCACCATGTCGCCGGTGAGGACGAGCTCCTTCGCGCGCATCGGGCCGACTCGGCGCGTGAGCCGCTGCGTGCCGCCGAAGCCGGGTACGAGCCCGAGGTTCACCTCGGGCTGCCCGAACCGCGCCCGCTCGCTCGCGTAGACGAGATCGCACGCGAGCGTGAGCTCGCACCCGCCGCCGAGGGCGAAGCCGTTCACCGCCGCCACCGTGACGATCGGCAGCGCCTCGAGGAGCCCGAAGACACGATGCCCGAGCGCGGCGAACTCGCGCGCCTCCGCAGGGCCGAGCCGCGACATCGCGGCGATGTCGGCGCCCGCCACGAACGCCTTGTCGCCGGCACCGGTCACGACGAGCGCCCGGACGCCCTTGTCGCGCCCGGCCTGCTCGAACGCCGCGGAGAGCTCCTCGAGCGTCTTCTGATCGAGAGCGTTGAGCTGCTTCGGCCGGTTCACCGTGACCGTGGCGATCCCGTCCGCGATGTCGACGAGCAGGTTCTCGAACCCCATGGCGCCTCCTCACCCGTACGTGTAGAACCCGCGCCCGCTCTTCCGGCCGTACCACCCGGCCGCGACGTAGTTCCGGAGCAGCGGCGCCGGCCGGTACTTGTCGTCGCCGAGCTCGCGGTGGAGCACCTCCGCGATGTACAGGCAGGTGTCGAGCCCCACGAAGTCGGCGAGGGTGAGCGGGCCCATCGGGTGGTTCAGGCCGAGCTTCACCGCCGTGTCGATGTCCTCCGGCGAGGCGAGCCCCTCCTGCAGCGCGAAGCAGGCCTCGTTGAGCAGCGGGATGAGGATCCGGTTCACGATGAAGCCGGGAGAGTCCTTCGAGGTGACGGTGGTCTTCCCGAAGCGCTTCGCGAGCGCGACGACGGCCTCGTAGGTCGCGTCCGAGGTCTGCAGCCCGCGGATGATCTCGATGAGCTGCATCACGGGCGGCGGGTTCATGAAGTGCATCCCGACGAACTGGGCCGGGCGCCTCGTCGCCGCGGCGAGCGCGGTGATCGAGATGGAGCTCGTGTTCGAGGCGAGGATCGCGTGCGCGGGGAGGATCGCGTCGAGCTTCCTGAAGATCTCCTTCTTCACGCCCTCGTTCTCGACGACCGCCTCGATGGCGAGATCCGCGCCGGCGCAGTCGTCGAGCGAAGCCGCCGGCCGGATCCGGCCGAGCACGGCCTCGCGATCCGCGGCGCCGAGCTTGCCCTTCTCGACCAGCTTCCCCAGGGTCGCGCCGAGCTTCTCGACGGAGCGGCGCGCGAGGTCGGCGGATGCATCCGCGACCACCACCGACAGCCCCGCCTGGGCCGCGACCTGCGCGATCCCCGAGCCCATCTGCCCCGCACCGATCACCGCCATCCGGTCGATGCCCATGCGTGCGCCCCCCTGTCTGTAGTCGAGTCGGTCGCTGCCATGTAAGAAGCCCGTTCCGGGCTTGTCAACGAGCACGAGCGTTCGAGCGTGTGACAGTCCCGTGGCGGACGCGACGCCTCATCCGGGGCGCGCGCCATCCATGCAACGGATCCTCCGTGAGATCGCGAGGGATGTCGCCCGGATCACCGGCGCGCCGCTCGCGCAGATCCTCGTCATCCGACCTCACGCCGGGGAGCGTCGGGTCGAGACCCTCGCCGCGGCCACCGCGCCGCCGCTGCCTGCGGCGCGCGCCGCGGAGCTCACGCGCCTCCTCGGGCGCGATCCCGTCCTCGCCGCCGACCCGCTGCTCGGGGACGACCCGCCTCCTCGCGTCGTCGCGCCCTGCGAGCCCGAGCTCGCCGCCCTCCTCTCACCGGCCCTCCGCACCGCCGCACCCGTCTCGGTGTCCTGGCGGCTCGCCTCTGGCCTCGGGAGCGCGACCGTCCTCCGGGTCGTGCTCCCGGCCGCCCCGCACGGCGCGGCGCTCCGCATGCTGGACGCCGCCGCCCGCCTCGCGACCGGCCGTGTCGAGGCGGAGGGCTTCCGGCGCGAGATGGCCGGCTGGAACGCTGCCTACCGCACGTTCCAGGAGGGCGCGGGCGACGCGATGCTCGTCGTGCACGCGGGGACGGGTCGCGTCCTCGAGGTGAACGAGAAGCTCTCGGCGCTCGCCGGGCTGGGCCGGCGGGAGCTCCGGCGGCGGAGCCTCGCGGAGCTCTTCGAGCACCCGTACCTCGACGGCGCGGCGCTCCTCGCCCGTCTCGCCTCGGGCCGGGTCGTGCGCGAGGACGAGGCGCGGCTCCGGCGCCGGCGCGGCGAGGCGGTCCCGGTGGCGATCACGGCCACCCGCTTCGAGCTCGAGGCGGAGCCGGTCCTCCACGTGATCGCCCGGGACGCGACGCGCGAGCGGCGCGCCCTCGCCGAGCTGCGCCAGGCGAAGGACACGCTCGCCGCCCTCCACCTCGCGGGCGCCCACCTCACCGTCGAGACCGACGAGGCCGCCATCTACGGCGTCCTCGCCCGCGAGCTCTCGCGGCTCGGCTTCCACTGCGGGGTGCTCGCGCCGGCCCTCGACGGCGGCTCCGGCCTCGTCTGGCGGTTCCTGTCCTTCCCCCTCCCCGTCCGGCGCCAGCTCGACCGCGTCCTCGGGCGGGCCCTCGACGCGACGCGGGTCGATCCGCTGGAGGTCTCCCTCGTCCGCCGCTGCCTCGTGGAGCGCCGGACGATCCACACGGACGCGGCCCGCGGCGCGGTCCAGGGGCTGCTCGGCGGCGCGACGCCGCTGCAGCTCCGGCGCCTCGGCCGGCTCGTCGGGATCCGGCGCCTCATCCTCGCCCCACTCCGGCGCGAGGGGCGCCCCGTCGCCGTCCTGGTCGTCGGCGCGGCGAAGCTCCGGAAGGGAGATCCCGAGGCGATCGACGCGTTCGCGCTCCAGGCCTCGATCGCGCTCGAGAAGGCGCGCCTCATCGGCGCGCTGCGCGAGGAGCGCGCCCGGCTCGAGACGGAGGTCGAGCGGCGCACCGCGGAGCTGCGCCGGGCCGTGGAGGCGCTCGAGGAGACCGATCGCCGGAAGGACAACTTCCTCGCGAACATCTCCCACGAGCTCAGGACGCCGCTCGTGACGGTCCTCGGCTACGCGGACCTGCTGCTCACCGAGAAGCTCGGCGAGCTCGCGCCGCGCCAGCGGTCCGCGCTGCAGGTGGTCGCCTCGAGCGGCCGGCGCCTCAAGACGTTCATCGAGGAGCTGCTGGAGCTCTCGCGGCACGAGCTCACACGCGACGCCCTCGCCTTCGCGCCGTGCCACGTGTCCGAGGTGATCACGCAGGCGGTCCTCGCGCTCGCGCCGCGGTTCGCGGAGCGCGGGCTCAGGGTCCGCGCGCGCGTGGCGCGCGGGACGCCGCCGGTGTGGGCGGACCGCGAGCGGGTCCTGCAGGTGCTCGTGAACCTGCTCGGGAACGCGGAGCGGTACAGCCCGGACGGCTCGGCGATCCGCGTCGCGGCGGCGGAGGTCGCGCCGGGCCGGGTCGAGGTGTCCGTGTCGGACCGCGGCGCCGGCATCGCGCCCGAGCATCTCGACAACATCTTCGACCGGCTCTATCAGGTGCGCGACGACCGCGCGCCGCGGCACAAGGGCGGCGCGCTCGGGATCGGCCTCGCCATCGTGAAGAGCATCGTCGAGGCGCACGGCGGTACCGTGTCGGTCCGCTCGCGCGTGGGGCGCGGGACGACCTTTCGCTTCTCGCTCCCGACGCCGCGGTCGGACGCGGGTCCGGCGACGCCGCCGGCCAGCTCCGCCGCGCGCTGACGGCGGAGCCGTTCGTGGTGAGCCGTCGAGCCACGGACGGGCGTGGCCGGACGCCCTCGCAGGATCGGCGTATCGCCACGAGAGTCACGCCGCCGCGAGCGCCCGCTCGAGCCCGCGCACCGCGCGCGCCGCGGCCGCTCGCCGCCGCCCGGCCTCGTCCGGCTCGAGGCCCGGATCCCCGCTCGCGAGCGTCCACCGCGCGACCTCGAAGGCGGCGCGGCACACCCGGTAGAACGGGAGCGTCCGGGGCGGCGCGCCCGGCGCGGCGCCCCGCACCGCCTCGGCGAGCGCGCGCGCCTCGTCCGGCGCGAGATCGAAGGCGAGCTCGCACCCGGCGACGTCCCAGAGCGCGTCCTGGCACCCAGGCAGCGCGTGATCCCCGTGGTGGTCCAGGGCGTCTGCCTTCACGACGCGCCCGTCCGGCAGGACCAGCCACTCCCAGGCGTCGACCTTTCCGTCCACCGCCACCGGCCGCGCCGCCGCGGCGACCTCGGGCAGCATCCAGGCGGCGCGCTCGAGGCCCGCGCGCGCGTCGCCGCCCAGGGCCTCGACCGCGTTCACGCGCGCCATGTCGAGGAGCTCCGCGGGGGCGGCGCCGTCCTGGGGATCCGCCGGGAACGCCGCCGCCACGAAGGACAGGTAGCGCCGGAGCGCCGCGACGAGGAACGCGCGCGGAACGGCCGCCGCGCCGGCGAAGCGCGCGTCCCCGAGCCACGGCGAGAACAGGAACCCGTGCCGGAGCGTGACCGCTGGCGGCGCCAGTCCGGCGTCCGCCAGCGCGCGCGCGCGGGCGAGCGCGCGCGCGCCGTCGTCTCCGAGACCTGCGAACCGCGCGAGCCAGGTCCGGCCGCCCGCGCGGATCAGGTACTTGCGCCGCTCGCGCCAGCCCTGCGACGGCGGCCAGTCCCGGGGCGGAACGTCGAGGTGACGCCGCCACGCGCCCGCGGAGACGTCCAGCGGCGGCTCCTCCGCGGAGCCGACGACGTCCTCCGCGAGCCGGGCCAGCGCCAGCGGGTGGTCGCCGAGGAACAGCGCGCCGAACGGCTCCACGTGGCGCGGAGCGCGCGCGTAGCGGGCGCGGGTCTCCGGGGACGCCTCGGGTCCGGGCTCGCCCGCGTGCCCAGGGAAGAGGAGCACGCGCTCCGGCGGCGCGCCGAGGGCCTCCAGCGCGTCGAGCACTGCGGCGAACGAGCTGCCGGAGAGCCCGGGGCCCTCGTCGGCGACCGCCGCGGGCCGATCGCGGAGGGCGGCGGCCAGCCTCGCCGCGAGCGCGGGGGCGAGCCGCAGCTCGCGCCGGAACGGGTGACCGACGGGCCGCACCGTGGCCAGCGGCGCGCCGAGCCCCGCCCCCGCCGCGACCATCGCCGCGAGCGCCGTCCCGATGGAGCGGATCCCGAGGACGACGGCGTCCCGCCCCGCGAGCGCCCGCGCGGCGGCGGCGGCCCACGCCTCGGGATACGCGCCGTAGTAAGCGAAGCCCTCGGGGCGTCGGACCTCGAGGCGCTCCGGGAGGGCGGCCGAGACGAGCGCTGCGACACGCCCGAGCTCCGGCACAGGTGAGCGCCCCCCGGCCCTCCAGCTCGCCCACAGGGCTGCCGCCACCTCCGCGGTCGCGTCGAGCGTCGCGCGCGCGGCCGGCCCCGCGTCGTCGGCGTCCAGGCCCGCCGCCGCGCGCTCCGCGTCGGCGACCCCCTGCGCGATCGCGCCGGCGCGGACGAGCACGCCGGCCAGGGCCCCGTGCCGCTCGGGGCCCGGAGGCGCGGCGGCCGCGTCGGACGCGGCGGCGGCGAGCGCGGCGGTCGCGGCGCCGGTGTCGAGGACGTGGACGTGGTCGCCGAAGAACCGCACCTACGACGACGCGCGGGTCGAGGCCGCGCGCGCCGCCTCCCGATCCGGCTCGTGCCGTAGGTGCCGCCAGGCGATGGCGCCGAGCTCGTCGAGCGTCGGCACGGGCCAGCTCGCGCCGCGCGCCGCCTTCACTCGGGCCGAGAACGCGACGAGCGCCTCGAGCTGCTCCGGGCTCGGGCTCACGATCGGCCGGGCGCGCTTCGCCTGCTCGAGCGCGGCGAGCGGCGCCTGCCCGCGCGCCACCAGGGTGCAGACTGCGAGGAGCGCGCTCCTCCCGATGCCCCACTGGCAGTGCACGAGGACGGACTCGCCCCGCTCCAGCCCCTCGGACGCGAACGCGACGCCGTGATCGATGCTCTCCAGCGAGATCGCGCGCGTGTCGTGCGTGGGGAGGTGGAGCAGCCGGATCCGGTGGACGCGCAGGACCTCCTCGTCGTCGCACGCCTCCATCCGGACGTCGACCACGCGCGAGATGCCGTGCTCGCGGGAGAGGCGCGCAGCCGCGTCCATCGGGAAGTGAGCGCCCACCGCGAGCCCGGGCGCGACGAAGTGCAGGTCGATCACGAATGGTACGTTGCATCCCGGCGCCCGCCACGGCACGGCGGAGCCCCGGTCGCGGGCCCGGCCGGGGCGCCGGTCAGGGGCCGAGCGGGAGGACGATCGTGCCGCCCTCCCGGACCTCGAGCGGGCGGCGGCCGGTGACCTCGCCGCCCGGGATCTTCTCGATCCGGAACTCGAGCTCGTACACCCCATCCGGCAGCTGGACGCGGTGCCGGACCTGCATCGCCCCCGCGGGGACGGACAACTCGGTCCGCCGCACGAGCTCGCCGCCCTTGCGGAGCCAGACCTCGACGCGGGTCGCGCCGGGCACGCTCGACAGGTCGTAGACGAGGTCGACGTCGCGCGGCGCCGCCCGGAACAGGAAGGCGCCGATCCCGACCGCGCCGACGAGGGCGAGCAGCCGGGTGAGCCGCCTCACTCCTCGGCCTTCTTGCGGCGCCTGGCGGCCTTCCCGCGGGCGCGGCGCGGCCGGACGGTCGCCTTCACCTCGGGCCGCGGCGCGCCGCCCTCGGCCGCGGGCACGAGCCGGATCTCCGCCTTCACCTCGATCGCCATGGCGGAGAGCGCCTTCCAGAACTCGCGCCGGACGGCCTCCGACTCGAGGAAGCGCCGCACCTCGTCCGAGAAGACCCGGAGGACCTCCTCCTTCGCGCCCGAGGCCTGCTGGCCGATGAAGCCGATGACCTCCTTCGGCAGCTTCCAGTCGCGCGCGAGCTTCCGCGCGCCCTCCTCCGTCATGAAGAGCGCGCCGACCCCGGCGAGGAGCGCCTTCTTCATGACGTCGGGGATGAGGCCCCGCGCGCCGCCGGGCGGTGGCGTGACGTCCGCCTCCGCCTCCATCGGATCCGGCTCGATGGGCGGCAGCACGTCGTCGTCGTCGAACGGCGGTCGCCCCTCCACGACCGGCTCCTCTCTCGCTACGCGCGCGGCTGCGCGCCGATGACCGGCAGGCGCGGCGCCTTCAGGACCTGCGTGCTCACGGCGCCCGCCACGTTCCGCGCCACGGTCACGAACGCCTGCGCCTGCGGGCTGTCGGGCGCGCCGGCCACGATCGGCACGCCCCTGTCGCCGCCCTCGCGGATCGCGAGGTCGATGGGCACCTCGCCGAGGAAGCGGATGCCCATCTTCTCCGCCGCGGTCCGCGCGCCGCCCTTGTCGAAGATCGCGGTCTCCTGGCGGCAGTGGGGGCACACGAAGGACGACATGTTCTCGACGAGCCCGAGCACCGGGATCGAGACCTTGTCGAACATGAGCTTCGCGCGGATCACGTCCGCGAGCGCGACGTCCTGCGGCGTCGAGACGAGGACCACGCCCGCCGCGCGGATGTTCTGCGCGAGCGTGAGCGGCACGTCGCCGGTGCCCGGCGGCAGGTCGAGGATGAGGTAGTCGAGCTCGCCCCAGTTCACGTCCCGGAGCAGCTGCACGAGGGCGCCGGTGACCATCGGGCCGCGCCACACCAGCGCCTGGTCCGGGTCGATCAGGAAACCGATCGACATCACCTTCAGCCCATGCGCGGAGAGCGGGTCGAGCCGCTTGCCATCGGACGAGGTCGGCTTGTCCGTGATGCCCGTGAGGATCGGGATCGACGGTCCGTAGATGTCGGCGTCGAGGATCCCGACCTTCGCGCCGAGCTTCGCGAGCGAGACGGCGAGGTTGATCGAGACCGTACTCTTCCCGACGCCGCCCTTCCCCGCGCCGACGAGGATGATGTTCTTCACCCCGGGCGTGAGCTGCGCCTGCGACACGCCCGGCGCCGAACGCACCTGGGCGCCCCACGACAGCTCGACGCGCTTGAACCCGGCGCCGCGCAGCGCGGCCTCCACGTCCTTCGCGATCGTGTCCTTGAGCGGGCACGCCGGCGTGGTGAGCTCGACCTTGAGCTTCACCGCGTCGCCCTGGACGGCGAGGTCCTTCACCATCCCGAGGGACACGACGTCCCGATGGAGCTCGGGATCCATCACCTTCTTCAGGGCTTCGAGCGCGGCAGCATTGTCGAGCGGCATGTGGGTGGCCTTTATAGCGGGCCGCCGGGGGCTTCTCAACGGCGCCGGCGGTCGCCCGGCGCCCAGGCGCGCGTCCCCGGACGTTCACTCCAGGGCATCGACCCGCCAGCCCCCGTCCTCGGCGACGAGCACGGCCGCCCGGTCCGTCCCGACCGGGAGCACGGCCAGGGCCCCCTCGACGCGCACCGGCGCCCCGCCGGCGACCAGGGCGATCACCCGGCTGGCGGCCTCCCGCGCGGCCGGGCCGCCCCCCGCGTAGTCGACGGACAGGCGCGACGGCGTGTACGCCTGCCGCCAGCGCACGGACAGCAGCGCCCACGCCTCGGGCCACCGCCCCGCCTCGACCGCCACGGCGAACCGTGACAGGACGACGCGGGCGTCCTCCACACCGAGGCCGCGCGGCGGTGCCGCCCCGGCGGAGGCCGCCCCTCCGGCGCCGGCGCAGGCCGACGCGACGACGAGCAGCGGGGCGAGGAAGGCGAGCCGGCGGCGCATGCCGACCCGCTTACACCATCCCGGCCGCTCGCGCCACGCGTGGGCGGGCACCGTGCGCTTCCCGGCCCGCGGGTGCAGGGTGGTACGCTCGCGCGGGCCAGTGGGGCGTCGGGGGCCTGCATGCGGGTGCTGAGGTGGGAGGACGGAAAGGTGCTGCGGGGCGGGCGCGAGCTCGTGCGCCCCGGCGGGCAGGTGTGGATCGACTGCGCCCCGACTCCCGACGACCTCGCCTGGCTCGGCCGGACGTTCCACTTCCACCCGCTCGCGCTCGAGGACTGCGCGAACGAGGACCAGCGCGTCAAGTTCGAGCAGTACGCCGAGAGCCTCTTCATGGTGGTCCACCGGATCGCCCCGAGCGCGGACGACTCGGAGCTGCTCTCGCACGAGCTCGACGCCTTCCTCGCGGCGGGCGCGCTCGTCACCGTGCACGCGGTCCCGAACGCCGAGCTGGACGCGGTCTTCCAGGCGTGCGCGACCGACGCGGAGATCCTCTCGCGCGGCCCCGAGTTCGCCCTCTATCGCGTCTACGACGCGGTGACCGACGCGCACTTCGCGCTGGTGGACGCCCTCACGGACGAGGTCGAGCAGATCGCCGACGCGGCGGTCTCGCGGGAGAGCTTCGAGGGCGAGGAGGACCTGCTCGGGCGGATCCTCGACGCGCGCCGGATGCATGGGCTGCTCCGGAAGCGCCTCTCGCCCCAGCGCGAGGTGTTCGCGGCCCTCTCGCGGCCGGGGCAGACGCTCGTGCGCGATCAGTCCGCCGTGTACTTCCGCGACGTCGTGGACCACATGGTCCGCCTCACCGAGGAGATCGACACCGGCCGCGACCTGCTCGCGTCCGCGATGGACGCGAACCTGTCGCAGACGAACAACCGCCTCTCCGCGGTCATGGCGCGCCTGACGCTCATCTCGACGATCTTCCTGCCCCTGAACTTCGTCGCGGGGTTCTTCGGGATGAACCTGCAGATCCTCCCCGCGGGCGTCGCCGTCCCCGTGGTGCTCGCGTCGGTGCTGGTGACCCCGGTCGCGCTGTTCGCGTACTTCCGCCACAAGCGGTGGCTCTGACGGCCCGCCCGCGCGCCGGCGATCAGCGCGGGAGCGGGAGGATCTCGGCGGCGGCGCCGTCCGGCGGCTGCACGCGGACCTCGCCCTCGCCGTCCTCACGCCCGACGACCGCGATGTCCACGTCCAGGAATCGCCGCACGACCGCGGCGTTCGTGGAGAGGTGCTTCGTGATCTTGCTCACCGTGTACCGCGTCGCCGGCACGACCCCCGGCGGCGGCGGCACGAGCCCGGCGGCGACGAGCGCGGCCGGGAGCAGCAGCTGATCGCCGAGGTGCGGGTCCACCGCGGCGCCGACCGCGAGGTAGGCGCGGAAGGCGTTCACCGCGAGATCCGCCGTCTCCTCCGGGGACCGATCTCGCGCGGCCACGGCGCCGAACCCCGCGCGGGTCCGCTCGAACGCGGCCACGACCAGCACGTGCCCTCCGCGGGAGCCGCGGGCGGGCACCGGCACCCGCTCCGCCTCCGCCGAGACGCCGGCGTCGCGCAGCGCGCGGAGGGCGCGCGACGCCTGCCGCTCCGCCACCTCGAACCCGAGCCCGGCGACCATCGAGACGACCTCGACGTCCTGAACCGTGCCGCGGTGCATGAGGTCGAGCGGCGGCATCGCGTGCGCCGGCTCGATCCGGGCGGTCATCTCGCCGCCGCCCTCCGGGTAGAACCCCGCCGCCTGCAGCTCGAGCGCGAAGCGGAAGCCGAGCCGCGCAACCGCCGGGGCCCAGACGAGGGCGAGGTAGTGAAAGCTCGGCGCGTGGTCCTGGTGCGTGCCGCCTCGGATGGTGACGGACGACGGCGCGCCCGCGAGCGCGAGCGGCCAGCAGACGGTCTGGAGCAGGAGCGACGTGGACCCGGCCGTCCCGATGTCGAACGCCCACTCGCCCGCGTGCGCGCTGCGCCGCGGCGCGAACTCGAGGCGGTCCGACCCGACCTCGTCGCCCGCGAGCGCCGCGTCGACGAGGCGCGCGACCGCCCGCGCCGCCTCCCGGTGCTGCGGCCGGAGCCCCGGCTTCAGCCGATTGGCCCGGACGTTCACGATCGAGAATGGCTTGCCGGTGATGGCGGAGAGCGCGAGCGCGGTGCGCAGGATCTGCCCGCCCCCCTCTCCTTCGCTGCCGTCCAGGACGATCGGAAGGTCGGTGGGCACCGGGCCAATGTAGTGCGGTCCCTCCTCGTCGTTAAGGTCGCGGTCGGGCCGAACGGGACGCCCGACCGTCCCCCGGCGGGGCGTGCTAGAAGGCGGGCCGTGACCGCTGCGCTCGTCGTGTTCGCCCTCACCTACGTCGCGGTCGCGGCGGGGCGGTTCCCGCTGCTCTCGGTGGACCGGCCGGCCGCGGCGCTCCTCGGCGCGGTCCTGATGGTCGCGGCCCGCGTCCTCACGCCCGCGCAGGCCGGCGCGGCCGTGAACGGCGACACGCTCGGGCTCCTCCTCGGGATGATGATCCTCACCGCGTACCTCGGCGAGGCCGGCTTCTTCCGCTGGGCGAGCTGGCGGGTCATCCGTGCCGCGGGGACGCCCCGGACGCTGCTCTGGGGCCTGGTGTTCACCGCAGGTGGTCTCTCCGCCCTGCTCGTGAACGACACGGTGTGCCTCATGATGACGCCGCTCGTCCTGCGGATCATCGACGACGCCGAGCTGCCGCCCATACCGTATCTGCTCGCGGTGGCGTTCGGCTCCAATGCCGGGAGCGTCGCGACGCTCACCGGCAACCCGCAGAACATGATCATCGGCACGCTCTCCGGGATCTCGTACGCCCGGTTCGCGGCGGCGCTCGTCGCCCCCGCGGCGGCCTCGCTCGTCCTCGTCGCGGCGATCCTGCACGCGATCTTCCGCAGGCACCTCCCGCGGCGCGCGCTCGCGACGGCGCTCCCCGAGCCCGAGCTCGATCGCCGGCTCCTCGCGAAGGCGCTCGCGGCGCTCGGGATCGCGCTCGGCGGGTTCCTCCTCGGCTTCGCGCTCTCGTGGACGAGCCTCTTCGCGGGCGCCCTCTGCATGGCCGTCGCCGGGCGGGCGCCGCGCGAGGCGCTCCAGCGGGTCGACTGGCCGCTGCTCGTGTTCTTCGCCGGACTTTTCGTCGTCGTGGCCGGCGTCGGCGAGGCGGGCGTGGCCGGGCGCATGTACGATGCCGTCGCGCCCGCGCTCGGCCGGACGGCGGAGCGGCAGGCGCTGGTCTTCGGCGCCTTCTCGGTCGCCGCATCGCAGGTCGTCTCGAACGTCCCGTTCGTCATCCTGGCCGGCCACTGGATCCCGCGGCTGGCCGATCCGCGCCTGCTCTGGCTCGCGACGGCGCTCTCCGCGACGCTCGCCGGCAACCTGACGGTCGTCGGCTCGGTCGCGAACATCATCGTGCTCGAGCTCGCCGGGTCGCGGGGAAGGATCGGCTTCTGGCGCTTCTTCCGGATCGGCGCCGCCGTGACGGCGGCGACGCTCGTCGCGGGGCTCGGGCTCCTCCTGCTCGAGCGGCGGCTCGGGCTCCTGTAGGGCCACGTCCCGGGAACCGCCTCGCCCTCCGCCCGCAACACCGCGGATCGACGGGCCAAAACGCCTCGGAGGGCGCGACCCGCCCCGTCTGGAGCGGCACCGGGAGTGCAGGCGGGCGGTAAACGAAATAACCCCGCGGATTCACCGTAGGGTTCTGCATGGTGGGCGTCGCGACGCTGGATCTGGATTTCGCGCTACTGTCCCTCGCCACGGAGGAGCGCGCGGTGGAGACCGCACTCGCCGGCGAGGCGGCCTGGGCGCGCGCCGCGGCCCGGGGTGACAAGCAGGCGTTCGCAAGGCTCGTCGACCTGCACAAGCGGGCGGTGTTCGGGCTCTGCCTGCGCCTCCTGCGCGAGCACGAGGATTCGCGCGACGCCGCCCAGGAGGCCTTCGCGCGCGCGTACGCCGCCCTCGCCACCTACGACCCCATCCAGCCGTTCGCGCCGTGGGTCCTCCGCATCGCCCGCAACCACTGCCTCGACGTCCTCCGCCGCCGCCTCCCCGACGCGCAGAAGGTCGAGCTCGACGCGGACCCGGAGGAGGGCGCGCCGCGCGACCTCGCGGATCCGGCGGCCGTCCGCGGCGACGACACCATCGAGCGCCGCGAGACCGCGACCGCCCTGGCGCGCGCCGTGGGCGAGCTGCCGCCGAACTACCGCGAGGTCATCCAGCTCTTTCACGTCGAGCACCTCTCCTACAAGGAGATCGCGGCCACCATGGACGTCCCCATCGGAACCGTGATGACCTGGCTCCATCGCGCGCGGGCGAAGCTCAAGGCGTCGCTCTCCGGCGCCGCGGAGGCCCTGCCATGACCACCTTCACCGGACACCTCACCGACGCGCAGGCCCAGCGGCTCGTCGACGGCGTGCTCCTCGAGACCGAGGCCGCCGAGGTCGAGGCCCACGTGGCCGGCTGCGCCGCGTGCCAGGCCGAGGTCGAGTCGTACCGCCTCCTCGGGGACGCGCTCGAGGGGCTCGAGATCCCGGAGCTCCCCGCCGACTTCACCGTGGGCGTGCTCGAGCGCATCGAGACGCGCGAGCGGGCCGTCGCGCACGATCGGCGCGCCGCCGCCGCCATCTTCGGCGCCGCGCTCGGGGGCATCGTCCTCGCGGTCGTCCTGCTCGGCGCCGGCACCTGGGCGCCGGAGGCGAGCCGCCTGGTCGAGGGGCTCGGCGACGCGGGGCGGGCGCTCCGCCTCTCGTCGGACGTGCTCGGCCCGATCGTCTCGGCGCTCCGGATCCCGATCGCCGCCGCGTGCGCCGCGGCCGCCCTCCCCGTGCTGTTCGCTCTCTCCCGACTGATGCCCTCGCCGCGGACCGAGATCGCCTGACGGAGTCTCCATGCTCGCCCTGCTGATCGTCGCCGCGCTCGCGCTCCAGGATCCGACGGCCGTCCCCGGCCCCGCCACGCCACCGCCGCCACCGGCGGCGGCGCCCGCGAAGCCTGCGCCGAAGGCGCCGCGGCCCGCCCCACGTCCCCCGCCCGCGCCGGAGGCCCCCGGCGCGATCCCCCGCCCCCCTCCCCCGCCCGCTCCCGCGCCGGGCCCGCTCCAGGGCGACTGGGGCGCGCCGAGCGGCAAGCGCGTCACGATCGAGGACACGAACTCCCTCGACGACACGCTCGAGGAGATCGCGGACGCCGCCGGCTGGGACGTCGTCCTGAACACCGGCCGGACCGGAAACAAGCTGCTCGTGATGAAGCTCCGCGACGTGCCGGTGGAGGACGCGCTCCGCGCCTCCCTCGCCGGCACCGGCCTCGTCGCGACCAAGACCGGCAACACGGTGGTGGTCGCAGAGGCGCAGGAGGCGCCCCGCGCGGCGCCGCAGGTGCTGTCGGGGTTCGAGCGCCCCACCGGCAAGAAGTTCACCGGCGACTTCGCAGCCGCGCCGGTCGACGACGCGCTCCGCAAGATCGCCGACGCCGCGGGCCTCTCCATCGTCCTCCCGCCGGGCGACCACGGCACGATCTCCGCCCACTTCCGCGACGTGCCCGTCGAGGACGCGCTGCGCGGCGTCCTCGCCCAGGCAGGCCTCAGGGCCGAGCGGGAGGGGGCGCTCGTGGTGGTCCACCCCGGCGGCCTGGGGTTCCTGCCGCCCGGCCTCGGCCGCGACGCGCGCCGCATCGCCGAGCAGGCGATGCGCGAGGCGGAGCGCGAGATGCGGCGGGCGGACCGGGAAGCCCGCGGCGGCCCGGATCGCGACTCGGGCCGCGACCGCCAGAGCACCGGCCAGGACGTCGTGGTCCACGCCGGCGAGTCGGTCCGGGACGTGAACGTCGTCCGCGCCAGCGCGCTGCTCCAGGGCGGCTCGTCGACCCGCGACGTCTCGGCGGTCTCGGGGTCGGTCCACCTCGAGGGCGGCGCGTCCGCCCGGGACGTCGTGGCGGTGCTCGGGAGCGTCCGGCTCGACGGCGGCGCGTCGGCGCGCAAGGTCGTCGCGGTCGGCGGCGACGTCGAGGTCGGCCCGGGCGCGCAGGTCGAGCAGGACGCGGTGAGCGTGGGCGGGCGCGTGAAGATCGATCCGGAGGCGGAGGTGGGCGGCTCGAGCCATTCCATCTCGCTCCCGGGCTTGCCATCCGTCGTGAGCCTCACCGCTGGCCACCTCTTCGCCGGCCCCGGCTCGCTCCTCATGCTCGTCCTCAAGACGCTCGTGAAGTTCGTCGTGATCTTCCTGCTCGCGCTCCTCTGCGTGTCGCTGTTCCCGCGCCGGATCGACGTGGTGGCGGGCTCGATGGTGACGAGCCCGTGGAAGTCGGTCTTCGCCGGCCTCCTCGGCACGCTGGCGATGCTGCTCCTCGTCGTCCTCCTGCTGGTGACGATCGTCGGGATCCTGCTCATCCCGGTCCAGGTCATCGCGGTGATCGCCGCGGGCGTGCTCGGGCTCACCGCCCTCGTGTTCCACGTCGGCCGCGCGCTGCCCCTCCCCGAGCAGCGGCGGACCATGGTCCTCCAGCTCGCGGTGGGGACGGCGATCTACGCCGTGCTGACGTCGATCCCGGTGCTCGGGGCCATGGCCTCGTTCGCCGCGTGGCTCCTCACGTTCGGCGCGGTGATCCGGTCGCGCTTCGGCCAGCCGCCCGGCGCCCTTCCCACGACCGCCGTGCCGCCTCCGATGCCGCCCACGCCGGCGGCGCCGTAGACGTCACCGCCGCGGGCGGGGCGCGCCGGCGGGGAGCTTCGCGAGCGCCTCGATCGCGGCGCGCCGGACGCGGGCGGCGTAGTCGCTGCGGAGCGCCTCGAGGCGCGCCGAGGCCGGCTCGTGCCGGATCCGCCCGAGGGCCCGGGCCGCCGCGGCGCGCACCTCGGGGCGGTCGCTCGTGAGGTGCGCGGCGATGGCGTCCCCCGCGTCGCGCGCGGCGAGGGTGGCGAGCGCCTCGATCGCCTCGACCTGGCCCGCGCCCGAGCCGCTCGCGAGCAGCGCGACGAGCGGCTCCCGCGCCGCGGGGGCGCCGAGGCGGGCGAGCGCGATGGCGGCGGCGGGCGCGGACGGGCCCTCGAGCAGCCCGGCCAGGGCGGGGACCGCCTCGGCCGCGCCGGCGTCGGAGAGGGCGCGCGCGAGCGTGATGCGCCACGCCGGCTCAGCGCCCCGGGCTCGCTCCGCGGCGCGCGCGAGCGGGGGTGCGCCGCGCGGCCCGAGGGCGGCGAGGGCCCGCGCCGCCGAGGTCCGGACGGCGAGGTCCCGGTCCTCGAGCCCGCGCGTGGCCGCGCCGATGGCGGCGTCCGACCCGAGCGCCGCGAGCCCCTCCACGGCGCCCCCGCGGACGGCCGCCGCCGGATCCTCCACGAAGCCGCGAAGCAGCGCCTCGGCGCCCGGCGCTCGCAGCCGGCCGGCGGCCGCGAGGAGCGCACCGAGCTCGTCGGCGGCCTGCGGGGGGACCGCGTCCATCCACTCCGGAAACTCGAGCGCGCCCGCCGCGCCCTGCGGAGGACCGGGGGCGTGCGCGAGGACCGCCGCGAGGCGCTGCTCGCCCCCGCGCTCGAACCCCGGCGCCGGCGCCGTCGGCAGCGGGGCGGCGATCCAGCGGGCGCGGGCGTCGCGCATGCGCCCGGCGAGCGCCGCCGCCCGCTCCTTCACCGGCGCCCCCGCGGAGGGCGCCCCGAGGCGCCCGAGCGCGCGCGCCGCGGCGATCCGTGTCGCGGCGTCTCCGCGTGCGGGATCGAGCAGCGGCAGGAGCCGCGCGGCGGCGGCCTCGGCGGCCGCGGGCGGGAGCCCGAGCTCCGCGAGCCCCGCGAGCGCCGCGGGCGCGCCGGGCGTGCCGATCCGCGCGAGGAACGGCCGCTCGGGGCACTCCGCCTCGCGCAGCCGGGCGTGGCGCGCCGCCCGGGCCGCGACCGCGGGATCGCTGGTCCGGTACGAGACCTCGCACAGCGCGAGCGCCACCTCCGGCGCCTCCGGAAGGAGGACGAGCGCCTCGACGGCCGCGGCCGCCACACCGGCGCTGCCGCCCGTGCCGGCGCGCGCGAGCGCGTCGGCCGCGCCGGGATCGCCGAGGCGCCCCAGCGCCGCGGCGGCGGCCTCGGCGAGGCCCGCATCGCCCTCGCGCAGGAGCATCTCCAGGTGGCCGCGCGCGGACCAGTCCCCGGCCTCGCCGAGGCCGCGGGCCGCCGCGGCGGCGAGCGCGCGATCGGGGTTCCGGTTCGGATCCACGAGCGGAAGGAGCCGCGTGACCGCCTCGGCGCGCCCGCTCACTCCGAGCTCCTCGGCGGCGCCGCCGCGCTCCGCGCCGCCCTCGGCGGCGAGCGCGGCGAGGTTCCGCTCCCACAGCAGCCGCGACTCGGTGTCGACCGCCTCGCGGAGGGAGGTCCCGATCGCCTCGAGCGCATCGGCGATCGCCGCCCGCCCGGCGGGGGACGCCCCCGCGTACGCCGCGAGGAGGTCCGCCTTCGCCCGCGGCACGGTGGCCATCCCCGCGAGCCCGCGCGCCGCGATGGACACGACTCCCGGGTCCGGATCGGAGAGGAGCTTCCCGAGCGCGTCCGCGGCCGCCGGCCCTCCGCGCGCCGCGAACACCTCGGCCGCGGCACGCCGCACGAGCGCGCTGGCGTCCCGCTGCGCGACGAGGAGCGGACGGAGGTCGGCGTCGCCGCTTCCGAGCGCGCGGACCGCCGCGGCGCGCCGCTCCGGATCCGCCGCGTCGAGGTCGCCGCGCCGACCGCACGCGACGAGCGCGGCGAGGAGGGCGGCGAGGAGGAGGTTCCGGGTCGGCATGTCGGCCCGCCATGGTCGCCGCGCCGGCCTCCGCGTGCAAGCGCCCCCGTCCCGAGCGGGTCCACCCGGCGCGCCGTGAATCCTCCCCGGGCCGCCGGGACTCTCCATGGACGAGGAGGAAACACCCATGACGAACGAAGGCACCCTCGACCGCACCATCCGGATCGTCCTCGGTCTGTCCCTCATCGCGCTCGTGTTCTTCGGCCCGCACTCGATGTGGGGGCTCGCCGGGTTCGTGCCGCTCGCGACCGGGCTCGTCGGGTTCTGCCCGCTGTACCGGCTCGTCGGCGTGAGCACCTGCAAGCCGGCGGCGCGGACGAGGCCGGCGCCGGGCCACCCCGCGTAGCGCTAGCGGCTCGGGCGCCGGCGGCCGCCGCCGCGGCCCCGCTCGCCGCCGCCACGCTCGCCGCCGCCACGTGCGCCGCCGGCCCGCGGGCGCGCGCCGGGGCCACCCGCGCGCCGGCGCGCCTCGGCGCGCTCGCCCCTCGGCTCCCCGCGGCGCTCCGGCCGCGCGTCTCCGCGCCGATCGCCCCGCGCCGCGCCGCGCCCCTCGCCCCGCGGGTCGTCGCGTTCGGCGCGGGCGGTGGAGGTGTCGCGATCGTCGCCGCGCGCGCCCCGGGGGGGCGCAGCCGAGGGCGGCGCCGGCGGGCCATGACCGTGCCGGCGCGCCGCCTTCGGCAGCATCGCCACCGAGGGCCCGGGCGCGGCCGTGCCGGTCTCGAGGCCGACCCGCTGCCGCATCGCGTGCACCTCGTCGGCGGAGAGCGGGCGGAACGTCCCCGGCCGCAGACCCTCGACGGTCACGCCGCCGAACTCCGGCCGGAAGAGCCGCTGCACCTGGAGCCCGACGGCCTCGCAGAGGCGCTTCACGAGATGGTAGCGCCCCTCGCCCACGACGACGCGGATCCAGACGTTCTTCTCCGCGTGCTCGTGCACCGCGACCTCGAGCGCCTGCGCCGGCCCGTCCTCGAGCCGAACGCCGCGCTTCATCCGCTCGAGCGCCTCCGCCTCGGGATCTCCGCGGACCTTCACGAGGTAGACCCGCCGGTGGCCGTACCGCGGGTGCGCGAGCCGGTTCGCGAGCTCGCCGTCGTCGGTGAGGAGGACGGCGCCCTCGGCGTCGTAGTCGAGCCGCCCGACCGGGAAGACGCGGCCGGGCACGCCGCGGAGGTAGTCGAGCGCCGTCGGGCGTCCCTCGGGATCCGACGCCGTCGTGACGCAGCCGGACGGCTTGTAGAGGAGGTAGTAGGCGTGCTCTTCGGGGCGCGAGACGAGCGCGCCGTCCACGGTCACGAGGTCCCGGTCCGGATCGACCTTGGTCCCGAGGGTCGTGACGCGCTGCTGGTTCACCTTCACGCGGCCGGCGAGGATCAGCTCCTCCGCCTTCCGGCGCGAGGTCACCCCGGAGGCGGCGAGGAACTTCTGGAGCCGTTCTTCGGCCATCCCTAGCCCCCCGCCGCGGGCGGGGCCTCCGGCGGAGGCTCGGGCTCGTCCTCTTTCTTGTCCCCGAGCGCGGACTGGGCCGCGCGCGTCTTCTCGTCCGCCGCCTCGATGGCGCGCTCGAGCTCGTCGAGCGCCGCGTCGGCCTCCGCGCGCTTCGCCTCGAGCGCGGCGCGCGCGGTGGGATCCTGCAGGTCCTCGACGATGCCGGCGATGCCCGCGGGGATCGGCTCCTGCGGGGCGTCCTTCTCGACGATGGACCGGTGCTCCTGGGAGAGCTCGTGGAACTCGCGGAGCGTCGGGAGCGAGGCGAGGTCCTTGAGCGCGAAGAACTCGAGGAACTCCTTCGAGGTGCCGTAGAGCATGGGCCGGCCCGGCTCCTCCTTCTTGCCGAGGATCTTGATCAGCCGCCGCTCGAGGAGCGCCTTCACCACCGCACCGCAGTCCACGCCGCGGATCTCCTCGATCTCGGGGCGCGTCACCGGCTGTCGGTACGCGATGATCGCGAGCGTCTCGAGCGCCGCGCGCGTGAGCCGCTGCGGCTTCACCTTGAGGAAGCGCCGCGCGAAGTCGGCGTTGTCGGGCGAGGTCCGGAGCTGCCAGCCGCCCGCGACCTCGTGCAGGACGATGCCGCACGGGCCCTCGCGGTAGTGGCCGGAGAGCTTGTCGAGCGCCTTCTCGATGCGCTCCACCTCGACGCCCGACGCGAGCCGGATCTCCTCGGTCGTGAGGGGCTTCTCCGCGAGGAAGAGCAGCGTCTCGACGACCGTCCGGACGCGGTCCGCCGACAGCCGCTTCGCGGCCGCCGCGAGCTTCTCGAACGGCTCCTCCTTGTCGTCCGCGACGTCGATGTCCGCGGACTCCACCTCGTCGAGCGCGGGGTCGCCCGCCTTCGCCTCCTCGGCGGCCTGGAGCGCCTGCAGCTCGTCGGCGGAGACGGCCGGGGCGGCGGGCGCCGCGACGGGCGCGCCGTCGCCCGGATCGGGCGCCGCGGTCGCCGGAACGCCCGCGGCGGCCTCGGCCTCCGCCGGCTGCGCGGCCGCTTCCTCGGCCGCGGCGGTCGGCCCGGGCGAGCCGTCGGAATGCGCCGTCATCGATAGTCCTCCTGCCCCGAGGGCACGTCGTCGCCGAGGGTGTCCTTCGCCTCGACGAGGATCTCCGCCCCGGGACCGGCCTCGTCGAGCGCGGCCTGGTAGATGCGGACCAGCTTGAGCTTCGCCATCTCGAGGATGGCGAGGAAGGTGGCGATCACGTTCGCCTTGGTGTTCCGCCGCTCCGCCGGGCCGGCGAGCAGCTCCTCGAAGCTCGCGCGGCGCTGCAGCCGGAGCACGTCCGCGACGCGGGCGATGGCGTCGCTGATCGTGAGCCGGTCGGTCACGACCTCGTGCGTGTGCTCCGGCTTGGCGAGCTTCAGCGCGCGGTCGAGCGCCTCGATGAGCTTGAAGACGGAGACGTCGGCGAGCCCCTCCGGGCCCTCCGGCAGCGCCGGCCGCTCCGCGCGCACCTTCCGCGTGAAGACCGTGCGCTCGAGGATGTCCCGGCTCCCGAGCTCCTCGCCCGCGGCCTTGTACTTCTGGTACTCGAGGAGCCGCTTCACCAGCTCCGCGCGCGGGTCCACGCCCGCGTCGTCCGCGTTCGGCGCGTCCTCGGCCACCTCGGTGCGGGGCAGGAGCAGCTTGCTCTTCGTGAGCATGAGCTGCGCCGCCATGTGGAGGAACTCGCCGGCGATGTCGATGTCGAGCTCGCGCATCGCCTCGAGCGTCGCGAGGTAGCTCTCGGTGATCTTCGCGATGGGGATGTCGAAGAGATCGACCTCGTGCTCCTTGACGAGGTGGAGGATCAGGTCGAGGGGCCCCTCGAACGGCGGCTCGCCGGGCTTGAGCGGCGGGAGCGTGACGCGGAACGCGTCCGCGGCGGCCCGGGCGGCCGCGGCCTCCGCGCCGCTCTCGGCGGCTTCCTCGGTGTGCTGCCTGGCCATCCCGGCGGACCGCCCCCGTCCAGTCCTACTCGAGCTTCATCGCCTTCCGCACCTGGTCCATCGTGCGCGCCGCGGCGGCGCGCGCCTTCTCGGTCCCGAGCTGGACGATGTCGTCCAGGTCCTTCGGACGCGCGAGGAGCGCGTCGCGCCGCACGCGCATGCGCTCCTGCTCGGGCAGCAGCTTCTCGAGGAGCTTCTTCTTGCAGTCGACGCAGCCGATGCCGGCCGTCCGGCAGTTCTGGTCCACCCAGGTGATCGTGTCCGCCTCGCTCGTCACCTTGTGCAGGTAGAAGATCCCGCAGACGTCGGGGTTCCCGGGGTCCTGGCGCCGCTTCCGCGCCGGGTCGGTGACCATGCCCATGATCTTCTTCTGCGTGGACTCGACGCTCTCCCCGAGGTCGATGGTGTTGCCGTAGCTCTTCGACATCTTCCGGCCGTCCGTGCCCAGGATCTTCGGCGCGGCGGTGAGCATCGGCTGCGGCTCGGGGAAGACCTCGCCGTAGTGGAAGTTGAACTTGCGGACGATCTCGCGCGACAGCTCGAGGTGCGGGACCTGGTCCACGCCCACCGGCACGCGCGTCGCCTTGTAGAGGATGATGTCCGCGGTCATGAGCACCGGGTAGCCGAGGAACCCGTAGAGCGCGAGATCGCGGTCGGTGATGTTCTCGCGGATCTCCTTGTACGTCGGCGACCGCTCGAGCCAGCCGACCGGCGTGATCATGCCGAGGAGCAGGAAGAGCTCGGCGTGCTCCTTCACGTGGCTCTGGACGAAGAGCGTCGCCTTCTGCGGATCGATGCCGGCCGCGATGAAGTCGACGAACATCTCGCGCTCGGACTGCTTGATGATCTCCGGCGCGTGGTAGTTCGTCGTGAGCGCGTGCCAGTCGGCGCTGAAGAAGAAGCACTCGGCCTCGTCCTGCAGCCGCACCCAGTTCGCGAGCGCACCGTGGAGGTGGCCGAGGTGGAGGCGGCCCGTGGGCCGCATGCCGCTGACGATGGTGGGGCGCGTGGGCTGGGTGGTCATGGGGATCAGGCGGGGCGGCCGGCGACGACGAAGAGCAGCCGATCGAGGAGGGCGTTCATCGCGGACACGGGGCCGGCGAGCACGTACGGCGCGAACACGAACATTGCGACGAGCAGGAACGGCGCGAACCGGGTGACCGTCTCCCACACCGGCCGGTGGCGGTACGGCACGAGCCAGTCGATCACGCGGCTCCCGTCGAGCGGTGGGATCGGGATCATGTTGAAGACCGCGAGGACGATGTTCAGCGAGATCATCCGGTCGAGCAGGAACGCGATCCCGGGCTGGCCGGCGAGGAAGTCGTACCGGAACCCGAGCCCGTAGAGCACGGCGCAGAACACGGCCAGCGCGACGTTCGAGAGCGGCCCCGCGATCGCCGTGAGCGCCATCCCCGCGCCCATGTTGACACCCTGGCGGAAGCGCGCCGGGTTCACCGGGACGGGCTTCGCCCACCCGAAGAACGGTACCCCGGGGCTCATGAGGGCGACGAGCGGCAGGAGGACGGTCCCGAACGGATCGATGTGCGGGAGGGGATTCAGCGTGAGCCGGCCCATGCGCTCGGCCGTGTCGTCGCCCAGCATCCGGGCGCTCCACGCGTGCGCGAACTCGTGCACCGTGAGCGACAGGATCATCGGGATGAGCAGCGCCACGGCGCGCAGGAGAACGTCCGGACCGAACACGTAAGCCTCGAAAAGGAAAAGCGGTTCTTTAGCAGCGCGGGGCCGGTCGGTCAACGCGGTCGGCGGCCGCCCGCCCGGCCGGCGCACCGGCGTCGCCGACCGGAAGAACACGCGGCGCCGCGGGTTTCCACCCCGGGCCCCCGGACACCCCCGCAAGACCTCACGCGCGCGGGTGAAAGCGCTCGTGCAGGCGCCGGGCGTGGGTCCGATCGACGTGGGTGTAGATCTGCGTCGTCGAGACGTCGGCGTGCCCGAGCATTTCCTGGACCGCCCGGAGGTCGGCGCCACCCGCGAGCAGGTGGGTGGCGAAGGAGTGCCGGAGCTTGTGGGGCGAGATCTTCCGCCGGATGCCTGCCTGCCGCGCGTAGCGGTCGAGGAGCTTCGCGAAGCCCTGCCGCGTGAGCCTCGCCCCCCGCGGCGTGACGAAGAGGTCCTTCGAGCGGCGTCCCTTGAGCAGCCGCTCCCGGGCGACGGCGAGGTAGGCCTTCACGGCCTCGGCGGCCGGTGCGCCGACCGGCACGAGGCGCTCCTTGCTCCCCTTGCCGCGCGCGAGCAGGACCCGCGTCTCGAGGTTCACGTCGTTGAGCTGCAGGCCGACGAGCTCCGAGACGCGGAGCCCCGTCGCGTAGAGGATCTCGAGCATCGCCCGGTCGCGCAGTCCCGCGGCGCGGCGCACGTCGGGGCCGGCGAGGAGCGCCGTGACCTCGTCCTGCGAGAGCAGCGAAGGGAGCCGCCGCCCGGGGCGCGGCGCGTCGATCTCGTCCGACGGATCCGCGGGCGTGAGCTTCTCGGCGTACAGGAGCCGGTGGAGCGACCGGATCGCCGAGAGCGCCCGGGCCTGGGAGCGCGGCGAGAGGCCGGTCCGGACGAGCTCCGCGAGGTGCGCCTGGATCTCCGTCCGGGAGACCTTCTCCCACGCGGTGATCCCCATCTTCCCGAGGTGCTCGACGTAGCGGCGGAGGTCCCGCCCGTACGCCTCGACGCTGTTCTCCGCGAGCCCCTTCTCCACCCGGACGTGGGCGAGGAAGAGATCGAGGGCTGGCTCGAGCGGCGACATCACCGGCGACGATATCGCCAGGCGGCGCCCCGTCCAGTTCGCGGCGCGCTACACCACGAGATCCGAGACGTCGCCCTTCCCGGCGCGGAGGACGACGGGCTCGGGCCCCGAGAGGTCGATGACCGACGACGGCTCGTTCGGCTTGTATCCGCCGTCGAGGATCAGGTCGAGCCCGTGCCCGAGCTCCTCCTTGATGTCCTTCGCGTCGATGAGGACGTCGCCGCCCGGGGTCGCCGCCGAGGTGGAGATGAGCGGATGGCCGAGCCGGCGGACGATCTCGAGCGCGATCGGGCTGTCCGGGATGCGGATGCCGACCGTCTTCTGCCGCCTGAGCACCAGGTCGGGGACGAGCCGCGTCGCGGGGAGGATGAAGGTGTAGGGGCCGGGGACCTTCCGCCGGAGCACGCGATACGCCGCGTTGTCGACGATGGCGTACCGGGAGATCTCCGCGAGGTCCTGGCAGACGAAGGACAGCTCCTGGGTCTTCGGGATGCCCTTCAGCTGGTAGATCCGCTCGATGGCGCGCTTGTCGAACAGATCGCACCCGATGCCGTAGTACGTGTCGGTCGGGTACGCGAGCAGCCCGCCGGAGGACAGGACCGAGACGGCGCGCTCGACGACGCGGGGCTGCGGGTGCAGGGGGTCGATCTCGACGATGGGCGCGGCCGGCATAGGGCGCGGATCTAGCAGCTTTCACGCGCGCCCCCAAGTTTCCGCGAGCCGCCCCTCCCGTCAACCGCCCCGCGCGTCGCGGGCCGCCGGGATGATCGTGCGCAGGAGCTCCACGAGCGCCCGGAAGTCCAGCGGCTTGCGCAGGTACGCCTCGAACCCGGCGAGCGCGATGCGCCCCTCGATCTCCGTCCCCCGGAGCGACGTGCAGGCGATCACCGGGATCGTCCGCGCGTCGGGGCGCCGTCGCATGAGCGAAAGCACCTCGAACCCGTCGAGTCCCGGCATCATCAGGTCGAGGAGGACCGCGTCGGGCCGGAAGTGACCGACGAGGTAGCCCGCGAGGAACCCATGGCGGGCGGTCTCCACGTCGAAGCCGTTCGCGCGGAGGACTTCCTTCATGACCTCCAGCAGCGGCTCGTCGTCATCGATCGCGAGAACGCGCGGCCGGGCGACCTCCGGCTCGACCGGTTGCGGCATCCGGGTGCACCGACCTTTCCGGGTTCCGAAGAAGCTAGCAAGCGCCCGGGCGGACGGTCAACGCGCGCGCTGCCGCGCGAAAGCGGGCGCCCGCCCGGCTCTCGCCGGACGGGCGCAGGTCCACACCGCCGGTTCCCGGGTCCTACCCGCGATTCTTTCCGCGCTCGATGAGCTCCCGGACCTTCTGGCCGCCCTTCTTCCCGATCTCCTCGTAGAACGCGTGGCCGCGCTCGTCCCGGACGGCGATGCCGCCCTTGCGTCCCGCCTCGGAGACCGTCATCCCGCGGCGACCCTCCTCCGGCTCTGCCCGGCGCGCGCCCTTCTCTTCCTGGTCCGCCATTCCGTCCCCCCTCCGTCTCGGCGACTACCGCTCGCCGCCCTCGCCATGGCCGGCGCCCGTCTCTTCCTCGCCGCCCGCCTTGCCCTTCTCGATCAGCTCGCGGACCTTGTGCCCGCCTTTCCGGCCGATCTCCTCGTAGAAGGGCGTGCCCCGCTCCGCCTTGATGGTCTCCCCGCCCTTCTTCCCGATCTCCTCGTAGAAGCGCGGCCCACGCTCCGCCTTCACGGTGTCGCCGCCCTTCTTCCCGATCTCCTCGTAGAACTTCCGGCCGCGCTCGGCCTTCACGGTCTCTCCGCCCTTCTTGCCGATCTCCTCGTAGAACTTCCGGCCCCGCGTCTCGCGGACCCGGACGCCCCCCTTGCGACCGGCCTCGGAGACCGTCATCGCTCCCTTGCTGCCGCCCTTCTTCTCTTCAGCCATGTGTCGCCCCCGTCGGTTCACGAACAATGTGGTCGCTGGTCATACGGCCGCGCAGGGCCCGGCCGAGCACGTGTTCGGCGATCGCGTCCGCCATGTCGAGGCCCGTCGCCTCGAGGATCCCCCGCCAGCTGGGGTTGCCGTTCACCTCGATCACGGTCGGCCCGTCGTCACCGATCACGAGGTCCACGCCGGCGTAGTCCAGGCCGAGCACCGCCGCCGCCGCCTCCGCCACCTGCCGCACCGCGTCCGGGCAGTCGGTGGACTCCGCCCGGCCTCCGCCCGCCACGTTCGTCCTCCACTCCCCGGGCGGCGCGTGACGGGTGATGGCCGCCCGGGTCTCTCCCCCGACCACGAAGACGCGGAGGTCGCGTCCGGGGTGGGGCACGTACTGTTGAAGGTAGAGCGCCCCGTCGCGCGCGGCGCGCTCGGCGATCGCGCGGCGCCCCTCGGCGTCGCGGCCGACCCGCGCGACGTCGTCCCCGAGTGAGCCGGCGACGGGCTTCATCACCGCGTCGCCGAGCGTCGCCAGCGCCCGATCCGCCGCCTCGGCGGACTGGACGACCGCGGCGGGAGGAGTCGGCACGCCCGCGCGCGCGAGCAGCCACGAGGTGCGGAACTTGTCCTGTGCCGCGAGCAGCGGCTCGATCCGGTTCACGACGATGGCCCCGGCGCCCTCCAGGGCGCGATAGATCTCGAACTGCACGTCGGGGTCGCCCGCGCGGCCGAGCCCGCGCGCGAGGACGAACGCGTCCACCTCCCCGAGCGCGCGCCCCGCTGCGGTCACCGCCACGTCCTCGCCCTCCACGACCGCCGCCAGCGCCGCCGGATCGATCGCGATCGCCTCGCCCCGTCTTCCGAGGGCCGACAGCAGCCGCTGCGAGTGCCAGTCGTCGTCGGGCCAGGCGGTGACGACCCCGATCCGGATGAAGCGCTTCATGCGAGGCTTGCTTCCCTTCCCCTACCCCGACCGCCCGCGCAACATGGTGTCCATGGCCGGCTGGCTGGACAAGGGCGCGCCATCCCGGATCTTTTCCGGAGCGTCCCCGCAAGCGCTCTTTCCACCCCCGGTGGGAAGAGCGCCCGTCTGGTGCAGAAGATCTTGGCGGGCCGGCTACTCGGGGCGCGCGAGCGCCGCCTGGAGCGCCTCGACCACCTTCGCGGCGAGCTCGCCCTCGAGCCGGCGCCCTTCCGCCGTCCGGACGTAGAAGGCGTCGGCCGCCCGGTGGCCCTCGGTGGCGATGCGGGCGAGGTCCACGGACAGGCCGAGGTCGAAGAACGTTCGCGAGAGCGTGTGCAGCAGGCCCACCCGGTCCGCGGTGAAGACGTCGACGACCGAATGGCCGCGCGCCGAGTCGTTGTCGATCACGATCTTGGTCGGCACGCGCGGCAGCGGCTTCTGGGGGAGCGCCGAGGCGCGGAGCCGGCGGGCGAGCAGCGCGTCGAGCCCCTCCGCGCCCGAGAGGACGCGCACCAGATCGGCGCGGGCGGCGCGCCAGCGGACGGGCTCGACCGCGGACTCCTCGGGGCCCCGGAGCTCGAAGACGTCGAGCGCCCGCCCGGCGAGCCAGCCGAGCGCCGGGTCGTCCGGCGTCGAGAAGACCTCGGCGTGCTGGATGTCGATCCGGTGCGCCGCGAGGACGCCTGCGATGGTGGCGAGGAGCCCGGGGCGATCGCGCGCCGTGAGCGCCATCTCGGAGTAGCCGAGGAGCGGGTGGTGGCGGATCGAGGCGGCCGCGGTCGCCTCCCGGCCGAGCTCGAGGAGCCTGAGGTGCCGCGGCGCCTGGGCCGGCGAGACGGTCAGGAAGTAGCGCGCGGGCATCGCCTGGACGAAGCGGCCGCGATCCTCGGCGGACCACCGCGCGCGCTCGGCGAGCGCCGCGGACACGAGCTCGCGCCCCGCGGCCTCGGCGGTGCCGGGCTCGGGCCGCCGCTCACCCCGGGCGAGCACCTCGTGCGTCTTCTGGTACAGCTCGCGGAGGAGCCGCGCCTTCCACTCGGTCCAGGTGCGCGGGCCGACCGTGGCCATGTCCGCGTACGTGAGCAGGTAGAGCTTCTCGAGGCGGTCGATGGTCCCGACCTCCTCGGCGAACGCGTGGATGAGCTCCGGGTCCGAGAGATCGCGCCGCTGGGCGATGGCGCTCATCCGGAGGTGCTTCGCGACGAGCCACTCGATGTCGGCGGCGTCGGCCGGATCGACCCCGATGCGGACACAGGCCTCGGCGGCGATCTCGGCGCCGCGGGCGGAGTGGTCCTTCCCGCCGCCCTTCCCGATGTCGTGGAAGAGCGTCCCGAGGTACAGCCCGAGCGGCCGCTGGAGGCGCTGCATGACCTCCGTGAGCCCCTCCTCCTTCACGTCGCCGCACCGGAGCGCGAACAGCCTTCGCACGGCGAAGATGGTGTGAACGTCGACCGTGTACACGTGGTAGACGTCGATCTGCCGGCGCGCCGTGATCCGCCCGAACTCCGGCAGGACGCGCGGCAGGACGCCGATCTCGTGCATCAGCGAGAGGAAGCGCCCGCGCGTCCCCGGGCGCGTGAAGCACGCGAGCAGCTCCTGGTTCAGCTCCGGGTCGCTCGCCGCCTCCGGCGGGAGGTCGGCCGCGGCCTGCGCCGCGAGATCGCGCGCGTACGGATACAGGTCGAGGTGCTCGCGATCTGCGGCGCTGAACAGGCGGACGAGCGCCGCCGGCGAGCGGCGGAGGGCGTCCTTGTCGATGACCGTCAGGCGCCCGCGGAACACCTTCAGCTCGCCGCCGGGCAGGAACCGATCCGCGGCGCGCGGCGGCTGGCCCCGGAGGACCGGGACCGGCCGCTCCGCGCCGATCTGGGCCGCCGGCGGCGGCACCATCCGCCAGCCCATCTGGGTGACCGGCTCGAGGCACCGATCCACGATGGCGTCGCACGCCACGAGCACCGTCTTCGCGGCGAGGTAGTAGTGCCGCATGAACTCCTCGACGGCGGTGCCGCTCTCGCCGTCGCGGTAGCCCATCGCCTGGGCCACCTGCGGCTGGACGTCGAAGGTCAGCTGATCCCACTTGCGACCGGCGAGGTAGTGCATCTCGTTCCGGACGCGCCAGATGAAGTCGCGCGCCCGGCGCATCTCGCGGATCTCGCGCTCGGGCAGGAGCGCGCGGTTGAGCAGCTCGGTGATGCCCGCCACCTTGAACCGGACGCGCGCGAGCCACAGCGCCGACTGCAGGTCGCGGAGCCCGCCCTCGGACTCCTTCACGTTCGGCTCGAGCAGGTACAGCGAGTCGCCGAACTTCTCGCGGCGGCTGCGCATCTCGTCGAGCTTGTCCTGCAGGAACTTCTCCACCTTCGCCAGCGAGAGGCCGTGCAGCTCCTCGCGCTCCAGCTCGCGGTACAGGTCGCGATCCCCGGCGAGCCAGCGCAGGTCGAGCAGCGCGGTGCGCGCCGTGTGGTCCTCCGAGGCCATGTGATCGCAGGTCTTGAGATCCCGGACCGCGTAGCCCACCTCGAGCCGGAGATCCCAGAGCGCGTACACGAGGCGCTCGGCCGTGGTCTTCACGAAGGCGTCCGGCTTCCCCTCGCCGTGCAGGACGAGCAGGTCGACGTCGCTGAACGGCGCCAGGTCGCGCCGGCCGTAGCCGCCGAGCGCCACGAGCGACACCGGCGAGCGCGGCTGCGCCTTCGCCGCCTCGGCGATCGCGCGGTCCCACAGGACCCCCACGATCCGGTCCATCGCGGCGCTCTGCAGGCGCACCACGGTGTGGCCGCTCCCGCCCTCCCGGTGGACCTCCTCGACGAACCGCCGCTGCGCGGCGAAGTCCGCCTTCACGTCGCCGGTGAGCGGCGGGAGGTCCTGGACCTTGGTCTCGAACTCGAAGGGCGCGGCGGCCGGCAGGCTGGTGAGTGCGTCGGCGGGAGGCGGAGGAGGCATGGACGGAACAGTATAGCGTCGGCTCCGCCGCCCGCCCGCCGACCGCGATGCCCGGGCGCGGCGTGACCCGCGGCCGCGCTGCCCCGATTCCCGGCAGGCGCCCCGACCCCGGGCAGCGTCGCCCTCAGCGCGCGGCCGCGACCCGCGCGTCGGTCCGGGAGAACGCCACGACCGCGCGCGCGACCCCGGCGGCGACCTCGTCCTGGTACCGCTGCGAGGCGAGCCGCCGCTCCTCGTCGCGGTTCGAGATGAACGCGGTCTCGACGAGCACCGCCGGCATCCGCGCGCCGAGGAGGACGTAGAACAGCGCGCTCTTCACGCCGAGGTCCTGCACCCCCCCGACCCGGGCGCGGACGCCGGTGCAGACCTCGCGCTGGACGAGCTGCGCGAGCCGGTGGGACACGCCCGCGCTCGCCTTCGCGTCGAGGTCGGTGAGGATGCGCGCGACCTCGCCCTGCCCCTCCCCGCCGATGCCGTTCTCGCGGGCGGCGAGCCGCGCCGCGTAGCGATCGTCGGTGACGTTCAGGAAGTAGGTCTCGACGCCGGTGAGGCTCCGGCGCGGGTGCGCGTTCGCGTGAATCGACACGAAGAGATCGCCGCGCGCCGTGTTGGCGAGCGCGGTCCGCTCCTCGAGGGCGAGGTACCGGTCCGAGTCGCGGGTGAGGATCACCTCGAAGCCGTCTGCGCGGAGCTTCCTGGCGAGCCGCCGCGCGATCGCGAGCGTGACGTCCTTCTCGCGCACGCGCGACGGGCCGATGGCGCCCGGGTCGTAGCCGCCGTGGCCCGCGTCCACGACGATGCGCCGGATCGGGCCGCGCGGCGCCTCCTCGAGGAGCGCGGGCACGGGCTGGGCCGCCGCCGCCACGTCGGCCGGCCGCGGCGCGCCGCCGGACGCGGGCGCCTCGTGCGGCGCCTCCGCGACCGCGGGACGCCCGCGGGGATGCGCGCCGACGTCGACGATGAGGCGCGGCGGATCCTCGAGCGCGAAGAGCTGCACGGCGTCGCTGCCGGCGAGGTCGAGGACGACGCGGACCGTCTCCGAGTCGTTCTGCGCCGTGCGCACGCGATCGACCTGATCGCCCGCGATCGGCCGTGCCTCCGCCTTGCCGGAGAGCGTCGCCGGCCGGAGATCCACCGCGAGCCGGCGCGGGCGATCGCCCTCGGCCGGGAGCTCCTGCTTCTGCCAGCCGACCCAGTGAGAGAGGTAGATCGCGACGCGGGTGTAGTCTCCGCTCGACCAGGCGCGGACGTCGCTCACCGTCGCCGCGCCGGCCCCGCCGGAGTCGCCGAGCGGCCGCGGGTGCGCGGGAGCCGAGAGCTCGCGCACCGCCGCCTCGAGGGCGGGATCGGGCGGCGACTCGACCGTGTCGTCCTCCTCCTCCTCCGCGACGGCCGAGGCTTGGGCTGCGGGAGCCGGGGTGGCCGGAGCCGGTGCCGCCGCGGCGGTCGCTGGCCTCGCCCCCGTGGCGCGGGTCGACGCCTTCGGCGCGGGTGCCCGGACCGGCGCCGAAGGCGGCCTCTTCACCGCGGCGGCGTGGGCGGGGTGATCGTCGCCCGCCTCCCGCCGGATCGCGGCGGCGAGCGCGGCGCCGTCCTTCGCGCCGTGACGCGCCGCGCGCGTCGCGAGAGCGATGGCCGCCTCGCGGTCCGCCTCGATCGCCGACCAGCGGTACAGCGCGTAGCGCGCCCGCGCCGCCTCGAGCAGCGCGGGCGCGGTGTCCGGGCCGCGCGCCGCCCGGAGCAGGCCCGCGATGGCCCGCTCCCAGTGGTGGCGGAAGCGACGCCGGGTGCGGTCCTGCACGAGCGCGGCGAGCGCCGCGCGCGCCTCAGCGAGCGTCGGGGGGCGCTGCGCCTGCGGCGAGCCGGCCGCGCCCTTGGCGATGGCGCGCGGGCCCGGCGCCGGCCGGGCCTCGGGCTTGCGCCCCGCCGCCGCCGGCCGGTTCGGGGTCCGCGCGGCGCGCCGCGGCGCGGCGCCCCCGACCCCGGGGGCGAGCGTGAGCACGAGGAGCGCGAGGGCGAGCGGGCGGCGGCCCATGAGCCCGACTGTCACCGAGGTCGATATCGGCGTCCAATTTTCGGGCGACCCCGGACCGGGGCGCGAAACCTCCGCGCGGGCGGGCGTAAGATCCGTCCTCTCCTTCGGAGGTGTCCGATGGCTTCCCAGAAGCGGGTCGGTGTCGTGCTCTCGGGGTGCGGGTTCCTCGACGGCGCGGAGATCCAGGAGGCGGTGTGCACGCTCCTCTCCCTCGACCGACGCGGCACGGCCCTCGTGGCCGCAGCACCCGACATCGAGCAGCGCCACGTCGTCGATCACCTGCTCGGCGCGCCGGCGGAGGGCGAGTCGCGCCGCGTCCTCACCGAGGCCGCGCGCATCGTGCGCGGAAAGATCACCGACCTCGCGCACGTCTCCGCCTCGGGCCTCGACGCGCTCGTGTTCCCCGGCGGCTTCGGCGTCGCGAAGAACCTCTGCTCGTTCGCGATCGACGGCCGGAAGATGAAGGTCCTGCCCGAGGTCGAGCGGCTCGTCCGCGAGATGCGCGCGGCGCGGAAGCCGATGGGCTTCGTCTGCATCGCGCCGGTGCTCGCGGCGAAGCTCCTCGGCGGCGAGCAGGTGAAGGTCACGATCGGAGACGACGCGGAGACGGCTGCCGCGATCGAGTCCTGGGGCGCGCGACACGTGGAGTGCCGCGTCGAGGAGATCGTGGTGGACGAGCGGCTGAAGGTGGTGTCGACGCCCGCCTACATGCTCGGCCCCTGGATCGCCCCCGTCGCCGCGGGCATCGACAAGCTCGTCTCTGCCCTCCTGGAACTCGCCTCCTGAGACGCGTTCTCAGCCTGGGCGGGGTGCGACAATCCGGACGAAAATTTCCGAGCGCTCCCTGAATTTCGAGTAAAGTCCCGCGTCCGTATTCCGGGCGGGCTGGTCCGCCCCCGAACCCGAGGAGCGCCTCAAGTGACCAAGTACTTCGCTGCGATGTTCGCTGCTGTCGTCGTCGCCACCTCTGCCTTCGCGGCCGGCACCGGCCCGGAAACCATCACGCTCCAGGCGAAGCCCGGCAACGTGACCTTCCCGCACAAGGCTCACCAGGCGCGCGGCCTGAAGTGCGAGACCTGCCACGCCACGGCGGCCGGCGGCAAGATCGAGGGCTTCGGCAAGGACAAGGCCCACGCCCTCTGCGTCGAGTGCCACAAGAAGGAGGCGAAGGGCCCGACGAAGTGCGCTGACTGCCACAAGAAGGCGTAACGCAGTCGCATCGTCGCCATCGAGAGAGCGGGGCCGGGTGACCGGCCCCGTTTTCTTTTGGTGTACGTGATCGTCTTACGCGTGCGCGTGCCCCGGTACACGCTCACGCCCCGGACGCTTTGCCACACGCGGCCGATCTCCCTAGCGCGCTAGAGTCCGCGCCTCGCGACGGGAATCCCCCCGTCGACCATTGGACCGAGGGGAAACAACATGAAGCTCGTGCTTTCTTTCGTGGTCGCGGCGGTCCTCGCCGTCGGCACCGCGATGGCCGCTGAGGCGCCCGCGAAGGCCCTCACGCTCAAGGCGAAGCAGGGGGACGTCACCTTCAACCACAAGTCGCACGCCGCGCAGAAGTGCGAGGCCTGCCACCCGGCCGTGCCGCAGAAGGTGGAGCCGATCGGCAAGGACGCGGCCCACAAGCTCTGCGTCGAGTGCCACAAGAAGGAGGCGAAGGGCCCCGCGAAGTGCGCCGAGTGCCACAAGAAGGCGTGATCGCAGCAGCCTGAAGCCTGGGAATGCGACGGAGGCGGCCTGCGCGAGCGGGCCGCCTCCTTCTTTTCTACCCGAGCCGCTTCTTCCACGCGGCGAGCAGGTTCAGCGCGTCGAGGGGGCGGAGCGCGTCGAGGTCTAGGCCGCGGAGGTCCTTCGCGACCTCGCCCGCGGCGGGATCGGCCGGGGCGGCGAAGAGCCCGAGCTGGCTCGCCGGGTCGGGCCTCCGCCGGCGCCCGCGCGCGAGCGCCGCGTGCCCGCCCTCGTCGACCTCCATCGACTCGAGGTTCTTCAGGATCTCCCGGGCGCGGGCGAGCACCTCGGCGGGGAGGCCCGCGAGCTTCGCCACCTCGATGCCGTAGCTGCGCGACGCGCCGCCCGACACGAGCTTGCGGAGGAAGACGACCTGATCGCCGACCTCCCGCACCGCGACGGTGAGGTTCCGCACCGCCGGCCGCTCGCGGGCGAGGTCCTGCAGCTCGTGGTAGTGGGTCGCGAAGAGCGTCCGGCAGCCCTTCGCGTCGTGCAGGTGCTCCGCGACCGCCCACGCGATCGAGACCCCGTCGAACGTCGACGTGCCGCGGCCGATCTCGTCGAGCACCACGAGCGAGCGGCGCGTCGCGTTGTGGAGGATCGCGGCGGTCTCCGTCATCTCCACCATGAACGTCGACCTGCCCCGGGCGAGGTCGTCGGACGCGCCGACGCGGGTGAAGATCCGGTCGACGAGCCCGACCCGCGCGCGGCGCGCGGGCACGAAGCCGCCCATCTGCGCGAGCAGCGTCACGAGCGCCGCCTGGCGCATCACCGTGCTCTTGCCGGCCATGTTGGGGCCGGTGATGACGAGCACGGCGCCGTGCCCCTCGCACTCCGGCGCGCCGCGGGCGGCGACGAGCACGTCGTTCGGCACGAACCCGGCCGGCCCGTCCGGCAGCACCGCCTCGACCACGGGGTGCCGCCCGTCGACGATCTCCAGCACCTCCGAGTCGTCCACCGTCGGCCGCGCGTAGCCCCGCTCCGCCGCGACGCGGGCGAGCGACAGGACCGCGTCCGCCTCCGCGACGGCGTCCGCCGCGGTCCGGATCCGCGCCGCCTCGGCGGCGACCGCGGCCCGCAGGTCCTCGAAGATGCGCTCCTCGAGCGCGAACCGCCGCTCCTCGGCGGTGAGGACCTTCTCCTCGAACGACTTGAGCTCGGGCGTGACGAACCGCTCGCCGCCCACGGTCGTCTGGCGCCGCTCCCACTCCTTCGGCACGAGGTGGAGGTTCGCCTTCGTGACCTCGAGGTAGTACCCGAAGACCTTGTTGAAGCGGACCTTCAGCGACCCGATGCCGGTCCGCTCCTTCTCGCGCGCCTCGAGCGACGCGATGTAGCCCTTGCCGTCGTCCGCGATCGCGACGATCTCGTCGAGCTCCGCGGAGAACCCGCGCCGGACGATGCCGCCCTCCCGGAGGGTCGGGGGCGGCTCCTCCGCGACGGCCCGGTCGAGGTGCGCCGCGAGCGCCTCGAGGCCGCGCAGCCGCGCGCCGGCCTCGCGCAGGAGCGCGGCGCCGCGCGCGGCGAGGAGGTCCGCGAGCGCCGGGAGCGCGAGGAGCGCCCCGCAGAGCGCGCGGAGATCGCGACCGTTGCCCTGCCGCAGCACGAGCCTCGAGAGGAGGCGCTCGAGATCGGCGACGGGGCGGAGCGCGGCGGCGAGGTCCTCGCGGGCGACCGCCGACCCGACCAGCTCCTCCACGGCGTCGAGGCGCGCGCCGATGCGATCGAGATCGGTGAGCGGGTACCTGAGCCACTCCGCGAGGCGGCGGCCGCCGGGCGCGGTGACGGTGCGGTCGAGGAGCGCGAGCAACGTCCCCTTCTTCCGGCCGCCCGAGAGCGTGCGCTCGAGCTCGAGGTTCGTGCGCGTCGCCTCGTCGAGGAGGAGCACGTCGTCGGTGCGGAGCCGCGCGATGCGGTCCACGTGCGCCGGCGCGGCGCGCTGGGTGTCGGAGAGGTACGCCAGGGCGGCGGCCGCGGCGGCGAGCCCCGCCGCGAGCCCGCCGACGCCGAAGCCGTCGAGCGACGCCACGCGGAGGTGGCGCCGGAGCTTCTCCTCGCCGCGCTCGAACTCCGCGTCGTCGCGGCGCGCGGCCGGGACGCCCACCGCGCGGGCGATCGCGTCCACCCGCGCCGCGTCGGCGCCGCGGGCGAACACCAGCTCCCGGACGCCGGCGCGCCGCAGCTCGTCCACGAGCCGACCGTCGTCCCTCACCTCGCCGCACTGGAGCTGCCCGGTGGACGCGTCGAGGAGCGCGAGCCCACCGCCCGCCTCCGCGAGCGCGACCGCGCCGAGCCAGCTCGCCTCGCGCGGGTCGAGCACCTGATCGTCGAGGACCATGCCCGGCGTGACGACGCGGGTCACCTCCCGCTTCACGATCGTGTTCTTCCCCGGCTCCTCGACCTGGTCGCAGATCGCGACCTTGAAGCCCTTCTCGAGGAGCTTCGCGACGTAGCCGCGGGCGGCGTGGTGCGGCACGCCGCACATCGGCACCTTGTCGTCGCCCTTCGATCGCGCCGTCAGCGTGATCTGCAGCGCCTCGGACGCGGTGAGCGCGTCCTCGAAGAAGAGCTCGTAGAAGTCGCCCAGGCGGAAGAAGAGGAGCGCGTCGGGGTACCTCGCCTTCGTCTCGAGGTACTGCCGCATCATCGGCGTGTGCGCCTGGGCGATCTCCGGCATGGGCGAACGGTTCTACACCGAGCCCCCCACCCCCTGCACGTGCGCGTGGCGACCCCCGGATCGCGGTGTTAGAGTCGCGGGCCGATGCTGGGGAGGGCCTTCCAGGATCTGAACCGGCTGCGCCAGATCTCCTCGGCGATGGTCCGCCATGGCTTCGGCGCGTACGTCGAGCGGATGCGGCTCCGGGACGTGCTCGGCCGCGACGCCCCGCCGCCCGGCGAGCCCCTCCCCCCGCCCGACCGGAAGACCGCCGCCCGCTTCCGTACGATGCTCGGGGAGCTCGGCCCCACCTTCATCAAGCTCGGCCAGCTCCTCTCGTCCCGGCCCGACGTCCTCCCCGCACACTGGATCGAGGAGCTCGAGGCGCTGCAGGACGACTGTCCGCCGGTGCCGATCTCCGAGGTCCGGCGCGAGATCGAGCGGGGGCTCGGGAGGTCGGTCGAGGCCGTCTTCGCGGAGCTCGATCCCGTGCCGCTCGCGAGCGCGTCCATCGCCCAGGTGCACCGGGCGGTCACCCACGCCGGCGAGGCCGTGGTCGTGAAGGTGCAGCGGCCCCGGATCCGGGAGCAGGTCGAGTCGGACCTCGCCCTGCTCTACGACCTCGCGCGGTTGCTCGAGGCCGTCGTCGAGGAGACCGGCGTCTACACGCCGACCGGCGTCATCGAGGAGTTCGACCGCACGGTCCACGAGGAGCTCGACTTCACCAACGAGGCGCGGAACGCGCAGGCCATGGCGGCGAAGTCGACGGGCCGCGAGTTCCTCGTCGTCCCGCGAGTGCATGCCGGGCTCTCGTCGTCGACGATCCTCACGCTCGACTACGTGGAGGGCGTGAAGGTCTCCGACGTGACCGCCGAGGCGGGCTTCGACCTCGAGCAGGTCGCCCGGAACATCATCGAGGCCGCGTTCCGGCAGCTGTTCGAGGACGGCCTGTTCCACGGCGACCCGCACCCCGGGAACATCCTCGTGCTGCCCGGGAACCGGATCGCCCTCCTCGACTTCGGCCTCGTGGGCCGCCTCACGCGCGCGCAGCAGGAGGCGCTGGTCACCCTCATCGTGGCCGTGGCGCTGCGCGACCCGGAGTCGGTGGCCCGGATCCTGAACCGGATCGGCGTCCCCGACTCCCACACGCCCATCGCGGAGTTCCGCGAGGACATCCGCGGCATCCTCGACCGGTACCTCGGCCTCAAGCTCGACGAGATCCGGACCGCCACGCTCCTGCGCGATCTCCTCGATCTCGCGGTGCGGCACCGCATCCGGATCCCGAAGGAGTACGCGGTCCTCGCCAAGGCGTCGATCGCGGTCGAGGGCATCATCCGCCGGCTCTACCCGAAGCTCGACATCCTCGACGTCGGCCTGCCCTACGCGAAGGAGCTCCTCCTCTCCCGGTTCAACCCGAGCGACGCCTCGGGCGTCCTCATGAAGTCGTTCCTCAAGCTGCAGGCGCTGTCCGAGGACGTCCCGGCGCAGCTCTCGCAGATCCTGGTGGACCTCGAGGGCGGCAAGTTCCGCGTGAACGTCCACTCGGACGCGATCGACCGGCTCGGCGGCCACGTCCGGTCGCTCGGGGTCATGATCTTCCTCGGCCTCCTCGCGGCAGGGTTCACCGTGAGCGCGTTCGTGGTGCTCGCGACCGGGGGCCGCCCGGTGCTCTGGATCGGCGCCCTCGCGGTCGCAGCGCTGCTCTCGGGCGCGGCCGCGCTCTACCACGTCGCGACGCTGCGGCTCCGGAAGATCTCCGTCCGGCGGTTCCTGCAGCGCTAGGCGCGCGGGCGAGGCGAGCGCGCCGGGCCGCAGCCCCGGGAGATCATCCCTCCGCGCAGGCGAGCGCCGAGACGGTCCCGAGCCAGGCGAGGTCCACGGCGGCGCCGACGGCGGTCGCGAGCGCCGCGATCAGGAGCCCCGGCCCGGCGAGGAGCAGCGGTGACGCGCCGTCCGCGAGCGCCGTGAGCGCGTTGCCGGTCGCCTCGACGGACGCGGTGGCGAGCCCCGCGACGACCGCGAAGGTGATCGCGCCGAGGACGAAGGCGCCGGGCCGGTTCACGAACCGGCGCGTCGCCGCCGCGAACGCGACGAGCGGCCCCTCGCCGGTGACGGCCGCGCGGGCCACGGCGCCGTCGACCGCCGCGGAGAGCGCGATGGGGACGGCGACCGCGAGCGTGAGCGCGAGCGCGACCGGGGCCGCGAGCAGCGGCGAGGCGTGGCCCGAGGCGGCCGTGATCCGGGCGGCCCCGAGCGCGAGGACGACCGCGAAGCCGCCGCCCCCGAGCTCGGCGGCGAGGCCGAGGAGCGCGGTCCCGAGGACCCGCGGGAAGCCCCAGGCGACGCCGGCCGCGAACCCGTCCGCGCCCACGGGCGCCCTCGCCATGGCGGAGGCGAGGACCGGCGCCGCTCCGGCGAGGAACGCGAGCCGGAGCGCGGCGCCGGCGAGCACGCCGGCGAGCCAGAGGCCGGCGGCGATCGCGAGGAAGCGCTGCGAGGTCGCCGCCGCGAGCACGCCCTCCACCGGGGCGAGGAGATCGAGCGGTCGCGATCGCGCCGCGAGCACCGCCGCCTCGAGGAGGAGCCCCCAGGCGAACGCGAGGGCGGGCACCGCGAGCAGCCGCCGCAGGATGCCGACCGCGAGCCCGGCGGCGACGAGCCACCCCTCGCGCAGGAGCGCGCGGACGCCGAGGCCGATGGCGGCGCCGAGGGCGGGAGGCACGGCGGGACGGTAGCGGTCCGCCGCGCGCCCGGCAACGACCACCTGCCGCCCGCGGCGACGTTTTCTTGAAAGCGGCTGAACGCCGTGACAGGATACCTATGTTCAGGAGGTGACCCTACATGGACGGCCTCACCGACCGGCAGCTCGAGGTGCTCCGCTTCATCGCCCGGCAGATCGAGGACTGCGGGTACCCGCCCACGATCCGCGAGATCGGCGAGGCGCTCGACATCCGCTCGACGAACGGCGTGAACGATCACCTCAAGGCGCTCGAGCGCAAGGGCTACCTGACGCGCGATCCCGTGAAGTCGCGCGCGCTCATCCCCACCCCGGCGGCACGCGAGGCGCTGGGCGGCGACGGGGCGCCGGCCGGCAACGTGGTCCCGATCACGCGCGCTGCGGGCCGCCCCGGCGCGCGGATGGTCGAGATCCCGATCATCGGCCGCGTCGCGGCCGGGCAGCCGATCCTCGCGCAGGAGCGGATCGAGGACACCGTCCAGGTCGACTCGTTCCTCCTCGGGACGAACAAGAAGGTCTACGGGCTGCGCGTGCAGGGCGACTCGATGATCGGGGACGGGATCCTCCCCGGCGACTACGTCTTCGTGAAGAAGCAGCTGCACGCCGAGGACGGCGAGATCGTCGTCGCGATGATCGACGAGGAGGCGACCGTGAAGCGCGTGTACTTCGAGGGCGATCGCGTGCGCTTCCAGCCCTCGAACCCGCGGATGGCGCCGATCTACGTGCGCGAGTCGGACTTCCGGAGCACGATGATCCTCGGCGTCGTCGTGGGCATCTACCGCAAGCTCGGCTGAGACCGGTCGCCGCCTCGGACGCCTGCTTCCCGGGTCGGGCTTCGCCCATGAGGGCCGGTAGGCCTTCGGCTTACCTTGCCTCCGCACTGCGCCTATCTTCCGCAGAGGTTCGAGCGGAAACCGGGCGAAGTTCCTGCGAGGGAGGGGGGCAGATGGCGAAGGTCAACGCGCGACTCGAAGCGGCCAGGACGGCGTACCGCGACGCGCTCGGGGCCGCGCGCGCGAGTCCGACGCCGGAAGCGTGGGCGAAGCTGCTCGCAGCGGGGAAGGAGCTCTCCGCGGCGGAGGAGCCGCGTCCGCGGAGCCGCCGTGGGCGGCGCCCCGCGGCGCAAGGAGAGGAAGCCGCGCCTCGCAGCGAGGAAGTCGCGGACAACCTCGAAGGGCTCGAGTAGCTGCGAGCCCCTCGGCTTCGCGCCGGATCGGCGCCCCGCGCGGGCGTCGATTCCGGCGCGTTCCATCTGCGAGGGGCGATCGAGCTCCCCGGGCGCTCCGGCGCTCACTGCCGCGTCTTCGCCTGCCGGACGTACCGGTCGAGGTCCTCGCGATCGATCAGCGACAGGATCTCGATGGCGTTCTGGCGGTCGCCGCGACGGTACAGGAGCCGGACGTCCGTCGCGACCCGCACGCGGTAGTATCCGGGCAGGCCTTCGAGGGGCAGCGCGCGCAGGCTCCCGTGCCGGTGGTCCTGCGCGAGCAGGTTCGCCTGCTTGAAGGCGGCGCGCTGGATGCGCCGATCCCACCCTTCGAGCGAGTCGTAGAATTCGCGCGTGTAGACGGGCATCAGCCAGGATGCCGGCGCGTCCTCCGGCTCGTCGGCGTCGGCGGCCGCCGCGACGGGCGCGACGCGCTCCGAGCCGGCACCCGCGGCGGTCCGCGCCGTCGCCAGCTCGGCCTCGAGCTCCTCCACCCGCTGCTGGAGCCGCGCCACGCGCCCCTCGAGCGCCTGCGCGCGACCCTCGGCGTCGCGCAGCGCGGCGCGGGCGCGCTGCGCCTCGGCGGCGGCGTCGGTGGCCTGCGCCGCGGCGAGCGCGGCCTCGGCGCGGTCCCGGGCGCGCGCCGCCGCCTCGGCGGCCTCGCGCGCCCGGGCGGCCTCGTCGACCGCCTGCGCCGCGCGCGCGCGCGCCTCCTTCAGCCACTCCTGCAGCTTCTCCCGCTGCTCCTCCGCCTTCTTGCGCGCCGACGCGATCCGCTCCTCCGCGCGCGCGAGCTCCTTCTCGAGCTCGATCACGCGCGCCTCGGCCGCTGCGCCGTCCGCGGGCGCCGGCGAGGGCGCACCGCGGCCGCCGGCGGGCGCAGGCGCCGGCCCGTAGTACTCCTTCACGAGCTGCTCGAGCACCGGCGCGGCGCGCGCGCGGACCGCGGGATCGGGATCGGCGAGGACCCGCCAGAGCGCGAGCGTGAGCCCGTGATCGGAGGACCCGACCGCGAGGAGATCGTCCGCCACCACGCCGTCCGCGGGGACGGCGACGAGCGGCGGGCGCCCGAACGCGCGCCGGAGCGGGTCGAGCACGCGGGCGCGTGTGGTAGGCGCGGCGCGGATCTCGTCCGCGAGGACGTCGCACCGCTCGACGTCGGAGAGCGCCTCGGTCCGGAACCCCGGCACGGAGACGCCCAGCTCCTTCACGATCGCGCGGGTCTCGTCCGGGAGGAGCGCGACGTACAGGAGCACCGACAGCGCGTCGCGCGAGAGCTCGTGGAGCGGCGCGTCGCCCGACGGATCCGGCAGCGCAGGCGCAGTCGCCCTCGCCGCCCTGCGGGCGGTGGCCTTGCGCGGCTTCCTGGCCGCGTCCGCGGCGCTCTTCTTCGCCCTGGGCACTGGACGCTACGGCCGCGGCGGCGCCGCCTCCCGGACCTCGGCCTGGTACGTCGCGCCGGGCGGGATCTTCCAGCCCTCGGGCACCGGCAAGGACAGCGCGAACGTCGCGGGGCGGACGGCGCCCGAAGCGCCGCGCACGTCCACCTCGAGCGAGACCTGGGCCGTCGCCGCCTCGCGCGGCAGGAGCTCGAGCCACCACGTCCCGAACAGCACGCCCGGCGGGAAGTCCTCCACGAACCGCTCCGGATCGGCGAGCTTCTGGTACGGCTCGCCGGCGCCGCTCATCTCGCCGTACGGCTTCCCCTTCGCGTCGAGGAACTGCACCGCGAGCTTCTTGAACGCGACCGGCGTCACGGTCCGAGTGACGGTCTTGTCCCCGCTCCGCTCGCGCTCCAGGTACCGCGGCGCGCCCCAGAGGGCGAAGTCGACGCGGAGCCCCGGCGTGCCCTCCGGCCCGGCGCCCGACTCCACGGAGACGAGATCGAGGCGGAGCCCGGCGGCCTCCGCCGACCCCACCGCGCCGTACGCGCCCTCGCGGAGCAGCTTCGCGCGGCCATCGGCGTACTTCTGGAAGTCTGCGATCGCGGCGCGCTCCTTCTCGCCGATCTTCCCCTTCCTGTCCTCCTCCGCGGCGGCGAGGGCGCCCGGCGCGGGGGACACCTCGGGGTAGCGGTTCCGGATCGCCTGCAGCTCGTCCTGGTACCAGCGCGTGAGGGCGACGACCTCGCCTTGCCACTCGGCCGGACGGTCCGGCGGGAGCGCCCGCAGGACCGCCGCCCGCTCCGCGAACTCGCGCTTCAGCCGCGCGCGCTCGAGCCGGGAGGCCTCCGCGTCGGCGCGGCTCCTGAACGACGAGAGCACCAGGGCGGCGGCGAGGATCGCGAGCCCGGCGGGCACCGCGACGACGAGCAGCTTTCTCATGCGATCACTCCAGGCCCGCGACGAGCGCCTCGACGCTGCGCACGCCGGAGCGGTCGATCTCGTAGACGTAGGCGCGGGCGCGACGGACCGGCTCGTCGGCGACCCGCGAGGCGGAGCCTGCGCACAGGACGGGGGTCGGCCCCTCCGCGCCGGGCAGGTCGACGCGGAAAGCGGTGTGGCGATGGCCGTGGAGCACGGCCGCGATGGGCTGCTCGGCGACGAGCCGGACCACCTGGTCGGCGTCCGCGAGCGGCATCCGCGCGACGTGCGCGTCGGAGTCGACGCGCTCTGGCGGGAGGACGACGTGGTGGTGGAAGGCGAGGAGCACCGCCCGCCCCTGCTTCGCGTGCTCGCGGGCGAGCTCGCGCGCCGCCTTGAGCTGCTCCGAGCCGAGCCGGCCCGGGGTGGTCCAGGGATCGTCGCCGTAGCGCGCGCTGTCGAGCGCGACCAGGACCGCGTCCGCGCCGAGCGGGACGACGTGCGGATAGGACGGGGCCGCCTTCTTCATCCCGCGGCCGTCGGGGCCGAGCGCGCGGAGGAAGCGCGCCGTCTCCACGGCGTCCTCGGTCCAGACGTCGTGGTTGCCCGGGACCACCGTGAGCTTCCCCGCCTCGGCGAACGGCCGGAGTAGATCCGCGACGCGCTCGAACTCGCGGGACTCTCCGGAGAAGGTCACGTCGCCCGTGACGACGAGGTGATCGACGCCGACCTCGCGAAGCGCGTCGAGGAGCCCCTTCGCGAGCCGCGCGGAGTGCTTCTCGCACTCGCGCGCGGTGAACCCGTTGCGCGGGTACCGGGACCGATCCGAGACGTGGAGATCGCTGATGTGGCCGAGGCGGACGATCGCGGACTCCCGGGGCGCGCGCCCCGCGAACGCCCGTCCGCGACGGACGGACGCCTGGGGCGACCGGCGAGGATGCTATCGGCCCCTCCCCCCGGCGTCAAAGGATCCGGCCGCGAGCTCACGGCATGTAGGTGTCGCGATCACGCGGGCCGCAGCGCGGCCCGCGGCGCGGACGGGAGCGCGATCCGGCAGAGCGCGCCGCGTCCCGGCACCGACTCCACCTCCACGCGCCCGCCCTCCGGGCCGAGCAGCGCGCGGGCGATCGCGGCCACGCCGCCGTCCGCCGCGAGCGCCGCGGAGGCGAGCTCCAGGACGGCGGACGCGCCCCGCGGCTGCACCGAGACCGCGAGCTCTCCGCCGGCGGGCAGCGCCTCGGCGGCGGCGCGCAGCACCTCGCGGAGCGCCGCGCGGAGGCGACCCTCGTCCGCGAGCGCTCGTGCCGGCACGAGCGCCGCGCGGATCCGGACCGGCCCGGTGGGCGCGGCGAGGAGCTCGCGGACCAGCGCGGCGAGATCGAGGACCCGGGTCGCGCCCGGGCCGCTCGCACCCGCGGCGGCGAGCGCGCCGACGCGCCCCTCGAGATCCCGGAGCGCCGCCTCGAGCCGGTCGAGCTCGTCGTGAGCCCGCGCACCGTCGGTGAGGAGCAGCCGCAACATGGAGGCGGCGGTGGCGGCGCGGGAGAGCGGCGGACGGAGCGCCGCGCTCACCGCGCCGAGATCCGCGTGGCCCTCCGCCCGCCGCGGCGGCGGGGGCGGCGGCGCCATCACCGGGAGCGGCGGCGGCCTCGCCGCCGGCTCGGGGCGGAGGACCGCGAGATCGAGCGGCGGCCGCGCAGACACCCGCACCACGACCGCCCGCGCCCGCGCCGGCACGCCGCCGCCAGCGAGCGCGATCGTGCCCGCCGCGGGTCCGCGGGCCGCGTCGCGCTGGAGCACGGACAGGTCCGCGCCGAAGAGGGTGCTCGCCGAGGCCCCCGCGAGCGTCGCCGGCGGAGCGCCGGCCAGCCGCCCCGCCGCCGCGTTCGCCGCCGCGATCACGCCGCGCGGGTCGAGGAGGAGCGCCGCGTCGCCCAGCGCGTCGGGCACCGCGCCGAGGAGCGGCCGCAGCGCCCGCGGGAGCCGCCGGTGCGCGACGGCGAGCAGCGCCGCGACCAGCATCCCCCCCGCAGCGAGCGCGAGCACGGCCGCAAGGAGCGACACGCTGCGCAAGGTGCCCACGGGCTTGCACAACCGGAAGCCGGTCTTATCCAGAGGGCATGACTCGCAAGCACGCGTGGTCCCCGGCGGAGGGTCCCGGGGCGGCGCCGCAACAGATCCCGCACCGGAGCGGCCACGTGTCCGGCTCGGGTGACGACGATCGGCGCTCCGGCCTCTGGGCGCCGTCGGAGGGGCCGACCCGGAGCGATCCGGGCGGCCCGGGGGGCGAGCCCGACGGGCACACGATCTCGCGCCCGGGACGCACCGCGCTGAACGAGGACTGACGCGCGACGCGCGTCGCACGACGGGCTTCGCGGCTCTCGGAGCCGCATGGGCGAACTGCGCCCCAACCGCCCGCAAGACCAGCTGCTTTTAGTTGATAACGTCACCTCTCGCGGGTATCCCTGATCGAATCGATCGGGAACCGCGATCGATGCGGAGGACACGGCGATGTCTGAGAAGGAAAAGAAGGGCCCTGGTGCCGGCGCGCAGGTGGCGCCCGCGATGGGGCCGCCCGGCCTGATCGCGAACGAGGACATCCCCGCGGTGCTCCCCATCCTGCCGCTGCGGAATTCCGTCTTCTTCCCCGGCGGTGTGCTCCCGCTCGCGGTCGGCCGGCAGAAGACCATCGCGCTCATCAAGGACGCGGTCCGCGACGAGCAGGTCATCGGCGTCGTCACGCAGCGGCGCGCCGAGGAGGAGGATCCCGGCGCCGCCGACCTCTACACCGTCGGGACCGTCGCGCGGGTCGTGAAGCTGCTCAAGATGGGCGAGGACAACTACTCGCTCGTCGTGCAGGGCCTCGCACGGTTCAAGGTCCTCGAGCTCGTCCAGGAGAGCCCGTACCTCAAGGCCCGCGTCGACCCGGTCGAGGACAAGACCCTCACGGACGACGTCGAGGTCGAGGCGCTCGCGATCAACCTGAAGAAGCTCGCGCGCGAGGTGATCGAGCTCATGCCCGAGCTCCCCGCCGCGGCGACGGAGCTCGTGGAGTCCATCACCCACCCCGGCCACCTCGCCGATCTCATCGCGGCGAACGTCGACGTCCCCATCGAGGAGAAGCAGCAGGTCCTCGAGACGGTGGAGCTGAAGGCCCGGATGAAGCTCGTCCTCGAGCTCCTCAATCGGAAGCGCGAGATCCTCAAGCTCTCGAACAAGATCGACTCCGCCGTGAAGGGCGAGATGTCGAAGACGCAGCGCGAGTACTACCTCCGCCAGCAGCTCAAGGCGATCAAGGAGGAGCTCGGCGAGCTGGGCGAGGAGGAGGAGGAGCTCGACGAGCTCGCGGAGCGGCTCAAGAAGGCGGGCCTCCCGCCGGAGGTCGAGAAGGTCGCGCAGAAGGAGCTGAACCGCCTGAAGTCGATCCCGACGGCGAGCTCCGAGTACACGGTCGCGCGCACCTACCTCGACTGGATCGCCGATCTGCCGTGGGCGAAGAAGAGCGACGACAACCTCGACATCGAGAACGCGCGTCAGATCCTCGACGCCGATCACTACGGCCTCGACAAGATCAAGAAGCGCATCCTCGAGTACCTCGCGGTGCGGAAGCTGAAGAACGACATGCGCGGGCCCATCCTGTGCTTCGTCGGCCCTCCCGGCGTCGGCAAGACGTCGCTCGGGCAGTCCATCGCGCGCGCGATCGGGCGGAAGTTCGTCCGCCTGAGCCTCGGCGGCGTGCGCGACGAGGCCGAGATCCGCGGACACCGGCGCACCTACGTGGGCGCCCTCCCCGGCCGGATCATCCAGTCGATGAAGAAGGCCGGGACGGTGAACCCGGTGATGATGCTCGACGAGATCGACAAGCTCGGGGCGGACTTCCGCGGCGACCCCTCCGCGGCGCTCCTCGAGGTGCTCGACCCGGAGCAGAACCACGCGTTCTCCGACCACTACCTCGACCTCGCCTACGACCTGTCGAAGGTGATGTTCATCGGCACGGCGAACCTGCTCGATCCGATCCCCGGCCCGCTCAAGGACCGCATGGAGATCCTCGAGCTGCCCGGCTACACGTTCGAGGAGAAGGTCCACATCGCGCAGAACCACCTCATCCCGAAGCAGCTCAGGGAGCACGGGCTCTCGGCGGACGCGATCGCCATCACCGAGAAGGCGCTCATCAAGGTGATCATGGCGTACACACGCGAGGCCGGCGTCCGCAACCTGGAGCGGCGCATCGCCGACATCTGCCGCGCCGTCGCGGTCGAGGTCGCGAGCGGGAAGGTCGGCGCGGGCGCGAAGCGCAGCATCGAGGAGAACGACGTCCTCGAGATGCTCGGGCCGGAGAAGTTCTACAACGAGACCGCGGAGCGGACCGAGATCCCCGGCGTCGCGACCGGCCTCGCCTGGACCGCGGCGGGCGGCGACATCCTCTTCATCGAGGCGACCCGCATGACCGGCAAGGGGTCGCTCACCCTCACCGGCCAGCTCGGCGACGTGATGAAGGAGTCCGCCCAGGCGGCGCTGTCGTACCTGCGCTCGAAGGCGGAGACCATCGGGATCGCGCCGAACTTCCTCGAGAAGACCGACCTGCACATCCACTTCCCGGCCGGCTCCATCCCGAAGGACGGCCCGAGCGCGGGCGTCACCATCCTCACGGCGCTCGTCTCGCTCCTGACCGGCATCCGCGTCCGCTCGGACGTCGCGATGACCGGTGAGGTCACCCTCCGTGGACTCGTGCTCCCGGTGGGTGGCATCAAGGAGAAGGTCCTCGCGGCGCACCGCGCGGGCATCAAGCGGATCATCATCCCTGCCCGCAACGAGAAGGACCTCATCGACGTCCCGGAGCAGGCGCGCAAGGAGCTCGACTTCGTGTTCGCCGCGCACATGGACGAGGTGCTCGCGGCCGCGCTCGAGGAGAACCCGCTCGGTCGCAAGCCGCCGCCGGAGCCCGAGGGCGGCGACAAGAAGGCGCCACCGAAGAAGAGCGAGGAGGTCCGCGTCTAGCGGATCCCCACGCCGCAGCAACCGGAAGAGGCCCGGCTCCGGCCGGGCCTCTTCTTCGTTTCGGCCTCGACCGTCGCGCCTCCGTCCGGGCCTCTCGCGCGGCGCCGGACCGCTGTTACAGTCGGAGCGTGCCCCGCCTCGCCCTCCTCACCGGCTCGACCGGCGCCCTCGCCGACGCGATCGCGGCGCAGCTCGACGCGGCAGGGTACGCCGTCCGGCACCTGCCGGTCGGGCCGGGCGGAGCGATCTCGCCGGGGCGCGAGATCCGCGGCGCCGAGGTGGTCGTCCACCTCGGCGTGCGGACCCCGCGCGAGCTGGACGAGGAGCGACGCGTCGAGGTCGAGGCGGGCGCCGCCATCACCGCCGCGTCCATCGCGCGCCAGTCCGGCGCCCGGCGCCTGGTTCACGTGTCGACCACGTCGGTGTACGGCCAGCCCCGGAACCTGCCGTGCCGCGAGGGTGAGCTCAAGGCGCCGCGGACCGCGTACGAGCGGATCCGGTGGGCCGCCGAGCAGGCGAGCTGGGCGGCCTTTCGCAAGGGCGTGCCCCTCACCGTGCTCCGGCCGACGCTCCTCTACGGGCCTACCCTCCGCGGCGGCCCGGTGAGGGCGCTCGCGCTGGTGGCGCTCTTCAACCAGGGCCGGCGGCGCATCCCCATCATCCGCCGCGGTCCCGTCGCGCACCTCTGTCACCTGTCGGACCTCGCCCGCGCCGTCGTGCACGTCGCCGATCACCCGGACGATCGCGCCGTCGTGGGACGCGCGTTCAACGTGGGGGACGACGCCCCCCTTCCGCTCGCGGAGCACCTCGCGGCGGCGCTGAGCGCGCTCGGGTACGAGCCGGGCCGCGTCCTGCCGACCCTGCCGCGGCTCACGGGCGCGCTGCTGTGGCTGGTCCGCCACGTGCCCGACCGGACGCTCCTCACGACCGTGAACCGGCGGCTGGCGCGCCGCTGGCGCCGCTTCTCGGGCCGGGCCGCGATGGGCGGCGCGCTCGTGCCGCGCATCGACCGCGAGGCGCTCCACTGGATGAGCGCCGACCACTACTACGACACGTCGCGGCTCGCCGCGCTCGGCTGGCGCCCGCAGCACCCCGTGTCGACCGCATCCGTGCCGGAGACGATCCGGGCGCTCGTCGCGAACCAGCTCCTGCCGGGGACCGGCGGCCGCGTCCTGCCGGCCTGGTAGCGCCGCCCCGGATCGGACGGGGTCGCCGCGACAAGCGATCGTAAAGTGGCCGCAGCGGGGCAGCCGTGTCATAGTGGCGGCTTCCGGCCCGCCACCCGTGTCGCGATCCGACGCTGCCGCCTGGCCGACTGCAGAGGCTCTTCTGATGTGCGGAGACGTACGTGACGCGGCTGCGCTCCCCGGGCGCCCCGGAGGGACTCGGCACGATGGGGGGACGGCGCGGTGATCCGGATGCTGGGCCGCTACGAGCTGCTCGAGCAGGTCGGGAGCGGCGGCATGGCCGTCGTGTACCGGGGCCGCGACACCGCGCTCGATCGTGAGGTCGCGGTGAAGCTGCTCCACCCGCACCTCGCGTCGGCCGCCGAGTCCCGCGCCCGCTTCTCCCGCGAGGCGCGCGCCGTCGCGCGCCTCTCGCACCCGGGCATCGTCGAGATCTACGACTACGCGGGAGACGCCGCGGTCGAGAGCTACCTCGTCACGGAGTTCGTCCGCGGCCGCACGCTGCGCGCGTGGGCGGCCGACGTGGGGTTCGGCTACCCGGAGGTCGGCATGCTCGTCGGACGCGCGCTCGCGGACGCCCTCGTCCACGCGCACTCCGCGGGCGTCATCCACCGCGATCTCAAGCCCGAGAACGTCCTCGTGCACGAGGACGAGCCGCCCGCGGTGAAGCTCGCCGACTTCGGGATCGCACGTATCCTCGCCTCCGACGAGCGGATGACGATGACCGGCGCGCTCGTCGGCTCGCCGCACCACATGGCGCCGGAGATCGTCGAAGGGAAGGACGCCGACGCCCGGAGCGACCTCTTCTCGCTCGGCACCATCCTGTACTGGCTCGCGACCGGGAAGCTCCCGTTCGCGGCGCCGAACCCGACCGCGATCCTCCGGCGCGTTCTCCAGGGCGACTTCGAGGATCCCCGGGCGGCGGAGCCCCGCGTGCCCGACGCGCTCGCGGACCTCGTGACGCGCTGCCTCCAGCTCGATCCGGCGCGGCGGCCGGCGAGCGCGGCGGAGGTCCGGGACGCGCTGGACCGGATCCTGGCGGAGGTCGGCGTGGAGCGGCCCGGCGAGGCGCTCCAGGCGCTGCTCCGGGATCCGGCCGGCTTCAAGGCCGCGTTCCCGGCGCGCGCCATCGCGACGCTCGGAGCGCTCGGCGACGCGGCCCTGGCCGCCGGAGCCACCGCCCGCGCGCTCGGGTACTACAACCGCGTCCTCGCCATCGATCCGGCCAACCCGGACGTGCCGGCGAAGCTCGCGCGCCTCGCCCGGCGCCGTCGCCTCCGCCGGACGCTCGCGTGGACCTCAGCCGCGACCGCCGCCCTCGGGATCGCCGGAGCGGGCGTGTACGCGTTCGTGACGCGCGCGCCGCCGCCCGCGCGGACGCCCGCCCCGCACGAGACGGCGCCCCCGCCGATCGCCGGCCCGCCGCCCGTGACGGCCCCGCCCGCGGCGCCGCCGTCCGAGGCAGCGCCCGCGCCCGCGCCGCCCGAGGGCGGAGGCGGGACGGAGGCGGTGGCGGCGCGCCCGCCGGCGCCCGCGCCCTCGGCCGCGCCCCCGCGCGGCGGCGGCGCCGCCCCGGCCCTCGCGCACGCCGCGCTCGCGGTGCACGTCCGCCCCTACGCGCAGCGGGCGCTCCTGGACGGCGTCGAGGTCGCGCGCGGCGAGCAGCTCGTGCGCTTCGAGCTCGGCCCCGGCACGCACGTGATCCAGATCGAGCACGCCTGCTGCGCGCCGTTCGTGAAGCAGATCACGGCCGAGGAGGCTTCCCGGCTGGGGGAGCTGCGGGTCCCGCTCGAGCCGCGCCCCGCGCGCCTGCGCGTCGAGGGCGATCCCGCCACGCGCGTCTACGTCGAGGGCCGCCTGCTCGGCACGGCCGGCGAGTCCCAGCGCACGCCGTTCGCGGTCACCGTTCCGGCCGGCGGCGACAATCCGTACGAGGCCGCCGCGCGCATCGGCCTCGAGCTCGAGGGCCTGCCGGCGCGCACGGTGATCGTGAAGCTGCGCGCGGGCAACGAGGTCATCGTCGCGTCGCCGCAGTCGGAGGACCGTCCGTGAACATCGTCCCGCTGGTCCTCCTCGGCCTCGCCCTCGCGGCACCGGCCGAGCTGAAGCGCGCCAAGGATCGCTTCGAGTTCGGCGCCTACGCCGACGCGGCCGGCGCGCTCCGGCACCTCCTCGCCGGCGAGCCCGACCTCACGGACGACGAGGCGGTCGACGCGTACCGGATGCTCGGCATCTCCGAGTACCACCTCGGCGATCTGCCCCAGGCGCGCGCCGCGTTCGTGAACCTGCTCTCCTACGATCCGGACTACGCGCTCGACCCGTTCCTCGTGCCTCCGCCCATCGTCGAGTTCTTCGACCGCGTGAAGAAGGAGCACGAGCCCGCGCTCGCGCCGCTCCGGGAGCGCCGGCGGGCGCTCCGCCAGCAGCAACGCCTCGCGGACGACGCCAAGCGCCGGCTCCTCGCGGAGGAGGCCGCCCGGACCGGGCCGCCCACGAAGGTCGTCCGCGTCCAGGAGCGGCTGTACCTCTTCAACTGGATGCCGCTCGGCGCCGGCCAGTTCCAGAACGGCCAGCGCGCGAAGGGCACCGCGATCGCGGCGGGCCAGATCGCGATGGGCCTCGTGAACATCACCGCCATCCTCGTGCACAACCAGATCGCGAAGGACGCGGCGCGCACCTGCGTGTCCGGGCAGCCCGGCTGCTCGAACCCGCCGTACACCGACTCCGACCGCCGCCTGCTGGGCAACGTCGAGGCCGTGAAGTACGTGTCCGCCGGGCTCTTCTGGGCGCTGTACGCCTACGGGGTCTGGGACGCGCACAAGTACTTCGTCCCCATCGTCGAGACGGAGATGACGCCCACTGGCCAGCTGACGGGCGGATCGCTCAAGCTCGAGTGGAGCTTCTAGTGGCGACGCTCATCGTGAAGGGGCCGGACGGCAGCGAGCGCGAGGTCGCGCTCGTGAAGCGCATCACCAGCGTCGGGCGGGACGTAGAGAACGACGTGCCCGTGGCGGACCCGGGCCTCCCGGCGACGGCGCTCCACATCCACTTCGACGGACGCGACTACAACGCCGCCGCGCACGAGCGCGCGGACATGACCGTGAACGGGAAGCGGCGCACGGCCTGGCGCCTCGCGCCCGGGGACCGGATCCGGGTGGCCGCGACCGAGCTGTTCTTCGATCCCGCCCCCCGCTCCGTCGTCACGGCGCGGCCGCAGTCGGGGCAGCGGCTCCTGGCGCTCGAGACGCTCGTCCGGTTCTCGGAGCGCCTGCTCGGGGCGACGGATCTCGCGCGGCTCCTCGACGAGCTCATGGACGCCCTCCTCGAGGTGACCCAGGCCGACAAGGGCTTCCTGATCCTCCTCGAGGACGGCGAGATGAGCGTCCGCGCCGCGCGGAACGTCGCGCGGGAGACCATCGAGGGCGCGGTGGACCGGGTGTCGGACTCGATCATCGCGCGCGTCGTGCAGACGCGCCGGCCGATCGTGGTCGCGGACGCGCTCCACGATCGCGAGTGGTCCGGCTCCTCCTCCGTCGTGAACCTGAAGCTCTGCTCCGTGATGTGCGCCCCCCTCATGCAGAAGGGCGACGTGTTCGGCGTCATCTACCTCGGGAACGACAACGTCGTCTCGCTCTTCGACGAGAAGGCGCTCGAGGCGCTCACCGTGTTCGCCGCGCAGGCCTCGCTGCTGGTGCAGAACGCGATCCTGCTCGACGGCCTCCGGCGCGAGAACCTGACGCTGAAGGAGGCGGTCTCGTCGAAGCAGTACGGCGACCTCATCGGCGCGGGCGCCTCGATGCGCGAGGTGTACCGGCGCATCGAGAAGGTGGCTGCGACCGACATCTCAGTGCTCGTCTCGGGCGAGACCGGGACGGGCAAGGAGGTCGTCGCGCGGGAGATCCACCGGCGGTCGGGCCGCGCGAACGGTCCGTTCGTCGCCGTGAACTGCGGCGCGATCCCCGAGTCGCTCCTCGAGTCCGAGCTGTTCGGGCACGTGAAAGGCGCGTTCACCGGGGCGGTCGCGACGCGGATGGGGAAGTTCCAGGCGGCCCACGGCGGCACGCTGTTCCTGGACGAGATCGGCGACATGCCGCTCGCGCTCCAGGTGAAGATCCTGCGCGCGCTGCAGGAGCGGGCGGTCACGAAGGTCGGCGACACGCGCCCCGAGCCCGTCGATCTCCGGGTGGTCGCCGCCACGAACCGCGTCCTGGAGGAAGAGATCAAGAAGGGCACCTTCCGCGAGGACCTCTACTACCGGCTGAACGTCGTGGCGATCCAGCTGCCGCCGCTCCGGGATCGCGGCGAGGACACCCTGGTCCTCGGCAAGTACTTCCTGCAGAAGTACGGGAAGGAGTTCGGCGCCAAGGTGCGCGGGTTCACCCCGAGCGCCCTCGTGGCGATGCGGAAGTACGCCTGGCCGGGCAACATCCGGGAGCTCGAGAACCGGGTGAAGAAGGCGGTGGTGCTCGCGGACCGGGCCCTCGTCTCGGCCGAGGATCTCGACCTCAGGCCGGAGATCCTGGAGCCGATCCTCCCGCTCGCGCAGGCGAAGGAGGAGTTCCAGAAGCGCTACATCAACGAGGTGCTGGAGCGGAACGCGGGCAACCGGACCAAGACGGCGAAGGACCTCGGGGTCGACCCGCGCACCATCTTCCGGCATCTCGAGAAGCTCGAGGCGGAGCGGCGCGGCCAGCCGCCGCCGCCGGACGAGGGGGAGGCGCCGTGAGCCGCAACCTCGTCGTGGGACTCGCCGCCACCCTCCTGCTGGCGGGCTGTCCCCTGCCGCAGCCGCTCCCGGACTATCCGGCCGGGACCGTGACACCGCCGCGGATCCTCGCCGCGAGCACGACGCGCGGCGTGGAGTCGTTGATCCCCGTGCCCGCGGGCTGCGCGACCGAGCCGACGCTCGACCTCGACGCCACGATCTTCTACCAGGACACCGTCACCGTCGAGGCGCGGTGGTTCGTCGACTACAAGACCACCGAGCCCAGCCGCTACGCGATCCAGAACACGAGCGGCATCACCGCGGTGCCGCCCGATCCGGACCCGACGGTGCTGACGCGCGCGGTGCCGCGCTTCCACTTCCGCCCGTACGGCTACCCGGTGCCGGACGAGCTCGCGGGCGGCCTCGACCGGCAGGCGCCCGGAGTGGTTCACGTCGTCGAGCTCGTCGTCTCGAACGGCTTCGACGCGAGCGCGGACGTCCCCGAGCCGAACCGCACCCCGGCTCACACGTCGACGGGGCAGTTCGAGATCCAGACGTACCGGTGGACGTTCGTGAACGTCGCGCCGAACGCCACGGTGACCTGCCCCTAGAGCTGGAGCTAGTGCCGCTCCGGCGGGCGGCTCACCGCCTCGCGCGCGGCGTCCAGGTCGCGCCGCGCGCCGCGGGCGAGGTTCGCCTCCTCCTGGGCGAACCGGTTCACCTGGGCGCGATAGGCGCGGTGCAGCGCGAGCACCGCGTCGCGAGCGCGCGCGAGCTCCTGGCGACCGCCGAACCCCTGCGGATCCGGATCGCCCGCGTCGAGGCGGCAGCGATCCGAGAGATCGTCGACCCGCTGCTCCCACTCGCGCGCCCACGTCTCCCAGCGGGCGATCGCGTCGCCCTCCCCTACGTCGTCGCCGAGGCGCCACGCGCGCTGGTTCTGCTCGTGGTTGAGCGCCTCGAGATCGGCGACGCAGACGCGGAGCGCGGCGCGCGTGGGGAGCGCACCGGTCGCCGGCGGGCGGTGCGGCCCGCGCAGATGCCGGACGATGCTCGTCATCACCACGGCGAGCGCGAAGACGATGACGCCGAAGTAGAGCGCCCAGAGCCCGATGCGAAACGGGCGGTAGCGAGGATCTCGCGGCGTCACGCGCGGGACGGTGCCACACGGACGGTGGGCCGTCCACCGCGGCGTGCGGCGCCTCCGTGCCGGTCATCGTGGCGCTGGACGGGGCGCGGCGCTGGGGAAGAGCGGCCCTCAGCGCTCCTCGGCGAGGACGCCGAGGAAGGTGCAGCGCCGGCGGCTCGCGATCGCGCGGAGGCAGCGGAGGTAGACCGCCGGCCCCCAGAGCCGGAGGATCGTGAAGGAGTGGAGGAACACGTCCTTGCTGGTGATCGTCCCCTGCACGTCTCCTGGCTTCTGCATACGCGGTGCCGCGGCGGCGTCGGAAAAGATTCCGTGTGATCCGGGGCCCGCCGTGCTCGGCCGGTCGCCGAACCGTCACCGTGGGCGGTCGTTCCTTCCCGCCGCGACCACCAGGAATTACAGGCTCCGGCTGGGCCGGAAAACCTTTCAGACCTGAAATGGACCGTGCACCGATGAAACGCTCCGGCAGGGTCCGACCGGCCGAGCGCAGTAAAATCGGCCAGATGCGTCCACTCTGAAGCGATCCGTGGAGCGGCACGTCGATTGCGAAGTCGGCCCTCGCGAGCGGCGCTGCAGCCCAGCCACCCCCCCCAGGCCAGGGCGGCGCGCCTATCGAGACTGGGAAGCTCTCGGCGCGGTCCGGATCCGCATCTCGGAACGACACCACGCCGCGCCGAGAGCAGCCCTTTCCCCCTCCCTCAGCGCCGCCCCACCCGCCGCTCCAGGTCGGCCAGCGGCAGCTCGAACACCACCGGGCGGCCGTGAGGGCACCGGGCCTTGAAGTCGATGGCGTCCAGGCCGTCGAGGAGCGCGCGCGCCTCCTCCGCCGCGAGGTCCTGGTTCGCGCGGACCGCGGCGTGGCAGGCCATCGTGGCGAGCAGGTCGTGGAACGCGTCATCCACCGCGCTCGTCCGCTCGAGCTGCTCGAGCTGCGCGGCGAGATCGCCGAGCAGCGCCGTGAGATCGACGCCGGAGAGGGCCGCCGGCGCGCCCTTCACCGCGAAGCTGTCGCCGCCGAACGGCTCCACGTCGAAACCCAGCCGGCCGAGCTCCTCGAGACCGCCCTCGAGGGCGCGCGCGACGGCGGCCTGCAGCGTGACGACCTGCGGCAGCAGGAACGGCTGCACGGGGATGCGGCGCGTCCGGAACGCCTCGCGGAGCCGGTGGAACAGCATGCGCTCGTGGCTCGCGTGCTGGTCGATCACGACGAGGGATCCCCCCGGAGCCTCGCAGAGGAGGTAGGTCCGGGCGTGCTGGCCGACGTACCTGAGGGAAGCGAAGTACCCCGCAGGTCGCGCGCCGCCCTCCGCGTCCACGATCGGGAACGCGAACCGCTCGGACGCTCCGGTGGCGCCGCGCTCCGTCGCCGCCGCGTCCGGGGTCGCGCGGGACCACGCCAGCACCGCCGCGGCCTCCTCGCCTGCGCGCGGGCTCTCCGGGCCGAGCACGCCGTCGGACGGCGGCTCCGCCGAGGCGCCGGGAGGCGCGGAGAGCCCTGCGCCGGCCGCCGGGACCGGTCGGCGGAGCCACGGCGTGGTCCGCAGGGTTCCGGCGATCGCGTGGAAGATCGCGTCGTACACCTCGCGCCCTTCCGCGAACCGGACCTCGAGCTTCTGCGGGTGGACGTTCACGTCGACGCGGCCGAGCGGAAGGTCCACGAACAGGACGCCGGCCGGGTGGCGACCGGGCGGGAGTGTCCCGGCGAACGCACGGAGCACCGCGTGCGCGGCGCCGCGGTCGCGCACGTAACGGCCATTCACGAACAGGTAGAGCGATCGCCCGGTCGCCTCGGAGTGGTCGGGCGAGCACACCACACCGTGAACGCGCACGTCGCCGCGGCGCGCGTCGACGGGGACCAGGTGCCGGTGCGCCTCCCGCCCGAGCGCCTGCGCGGCGCGATCGGCGAGGCCGGCCCCGGCGCGCGCCGCGAGCACCAGGCGCGACGCGGAGCGGAGGTTGAACGAGACCTCAGGGCGCGCCAGGGCGAGGCGGATGACCGCCTCCGTCACGTGCCCCGCCTCCGTCGCCGGGGCGCGCATGAACTTCCGGCGGGCGGGCGTGTTGAAGAAGAGCTCCCGCACCTCGATGGTGGTCCCGCGGGGCCTCGCCACCGCGGCCACGTCGCCGAGCGCGCCCCCCTCCACGTCGATGCGCGTGCCGGCCCCGTCGTCCGCGGGGGCGGTGTCGACGCGGAAGCGCGACACCGAGGCGATCGCCGGGATCGCCTCGCCCCGGAAGCCCATCGTCGCGATCGCCGCGAGCCCATCCGCGTCGCGCAGCTTCGAGGTCGCGTGCCGCTCCAGCGCGAGGAGCGCGTCCTCGCGGTCCATCCCGGATCCGTCGTCCGCCACGCGGACCAGGGACAGCCCGCCGTCCTCCACGTCCACGGAGATGGCCCGCGCGCCGGCGTCGAGGGCGTTCTCGACGAGCTCCTTCACGACCGACGCCGGCCGCTCCACGACCTCGCCGGCGGCGATCTGGTTCACGAGGCCGGGGGGCAGCACCTGGATGCGCGCCATGGCCGCGGTCGTACCACGACGGCAGGGCCCGCGCAGCCGGACCCGGCCCGTCCCCCGCGTGAGCGTTTGACGATGGCGCCGCGCCACGTCTATACGGTTCGGGTGGCGGGCGGGACGGGCCGAAAGAAGAAGGCGAAGGCGAGGCCGGCGCCCGCGCGCGCCGCCGTGCGCCCGGTGCTCGGGAACGATCCGTTCACGCGTGGTGCAGCGCCGCGGACCGCCGTGGCGAAGTCGCGGTCGCCCGCGTCGGTTTCGCCCGCGATCGCCGAGGTGAAGGTGCCGCCCGCGAGCGCGAGCGGGGCCCCCTCACCCCGGCCCTCTCCACCCGCTCGCGCGGGGGGAGAGGGCGGACTCACCCCGACCCCGACCCCCCCGCCCGACTCCGCAGCCCGCCGCGCCGAGGCCCGCCTCGCGGAGGTCGAGCGCAAGGTCGAGGCTGCTCTCGACGGCGCGGAGGAGCGCCTCGCCGCCCTCGCCGCGCGGACCGGCGTCACCGCCGGAGCGCACGAGCTGCGCGAGACGGTGGCGCGGCTCCTGCCGGCGCTCCGGGAGCGGCTCGGCGGCCTGGCGGACGTGGCGCGGCTGCTCGAGCCGCCGGACCGGCTCGACCGGTTCGGCATGGACCCGCGCCTGGTCGAGCGCGCCGCCCCCGTGATCGAGCTCCTCTATGCGAGCTGGTGGCGCACGACGGTGCGGGGCATCGAGCACGTCCCCGCCGAGGGCCCCGCGATCGTCGTCGCGAACCACGCCGGGTACGTCCCCTGGGACGCTCTCGTCCTCCGGCACGCGCTGCGCCGCGACCACCCGGCGCGGCGGGACCTGCGCCCGCTGCTCGACGATCGAGAGGTGGACGCGGCGGTGATCGGCGGTCTCGCGGTGCGGCTCGGCGCCGTGCGCGCCACGCCGGAGGCGGCCGAGCGGCTGCTGCGGGACGGCGCGGTGCTCGGCGTCTTTCCGGAGGGGAGCGCCGGGGCTCACAAGGCCTGGCGCGACCGCTACCGCATCCAGCACTTCGGGCGCGGCGGGTTCGTGAAGATCGCGCTCCGCACCGGCGCCACGATCGTCCCCTGCGCCATCGTCGGCAGCGAGGAGGCCTCGCCGGGGATCTCGCGGACCGGCTGGCTCGCCGAGCGGCTCGGCGTTCCGCTCCTGTCCGCGAGCCCGGCGCTCCGGGTCGGCGCCGCCGCGTTCCTGCCGCTCCCCACGCGCTGGACGCTGCGCTTCGGCGAGCCGGTCGAGGTTCGCGCCCTCGGCCCCGCCGCGGCGGGCGACCCCGCCACCGTGAACCGGCTCGCCGAGCGGATCCGCGCCACGCTGCAGGAGATGCTCGACGAGGACGTCGCGGCGCGGACCTCGGTGTTCCTGTAGACGCGAGCTACCCGGGCTCCGCGGCGGGCAGCGCATCCGGCGCCGCCACGCGCTCCACGCGCAGGTGGGCGAGCCGGACCTGCGGCGGCGGCGCCCGGAGATCCCACACGATCCGGGCCGCCGAGAGCGCCCGGAGCGCGTACCAGGACACGTCCACCTCCCACCAGAAGAAGCCCTGCCGCGCGCTCGCGGAGTAGAAGTGGTGGTTGTTGTGCCAGCCCTCACCGAAGGTGAGGAGCGCGAGCACGAGGCTGTTCCGCGATCCGTCGCCGGTCTCGTACCGGCGCCCCCCCACCACGTGCGCCAGCGAGTTGATGGCGAACGTGCCGTGCCAGAGCGCGACCGTCGAGACGAAGTAGCCCCAGAGCAGCGCCGGCCACCCGCCCGCGACGAGGAGGAGCGCCGCGAGCGCGATCGGCGGGACGAGGTGGAACCGGTTCAGCCACACGAGCTCCGGGTAGCGCGCGAGGTCCCTCACGCGATCGAGCTTCGTCTCGTCGTGGCGGCGCGAGAGGATCCAGCCCACGTGACTCCACCAGAACCCGCCCTCGAGCGGCGAGTGCACGTCGTCCGGCGCGTCCGAGTGACGGTGGTGGTCCCGGTGGTGCGCGGCCCACCAGAGGGGTCCCTTCTGCGTGGCGGTCGTGGCGATCACGGCGAGCACGAGCTGGAAGGCGCGCGAGGTGCGGTACGACCGATGCGAGAAGTACCGGTGATAGCCGGCGGTGATGGCGAAGAGCCGGACGGCGTACAGCGCGGCGGCGAGGAGGAGCCAGCGCCACGCGAACGGCGCCAGGAATGGGGTCGCGAACGCGACCGCGTGGGCGGCGAGGAACGGGACCGAAGCGAGCCAGCTCACGCGGTCGGGGTTCGGGGCGCGGGTCATCGGTGACACCTGCCGTCCCGCCGTCATGGGCGGGTCATCGCCGCCCAGGACGCGCCGCGAGCGGCAGGGGATGCAGGCCGACCGCGCGAGCACCACCCTTGGAAGGGAGGAGCGGCACCGGGAGACGGGTCGGTGGCGGTCGCCCCGACGAGGGAGGGGACATGCTCGAGACGGTCGAGACCCGAACCGACGTGCACAAGGAGGCGTTCATCCGCCTCATGGCCGAGACGCTCCCCCTCGCCGGCTATGCGGGTGTCCGGGCCGACCTGCCGGGCTGGGAGGCGCCGGAGGTGATCCACGGCGCGATGCGCGATCACCGCCCGTGCCTGTTCTGCGAGGCGCCGAAGCCGATCTTCCTCGACGTGCTCTCGCCTGGCCCCGTGACGCTGGAGGAGGTGGCGAGCCGCTGGCAGCTCTTCGCGTCGGCCGCCGAGCTCACCGGCGGCGAGTTCCACGTCGTCATCCCGCGGTGGGTCGCGGGGCGCGACGGCCGGACGGTCGCGAAGCAGATCGCCGAGCTCGTGGGCGTCCGCATCGGCTACATCTGGACGGTCTGACCGGCGAGCTCAGCGTGCCGGGTACCCATGCCGGTCGCCGCCCCGCTCCTTCTCGGGCGGCTGCTCGGGCGGCTCCGCCGCGCCGGCCTCGACCGCGGCGACGGACCGGAGGAACGCCCAGAGCTGGCGGGCGCCTCCGTCGGCGCGGGCTTCCCCCGTGGCGTCCGTCCAGCCGGGGTGCTTCGCGAGCATGGCGAAGAAGGCGTCCGGCGCGATCCGGTCGGCGATCCGCGTCAGGTCGGGGCCGGCCTCGCCGCCGGCCTTCCGCAGGCGGTGGCAGGCGATGCACAGGGCGCCGAAGAGGTCGGCGCCGGGGCGGGCGCCCTCGGGGGCGCCGTCCGGGACGGCGAGCGCGCGGCCGTAGGTCGTGAACGAGTTCACGATCTCGATCGCGACGACGCCCCGCGCCCACCAGAGCCTCGCCCGCGGATCGGTGAGCAGCCCCCGCTGCGCGCCGGTGGGCCACGCGACGACGCGATCCGGGAGCGGCACGCCGTCGGCGCGGTCCGCGAGGACCGGCCGGAACGTCCGGATCTGGCTGAACGGGATCGGGACGGCGCGCCGATCCGCGGTCCGGACGACGGCGGTGTCGGCGCCCTTCGTCAGCTCGACGCGGCCGTAGGCGAGCTGGGTGAGCTGCGGCCCCTCCCATGTCGCGGCGCGGCCGGTGACGGGGTCGGTCCCCTCCACCTTGCCCCGCGGCAGCGCGTCGAGGTCCGCCTTCCCGAGCCGGAACGGGCCGCCCTTCACCGCGCCGCTGACCTCGACGACCGTGTCGCCGCGGGGCGGTCCGCTCGGGAGGCGGGGGCCGCTCGAGCAGGAGAGAATCGCGAGGAGGAGCGCTGCGCTGGACTTTTTCATGAGCCGCCTTTGGGCTATCTTCCCGGTCCCCTTCACCATGGAGCGATCCAGCATGGCACGCGCGTTCGTCGGAAGCATGGAATGCCGGGTGAACGTCGACAAGGATCTCGGTGACACGTGGGCCGTGTCGGTCGTGGTCCCGTCTGCCGCACCACTCGTCGTGAAGCTCCAGGGCAACGACAAGGAGGCGGCGACGAAGGGCGCGCTCGAGATCCTGCAGAAGGCCGGCAAGATCGACCGCTTCGACCTGTAGCGCGCCTGCCGCGGCGCCGCTGCGGCCCGTTCGGATGACGTCCCGCCGTCCGCGTCGCACCGAGCGGCCCGGCGACGAGGACGGGAGGTCGGACCCGGTATGCCCGAAGCCGACTCCCTCTGGCCGCCCCCGGGCGACGCCGGCGGCGGTGCCGACTCCATCGCCGGCGAGCTGGCGTCGCGCATCGACGCGGTGCCGCCGGCGCCGGGCGACGCGATGGACTGGGTGTCCGTCGCTGCGGGCTACGAGCGCGAGGCGCTCGCCCTCGGCGCGCACCCCGCCACGGCGGAGCTGCTCTTCGAGGCGGGCCGGATCTACGAGGAGCGGCTCGGGGACCCCGCCGCCGCGCTCGAGTTCCACCGGCGCGCCTTCGCCCGCGACCCGGCCTTCCTCCCGAACCTCCGGACCGCCCGCCGCCTCGCGATGGACCTCGGCGACGACGCGCTCGCCGCCGAGGTGCTGGACGCCGAGGCCGCCGCGACGACCGACCCCGCTGCCCGGGCGGCGCTCCTGCTCCTCCGCGGCCGCCTCCTCGCGGCGCTCGGGCAGGAGGGCGCGGCCGGCGACGCCCTGGCCCGCGCCGCCGCGCTCGCGCCGGAGGCGTTCGCGATCGCCGAGGAGTCTGCGCGCGCTGCCGCCGCCTCGGGCGATCGCGCCGCCCTCGCCGACGCGTACGTGCGCTGCGCGCGCGCCGCCGGCGACCGCCTCCTGTCGGCGCACTACCTCTCGGCCGCCGCGGCGCTCCTCGAGGACGCGCTCGAGGCGCCCGAGCGCGCCGCCCCCCTCGCCCTCGAGGCCTTCGAGCTGGTCCCGGACGACCCGTTCGTCCGGGCCACCGCGCGGCGGCACGCCGAGCGGCTCGGGCCGGGCGAGCCGCTCGCGCAGATCCTGCGGGCGGAGGCAGAGTCCGCCACCGGCGCCGCCGCCGCCCGCGCGTTCCAGGCGCTCGCGCGCGTCGAGGAGCGGCTCGGCCGGACCGACGCCGCAGTCGTCGCGCTCGATCGCGCCCGCGCCGGCAGCCCGGACGACCCCGTCGTCCTCGGTGAGCTCGCGCGGCTCCGCGAGGCGCGCGGCGAATGGGAGGAGGCGGCGGCGGTCCTCGAGGCGCTCGCGGCGGCCCACCTGGCGCGGCGGGCGGCGGGGCACCTCCGCGAGACGGTCGCGGCGAAGCTCCGGCGCGCCGAGATCGAGGAGGAGCGGCTCGGGCGCGCCGGGGAGGCGATCCGCTGCTGCCGCGAGGTCGTCGCGCTCGATCCGCTGAACCGGTCCGCGCTCACCGCGCTGGGCCGGCTCTGCGCGCGCGCCGGCGACTGGGAAGGCCTGCTCGCCGCGTTCGAGGCGGAGGCGACCGCCGCCCGGGATCCCCGGGATCGCGCGCAGCGCACGTTCAAGGCCGCCGAGGTCCTCGACGAGCGGCTCGGTCGCGCCGCGGACGCGACCGCCCTGCTTCGCGAGGCGCTCCGGGTCGACCCGGACCTCCTCCCTGCGCGCGCGGCCCTGGAGCGGATCCTGGAGCGCGAGGGCCAGTGGGGGCCTCTGTGCGCGCTCCTCGAGGAGGACGCGCCGCGGCTCGACTCGCCCGCGGAGGCGGCCGCGCACCTGTTCCGGATCGCGCGCCTCCGGGAGGAGCGGCTCGGCGACCTCGCCGGCGCGGCGGAGCTCTACCGCCGGATCCTCGCGCTCGCCCCGGAGAGCCGGGTCGCCCTCCCCGCCCTGTCGTCGGCCCTGACGCGCCTCGGGCGGTGGGAGGAGCTCGCGGAGGTGCTCGCGCGCGAGGCGGCGGTCGCCGTCGATCCGCGGCGGCGCGTGTCGCTCCTCCAGCGCCGGGCCGAGGTCCTCGACGAGCACGTGGAGGATCCGGAGCCCGCCCGGGTCGCATGGGAGGACGTCCGCGTCGCGGCGCCGGACCACCTCCCGGCGCTCCGCGCGCTGGGGCGCCTGCATGCGCGCGCGGGCCGCTGGGAAGCGCTCGCGGAGATGTTCCGCGCCGAGGCGGACGCCGCTCCGGATCCCGATCAGGCGGCGGAGCTGGTGATGCGCGCCGGCGAGCTGCTCGAGCGGCGGCTCGGGCGCAGCGACGACGCCGTCGCCGCGTACCGCGAGGTCCTCACGCTCGCGCCGGCGCACCTCCCGGCGCTGCACGCGCTCGCGCGGCTCTACCGGGCGCGCGGCGACGAAGAGAGCCTCGTCGAGAACCTGCGCGCGCAGGCGTCGGTCCGCCTCGCGCCCGAGGAGCGGGCCGCGGCCCTCGCGGAGGCAGCGGCGATCTGCGAGGAGCGCCTCCGGGATCCCGAGCGCGCCGCCGAGGCCTACGACGAGGCGCTGCGCGCCGATCCCGCGTTCGAGCCCGCGCGCCGCGCGCTGGACCGGCTCCACGCCGACGCCGGCCGGCGCGACGCCCTCGCCGCGCTCCGGCGCGCCGCCGCCGTCGACGACGCGACCCCCGGCGCCGGCGAGCGGCTCCTCGCGCTCGCCCGGCTCGAGGCGGACCGGATGGCGGACCCGGCCGCCGCCCGCCGTGCCGCGGACGCGCTCGCGCGAGCGGCCCCGGGGAACCCGGCCTCCCTGCTCCTCGCGCTCCGGCTCGCGATGGATCCCGAGGGCCGCTCCCGCGCCCGCGCCGGGCTCGCCGCGGCGGCCACGGTCCCGGCGGCCTCCGCCGCCCTCCTCGCGGCGGCCGCCGTCGATCGGCGCCCCGCGGGGCTCCGCCGGGCGGCCCTCTCGGAGGCCGCGGCGCTCGCGCCCGACGATCCCGTGCTCGCGGCCGAGGAGGAGCGCCGGCTCCGGGAGGCCGGCCAGCACGCCGCCCTCGCCGCGTTCTGCGAGGCGCGCCGTGCGACCGCGTCCGACCGGCCGTCGCGCGCCTCCTGGGCCGTCCGCGCCGGCGAGGCGTGGGAACGGGCCGGCGCCCCGGAGCGCGCCCTCGCGGCGTTCCAGGCGGCGCTCGCGGACTCGCCCTCCCACCTCGCGGCGCTCCGCTCCGCCCGCGCGCTGTTCGTCCGACGCGGCGACTGGGGCGCGGTCCGGGCGACGCTCCAGGCCGAGGGCGCGGCCCTCCAGGATCCGCACGAGGCGGCCGCGGCGTGGCTCGAGGCGAGCGCCGTCGCCGAGCAGCGGTTCGCGGACCTCGAGGGCGCCGCCAGCGACTGCCGCCGGGCCGCGGAGCGGGACCCGCGCAGCCGCGCGCCCGTCGCGCGCCTCGAGGCGCTCCTCGCGGCGTCCGGCCACGCCGGCGGCGACGAGGTGGCCGCGCTGCTCGCGGCCCGCGCCCGCGCCGAGCCCGATCCCGCTCGCGCCGCCGACGCCTGGCTCGCGGCCGCCCGCGCCGCGCTCCGGGGCGGGAGCGGTGTCGGGCGGGACGAGGCGCTCGCCGCGCTCGATCGCGCGCTCGAGGTGTCCCCGGCGCACGGGCCCGCGCTCGAGCTCCGCGCCCGGCTGCGGGCGGAGGCCGGCCGTGCGGCCGAGGCGGTCCTGGACCTCGAGGCGTGCCTCGCCGCGGGGGGCGAGACCGGCGGAAACGTCGCGCTCCACCTGGAGGCCGCCGCCCTGTGCCACGAGGCGCTCGGCGACCCCGACCGCGCCCGGCGCCACCTCGAGGGGGCGCTCGCGCTCGCGCCGGACCAGGCCGAGGCGCTCGCCCGGATCGCGCGGATCCATCGCGACGGCGGAGACCGGGAGGCCGCCATCGCCGCGCTCCGCCGGCTCGTCGCGCTGCCCGGTCTGCCGCGCGACGCGCACCTGGACCACCTGGCCGGGCTCGCGGACCTCGAGGCGGCCGGGCCGGAGCTCGACGCCGCGGCCGCGACGTGCCGGCGCATCCTCGACCTCGACCCGGGCCACCCGCTCGCGCTCCGGCTCCTCGTCTCCGTCGAGGAGCGCCGGGGCGACGTGCCGATGCTGGCCGCGGCGCTCGAGACCGCCGCGATCGCTGCGCGGGATCCGGCGCTCCGGGCCGACGCCCACCTCGCGGCGGCGCGGCTCCACGCCGGGGAGCTCCGGAGCCGCGCGAAGGGCCTCGAGCACCTCCGCGCCGCCCTCGAGGCCGCCCCGGACCGCGAGGACGTCCTGGCGCTGCTCGCCGAGACCTCCGAGGAGACCGCCCCCGCGCTCGCCATCGACGCGCACCGCCGGCTGCTCGCGCGGGACCCCCTCCGCGACGCGAGCTGGAGCGCGCTGTACCGGCTGTTCGACCGGACGCGCGCCCACGACCGCGCCTACGTCGCCGCGACGGTCCTCCGCTGGCTCGGCGCGCCTCTCCCGGCCGCCGGCGCCGAGCGGCTGCTGCTCGAGGGCGATCGCCAGACGCTCGCCGCGCCCCCGCCGCTCCCCGCGGCGGACTGGGAGACGCTCCGGGCGCCCGGCGATGGCGGGCCGCTCGCCGACGTCATGGCGGTGGTCGGCGACGTGCTCGCCGCGGCGCTGCTCGAGCCCGCCGCCGCCCGCGGCGCGCCCGTCCGCGAGGACCATCCCTTCCGCCGCCTCCTCGCCGACCTCGCCCGCAGCCTGGGCGCCAGCGAGCCCGAGGTCCACGCGGCGCCCCTCGGGCGGCTCGCGATCGAGCCTGGGACGCCGCCCGCGGTCCTCGTGGGCGCCGATCTCGTGCGCCGGACCACCGCCCGCGAGCAGCGGTTCCTGCTCGGCCGCGTCGCCGCGAGGCTTCGGGCGCGCAGCGCCGTCGCGGACGCCGTCCCGCCCGCGGCGCTAGGCGAGGGCGTCGCGGCGGCGGTCTGGCAGATCGTGCCCGGGTACGCCGGAACCGGGCGGCCCGCGGAGGACCTCGTCCGTCTCCTGGGACGGATGCTCCCGCGGCGCGCCCGGAAGGCCCTCGAGGAGCCCGCCCGCGCGCTCGCCCAGCTCCGCCCCGCGCCGGACGTCGGCGCCTGGCGGGAAGCGGCGGCCGCCACTGCCGACCGCGCCGGCCTCGTGCTCTGCGGCGACGTGCCCACCGCCATCGCCCTGCTGCTCCGGGACGAGCGGGGCACGACGGCGGCCCCCGCGGCGACCGCGGAACGGCTCGCGGCGGTCCGCGCGTGCCCCGACGCGCTCGCGCTCCTCGCGTTCGCCGCGAGCGAGGCCCACTTCGTGCTGCGGCAGCGGCTGCGCGTCGCGATCGCCTGAGCGACGGCGGCGTCCGCGTCAGGGCCCCTCGACCCGCACCACGCTGCCGGGCGGAAGCGCCTCGAGCAGCGCCGCGAGCGCCGCCTGGACCGCGGCGAGCTCCTTCGACTCCACCGTGAGCTTCACCCGGTGGTCCGTCGCGTCGAACCGCGGGTAGCTCCCGATCTCCACCGCGGGGTGCGCCGCGACGACCCGATCGAGCGCGGGCGCGAAGCGCTCCTCGCCGACCGCGACGAACACGGAGGCGAGCCGCCAGGGCGGAGCCTGCAGCAGCGGCGCGATCGCGTCGAGCTGGTGCCGGAAGAACCGCGGCACGCCGGGGAGCATCACGACGTTCTCCACCGCGAGCGTCGGGTATCCCGGATCGCCCAGGAGCCGCGTCCCCTCCGGCACATCCGCCATGCGGAGCGCGGCCTCGGGCGGCTCCTCGCCGCCGTGGTGGGCGCGGTGCAGCGCCCGGATCGACTCCGCGAGCGCCTGCGACCGCGCGACGCGCCGGCCCAGGGCGCGGGCCACCGCGCGCGGGGTGATGTCGTCGTGCGTCGGGCCGACCCCGCCGGAGGTGAAGCACCAGTCCACGCGGCGACGGAGGACGTCGAGCGAGGTCGCGATGTCCTCCTCGCGGTCCGGGACCGTGTGGATCCCGACGAGCTGGACGCCGAGCGCGCGCAGCCGGAGGGCCGCGTAGGGGCCGTTCTCGTCCTGCACCTTCGCGGAGAGGACCTCGCTTCCGATCACGACGAGGGCGGCGGTGGGCGTCTCGGCCATGCTCGCTCCGCGCGCCCAGCGGCGCGCTCCCTTCCGTCCTAATCGAGGGACGACACGGCTGCCCAGACCGCGTCGGCGACCGCCTCGACGGGGCGCGACCCGTCGATCTCCGCGATGCGATCGCCCGCGGCGCGCCGCACCTCGAGCGCGCGCTCGTAGCTCGCCGCGACCCGCCGCTGGAACGCGTCCACCTCGAAGATCTCGCGATCGAGGGTCGCCGCGCGGCGGCGGGGCAGCGCGACCCTGGGCGAGACACGCAGGAACACGGTCAGGTCGGGAGACGGGGCGGCGCGGTTGATCTCCGCCACCCAGGCCATGTCGCCGAGCGCCGCGCCCTGGTACGCGAGCGACGACAGCGTGAAGCGATCCGACACCACGTCCACGCCGCGGGAGAGCTTCGGGGCGATCTCGTCGGCGTGGTGATCGAGGCGATCCGCGGCGAAGAGCAGCGCGAGCGCGCGCGCGTCGAAGGCGCGGCCGTCCCGGCCCGTGACGCGCCTCGACAGCACCTGCCGGATCAGGGCGCCGGCGGGTCCGCCGGAGGGCTCGGCAGTGACGTGCGCGGTGCGGCCGGCGGCGCGGAGCCGCTCGCCGAGGAGGCGCGCCTGCGTGGTCGTCCCGGCGCCGTCGAGCCCCTCCACGACGAGGAGCCGACCCTGCCGATCCTTCGCGCCGGAGGCCCCCCTCCCCCGCCGCGTCACGGATCCAGCCTCAGGACCTCCCGGATCGCGCGGTACCGGGAGAAGAGCGCGTCCTCCTCGCGCATGAGCCGGCGCGCCCGCGCGAGGGCGCGGACCGCGAGGGCGAGGAGGACGACGGTGACGACCATGGCCAGGTACAGGAAGAGCGGCCGCTGGCCGGTGACCTTCCGGACCACGCCGGGCTTGAGCCTGCCCCAGCGATCCCACGCGAGCGCGATGCTCGTGCCGGTGCCGATGAGGCCGGCGAAGACGAGGTACAGGCCGCGCCGCGCGACGTCGATGGAGCGGCGCGTCTCGAGCTGCTTCGCGAGGACGTCGTGCTCCGCCCGGAGGGCGACGGGATCGGCGGCGGTGGGCTGCGGGGCGGTGCTCATGCGCGGGCGTTTCTACCCCCGTCCGAAGCGGGCGGCAATCGCGTCCTGGACCGCGCCCAGCGTCGCCGGAAGCTTCACCCCGGGGTTCGGGAGCCCCGGCGCGACGCCGGGCAGCGTGCCCTCGTGGTAGCCGACCTTGAAGTCGGAGAACTTGAGGCCGTGGGCGGTCGAGATCACCACGACGCGCTCGCCCTTCTTCACGACGCCGCGGGCCGCGAGCTTCTCGAGCGCGGCGAGCGCGACCCCGGTGTGGGGGCAGGTGAACATCCCGGCCCGATCCGCCCGCGCGGCGGCGTCCGCGAGCTCCTGCTCGGTCGCCTGCTCCACGAGGCCGTCGAGCGCCTCGAGCGCGCGGAGCGCGCGGCGTGACGAGACCGGCGCGCCGATCTGGATCGCCGAGGCGAGCGTCTTCCGCGCCGCGACGGCCTCGACCTTCACCGCCGCGGTCGGCCTCACGCCCGCGCCGCTCGTCGCGCGCCAGAGCGGGTTCGCGTTCTCGGCCTGCGCCACGACGAGGCGGGGGAGCCGATCGACGAGCCCGAGCTCCTTCATGAGGAGGAAGCCCTTCCCCACCGCGCTCGCGTTCCCGAGGTTCCCCCCCGGGATGACGATCCAGTCCGGCGAGGTCCACCCGAGCTGCTGCGCGATCTCGATGGAGGCGGTCTTCTGCCCCTCGATGCGCAGGGAGTTCATCGAGTTCGCGAGGTAGATGTCCTTCGTCTCCGAGAGCTGCTTCACGACCGCCATGCAGCCGTCGAAGTCGGTGTCGAGCTCGAGCACGAGCGCGCCGTTCGAGATGGGCTGCACGAGCTGCGCGGTGGAGATCTTGCCGCGCGGGAGGAGCACCACGCTCGGGATGCCCGCCGCCGCGCAGTACGCCGAGAGCGCCGCGGAGGTGTCGCCCGTCGACGCGCACGCCACCGCCCGCACGGAGCCGCCGCGCGCCCGCATCTCCTTCACCGCGGACACCAGGACCGTCATCCCGAGGTCCTTGAAGGACCCGGTGTGGGTGACGCCGCACTCCTTCAGCCAGACGTCGTCGAGGCCGATCTCCCGCGCGTAGCGGTCGACCTTCAGGAGCGGGCTCCCGCCCTCGAACATCGAGACGACGTTCTCGTCCGCGAGCTGAGGGTAGACCCACTCCTTCTTGCCCCAGACCCCGGAGCCGTACGGCCAGGCCCCGAGCTTGAAGCGGCCGTCGAACAGCGCCTTCCACTCGGCGGCGGACCGGCCCGCGAGCGCGGCGCGATCGTGCTCCACCTCGAGGAGCCCGCCGCACCGCGGGCACGAGTAGACGACCTCCGTCAGCGCGGCGCGGAAGTCGCAGCCGTCGGCGCAGCGGAACCAGGCGGAGAGGACGGGGGCTCGCATCGCTACCTCCCCCCCGGACCCTTCTTGAGGAACTTCTCGATCCGCTCGGCCGCGAGCTGGATCCGGGGCTCGTCGACGATGAGGGCGATGCGGACGAAGCCGTCCCCCGCCTTCCCGAAGCCGATGCCCGGCGCGACGCAAACGCCCGCCTCGTCGATGAGCCGCTTCGCGAACTCGAGCGAGCCGAGGGACCGGAACGCCTCCGGGATGGGCGCCCAGGCGAACATGCTCGCCGCGGGCGACGGGATCTGCCACCCGGCCGCGCCGAAGTGCCGGACGAGCGCGTCGCGCCGCTGGTGGTACTTCCGGCGGATCGCGGCGACCTCGTCGTCGCACTCGTCCAGCGCGGTGATCGCGGCCGCCTGAACGGCGCCGAAGAGGCCGTAGTCCAGGTAGCTCTTCACGCGCGCCGCCGCGGCGACGAGCGCCGCGTTGCCGCCGCAGAACCCGACGCGCCAGCCGGGCATGTTGTAGCTCTTCGAGAGCGACATGAACTCGAGCGTGCGCTCGCGGGCGCCCGGGACGGCGAGCATCGAGGGGGCCTTGGCGCCGTCGAAGACGATGTCGCAGTAGGCGAGGTCCGAGATGATGAAGAGGTCGCGCGCCTCCGCGAACCGGACGATCTTCTCGAACAGCTCCGGCGTCGCGATCGCCGTGGACGGGTTCCCGGGGAAGTTCACGACGATGCCCTTCGGCCGCCGCTCCGCCCGCTCCGTCGCCTCGACGATGGAATCGAAGAAGTCCACCCCCGGGCCGACCGGCACCGGGATCGACTCCGCGCCCGCGAGGACCGCGCCGTACGCGTGAATGGGGTAGGTCGGCGAGGGCGCGAGCACCGCGTCGCCCTCGGACAGCATCGCCACGAGCGCGTGGCCGATGCCCTCCTTCGACCCGATGGAGATGAGGACCTCGCGCTCGGGATCGAGCGTGACGTCGTGGCGCCGCTTGAACCACCGCGCCGCGGCCGCGCGCAGCTCCGGGACGCCGCGCGGGTTCAGGTAGCGGTGGAGCCCCGGCTCGCGTGCGGCGGCCTCGAGCCGGTCGACGATCCGCTTCGGCGTCGCGCCGTCGGGGTTGCCCATCGAGAAGTCGACGACGTCGATCCCTCGCGCGATCGCCTCGTCGCGGAGGCGGTCGGTGATGGTGAACACGTACGGCGGCAGGCGCTTGACGCGCGCGAAGACCTCGGGGTCGTGGAACGTTTTCATGGACGGACGGGCCAATTTGCCGGGAGCGGCCGCGGTTGGCAAGGGGCGAGCTGGCTGCCCGCCCGGCGCGAGCGTCAGCCCCCCGTGCAACGGGCGCCGCAGGCGGGGCAGAGCGCGCCGGAGACGGGCGCTCCGCAGCTGCACAGGCGCGGACCGGCGGCCTGGGCGGCCTCCCGCGGCGGGGCCGCGATCACCGGGAGGCGCATCCCGCAGCGGCCGCAGATCCGCTCGCCCGGTCCGGCCGGCGTCCGGCAGTACCGGCACAGCACCTGGGCCGGGAGCGGCGTGGGGCCGTCCCCGGGGAGCTCGGCCCGCGTCCGCTCCAGATCCGGCAGCGGCGCCGCGTCGACGTCCACGGGCGCGGCCGCGGTCCGCTCGACGTCCGGCGGAGCATCCGCGACGACGAGCGCCGCGGGGCCGTGCCGGGTCGGCTCGAGCTCGGGGATCGGGGTCGGGACGGGGACGCCGCCGCCGTCGTACGAGGTGGTCTCGAGGCCCTCGAGCAGCGGCACCGGCGCGGCGATCGCCGCGCGCCCGAAGCGCTTGCCGCAGACCTCGCACTCTGCGCCCTCGGGCTGGGCGTGCTCGCACACGGGGCAGACGATCATCGCGCCGAGTCTACCCCAGCCGCGCCCGCGGGTCGCCCCGGGTCAGGGCGCGCCGTCCTTGGGCGCGACGCCGTGCGTGAGCGGCACGAACCGCACCGGCAGCACGTCCTCGCTCCCGAGCGCCCCGGTCCGTTCGCGGCGGATCACCCGGAGCGCCTGATCCCCGTGCGGCTCGCCGAGCGGCAGGATGAGCAGGCCGCCGGGTGCGAGCTGCGCGATCAGCGCGTCCGGGATCCGCGGCGTCGCCGCGGTGACGACGATCCGGTCGAACGGCGCCGCGTCCGGCCAGCCGAGGGCGCCGTCGCCGGTGCGGAGCGAGACGTTCGGGAGCGCGAGCTCGCCGAGGAGGACCTCCCGCGCGCGCTCCGCGAGCGGCGCGACGATCTCCACCGAGAAGACGTGCCGCGCCAGCGCCGCGAGCACGGCGGTCTGGTAGCCAGACCCCGTCCCGATCTCCAGCACGCGCTCGTCGCCGGAGAGCTCGAGCCGCTCCGTCATGAACGCGACGACGAACGGCTGCGAGATCGTCTGCCCGAAACCGATGGGGAGCGGCTGGTCCAGGTCCGCCTCGGCGCGGTGCGCTTCGGGAACGAACCGGCCGCGGTCGAGCCGCGCGATCGCCTCGAGCACCCGCGGGTCGCGTATGCCCTGCCCCGCCAGCCGTCGAGCGAGCGCCACGCTCACGACACGATGGTAGCCACTCCGCGGCGCTCCGGGTCGGGGCGGGCGCGCACCGGGCGGGTCACCCGATCCGGGCGAGGGAGACGCGCCGCCCCCACCGCCCGAGCAGGGCCTCCCGCGCCGCGGCGTGCTCCATCCGGGCGAGCGTCGGGTCGGCCTCGATGAGGGCGAACGCCTCCTCCCGGGCCTCCTCCAGGATCGCCTCGTCGCGGTACAGGTCCGCGATCTCGAGGAGCTGCTGCCCGGACTGGCGGGTCCCGAGGAGCTCCCCCGGACCCCGGAGCTGGAGGTCGACGCGGGCGATCTCGAACCCGTCCTGCGTCCGCTCCATCGCCTTGAGCCGCTCGCGCGCCTCGTCGCCGGCGCGCTTGAAGTGGGCGAGGAGCAGGCACCAGCTCTTCGCGGCGCCGCGTCCGACCCGGCCGCGGAGCTGATGGAGCTGCGACAGCCCGAAGCGCTCCGCGTGCTCGACGATCATCACGGTCGCGTTCGGGACGTCCACGCCGACCTCGATGACGGTGGTCGCGACGAGCACCTTCAGCTCACCCGCCCTGAAGCGCTCCATGACCGCCTGCTTCTCGTCGCCCTTCATCCGCCCGTGGAGGAGCCCGACCGCGTGACCCGCGAAGATCCGCGCCAGCTCGGCCGCGCCGGTCGTCGCGTCGGCGAGGTCGCTCTTCTCCGACTCCTCGACGAGCGGGTACACGACGTAGGCCTGCCGCCCGGCCTCGAGCTCCTTCCGCGCGAGATCGTACGCGCCCTTCCGCTGCGAGTCCCCGTACAGCTTCGTCGTGACCGGCGTCCGGCCCGGCGGCAGCTCGCCGATCTTGGACTGGTCGAGATCGCCGTAGAACGCGAGGGCGAGCGTCCGCGGGATGGGCGTCGCGGTCATGACGAGCACGTCGGGCCGCCGCCCCTTCGAGATGAGCGACGCGCGCTGGAGCACGCCGAAGCGGTGCTGCTCGTCCACGACCACCACCCCGAGCCGGTCGAAGCCGACGTCCTCCTCGAGGAGCGCGTGCGTGCCGACCGCGATGCGGGCCCGCCCGGACGCGACCGCCGCCCGCGTCTCCTTCTGTCCCTTCCCGCGCGCCGCCGCCGCGACCAGGGCCACCTCGACGTCCCGCCCCTCGAGCCACCGCGCCAGCGTCCGCGCGTGCTGCTCGGCGAGGATCTCGGTCGGCACCATCAGCGCGGCCTGCCAGCCGGACTGCACCGCGAGCATCATCGCCGCGAACGCGACCGCCGTCTTGCCGCTGCCGACGTCGCCCTGGAGCAGCCGGTTCATCGGCTCGGGACGCGCCATGTCCCGCGCGATCTCGGCGAGCGCCTTCTCCTGCGCGCCGGTGAGGCGGAACGGGAGCGGCGCGACGGCGCTCGCCAGCGCCGTACGCGACGCGTCGAACGCGATGCCGGGCTCCGAGCGGACGCCGCGGCGCCGGAGCGCCAGTGCGAGCTGGAGGAAGAACAGCTCCTCGAAGACGAGGCGGCGGAACGCCGGCGTCGCGCGCGCGGCGGCGAGGAGGAGGTCGGTCCCGGCCGGCGGGAAGTGCGCCTGGCGGAGGGCGTCGGCGCGGCCGAGCAGCCCGCGCCGCGCGCGCACGTCCGCCGGCACGTCGTCCACCGCCGCCGGCGCGAGCTCGTCCACGAGCCGCTTCATCAGCTTCCGGAGCGCGGGGTGCTGGTAGTCCGCCGGACCCGCGTAGACCGGGACGATCCGGCCGAAGCTCGCCGAGTCGCCGGCCTGGACCTTCTCCACCTCGGGCTGGCTCATCTGGCGCCGCGCGCCGAAGCCCTCGGAGATCTTCCCGGAGCAGACCAGCACGTCGCCCGCCTGGAACTGCTTGAGGCGCCAGGGCGGCGGGTTGAAGAAGACGAGCTCGAGCCCGGAGCCCGCGTCCGCGACGCCGACCTTGAGGATGGGCCGCCCGTTCCGCATCCGCTGGATCCGGACGTGGGTCACCGTCCCGAGCACCGTCGCCTCGTCGCCGACCTTCAGCTCGGCGATCCGGCGGACCTGCGTCCGGTCCTGGTACGCCTTGGGCCAGAACTCGAGCGCGTCCTCGACGGTGAGGCGGCCGCGCTCCTCGAGCTGCGCGCGCGGCGCGGGGTGCGCGCGCGGGAGATCGGCGAGCTTCGTCGCGAGCCGCTGCCGTCGCTGCGCGCGCTCCTCGGGCGTCTTCGCGTCGGGGAGCGGTTGCCAGGGGGGGTCGGGGGCGAACGGGGCGGCCGGGACGCCCTTCGACTCCGCGCCCGCTTCGCGGGCGCTACGCTCAGGGCGCACGGATGAGGGCGTGCCCGTGCCCGTGCCCGTGAACGTGCCCGGCTTCTCCGTGCCCGCGACCCGCCTCCCGTGGCCCGTGGCCCCTGGCCCGCCGCCCGTCGAAGAGATCTCTCCCTCTCCCCCCGCGCGAGCGGGGGGAGAGGGCCGGGGTGAGGGGGGCCCGCTGGTGGCCGAGGGGCGGGGACGCGGCGAGGTCGTGCCAGGCGCCACGGGCCGGGGGGGCAGCCCTCCCGACGGCACCGGCCCCGCTTCCACCCTCCCCGCCCTCGCCACCGCCCGCAGCTCGTCCGGCACCGGGATCAGCGCCGCGACATCCGCGGTGATCCGCTGGATCGCCGCCTTGCGCGCCGCCGCAGGCAGCGCGTCGAAGCCCTCCGCCTCCGCGGCCAGCCGGCGCAGCGCCGGCGTGTCGGCGGCGCCGAGGCCGCGGGCGCGATCGATCGCGCCGCGCAGGGTCGCGCCGAACGCGACGAGCCGCGCGGCGCCCGCGAACCCGTTCGCCACCGCGAACCGGAGCGGCGGGACGAGCGCCTCGAGGGCGCGCGCCGCGGCGAGGCCCGGGATCGCGCCCGCGCCTTCACCGCCGTGGCCGTCGCTGCGCTGCACGGCGCGAGGCTATCCGCCGGGTCCGACGGCTACTCGCCGGACTCGCCGGGCAGCTCCTCCTCCTCGAAATCGACCGTCTGGATCTCGTACTCCTTCGCGCCGCCCGGGGTGCGGACCTCGACCGTGTCGCCCTCGCTGCGCCCGATGAGGGCGCGCGCGATGGGGCTCGTGACCGAGATCTTCCCCCGCTTCAGGTCGGCCTCGAGCTCGCCCACGATCCGGTACGTCACCTGATCGCCGGAGTCCGTGTCCTCGAGCGTCACGGTCGCGCCGAAGATCACGCGGTCGCTGCCGGCGTGCTTCGAGACGTCGATCACCTCGGCGCTCGCGATCCAGTGCTCCACCTGCAGGATCCGGCCCTCGATGTGCGACTGCTTCTCCTTGGCCGCGTGGTACTCGGCGTTCTCGGAGAGGTCGCCGTGAGCGCGCGCCTCGGCGATCTCCTTCACGATCTTCGGCCGCTCGACGGCCTTGAGGCGCTTCAGCTCATCCTTCAGCCGGATGAGGCCGCCCTTCGTCATGGGGACGCGCTCGCTCATTCTTCATTCACTCCGTTCGCCCCGAGCGTGGAGCCGGCAGAGCCGGTCCGTCGTCGAAGGGCCCGAAAAAAACGAGGGCGGCCGGCCCGAGAAGCCCGGGGCGGCCGCTTCCTGCTCATTTGACTAGAGCGCGGCGGGGCCCCCTGTCAACGGGCCCGCGCGCGCCGCCTAGCGCTTCGAGTGGTACTCCTGGATGGACCGGACGGTCGCCTTGCCGCCCCGCGCCACCTCCATCGCCCCCACGGCGGCTCGCGCCCCGGTCAGGGTGGTGAAGTACGGCAGCCCCTTCATGAGCGTCTCACGGCGGATCGCGAAGCTGTCCGCGATCTCCTGCTTGCCGGCCGTCGTGTTCACGACGAAGTGGACGTCGCCGTCGATGATGCGGTCGACGATCGACGGCCGCCCCTCGACGACCTTCTTCACGGGCGTGGTCGCGATCCCGCGCTTCCCGAGGAACGCGCTCGTGCCCGCGGTGGCGAGCACCTCGAACCCGAGCCCGACCAGGCGGCGCGCGATGTCCACGACGCCCTCCTTGTCGGAGTCCTTCACCGAGACGAACGCCCGCTTCCCCTCGCCCGCGGAGGGGAGCGTGTTGCCGGCCGCCGCCTGGGCCTTGAAGAACGCGCGGTAGAAGTCGTCCGAGACGCCCATCACCTCGCCGGTGGACTTCATCTCCGGGCCGAGCACCGTGTCCACGCCGCGGAACCGCGCGAACGGGAACACCGCCTCCTTGACGGAGGTGTGCTTCGGGCGCGGCGTCCCGAGCGCGCCCGCCTCGGCGAGCGACTTGCCCACCATGCAGAGCGCGCCGGCCTTCGCGAGCGGGAGCCCCGTCGCCTTGCCGACGAACGGCACCGTGCGGCTCGCGCGCGGGTTCACCTCGAGGACGTAGATGTCCTTCCCCTGGATGGCGAACTGGACGTTCATGAGGCCGACGACGCCGAGCTCCTTCGCCATCGCGATGGACTGGCGCTCGATCTCCGCGATGACGTCCGGGGTGAGGCTGAACGGGGGCAGCGAGCAGGCGGAGTCGCCGGAGTGGATGCCGGCCTCCTCGATGTGCTCCATCACGCCGCCGACCACGACGTCCTTGCCGTCCGAGACCACGTCGACGTCCACCTCGGCGGCGTCGCGGAGGAACCGGTCGATGAGGACGGGCCGCTCGTTCGACGCCTGGACCGCCTCGCGGAGGTACGTCTCGAGGTCCTTGTCGTCGTAGACGACCTCCATGGCGCGGCCGCCGAGCACGTACGAGGGCCGGACCATCGCCGGGTAGCCGATGCGGCGCGCGACCGCGAAGGCCTCCTCGGCGCTCCGGGCGACGCCGTTCCGCGGCTGCTTCAGGCCGAGCTTCTCGATGAGCTCCGCGAACCGCTCGCGGTCCTCGGCGCGGTCGATGGCGTCCGGCGTGGTGCCGAAGATCGGCACGCCGAGCTCGTGGAGCGGCACCGCGAGCTTGAGCGGCGTCTGGCCGCCGTACTGGACGATGAGGCCCTTCGGCTTCTCGACGTGGACGATCTCGAGGACGTCCTCGAGCGTGAGCGGCTCGAAGTAGAGGCGATCGGAGGTGTCGTAGTCGGTCGAGACCGTCTCCGGGTTGCAGTTGACCATGATGGTCTCGAACCCGGCCTTCGCGAGCGCGAAGGACGCGTGGACGCAGCAGTAGTCGAACTCGATCCCCTGGCCGATGCGGTTCGGGCCGCCGCCGAGGATCATCACCTTCGGCCGGTCGGTCGGCGCCGCCTCGCACTCCTCCTCGTACGTCGAGTAGAGGTACGGGGTGAACGCCTCGAACTCGGCGGCGCAGGTGTCGACGCGCTTGAAGACGGGGCGGACGCCGGCGGCGTGCCGCGCCTCGCGGACCACCTTCTCGGTGGTGCCGGCGAGCTGGGCGATGCGCTTGTCGGAGAAGCCCATCCGCTTCACGGCCCGGAGGGCGTCCGCGCCCTGCGGCACGCCCTTCGCGAGGTCCTTCTCGACGCGGACCAGCTCCTCCAGCTCGCGGAGGAACCAGCGGTCCACCCACGTGAGCGCGTAGAGGTCCTCGACGGAGAGCCCGGCCCGGAACGCCTCGGCGATCCAGAAGAAGCGGTGGGCGCGCGGGACGCGGACCTCCGCCTTCACCCGGTCCACCTCGTCGGGCGCGTAGGGCTGCCCCGGCTTCTTGCCGAGCGGCGACTCGAGGCCGCAGCGGTCGATCTCGAGGCCGCGGGTCGCCTTCTGGAAGCTCTCCTGGAACGTCCGGCCCATCGCCATCACCTCGCCGACGGACTTCATCTGCGTGGTGAGGGTGTCGTCGGCGCCCTTGAACTTCTCGAAGGCGAAGCGCGGGATCTTCGTGACGACGTAATCGATGGTCGGCTCGAACGACGCCGGCGTGTAGCGGGTGATGTCGTTCTTGAGCTCGTCGAGCGTGTAGCCGACGGCGAGCTTCGCGGCGATCTTCGCGATCGGGAAGCCGGTCGCCTTGGAGGCGAGCGCCGACGACCGCGAGACGCGCGGGTTCATCTCGATGACCACCATCCGGCCGGTGGTGGGGTGGACGCCGAACTGGATGTTGGACCCGCCGGTCTCGACGCCGATCTCGCGGATGATGCGGACGCCCGCGTCGCGCATCCGCTGGTACTCCTTGTCCGTGAGCGTCTGGGCCGGCGCGACCGTGATCGAGTCGCCGGTGTGGACGCCCATCGGGTCGAAGTTCTCGATGGAGCAGATGATGACGACGTTGTCCCGCTTGTCGCGCATCACCTCGAGCTCGTACTCCTTCCACCCGATGATCGACTCCTCGCAGAGGATCGTGTGGGTGGGCGAGAGCGTGAGCGCCCGCCGCGCGAGCGGCTCGAACTCCTCGAGGTTGTAGGCGACACCGCCCCCCTCGCCGCCCATCGTGAAGCTCGGGCGGATGATGATCGGGAACCCGATGTCCTTCGCGATCGCGCGCGCGTCCTCCCAGGAGGTCGCGTACCCCGACTTCGGCAGCTCCACGCCGATCCGGTTCATCGCCTCCTTGAAGAGGAGCCGGTCCTCGGCCTTCTCGATGGCCTCGAGCTGCGCGCCGATGAGCTCGACGCCGTGGCGCTTCAGGGCGCCGTTCTTCGCGAGGGCGACCGCGAGGTTGAGCGCGGTCTGCCCGCCCAGCGTCGGCAGCAGCACGTCCGGCTTCTCGCGGGCGAGGATGAGCTCGCCCGTCTCCGGGGTGATCGGCTCGACGTAGGTCCGGTCGGCAAACCCCGGATCCGTCATGATGGTGGCCGGATTGGAGTTGAGGAGGACGATCTCGTACCCCTCCTCCTTCAAGGCCTTGCACGCCTGCGTGCCCGAGTAGTCGAACTCGCAGGCCTGCCCGATGACGATGGGCCCGGAGCCCACGATCATGATCTTCTTGATGTCGGTACGGCGCGGCATGGGGCGGGGAAACTAGCACACGCGAGCGCAAGGATGTAACCCGCGTCGCGCGGGCGCGCCGGGGGGTCGCTGGCTGCCCGGCGGCCGGGCAGGCGGTCAGGACGCGAGCTTGCCGGAGGCGTCCTTCTGCCGGGCCGCGTGCATCGCCTCGAGCAGCTTCCGGACCTTCGGGAACCGCTCGCCGAGGGCAGCGACGACCGGCGCCGGAAAGACCACCGCGGCGACCTCCGAGCGGGCGACGAGCGCCGTGGGACGACCCGCGCCGAGCACCCGCCCCTCCCCGAAGAACGCGCCGCGCTCGAGCTGCGCGACCTCGACGCCGCCGACCAGCGCCGCTGCCTGGCCGTCGACGACGAGGTAGAAGCCCTCGTCGGCGTCGCCGGAGACCTGGTCGCCGGCGGCCCAGGTCGCCTGGCGCGCGAGCTGGAGCAGATCCCGGCGCGCCTCCGGGTCGAGCGACCGGAAGAGCAGGCTCGACTCGACGAACGCCGTGGTGGCGAGGTCTCCCCACACCTCGCGAGCCGCGCTGGCCATGGCCGGGAAAGCTAGCATAAGCTCGGATCACCGATGAACGGTTTCGCGGCGATCCTGGCGGCGGTGGCGCTCGCGCAGGGCGAGGCGGGGGATCCTCCGTCCGCGGCGGCGAATCCGCGCCCGGACGCACCCGCGGCGGAGACGCCGGCGCCCGCCGCGCCTCCCTCACCGCGGTCCTCTCCCCCCGCCGCGGCCGCGGAAGAGGAAGACCGGGGGCGCGCGCCCGCGAGCGAGACGGGCACGGGTGGCGGCCGAGGGCCCACGGGCCACGGGACGCGGGGCACGGGCACGGAGAGGCCGGGTACGCTCACGGGCACGGGTACGGGCACGACTCCGCCGGCGAGCGCGACCGCGAAGACTGCGCGCCCCGCCGCCTCTCCCCTCGACCCCGATCGCACCCAGGTCGCTAAGACCGCCCTCGCCTTCCTCGACGCGCTCGTCACCCGCGACGCGGACGCCGTCGCGGCGCTCTCCACCGAGCGCTTCAGCTTCGACGGCGACGTCCGGACCGGGCGCGACGTCGTCCGCACCACCTGGCGCGGGCTCCTCTCCGGCCGGGCCGAACGGGGAGCGCTCCTCGATCTCGAGATCCTGCCCGCCGCGGACGCGGTCGCGCGGCTCGGGCCACCGCCGGCGCGGGTCGCGCCGCTCGCCGCGCGCGGCGGCTGGGTCGCGATCGCGGACGTCTCCGGCCGCGCGGTGATCCTCTTCCTCGTGCGGGACGGCGGCCGGTGGGCCGTCGCCGGGATGCACGACTAGCGCGCCGGCTTCCCGAGGTTCGGGTTCCCGAGCTTCTTCTGGAGCGCGGCGAGGACGTTCGCCGGGACGAACCCGGACACGTCGCCGCCGAACGTCGCCACCTCGCGCACGAGCCGCGCCGAGACGAAGAAGTAGTCCTCGCCCGTCATCACGAACACCGACTCGAACTCCGGCAGGAGCCGCTTGTTCATGTTGGCGAGCTGGAACTCGTACTCGAAGTCCGAGACGGCGCGGAGGCCGCGGAGCACGGTGTGCACGCCGCGCCGCCGGGCGTAGTCGACCATGAGGGCGTCGAACGAGTCGACCTCGACGTGCGGGTCGTTCCCGAGCGCCTCGGCGATGAGCGCCTTTCGCTCGTCCGCCGAGAAGAGCGGCGTCTTCTGCGGATTGTTCGCCACGGCGACGATCAGCCGGTCGAAGATCTTGAGCCCGCGCTGGATGATCGCGAGGTGCCCGTTCGTGAGCGGGTCGAACGAGCCGGGGTAGATGGCGACGCGGGGCGTCCGGGGCATGTCGGGCGCGGAGTATCGCTCACTCGCGCTGGTAGATCGAGATTCCCGTGCCGCCGTAGGTGCGGCGGTCGACGAGCGCGAGCGACCCCAGCCGGTCGGGCGGCGGCCGCCGGGCGTCGTGCTCGGCGACCGCCCGCGCGCCGGGCGCCAGCAGCGGTCCGAGCGCCGCGAGCGCGGTCTCCGGCCCCTCCGCGTAGGGCGGATCGACGAACGCGAGGGCGAACCGGCCCCGCGCGAGCCGCCCGAGCGCCTCCGGGACCCGCCCGAGCACGACCTCGACGCGCTCGCCGAACCCGCACGCCTCCGCGTTCCGGGCGACGATCCCGGCGGCGCGGCGGTCGGCCTCGACGCACACCGCACGCGCGCAGCCGCGCGAGAGCGCCTCGAGGGCCAGCGCACCCGTCCCGGCGTAGAGGTCGAGGACGTCGCCGCCCTCGAAGAACTGCCCGAGCACGTTGAACACCGCGCCCCGGACCTTGTCGCTCGTGGGCCGGGTGGCGACGCCCGGGGGGACGGCGAGGTGCCGGCCGCGCGCCGTGCCAGCGATGATGCGCGTCGTCATCGATCCTCGAGCTGGCGCTCCAGCACCCGCGACAGCTGAAGGGCGCTGCCGGGCGCGCCGAGCGCCTCGAGGAACTGCATCACCTCGAGGTACGCGCGCGCCTCGAGGCGATCGGCGCCCTCGTCCGACAGCTCGCGCGCGGCTTGCTCCAGCCGGTTCGCCCGCGACTCGTCCTCGCCCTCGTCGGCGACGATGAGGTCCCAGGGGATGACGCCGATCGCGCTCGCCGCGGCGAGGCCGCCGTCGTCGCACGCCTTCACGGGCGAGCCCTCCAGGAGCCGGAGCAGGTCGGGCGTGGCCGGGCCGCGCCGCATGACCGGTACGCCGGAGAGCGCGCCGCAGACGCGGGCCAGGGCGGCGACCTGGAGGCGCGCCTCGTCGGGGCTCGCCGGCGCCGGGCAGCGCACGCTCGCGACGTCCGGCGTCGCGCCGCGCCGGGACAGCTCCTCCAGCAGCGCGGCGGCGCGCGCCTGCGCCCCGTCCTCGAGCGGGAGGACGCAGTCGACGCAGATGCCGCGCTCGAAGGCGGCGGCGGCGACCTCCGCGACGACGCGGGCCCGGTCGAGCCGCTCCACCGCCACGACGTCGATGGCGAGGTGCGTCACGCCCGCGTCGACGAGCCGCCACGCCTCGTGGAGCGCGCGCTCGACCTGCGTCGCGCCGTCGCCGTCCACCTTCACCTCCGCCGAGAGGAAGATCGGCAGCCCGGCGGCGAGCTCGTCCGCCGTCCGCGTCACCGCGTCGAACCAGGGCTCCGGGAGCACGCCGGGCGGGAGCGCGAGGCCGAGCGCGGACCGGTGCTCCTTCGCGGCCACGAGCGCCGCCCGGGCGACGCCGGCGATCGGGGCCCGGACCACCGGCAGGACGATGCCGAGGGCGGAGGCGGGGCCGAGCAGATCCCGGAGCGACAGCGGGCACGCGTCGCTTCGCGGCGCGAGCCGCTCGACGACGCTCGCCGGCCGGAAGGCGAGGATCCGCGAGACCACGGCACGGGTATAGCACGGGTGCCCCGGCGCGGGCGGGACGCTCAGTGCTGGTAGTCGTGCACGTGCGCGTAGTCGGCCGACTCGATCTGCAGCGTCGTGTGGTCGATGCCGAAGCGCCGGCGCAACTCGAGCTTCACGGCGTTCAGGATGTCGTCGTTCCTGCCCATCGCGTCGGTGTGGACCACGAGGTGCGCCGAGAGCGCATAGAGGCCGCTGGAGATCGTCCAGATGTGGAGGTCGTGCACCGCGATGACGCCGGCGCAGCACTCCATCTCCTTGCAGACGCAGCCGACGTCGAGGTGCTTCGGCACGCTCTCCATGAGGATGTCGGTGATCTCCAGGATCAGGCGGAGCGCGCCCCAGAGGATGAGCCCGGCGATCGCGACCGACAGCACCGGGTCGAGCCACTCGAGGCCGGGGCGGAGCGCCATCGCGCCGGCGCCGAGGAGGATCGCGACCGAGGAGACCGTGTCCGCCACGACGTGGAGGAACGCCGACCGGGCGTTGAGCGAGTGCTCGCCGTGCAGGAACCAGAGGATCGAGACGTTCGCGACGAGGCCGATGGCGGCGATGATCGCCATGAGGCCGAGCTTGATCGGCTCGTGCGGCGTCCGGAGCCGGTCCACCGCCTCCCACGCGATCCAGATCGACAGGACGAGCAGCGCGCCCACGTTGAGCTGCGCCCCGAGCACCTCCGCCCGGCGGTAGCCGAAGGTCCGTTTGTCGTCGGCCGGCCGCGCCGCGAGCCAGGCCGCCACGAGGGCGAGACCGAGCGCACCGGCGTCGGTGAGCATGTGCCCGGCGTCGGACACCAGCGCCAGCGAGCCGGAGAGCCACCCGCCGACGGCCTCCGCCACCATCACCGTCGCGGTGACCACCAGCGAGGCGCCGAGCCGGCGCATGCTCGCCCCGGCGGCGTGCGCCCCGAGCGCGTGAGCCGACGCGTGATCGTGGTCGTGACCGTGCTCGTGGTCGTGACCGGCCGCGCCATGCGCCTCCTCGATGCCGTGTCGGTGCCGGCGAGCGCTCTCGCCGTGCGAGTGGCCGTGCGACATTCCGCTTGAACCTCCGTCTCGCGATAGTCTACGCCATGCACCTCGCGGCCGACACCGGGGGCGGAGCGGGCGGCGCCCGCCCGGCCGCGGCCCCGCCAGGGGCCGGGAGACGGATGGACCTCGAACACCACCAGACGCAGGCGCCGGACGGGACCCGGATCCACTGGACGAGCCTCGGCGAAGGGAACCCGGCCGTCGTGCTGCTCGACGGGATCGGCTGCGCCGGGTACGTGTGGCGCCACCTCGAGCCGGCGCTCGCCGCCGGGCACCGCGTGCTCCACCCGCAGTACCGCGGCCACGGCCGCTCGGACGCGCCCCGCGATCCGGAGCGCGTCGGGCTCGATGACCTCGTGGCGGACCTCCTCGCCGTGCTCGACGACGCCGGCGAGCGCCAGGTCGTCCTCGTCGGCCACTCGATGGGCGTGCAGGTCGCGCTGGAGACGCATCGCCTCGCGCCGCGCAGGGTCCGGGGCCTCGTCCTCCTCTGCGGCGCGCCCGGGCACCCCATCGACACGTTCCACGACTCGCCGGCGCTCAAGATCGCCTTCCCGTTCGCACGGGCGCTCGTGGAGCGCTGGCCCGACGCGGCACGGACCGCGTTCCGCGCCGTCGTCTCGACGGAGCTCGCGATGCAGTACGCGCTCGCGTTCGAGGTGGACCGCAGCCGCGTCGATCGCGCCGATCTCGAGCGGTACTTCGCGGATCTCGCCGCCGTGGATCCCACCCTGTTCGTGCGGATGCTCGCGTCCGCCGCCGCGCACGACACCACCGACCACCTGCCCGCGGTGGACGTCCCGGCGCTCGTGATCGCGGGCGAGCGGGACTCCTTCACGCCGGTCCGGCTCTCGGTGCGCATGCACGAGGCGATCCCCGGGAGCGAGCTGCTCGTCGTCCCCGGCGGCACGCACGTGGCGCCGCTCGAGGCCCCGGCGCTCGTCGCCGACCGCGTCCTCCCTTTCCTCGACGGCCCCGTCGCCGCTCGTCGCCGCGCCGCCCGCCCGCGCGCCCGCCGCCGGACCCCGCGCCGCCCCCAGAGGTGATCCCTGCGCACCCCCGTCGCCCTCGCGGCCGCCCTCGCGGCGGCCGCGCTACTCCCCGCCCGTACCGCCGCCCAGCTGTACGACCCGGCGTACCGCTTCCGCACGATCGAGACGGAGCACTTCCGCGTCCACTTCCACCAGGGCGAGGAGCCGCTCGCGCAGGAGGTGGCCCGCGCCGCCGAGCGCGCGCACGCCGTCCTCTCCCCCCTCCTCGGCCACGCGCCCGCCGCGCGGACCGAGGTCGTCCTCTCCGACGACACCGACGACGCGAACGGGTCCGCGACGCCGCTGCCCTACGACACCATCCGCCTGTACGCGGTCCCGCCGCCGGATCTCTCCGAGCTGAACGACTACCGGGACTGGGTCTCCGCGCTCTTCTTCCACGAGTACGTCCACATCCTGCACCTCGACAACGTGGGCGGCCTGCCCGGGCTCTGGAACCGGGTCTTCGGCCGGCTGTGGTTCCCGAACGGCGTCGTCCCGGGCTGGATGATCGAGGGGCTCGCGGTGTCGCACGAGGGCGACGGCGAGCCGCCCGGCGCCGGCCGGAACGCGAGCGCACTCTTCGACATGTACGCGCGCGCGCTCGCGACGGAGCCGCCGGGATGGCCGCCGCTCGACGACGTGTCGAACCCGAGCGTCGACTGGCCGCTCGGGAGCGTCCCGTACCTCGTCGGCGGCCGGTTCATGGCGTGGATCGAGGCGCGCGCCGGTCGCGCCGCCCTCGCCGGCTACCTCGCGGACCAGGGCTCCCGGGTCTGGCCCTACGCTCCCGGGTTCGGCGCGGAGCGCTGGTTCGGGAAGGACTTCCTCGGCCTCTACGCGGAGTACCGCGCGGCGGAGGAGGCGCGGTTCACCGCGCAGCTCGCGGAGATCCGGACGCGGCCGGTGACGTCCCTCCGGCGGCTCACGACGCACGGCGGCCAGGCGGGGACCCCGCGGTGGTCGCCGGACGGCTCGTTCATCGCGTACTTTCGCCACACGCTCGACGGGCGCGGGGGCGTGTTCCGGATCGCGCCCGACGGGCGCGACCTCGGCCGCGTGGCGACCATCGACGCGAACGGCGCGCTCGCGCTCCGCTCCCCGCGCGAGGCGGTCGTGGCGGTCACCGAGGTCTGGCGCGAGCACCGCGTCTACGACGACCTCTGGCTGCTCGAGCTCCAGAGCGGTCACAGGCGGCGCCTCACCGACGGCGCCCGCGCCACCGATCCCGCCGTCGCGCCGGACGGCGCCGCGGTGGTCTACGTCGCGCGCTCGGTCGGAGGGGCGATGCACCTCGCGCGGCGCCCGCTCGCGGGCGGTCCGGAGGAGGTCCTCTTCTCGCGCCCCGGCGCGCAGCTCTACGCACCCGCGGTGTCACCGGACGGCCGCCGCGTCGTGTTCGCGATCCACGACGACGGACGCCGCGACCTCGCCCTCTGGGAGGACGGCCAGGTCCGCCGCATCACCGACGACGACGCCATCGACGCGAGCCCGGCGTGGACGCCGGACGGACGGTACGTCCTCTTCTCCTCCGATCGCGGCGGCGTGTACGACCTGTACGCGTGGGAGGCGGCCACGGGCGCCATCCGCCAGGTCACCAACGTGGAGTCCGGCGCGTTCCAGCCGGCGGTCTCGCCGGACGGGCGCACCATCGCGTTCGTCATCTATTCGCGCGCCGGGTTCGACCTCGCGTCGATCCCGTTCGACCCGGCGACGTGGCTCGACCCGACCCCGGCGGCGGCCCCGATCGCGATGCCCGCGCCCGAAGCGGCCCCCCCGCTCCCGACCCGACCCTACTCGCCCTGGCGGACGGTCGCGCCGCACTGGTGGTTCCCGGTCTGGGGCTCCGACGGCGCGGGCAACATCTTCGGCGCCGCGACCGGCGGCACGGACGTGCTCGGGCGGCACGCGTGGGCGGCTCAGGCGTGGTGGAGCGCGAGCGGGCACGAGCCCGGGTACGCCGTCGCCTACGCCGGCGGCTGGTCGTGGCCGCAGCTGGACCTCTCGTCCTCGCGGATCCTCGACACCGCACCGGGCGGGACGCGAGGCCTCGAGGCGGACACGAGCTTCGCCGCAGGGCTCACGTTCACCTTCTCCCGCCTGACCTCCGACCTCGCCCTGCGCCTCGGCTGGGCCGGGACGATCTACGACGTCCTCGGCGAGTCGCGGCACGCCCCCACGTCGGACTTCCTGGGCTACGGGGACGGCTTCCTGTCCGACCTGTCGCTCGGGATCGTCTACTCGGACGCGCGCCGCTTCGTACACTCGATCTCGCCCGAGGAGGGCCGAACCGTGAGCCTCGGGCTCGCCGCGGCGGGCCCCGAGGTCGGCAGCGACTTCTCCGTGGCGCGGGCGCGCGCGGGCTGGTCCGAGTACCTCCGCGTCCCGGGGACGCGACACGCCGTGCTCGCGCTCCACGCCGGTGGCGGCGTCGCGCAGGGCTCCATCGGCGGCCGCGCGCCGTTCGAGCTCGGCGGCGCGTCGACCGGCAATCCCCTGTCCCTCGTCCTCGGCACCGTCGCCGCCCCGTCGGATCAGCTCCGCGGCTACCCGGTGAACGACCTGCGCGGCACGGGGCTCGCGATCGCGAACGCGGAGCTCCGGTTCCCCATCGCGACGCCCGTGTGGGGTCACTCCACCTGGCCGGTGTTCCTGCGCCGGCTCCACGGGGCCGCGTTCGCCGACCTCGGCGACGCATTCGACCTTCCGGGCGAGCTCCCGTTCGCGGGGCACGCGTTCGGCGCCGACCAGCTCAGGCTCGGCGCCGGCGCCGAGCTGCGGGCCGAGGTCGTACTCGGCTACTGGATCGTCACCGACGTCCGGCTCGGCGTCGCCCACGCGTTCGGGCGCGTCTTCGCCGGCGAGGTGAGCGACCCGACGGTCGGGAACCTCAGCGTCTACCTGACCGTCGGCCCGTCCTTCTAGAGGCTCTACGCCTCGCGCGGCCTGCGGAGCGCCTGGGCGATGCGGAACGGCGCGTACAGGAGCGTCCGGGCGAGCCGGAGCGAGTCCTGGACCAGCTCGGCGAGGATCGCCGAGACCGGGACGCCGATCTCCCGGGCGCGGTGCTCGGCGGAGTCGATCTCCGCCATCCGCTCCACGGTCTCGCGCTGGGCGCGCCTGGCCCGCTGGCTCTGCGCCGCGGTGCCGCCGATGAAGCGCTTGCCGCCGGGCGCCCCGCGACGGAGGTCCGCCTCCTGCCGCGCAAGGGAGTCCTTGGCCGAACCCGGTCGATTCTTCACTGCCATGCCTGCAACCTAGGCGCGCCGCACCGCGGCGGCGACCCGCCCGCATGTCGGTGCTTGCGACCCGGCCCGACCGATGCTAGAAAACGCGCGCTTCGGGCTTGCCGACATAGCTCAGATGGTAGAGCAACTGATTCGTAATCAGTAGGTCCCCAGTTCAAGTCTGGGTGTCGGCTCCAAGTTTTCCTGAGTACGTTCAGGCCCTTGAAGGCCCGTTCGACTGACCGTCGAACGGGCCTTTTCTTCTCCTGGTACGGCGAACACCCACGGGACACCCAGCCGCTCTGGCGCCCGTCTGCCGCCGCCTTCGTGCGACTACACAGAGCAGGCGACGATGGGAATCGAGAGGCAGCGCGTCTCGCGAATGGGGCGCGACGTGGGCGAGCAGGCGCGAGATCGTGCGACGACGCGCTCGACCCTAGTTCCCCGACGTGGTCTCGTTGCAGACGATGGGACCTATCCTCGCGCTAATTGTCACGGTGTCATCATCCGGCTCGGACGCCGCCGTGCAGCAGTACCGCGGCGACGCCGCGGGCGCGCTCCGGAAAGCGCAGGCCGCGTTGGGTTCCGCGCCCCACGATCCTGTCGCTCGCTTCGCGGCGACGTGCGCCGCCATCGAGCTCGGTGACCATCGCCGTGCAGAGGGCCTGCTCGCGCCGCTGGAAGGCGTGGAACGGCCGCCGCCGCGAGCTGCGGTCCTCCGGCGGCTCATCGAGCGCCGTCGAGGGTCGTCGCAGGCGCCGTTGATGCAGGATCTCGCTCTCGCCTGGAGGGATGCGGGTCGCCCCGATCTTGCCGGCGCGGACCCCGGTGTGGCGGATGCTCCGCAGACGGCTCTTCCGGCGCTACCGACGTCAGTTTCCCTGACTGCGGCGGAGCGTCTCCTGATCGCCCCGCCGGATGGCGCCGACGAGCAGCGGGCGCTCGCGCTGGCTTCCGCAGCGGAAGCGGACCGCAACGCACTCGTCGCGAACCTCCAGGTGCTCGGGATGCTCGGGATGCAGACATGCCCCGCGGATCCCTCAGAGCAACGAAGGGCGGTCGCGCGCGCGGTGGAAGCTGCGGCCCGGTCCGTGCCCGGGAACGGGTTCGTCACCGTCGCGGGCTGGCTCGCCGGCTGCCCGAAGCGGCTCGACCCGGACGGCGTGGCGTTGCTTGCGAAGGCGGCGGCGAGTTCCGAGTTCCGGTACCCGCGCGAGCGCGCGTTCCGTGAGATCCAGGCGATCAGTGAGCGTGCGGATCGCGCGAACGCCCGCGTCCGTGCGATCTCGGCGTGGTTGGCGCTCGACGTACCGCTCATGCGGCTCGTCGCCTTGGCCGAGGCGATCGAAGACGCCCAGACCCGGCGCGCCGCAGGTCGCGCCATCGCGGCGATCGGGTTCCGCATGATGGACGGCGACGCCTGGCTGGAGCGTCTCCAAGGAGCAACGCTCGCGCAGAAGGGCGCCCGGCTTGCGGAGGACGAGGGCGAGACTGCTCGCGTTGGCGCCCGGGTCGAGGCGGAGCGCGCAGCATATGCAGAGTGGTCCGCCACGATTCGGTCCATGGGAACTTGGCCGTTCGCCGCCGCGTGGCGGGAGTGGACTCCCGATGAGGTCGGCGCGGCTCGCCGCCTTCTCCGGGTCCTATCCGAGTTCGTTCGGTAGCATCACACACCCCCTGCACCGGGGAGGACCGTGCCAGCGAAGGCGCTCACCGAGAGTCGAAAGTCCATCTACCTGGACTGGAGCACGTTCGTTGATGCGTTCCGCGGCATTGACGCACCGGCGAACGACCCCGCCCGTGCGCTCCACGACCTCGTCGTGCGGCTCTCAGCGGGTGAGAACCTGTGCTTCTCGCTCACGCACGTCTGGGAGCTCCTTCACCAGGAGAACCCCGCCTCCCGCGTCGCGATCGCGCGCTGGCTCGACCGGCTCGATCTCGTGTGGGTCTACTCCGACAACGACGTGATCAAGCGGGAAGTCCTGCACGCCGTCCTCGACGCCGTTCGGGGGACGAAGACCCCGGCGCCGCTCCCGGCGGCCGCGTCGTTCTTCTCGCTTTTCGAGGCATGGGATGCCGAGAGTCTCGGTTACGCGCTCGCGCACCCCACGCTCGCCGACTTCGTTGACGTGGCCGGCTCGGCGCCGTCGCTGATGGCACGCCTCGCCCGGTTCCGTGAACTCTCGGTGCAGAGTGCACGTCGCCTTTACGACGACCGCATCACCGGGTTGCAGCAGGTGGACCGCGCGGCGATGGAGGAGGAGCTGGATCGGAAGGTGCGCGCGAACCTCCAGGTCGACGTGGCGGAAGCAGCCGCGCTCCTTCGAAAGGACCCCGCGTCGGGGTTCCACCGAAACCAGAGCGGCATTTTCGTCGCTCCCACCGACGCCGAGGTGGCCGCGGCGGTGAACGGCTTCCCGGATCTCACGGTTCTCCCGTTCATCTTCCTCTTCCACCGGGCTCTCAGAGCCATGTCTTTCGAGATCATCGCGCGGCCGAGCACGGCATCGCGGGCCTTCGAGCAGCAACGTGGCGATCTCTACGACCTCACGCATCTCGTCGGAGCGGCCTACGCGGACGTCTTCACCTGCGATACGCGAACGGCGCGGCGCCTCGACAACGGGCGTGACCTTCTCGGACGGCCACCGCCGATCACTGCCGTGGGCGGTCCCGCTGCCGTTGCCCAGCATATCGAGGCGCAGGTGGCGCGTTGACGCCGCCCGACGCTCCAGCGCCGCAATGCCGACACCCAAGGCCGAGTTTGGGACCTACTGATTAACCAATCAGTAGGCTCTCAGACGAAATCCGGTAATCAGTAGGTCCCAAGGAGAATGAGCGAATCACCCAAGGAACACCCAGAACCAGGGCCACAGGGGCTCAAAACGCAGTCTGCACCCTGCGTAAGCACGGAATCTGAAAGGGTTTTGGAATGAGGGGCCAGATTCGTAATCAGTAGGTCCCCAGTTCAGGTCTGGGTGTCGGCTCCAGTCTTCACGGGCGCTTGGCCAACCGGTCGAGCGCCCGTCTTCTTTCTGGGCCGAGGCGACCGAGCTGCGCGCGCCGCACACGCCGTCCTCACCCCTTCCGCCGCGCTACCTCCCCGAGCAGCACGTCAAGCTCCTCGAGCGGCGGCGGCTTGGGCAGGTGGGCGTCGAACCCCGCCGCGAGCGCGGCCTCGCGGTCCGCGGGCTGGGCGTAGCCGGTGAGCGCGACGGCGAAGACGGGCGTCTGCGGCGCGCTGGAGCGCACGGCACGGATCACGTCGTGGCCGCTCATGTCGGGCAGGCCGACGTCGCAGATGAGGACGTCGGGAGCGCGCGCGGCGACCGCCTCGATGCCGGCGCGGCCGGTGCCGGCCGTCGAGACCCGGTGGCCGCCGAGCGCGAGGAGGTCGGCGAGGGTCGTCGCAGCGTCCTGGTTGTCCTCGACGATCAGCACCGACAGCCCCATCGCCTCTGGATCGGCTCGCGACGCCACGGCGCCGTCCGGAGGGGCCGCCTCGAGCGGGAGGCTGATGACGAACTCGGCGCCCCGGCCCGGGCCGTCGCTCTCGGCCCGCACCTCGCCGCCCATCCGATCCGCCAGATCCCGCACCAGCGCGAGCCCGAGCCCCACCCCCCCGTGCCCGTGCCGGGTCCGCTCGGACTGGACGAACGGGTCGAAGATGCGCTCCAGGTCGGCCGCGTCGATGCCGAGCCCGGTGTCGCTCACCGACACCTCGCAGGCTCCGCCGCGCCGGTCGACCCCGACGCGCACGCGACCGCCGGGCGGAGTGAACTTGAGCGCGTTGCTGAGGAGGTTGCCGACCATCTGCGACAGGCGCGCCGCGTCCACGTCGACCCAGAGCGGCTCGCCGGCCTGGGAGAGAAGGAGATCCACGTCGCGCTCGTCGAACAGGGATCGCGCGTCCTCCCAGGCGCGACGCACCACGTCTCGCGCGTCCACGCGATCGACCTGGAGCTCGATCTTCCCGTGCGTGATGCGGGTGAGGTCGAGGAGGTCGTCGACCAGGCGAGCGAGGTGGTCGGCCTGCCGGCGCAGGACGCCCAGCGCGCGGCCCGCCGCGTCGCTCCCGGCCGGCGCCCGCTCGATGACGCGGATGCTGTTCCGGATCGGCGCGAGCGGGTTCCTGAGCTCGTGCGAGAGCACGGCGATGAACTCGCTCTTGCGCCGGTCGGCCTCGCGCAGCGCGTCCTCGGCGTGCTTACGCTCCGTGACGTCCCGGGTCGTCCCGGCGATGATCTCGACCTCGCCGTCGGGGCCGATGACCGGCGTGAAGATGTACTCGTAAACGCCGAAGTGCCCGGTGCGCGGTGCCTTGAACGGGACCTCGCCCTTGATCGGAGCCTTCGTCTCGATCACCTGGGCGATCTCGCGCATGTGCATGTCGTGGTGCCACTGCTCGTAACCGAGCTCGCGGCAGGTCTTGCCGACGGCGTCGGAGAGCTTCATGCCCCATACCTCGAGCAGGCGCCGGTTCGCGTACAGGAACCGCCCCTGCCGATCGAAGAGGTAGACGAAGTCCGGCGTGGTGGAGGCCACCCCGTCGAACAGCCGGACCTGGCGCTCGTAGCGCTCGACGGCGCGGCGCAGCTCCTCCTCGGTGCGCCTCTGCTCGGAGAAGTACGCGTCGAGCGCGGCCTCCGTCCGATCCAGCGCCTCCTCGGCGCGGGTCTGATCGGTGATGTCCTCGATGACCGCGAGCGCCGACGGCGGATCGAACGGAACGGTCGGGAGCTGCACGACGCGCCCCCGCCACGCCGCGTCGGGCTTCCCCGGGACGGGCGCGCGCCACCGCTCCACCTCCCACGGCTCGCCGGTCTCGAGGACGTGCAGGAGCCGGGTCCGCGAGCCGCTCGCGGCAGCCTCGGGGAACACCTCAGCGTAGGTGCGGCCGAGCATCGGCGTGCCGGGCGCGATCGCCTGGTACGCCGGGTTGACGAGCGTGAAGCGGAGGTCGCGCCCGGTGACGACCGCGATGCACGTCTGCGCGTGAGCCACGACCGACGCGAGCAGCTCTCGCGAGGGACCCGCGCCCGGCGACTCCTTCGGCGGTGAAAGGGACTCGCGCCTCACCTCGCGCGCCGTGATGAGGAGCCCCGTCCCGCCCTCCATCGGCACCGGGGCGATGCTTCCCTCCCACCACGTCTCCCGGCCCTGGACGCGCTGCGCATGGCGCGGCACGTCGACCCGATGTCCGGCGCGTGCCCGGGCGTGCAGCGCGAGCGCCAGGTCTCGCGTCTCGGGGAACAGCTCGATCACGTCCGCCCCGAGGACCTCGTCCACCGGGAAGCCCGTCGAGCGGATCCACTCGGCGTTCGCCCGGAGGACGCTGCCGTCCGGCGCGACCAGGCAGCGGCCCACCCCCGGCTCCTCGAAGAGGAGGTCCGTCAGCGCGCTCGCGGCGAGCTCCTGCCTCACGGTCATCGGGATTTCCCTCGTCCTCGTCGAGCGCTCGCGCCGAGAACGTAGTCACTCGCTGGCGCCCGGGCGGGTGCCGGACGGGCCATCGCCCTACTCGAGCGCTCGCTCGACGCGCTCCGGAGCCGGCGGCTTCGGGATGTGATCGTCGAAGCCCGCCTCCGCTGCCTTCGCCAGGTCCTCGGGCTGCGCGTAGCCGCTGACGGCGACGAGGCGCAGGCGGCGGTCGTGGGCGGCGCGGAGCGCCTTCGCGACCGCGTAGCCGTCCATCCCCGGCAGCCCGATGTCGCAGAGCACCACGTCCGGCGGGTCGCTCCGCGCCTTCTCGACAGCGCTCGGGCCATCGAACGCCGTCTCGGCCTCGTGGCCCAGCAGCTGCACGAGCTCGGCGAGCGTCTCGGCGGCGTCCCTGTTGTCGTCCACGACGAGGACGCGCCGCCGCCGCGCGGCGCCGGGCCGCGGGCCCTCGGCGGCCCGGGGCGCGCGGTGCGCGCCGCCGGCGAGCGGCAGCTTCACGACGAACTCCGCCCCGCGCCCCACGCCCTCGCTCGCGACGGCGACCTCCCCGCCGTGCGAGGCGACGAGCCCCTTCACGAGCGCGAGCCCGAGCCCGAGCCCGCCCTCGCTCCTCGCCAGCGTCTGCTTCGCCTGGACGAACGGCTCGAACAGCGTCCCCTGCACCTCGGGCGCGATGCCGGCGCCATCGTCGGCGACCCGGATCACGGCGCGGTCTTCCTCCACGCCGACCGACAGCGACACCCGCCCTCCCGACGGCGTGAACTTCGCAGCGTTCTGGAGGAGGTTCCCGACGACCTGCGCGAGCCGCGTCTCGTCCGCGTTCACGACGACGGCGCCAAGCGGGATCGCCACCGCGAGCTCGAGGCCACGCTCCTGCATCAGCGCTCGGTGATCCTCCGCAGTCCGGCGGACCAGGGCCGTGAGATCCGTGTCCGCGCGATGCAGCTGGACCTTGCCGCGGGCGATCCGGGTCACGTCGAGGAGATCGTCGACGAGGCGCGTGAGGTGCGTCACCTGACGGTTCGCGACCGCCTTCGCCCGGTGCGCCTTCAGGCCCGCGGGATCGGTGCGGTCGAGGATGTACAGCGCGTTCCGGATGGGGGCGAGCGGGTTCCGCAGCTCGTGCGAGAGCATCCCGAGGAACTCGTCCTTGCGGCGATCGGCCTCGCGGAGCCGGTCGTTCGCCGCGCGCAGCGCCGCCTCGGCGCGCTTCCGCTCGGTGACGTCCTGGATCGCCAGCAGGCCCGTGGCCGCGAGCCCGGCCTGGGGCGGGACCACGACGCCCGAGTAGCTGAAGATGCGCTCCCAGCCGAGCCGCTCGTTCCGGACGACGATCTCGTACTCGTGGAAGGTCTCTCCGTTCAGCAGACGCGGCAGGGGCCACCGCTCGACGGGGATCGGCTCGCCGTCCAGCGTCCGGAGCTCGTGCTCGGCGACCAGGGTCTCGAGGAACCTGTGCTCGTCCTCTTCGGCCCGGTAGCCGTGGATCGCCAGCGCCTCCCCGTTCCACTGCAGGGCGCGGGTCGAGAGGTCCGCGACGATGAGGCCGGACGGCAGGTTCTCGATGGCGGAGCGGAACCGCTGCTCCGCCGCGCGCAGGGCCTCGTCGACGCGCCTCTGCGCCGTGACGTCGGTGAAGACGACCGCGAACCGGCGTGGAGCCGGGCTGAAGCAATAGACGCTGAAGTGCCGGTCGAGGTCGCGGTTGTAGCTCTCGAACCGGACCGGCTTCCCGGAGAGCGCGACGCCGCAGTACGTGTCGATCCACGCCCGCTCGATCCTCGGGAGGACCTCCCGGATGGGCCGCCCCTCGACCTCGCGACGCCTCAGGCCCGACTGCCGCTCGAAGGCGTCGTTCATCTCGAGGAGCCGGAAGTCCGGCGCCGCCCCGTCGTCGCAGATCGCCTCGCCGATCGCGAACCCCTCCGTCATGCTCTCGAAGAGCGATCGGTAGCGCTCTTCGCTGCGGCGAAGCTCCTGCTCGATCTCCTTCTGGCCGGTGATCTCGACGACGGTCGCCCCCACGCCGACCACGCTGGCCCCGTCCCGCACCGGGTAGTACGAGACGCGCCAGGTGCGGCGGACCCCCGGCGACCGCGGCGTGTAGCCCTCGACCTCCACGTCGAGGGCGGCGCCCGTGTCGCGCACGCGACGAAGCTGGTCGGCGACTTCGGGGTTCTGGTCGGGCAGGACCTCGAGGACGGTCTTCCCGACGTGATCGGCCGCCGGCACGCCGTTGATCGCGGCGAGCGCGGCGTTCACGCGGACGTACCGCAGCTCCGCATCGAACAGCGCGAGGCCGACCGGCGCCTCCCAGAGCGCGTCCAGCTGAGCAGCGGCGTCGAGCAACCTTCCCCCCCGTTCCGGTTACCGACGCCAGAACAGCGGGGGTGCGCGGGCCTATTCCTACATCGGAGCACAGGGGGGGGGCACGGACGGCAGAACGCCGGACGCGAGCTTCACGCTAGAACCGCCCGGCGATCCCCAGCCCGCCTGGCGCGGGCACGAGCGCGAGCGGCGCCGCCTGCCTGCTCCGACGGTGGAGGAGCGGGACGGCGGTCCCGACGGCGAGCCCTGCCGCGGCGCCCACCATGACGTCGGACGGAAAGTGGTTCCCGCCGGCGATCCGCTCGAGCCCGACGCTCACGCCCCCGACCGCGACCGCGAGCCAGGGCCAGACCGTCTCGCCGTAACGGAATCGCGCCGTCCAGGCGGCGGCCGTGAGCGCCGTGACGACCCCGCTCGTGTGGCCGGAGTAGAAGGCGCGGTAGGAGCCCGGCTCGTGGACGTACTGCGGATCGTTCGCGTAGGCGAGCGGGATCGGGCGCTGCACCGAGTACTTCACCGCGGTCACCAGGGCGGCGTTCACGAGGAGCGCCTCCGCGAACACCGTCACGTCCTCGAGGAGCGGCCGCGTCCACCCGAGCCGGGCGGCGTCGAGCACGAGGGGACCGCCGACCGCGACGCCGAGCGTGACGTTCGAGGCGACGTCGGCGGCGTGGCTCTTGTTGCCGATCGCGAACCGCTCCCACCGCGGCACCTCGGACGGATCGCACGGACAGCGGAGCCGGATGATTCGATCCTCGAGCAGCCACGGGACCAGCGCGGCCAGGCCGGCCGCCCCCGAGATGGCGACGTCGAGGGGCAGGTCCACCCGGTAGACGCTCGCGTCGTCGCCGGGCGGCTCGCGTCCCCGGGCGGCGCCCGGCGACGCGGCGACGAGCGCCGCGACGGCGATCGCGAGGGAGAGACGCATCGGACCGGCGGTATCCGCCCGGCGGCCCGGCCGCACGCGCGACTCGGGCCCGTGTGTCGACGTGCCGCGCCCGGCGCGACCTCCGGATCCGCCTATCGCGCGGCGGTCGCGCTCGACTCGCCGAGGTACTCGCGGATGAGCGCCCATTCCTCGCGCGACATCGCGACGCGCCGCTCGTGCATCTTGACCGACGCACCGACCCAGCCGCTCCGGCGACTCCTCGCCGACGGGACCGCGTGGCACGTCCCGCACTTCCGCTCCGCGAGCGCGACCGCGGAGCGCGCCGGCGCCGGGACGGCGGCCGGAGCGGCCGCCGCACGGGGCGCCGCCTCGACCCACCCGGCCGCGAGGACCGCCACGACGAATGCCGCGCGCCGTGACCTCGCGGTCGCGCGCGGCGCCCGCGTCTCGAGGTTCTCTGCCGCGGGGGGATGCTCGACGCCGTTCCGTTCCAGGGGACGCTCTCCGTGCCGGGGTGCTGCCGTGATCCCGTCGATCGACTTACCGCGCCTTCGTCTCACCGCAACGACAGCGCACACGACCGATGCGGTCTCCAGCAGACGACGGCCGCCAGCAAACGTTGCCGACGTTCTTTCAAATCGATGCGGCTTTTGCGTTGACGTCGATCATCCCGGGGGAGGTCCAAGCGCGCAGCCCCGTTCGGTGGTCGCAAACGCGCGTGATTGTCGCGATCTAGCGCCCTGCCCTGCGACCGACTCCCGCGATCACGAGACGGACCGATGGCCTCACGCAGGCGCCGTGGCCGCGCCGCGCCGCGGGGCCCGTGCGGCACCTGCACGATCCTGGATCGACGAAGCACGACGGCCCGGCGGGAACACCCACCGGGCCGCCGCGATCACCGGAACCCGCTCGCTACTTGCCGCGCACGGAGCGGACCGCCTTCGCGGCCGCGCTGAAGACGCCGGCGATCTGCGCCTCCGCGAGGCACGAGAACGCGATCCGCAGCTCCCGCTTGCCGAGGGCGATGGTCCCCACGCCGTGGTCGTCGAGGAGCCGCACGCGCACGGTGTCCGCGTCGGCGTCCTTGAGGCGCAGGCACATGAAGTAGCCGCTGTTGAACGGGTAGACGTCCCAGCAGTCGGCGTACTCGGGCTTGCGGCACTCCTTCGCGACGACCTTCGCGCGGGCGCGCAGAATCGCCACCTTCTCGGCCTGCTGGGCGCGGAACTCGGGGTCCGAGAGCGCCTTCAGGACGATGGACTGACCGGGGTTCGAGATGTTCGACACGTACCCGCGGATGAGGCCGGCGGTCTTGTCCTCGAGCGCCTTGTACGCGGCGGCGGTGCCGTTCTTCACGCCGAACGTGATGAAGCCGACGCGGAGGCCCCAGACGAACTCCTCCTTCGTCGCGCCGTCGATCTTCACGGCCAGGAGGTTGTCGGAGGCCTTCGCGAGCCGCCCGAAGAGCGACTCGGTGGTGCACGCGTCGTCGAACAGCATGCCGTAGTACGCGTCGTCCACGCAGACGACGAGCTTCGTCCCGGCCTCGGCCTCGGCCGTGAGCGCCTTCGCGATGCCCTCGGCCTCGGCCCTCGTCGGCGTGTAGCCTGACGGGTTGTTCGGGAAGTTGAGCGCGACGACGAGCTTCTTGCCGCGGTACCTCGCGAGCGCCGCGGTGAAGCCGGCGAGGTTGAAGCCGGTGAGCTTCTCGTCGAAGAACGGGAAGTAGTCGAACCGCGCCTCGAGCCGGGTGTCCCACGAGAGCTCGTAGTTCTCCCAGTGGAGCTCGCTCGTGAGCACCGGGTCGCCCGGGTCGAGGAAGAGATCCCCGACGAGGCCGAGGCCGTGGGTCAGCGCGTTCGTGACGACCGGGCTCGAGGTGAGGTGATCGCCGAGGCTCGGCGTCTCGGCGCGCTGCTTCTTCGCCCACGCCGCGCGGATGTCGGGCCGGCCGTAGCTCGGCGCGTAGTCGTAGATCTCGGAGGGCGTGAGGCCCTGGTAGTACCTGTCGACGCAGGCGAGGTGCATCGGCGCGCCGTTCTCGGTGGCGATGCCGACCGTCGCGTTCGCCGTCTTCGCCTTCTGCTTCGCCTCCGCGCCCTGGGCGAGGATCCCCTTCGCGGGGAAGAAGAAACGCTTTCCGCGCGCGCTCAGCAGGTCGAGCACGACGGGGCAGTCCTTCGCGAGCGCGTCGTTCGCGGTCTGGGCGAGGGGATGGAGGGCGGAGGGGCTCATCGGGGCTCCTGGGCGGTTTTGCGACACGAGGTCGGGGGAGGTGAATGGTGCACGACCGGCGCGCCCGGTCAACCCACTCGTTTCGCCCGGGGCGCCACCGAGGCGGCGTGACCTTCGGCCGCCTGGCCGCATGGTGCCGCCTCCGGCTATGAGTGGGGTGCCCGGGGGGGCTCTCTCATGATCGCCAGGACCGTGCGGAGTCTGCGCCGCGAGCGGCTCGCGCTCGCCGTCTTTCTCGTCGTGCTCGGGGCCGCGCTCGCCTCCTGAGTCGCTCACCCGGGACCCGGACGCCGGGCCGCCCATGGGCTAGATTGGCGATGGCTCGGCGCGCTCTCGACGGGGGCACGACCCGCTGACCCGCGAGTCGGTGACACGACTCAGGCGACCGTCATTCCTGCCGAATTCGACCGATCTCCCAAGATTGACCGTGGGGGAACCCGGGGCTACCATCCCGCCCGCTTCCGCAGGTTCCTTCCACCGCGAGGCAACCAACCATGGCCGTTCGCAACGGGAAGAAGAGCTTCTACGAGGAAGCGATGGAGACCTTCCACCGCGCCGCGGATCTCATCCAGATGAACCCCCGCGTGCGGATGGAGCTCGAGGAGCCGGACTTCGAGCACATCTTCTACGTCACCGTCGAGACGCGCGACCGCCTGGTCCCGCTGGAGACGGACGAGCTGAAGCCGTTCCGCGATCTCCCTCCCTCGGACGTGAAGGCCGCCGACGCGCTCGAGCCCCTCGCCGACGGGAAGTACGTCCTCCACCGGCGCGCCCTCCTCAAGGCGGACATCACGATCCGCCAGGGTGTCATCAACATCCCGGGCAAGGGCTTCTTCCGGATCGAGAAGGGCGGTCCGAGGAAGTTCAAGGCCTACCGCATCCAGCACAACCAGGTCCGCGGGCCGTACAAGGGCGGCATCCGCTACCACAAGGAGTGCTCGCTCGATCTCTTCAAGACGCTCGCCGCCGACATGACCTGGAAGACCGCGATCTCCGAGGTTCCGTTCGGCGGCGCGAAGGGCGGCATCCGCATCGATCCGTTCGCGTACTCGAAGGAGGAGATGGAGCACGTCACCCTCCGCTACGTCTACAAGCTGAAGAACCTCATGGGCCCGTTCCTCGACATCCCGGCGCCCGACGTCGGGACGAACGGGGAGATCATGGCGTACATGATGCGCCAGTTCACCGACGGTGAGCGCGAGCACCACAAGCTGCGCGGCGTCGTCACCGGCAAGGACGTGCGCATCGGCGGCTCGGAGGGGCGCGTCAAGGCGACGGGCCAGGGCGTCGTCTACTGCATCGAGGAGTGGGCTCGCGAGCGGAAGCTCGAGCTCAAGGGCGCGCGCGTCCTCATCCAGGGCTTCGGGAACGTCGGCTCCGCCACGGCGGAGATCCTCTCCGCCCTCGGCGCGAAGATCGTCGCGGTGAACGACGTGAACGGCACCATCCAGCGCGACGCCGGGCTCGACGTCGCGGCGCTCGTCCACCACGTGCACCAGAACCCGCAGAACCTCCGCCGCACCGTGGCGGGGTTCCCGGGCGGCACCGCGATCTCGAAGGACGACTTCTGGGGGATCGACGCCGACATCCTCGTCCCCGCCGCGCTCGGCGAGGAGATCGACGGCCCCGTCGCGGAGCGGCTCAAGGTGAAGCTCGTGGCGGAGGGCGCGAACGGCCCGACGACGCGCGAAGGCGATCGCGTCCTCGGCGCCCGCGGCATCGAGGTGATCCCGGACATCATCTGCAACGCCGGCGGCGTCACCGTGTCGTACTACGAGTGGCTCCAGAACCAGCGCCTCGAGCACTGGAGCGAGGCCGAGGTGAACGGCCGCCTCGAGCAGGCGATCAAGAAGAACTACGCGATCATCCGGGACATCGCCCGGAACCGCCCGCAGCGGACCCCGCTCTACGACTCGCGGCCGTACTGCGTCGGCCAGACCGTGGACGTGCGCACCGCCGCGATGATCCTCGCGCTGAAGCGCATCGAGGCGCACTACCTCATCGAGGGCTTCTCGCAGTAGCGGCGCGAGCCGTCACTCCGGATCGCCGGCGACCGCCGCGAGCAGCGGCTCTCGCCGGCGCTCCAGCAGGCGCGCCGTGGCCGGCAGCGCCGCCCGGTACACGAGGGCGCCGGCGAGGCCGAGCGCCGCCCAGAGCGCCACGAGGAGCGGCGGCGACTCGAGGCGCAGCGCGACGAGCACGGGGACCGCGAACAGCCCTGCGCCCCCCGAGACGATCGCCATGCCCGCGAGCGCCGACACCGGCGAGAGCCGGCTGCCGCGCTGGAGCGTGAACGCCGCCGCGCGCGGGTTCAGGATCGAGACCACGTTCCCGGCCGCCAGGAACCACGGGGCGATCCCGGCGTGGAGGGCGACGGCGGCCGCGAGCGCCCAGCGCGGCGGCGCCCCTCCGGCGGCGACCAGCAGCGCCGCGGCCCCGGCGAAGATCGCGAGCGAGAGCCCGTACGCGGCGAGGTTCTTCGCCCGGAGCGCGTCGGCCGGCGGCACGGGGGCGAGCACGTAGAGGCGCGCTCCGCCGCGGTCCCAGCCGAACGCGTTCAGCCAGTACGGCTCGGTGGCGAGGTGGGCGTAGAGCGCGAATCCGAGGAGCGGGACCGCGCGGATCACCTCGCCCGCCTCCGCGGGGATGCGGGGCGCGACCTGCCAGCCGACGACCCCGGCGAGCGCGGGCACGACGACGAGGAGGACCGCCGCGAGCGGGTGCCGGAGCAGGAGCTTCGCGTCCTTCTCGACGAGCGCGCCGAGGCGGCCCGGCAGCCGCCAGCCGAGGCCGGCGCGCGCACCCCGCGCCAGCCCGCCCTCGCCGCCGGAGAGCGCCTGCGCGAGCGCGAGCCGGTACGCGAGCAGCGCAGCGGCCGCGCCCGCCGCGAGGAGCGCACCGAGCCACGGGAGCGCCGCCGCGAGGCGCCCCGCGTACAGCGCGCGGGCGGCCTCGGCGGCGAAGGCCGGCGGGAACATCACCCAGCGAAGGGCGCGGACGCCGCGGGCCACGTCGAGGAGCCGCCGGGAGCCCGCGCCCCACGCGACGAGGGCGGCGCCGCCGGCGTAGATCGCCGCCACCGCGAGCGTCCGCGCGCCGCGGCGGCGGAGGAAGCGCGCGAGCAGCTCCTGCAGCAGCGCCACCAGGCACGCCGTCGCGGCGACGAACGCCGCGTACACGAGCGCGAGCGGCACGAGCCAGACGCCGGGACGCGCGACCGCCGCGCCCGCGAACGCGCCGCCGAGGAGGAGGCACCAGAAGACCGCGAAGGGATCGCCGAGGACGGAGCCCGCGAGGCCGTACGCGTACAGCCGCGCGGGGGCGATCGGATAGACGAGGAACCGGCGCAGATCGACGGCCTCGCCGTCGGAGACGGAGAGCGCGATGGCGGTCCACGCCTGCCACACGCCGAAGAAGAGCGCGACCGTTGGGACCTGCGCCCGCAGCCCGTCGCCGGCGCGCACCGCCTGGAACGCGGCCCAGCCGGCCGCGGCGGCGAACACGAGCCCGGCGGGGATCGCCACGGCGAACGCGACGATCCGCGCGACGAGATCCGGGATGCCCTGGCGCCCGCGCAGCCGGCGCCACAGCAGGCGGAACCGCAGCTCCGCGAAGGCCGACAGTCGGGCGCCGTGGCCCTCCCCTGCCGGCGCGGCGGCCGACGCCGCGCGCGCGACGGTCCCGGCCGCGCCGCCGCCCGCGGCCGGATCCGCCCTCACGTCCGCGGCCCCTCGCCGAGCCACGAGAGCCCGGGCCGCGGCGCCCGCTCCTCGCCGACGGTGCGGATGAAGACCTCCTCGAGCGATCCGGCCCCCCGGACCTCCTCGAGCGTCCCCTCCGCCACGAGGCGACCGCCGTGGATGATCCCGACGTGGGTCACGAGCCGCTCGACGACCTCGAGGACGTGGCTCGTGAGGAAGATCGTCATCGCGCCGCGGGCGACCAGATCCTGCAGCATCCCGCGGATCCCCGAGACCGCCAGCGCGTCGATCCCCTCGAACGGCTCGTCGAGGAAGAGCAGCCGCGGGCCATGGATGAGCGCGCACCCGAGGGCGAGCTTCTTCTTCATGCCGTGGCTGTAGTCGCCGACGAGCTTGCCGGCGTGCGCCGTGAGCTCCAGCGCGTCGAGGAGCTCGTCCGTGCGCCGCGCCGCGACGGCGCGCTCGAGGCCGTACAGCTGGCCGTGGATGCGGAGCTGCTCGGCGCCGGAGAGGCGGTCGAACAGCGCGAGCCCGTCGGGCACGACGCCGACCTGCCGCTTCACCCCGAGCGGATCCGCGTCGAGGTCGTGCCCGAGCACGCGGGCCCGCCCCGCGGTCGGCGCGAGGAGCCCCGTCAGCATCCGGATGGTGGTGCTCTTGCCGGCGCCGTTCGGCCCGAGGAACCCGTAGAACGCGCCGACCGGGACGTGCAGCGCGAGGTCCTGCACTGCGGGCCGGCCGTCGAAGCTCCGCGACAGGCCGTGCGTCTCGATGGCGAGCATGTCCCCGCTTCGGGTAACACGGCGCCGGGGGGGCGGCAAGGCGACGGCGCGGAGCGCAGATTTCCAGGTGAGCCCCGCGGCGTGCGGGGCGTTCGGGGGCGGCGGAAGCGCCGCCCGCGCCCCTCTCAATGCACCTGCAGCGCCGACTCGGGCTCGAGCTCGAAGTAGAGGAACCGGATCCCCATCCCGCGCATGGCGAGCGGACCGCGCTCCGCGGCGGGGGCCCGGCCGAGCAGGTGGCACACGTACCGGACCTCGGCGACCGCGATCATGTCCCCGGACTCCGAGGGGAACGTGATCTTCACCTGCGTCCCGATGGGCTGGGGCGCGCGCGTCTCTACGAACATGCCGCCCTCGGAGATGTTCCGGGCGATGCCGAGGCCGCAGCCGCGATCGCCTTCCAGGTAGACCCGGAACACCTTGTCGAGCCGCGGCGCGCCGCGGCGCTCCGTCACCGGCCCTGCCTCCACCTTCCGCGCCTCACGCCGTCCCCAGAGCATCCGGTGCCTCCTGAAGATCGGAGCGACTCTAGACGGGTGGTTCGATGTAGGCAAATTTCCGACCTTGGTACACCTGTAGGTTCAGATACCGCCCGATGACCGAATTCCCGCGCGCTACACTCGCCCCGGAACCTGGCAGCCCCACCCGAGGCCCCTCCATGCGCGTACCCCTCGCCCTCCTGCTCGCCATCCTGGCCCTGCCCCGCCCTGCCGCCGCCGGCGGTGACTTCGACGCGCTGGAGGCCGCCGCCGAGCGCGTCGATGCGCTCGAGCCGTTCCTCGCGCGGTACGTCGGACGATGCCCGGACAGCATCGAGAAGCGGGTCTGCCTGGAGAACGTCGCCGCGGCGCGCCGGTCGGTCGCCGGGAAGACCTTCGTCGTGCGGATCCCCGACGCGACCAGCCTCGTGAAGCCGCAGCTGCGCGACGGGGCCTTCCTGCTCCTGTTCACGCCCTTCGTCGACGGCGGCGGGCTCGCCCTCACCCACGGCGCGCCGACCGGCCAGGACCGGGCCGGGCAGCCGCTCATCGGCCTCATCCCGATCAAGGGGACGGTCCCGCCAGGCGTGATGGACCTCGAGTTCGAGAGCCCGTTCCGCACGGGCGCCGTCGAGCTCGAGATCGTCTTCCGGCCGGAGCGCACCTGGAAGCTGGCGCGGAAAGGCGAGGCGGGCAGCTACGAGGGCGTCGCCGCCCGCTTCCTCGGCGTCCGCCTCATCGACGCGCGGACGGGGACGCCGATCGTCGCGAAGGTGCTGTAGGGACGGCGACGCTTCACCCTCATCCGCTCGCCCCCGAGCGTAGCGCCCGCTGCACGGGCGCCACGCTCAGGGCGAACGGGAACCTGCTACTGCCTCCCGCCGACCGGCACGGCGACGAAGACCGCCTGGTCGCCGCGGCGGACGCGCAGCAGCACCATGTCACCGTCCTTGAGCTTGCCGACCGCGGCGCGCACGTCGTCGGGCTTCTTCACCGGGCGGCGGTTCACCTCGAGGATGAGGTCGCCCTTGCGGATGCCGGCGCGGTCGGCCGGTCCACCGTCGACCACGTCGACCACCGCGACGCCCTCGTCTCCGGAGACGCCGAGCTGCCGGGCGAGGTCCGCGGTGAGGGGCGCGAGCGAGACGCCGAGCTTCGGCGTCTGATCCTTCGCAGGCCCGCCCTCCCCCTCGCCCTCGCTCTCGCCGCGGCCGACCGCGGACTCGTCGTCGGGGCGCTGCGCGACCTTGATCCCGAACTGCTTCCGGTCACCGCCGCGGACGACGGTGAGGTCGGCGCTGCCGCCGGGCGGGATGAGCGCGACCGCGCGGGTGAGGGAGCCGGACGAGTCGATCGGCTTGCCGTTCAGCCCCGTCACGACGTCGCCGGCCTGGATGCCGGCCTTCGCCGCGGGCGACTTCGGCACCACGTTCTGCACGAGGGCGCCCTTCGTCCCCTGCGGCAGCCCGAAGGCCTGGATCAGATCTGGCGTCAGCTCCGACACGGACACGCCGAGGAAGCCCCGGGTGACCTTCCCCTTGTCCTTGAGCTGCGGGAGGATCGCCTTGGCGAGATCGATGGGGACCGCGAACCCGATGCCCTGGCCGATCTGTGGCGACACGATGGCGGTGTTGATGCCGACCACCTCGCCCTTCAGGTTGAAGAGCGGCCCGCCGGAGTTGCCGGGGTTGATCGCCGCGTCGGTCTGGATGAAGTCGTCGTAGGTGCCGCCGGGGTTGATCCCGGCGCGGTGCTTCGCGGAGACGATGCCGAGCGTCGCGGTCGCGCGGAGGCCGAACGGGCTGCCGAGCGCGAGGACGTAATCGCCCTGCCGCAGGTTCTCCGAGGAGCCGAGGACGAGCGTCGGGAGGTTCTTCGGCGGGTTCTTGAGCCGGATGAGCGCGACGTCCGTGAGGGGGTCGGTGCCGACGACCGTCGCGACGAACTCGCGGCCGTCGTCGAGGGTCACGCGGATGTCGCTCGCGTCCTTCACCACGTGGTTGTTCGTCAGGATGTAGCCGTCCCCGTTCAGCACGAAGCCGGAGCCGAGCGACGACCCCTTGAACTCCTCCGGCGCCTCGGGCGCGGGGCGCCCGAAGAAGCGCTCGAAGTAGTCCTCGTAGCCGTCGTCACCCTGCCCACCGGGGCCGCCCTGTCCGTGTGGGTTGCGCGGCGTCCCGCGCGGTGCGCGACTGACCCGCGGGTGCTTCGTGACGGTGGTCGTGGAGATGTTCACCACCGCCGGGCGGAGCTTCTCGATGAGCGGCGCGAGCGACATCTGCGCCGGCACGCTCGCCTCGGGTCCGGTCGCCGCGGCGTCGCGGAAGAGCTGGGCCGTCGGCGCGTCGCGCGCCCCGTCGGTGGCTGCGCGCCCGTTCTGGGAGCACGCGAGGATGGCGAGCACGGTCGCCGACACGGCGACCGTCACGGTCAGGAAACGGCTGATGATCCGGGGCATGTCCCCTCTCCTGGATGTTCGAGTCGATCGGTGCGTCACCATCGGCTGGAGGACGCTCGGGCAGGGATTCTATTCCCCCGCCCGCGCGTGACCCGTCGCCGCGCGGGGTGGTGGCTCAGGCGCGGGCGAGCCGGCCCACGCGCACCCGGGCGGGGCGGAGGACCCGGTCCCCGATGCGGTAGCCCGGCCGGACCTCCTGGACGACCACGCCGTCCTGCGCTGCGTCGGCGACGGCGACGGTGTCCACCGCCTCCGCCACGTGCGGGTCGAACGGTACGCCCGCCACCGGGATGCGCTGTGCGCCGAGGTCCGAGATCCGCTTGTGCAGCGCGGCGAGCGACAGCCGGACGCCGTCGACCAGGTTGCGGAGGGCGTCGCCGTGCGCCTCGCCGGCGCCGGACACCGCCGCGAGCGCGCGCTCGAGGTCGTCGGCGGACTCGAGCAGCGCCTGAGCGACGCCGGCCCGCTCCGCCTCGACGACCCGGGCTCGCTCGCGCTCCTGCCGCTGCCGGAACGCCTTGTTGTCCTCGACGAGGGACGCGTACGCGCGCGTGAGCTCGTCGATGCGCGCCGCCTGCGCCGCGAGCTGCGCGTCGCGCGGCTCCTCGACGGACGGCGTCGCGGCCTCCGCGTCGGGCAGCGCGGCGGGCTCGGCCGCGCCCAGCTCGTCCTCGGCGATGGGCCGGCCGTCGGGGCGGAACCGCCGCCGGTCGTTGACCTTCACCTGACCCTCCGCCCGGGGAGCGGAAGCGTCACGGCGTTCATCGGACATTCTGGAAGACCTCCGCCGCCGAAGCTAACCAGCCGACGCCACCTGTCAAACCGGACGGGGCGCCCGGGTCACGCGTGGTCGGGCGCGGGCGGCTCGCCGGGGAGCTCATCGAGGGACGCGCCGCGGTCGTCCCGGATCTCCACGCCCGCGGCGCGGAGGCTGTAGAAGAGGAGCCACCGCTCCGCCGGCGAGAGGCTGCCGGACGGGAGCGCGTGGTCGATCTCCGCGACGGTCAGGTGACCGCGGCGGATCCCGAGCTGGAAGAGCGCCTTCCGCGCCTCGTGGCTCTCGCTCCCATGCCTCACGGGCGTTCGTCCGGGTCCTGGGCGAGCGCCTGCGGGACCGCCCACCCGGCCGGCCGATCGGCCACCTGCACCGGGTGGTTCGGGTTGTCCGGGGGCGCCTCGGTGTGGCCGCGCCCGTCGATGGTTCCGGGGCGCGTCACCTTGGGCCCCCACAGCCGGGTGATGTCGTCCTCCTCGATGACCTCCACCGAGAGCAGGCGCGCCGCCATGGCGTCGAGCTTCTCGCGGTTCCCGCGGATCACCGCCCGCGCCCGCTCGAGCGCCTCGACCACCATCGCCTGGACCTCCCGGTCCACCGCGAGCGCGGTCTGGTCGGAGTAGGTCCGGTTCTCGAGCCCCTTCACCCCGAGGAATCCCGGGCCTCCCTGATCGCCGAGCGCGACCGGGCCGAGCGCCTCGCTCATCCCGTAGTCGCGCACCATCATGCGGGCCACGCCGGTGGCGTGCTGCAGGTCGTTCGAGGCACCGGTGGACGGCTCCCCGAAGATCTCCTCCTCGGCGACGCGCCCGCCCATGAGCCCCGCCATTCGATCGCGCAGCTCGCTCCGCGTGAGCAGGTAGCGGTCCTCGATGGGCAGCTGGAGCGTGTAGCCGAGCGCGCCGAGGCCGCGCGGGATGATCGAGACCTTCGTCACGCGATCCGCGTACGGGAGCATCCAGGAGACGAGCGCGTGGCCCGACTCGTGGAAGGCGACGATCTCCTTCTCGCGCTCGTTGATGCGGCGGCTCTTCTTCTCGAGCCCCGCGACGACGCGCTCGATCGCCTCGTCGAACTCGTAGCGGGTGACGTGGTTCTTGTTGCGGCGCGCCGCGAGGAGCGCCGCCTCGTTCACGACGTTCGCGAGATCCGCGCCGGCGAACCCGGGCGTCCGCGAGGCGACCGCCTTCAGGTCGACGTCGGGCCCGAGCTTCACGTTGCGCGCGTGGATCTGGAGGATCCGCTCGCGACCCCGCTTGTCGGGGCGATCGACGAGGACCTGCCGGTCGAAGCGGCCGGGCCGGAGGAGCGCCGGGTCGAGGATCTCCGGGCGGTTCGTCGCGCCCATGATGATGAGGCCCGCGCGCGAGTCGAAGCCGTCCATCTCGGCGAGGAGCTGGTTCAGCGTCTGCTCGCGCTCGTCGTGGCCGCCGAGCATGCCGGAGTTGCGCGACTTCCCGAGGGCGTCGAGCTCGTCGATGAAGACGATGCACGGCGCCTTCTGCGTGGCCTGGCCGAACAGGTCGCGAACGCGTGCCGCGCCGACGCCGACGAACATCTCGACGAACTCGGAGCCGGAGAGCGAGAAGAACGGCACGCCCGCCTCGCCCGCCGTCGCCCGCGCCAGGAGGGTCTTGCCGGTGCCCGGCGGGCCGACGAGGAGCACGCCCTTCGGGATCCGGCCGCCCAGGCGCCGGTACTTCTCCGGCGTCTTCAGGAACTCCACGATCTCCTGGAGCTCCTCCACCGCCTCGTCGATGCCCGCGGCGTCCTGGAACGTGACGCCGGTGTCCGGCTCCATGTGGATGCGCGCGCGGCTCTTGCCGAACGCCATGACGCCCGGCGGCCCCTGGCCCATCTGGCCGGACATGCGCCGCATCACCCAGACCCAGAACACGAGCCCGATCGCGATCGGCGCGATCCAGATCCAGAACAGATCGCCCATGCCTCCCCCTGCCACCGCGTCGTACGGGATCTGCGCCTTCTCGATGGCGGGGACGAGGTCGTCGCCGCCGCCGGGCACCCGCGTCGCGACGTACGGCAACGCCTGACCACCGCCCCGGTCGCCCTGCGCCTCCTCCTTGCCGTCCTTCGCGTCGGGCGACGGGGCGGCGACCGGTTTCGGGATCCCGCGCACCCAGTCCGGACCGATCACGACCCGCTCGAACGAGCCTTGCCGGACCATCTCCTTGAACTGCGAGTACCCGATGCGGCGAACGCCGACGTCCTGGAAGGCGCGGAACAGGAACACCGCGAGCGCGATGAGGACGAGCCACGCCGCCGGCGACGCGAGCGGCAGGCGCGTCTGCGGACCGATGCGATCCCCTCTACCGCCGCGCTGTCCCTGGGGCTTCTTGTCGTCAGCTGACACCGAGGCCTCCTGCCCCCTTCCCAGGCAATGTGCGCACGTCCGGGGGCCCGGCAATGCGAGGACCCAAGCTCGGGAGGCCCCGGTCGGTCGGTTCCGGGCGCATGTGAGGCGATTAAGCGGCGCGCGCCAGAACGCAAGCGGCAGAGGCGGATTTGGCGCGACGGCGACGTGGCGGGTGGTGCGCGATCCTGCCGCCCGGCGGGTGGCGCCCCGGCGACCGGGGCGGTCGGCAGACCCGCCCTACAGGTCCAGCAGCTTCGCGATCGACTTCTCGTCGGCCGGCGGGAACTCGTACTGATCGATCTCGTCCGGTCGCACCCAGCGGTGGTCGTGCACGCGGATGTGCTGGACCGGCCCCTGCGTCAAGCGGCACCGGTAGACGCAGAAGTCGATGTCGTAGTCCTCGTATGCGTGCTCGACGTGGATCACGCGGCCGCCGACCTCGACGCCGATGTCCATCTCCTCGCGCAGCTCGCGTGCGAGCGCGGCCTGATCGGTCTCGCCCGGCTCGACGCGTCCCCCCGGGAACTCCCACAGCAGCGGCAGCGACGCCGTCGGCGGGCGCTGGGTGATGAGGTAGTGCCCGTCCCGCTCGATCATCGCGCCCACGACCCGGATCTTCCGGCGCATCGCCACGCTCCGTTCTGGACCGCCCCGCCCGGTACGCGCGCGCGGAAGGACGCGCCACGCCCGCTACCGGATTGTAGAATCCGCTCCGGATGGCGTCCATCCGCTTCCTCGGCGCGGCCGGCACGGTCACGGGGTCCAGGTACCTCGTGGAGCACGGGTCGGTCCGGCTCCTCGTGGACGCGGGCCTGTTCCAGGGCCCGAAGGAGCTGCGGCTCCGGAACTGGTCCCCCTGGCCCGTGGCGCCCGCGTCGATCACCGCGGTGGTCCTGACGCACGCCCACATCGACCACGCAGGGGCGCTGCCCCTCCTCGCGCGGGACGGCTACCGCGGCCCGGTGCACTGCACGCCCGCGACGCGCGACCTCGCCGGCCTCCTCCTGCCGGACTCCGGGCGGCTCCAGGAGGAAGAGGCGCGGTTCGCGAACCGGAAGGGGTACTCGAAGCACGCGCCGAACGCGCGCCCCCTCTACGCCGAGCAGGACGCCCTCGCGGTCCTGCCGCAGCTCGCGACCCTCGCGTACGGCCAGCGCCGCGTCATCGCGCCCGGCGCGGCGATCACCTTCCACCGCGCCGGCCACATCCTCGGGAGCGCGACCGTCGACCTGGAGCTCGAGGGCGCGCGCCCGATCCGGATCCTGTTCAGCGGCGACCTCGGCCGCTACGGCGCGCCGATCCTCCCGGACCCGGAGCCCGGCCGGCGCGCCGACGCGCTCCTCCTCGAGAGCACGTACGGCGGGAAGCGCCACCCCGACGCGTCGCCCGCGGACGGGCTCCGCGACGAGGTGCACCGCGCGGTCCAGCAGGGCGGCGCGCTGCTCGTGCCGTCGTTCGCCATCGGTCGCACGCAGGAGCTGCTCTTCACCCTCCGCGACCTGGAACGGCGCCGCCAGATCCCGGAGCTGCCGGTCTTCGTCGATTCGCCGATGGCGGTCGACGCGACGCCGATCTACCTCGCACACCGCGAGGAGCACGACGACGAGATGACCCGGCGCCTCGCCGCGGGCGAGGAGCCGCTCCGGCCCGCCCGCCTCACGTTCGCCCGGAGCCCCGAGCAGTCGAAGGCGATCAACGACGTCCGCGGGCCGTGCATCATCATCTCCGCGTCCGGGATGGCGACCGGCGGACGCGTGCTCCACCACCTCTCGCGGCGCCTGCCGGACCCGCGCACCACCGTGCTCCTGGTGGGCTACCAGGCCACGGGAACGCGCGGCTGGAGCCTCCAGAACGGCGCCGCGACGGTGCGGATGCACGGCGAGGACGTGCCGGTGAAGGCGCGCGTCGCCACGCTGTCCGGGTTCTCCGCGCACGCCGACGAGGCGGAGATCTCCCGCTGGCTCCGCACCTTCCCCACCCCGCCGCGCCGCACGTTCCTCGTCCACGGCGAGCCGGCGGCCCTCGCGGCGGCGCAGGCGCGGATGGACGCCCTCGGCTGGCCCGCGCAGGCGCCGCGGCACCTCGAGGAGTTCGCGCTGTGACGCCATGCGTGCGGGACGCGACCGGCGCGGCGCGCGTCCGGAGCGGGTGTGTGCAGCTCGACGGACCGCTGCTGCTCGACGGCGCGATGGGGACGGCGCTCCTCGACCGGGGCCTCCCCGCGGGCGCGCCGCCGGAGGCCTGGCTCGCGGAGCGTCCCGCCGAGATCGCCCGCGTGCACCGGGCGCACGCCGCGGCGGGCGCGCGGGTCCTCCTCACCAGCACGTTCAACGTCGCCGCGCCGCGCCTCGAGGCGGCCCTCCCCGGCGCAGACGTCGCGGCGCTCTGCCGGACCGCGGTCGCGCTCGCTCGCGACGCGGCGCCGGGCGTGCTGGTCGCGGGCGACCTCGGCCCGACCGGGCTCGTCGTGCCGGGCCGCCCGCCGGCGGACCCGGCCGGGCTCCGCGCCCGCTACGCCGGTGCCGCGGGCGCCCTCGCCGCCGCCGGCGCCGACCTGATCTGGATCGAGAGCCAGTGGGATCTCGGCGAGGCCCGCCTCGCGCTCGCTGCCGCGCGCGATACCGGGCTACCGGTCGTCGTGACGTTCACGCTGCGCGAACGTCTCGGCGATCTCGAGGCGCCGGACGGCACCGCCGCCGAGGCGCTCCTCGCCGACGTGGCGCTCGACGGCGCGCTCGCGGTCGGCGTGAACTGCGTCTCGCCGGGGAAGGCGCTCGCGCGGCTCGCGGACTGGGCGGCGCGGAAGCTGCCGGCGCCGCTCGTCGCGAAGCCGAGCCCGGGCCTCCCCGGCGCGCTCCTCGCGCCCGCGGCGTTCGCGGACGCGGTCCGGCCGGCGGTCGCGGCGGGGCTCCGGGTCGTGGGTGGGTGCTGCGGGGCGACCGGCGAGCACCTGCGGGCGCTCGCGGGGGTGCTGCCGCCGGCGTGACTCCCCCGTCGGCGATGGGGAGGGGATCCCGTGGAGACGGGAGTTCGCGTTGGGGACGCGCCCCCTCACCCCGGCCCTCTCCCCCACGCGATGAAGCCGCGCGGGGGAGAGGGAGGGATCTGGTGTGCCGGGCGAAGATGACCAGCGCGAGGTCCGCGTCGAGGTCGGCGTCGAGGTCGGATTCGGTCGAGGTCGAGGTCGGATTCGGTCGAGGTCGGAGTCGAGGTCGGAGTCGGGGTCGAGGTCGAGGTCGGAGTCGGAGTCGGGGTCGAGGTCGGGGTCGAGGTCGAGGTCGGAGTCGGAGTCGGGGTCGGGGTCGAGGTCGGGGTCGGGGTCGGGGTCGGGGTCGAAGTCGGGGTCGAGGTCGAGGTCGGGGTCGGGGTCGGGGTCGGGGTCGGGGTCGAAGTCGGGGTCGGGGTCGGGGTCGGGGTCGAAGTCGGGGTCGAAGTCGGGGTCGGGGTCGGGGTCGGAGTCGGGGTCGGGGTCGGAGTCGGGGTCGAGGTCGGGCTCGGGTTCGGGCTCGGGTTCGGGGTCGGAGTCGGGGTCGAAGTCGGGGTCGGGGTCGAGGTCGAGGTCGGGCTCGGGCGAGGGCGAGGGCGAGGGCGAGGGCGAGGGCGAGCGGCGAGCGGCGAAAGCGAGGCCGGGATCGCGAACGCCAACAGGCGCCGCGCCATACAGTCGGGGAGGCCCCCTCGCCCGCGCGCAGCCGCGTCGCTGCGTACGGACCCGGTCGACAGTACTTCAGCCGCGGTGCACGCGACGTGACACGCGAGCGCCCCACGGAACCGTTCGCCTCGCGCGACGCACGCCACGCCCGGGCGCGAGCGTGGCGCGTCCGGGCGTGCCGCGGCCCCGCGCGCTTCGGCGCCCGATCGACCTACGGCGCCCGGTCGCGAGTCCGCGGCGAGCACGGACGAGGGGGCCTCCACGCCGGCGCGGCGCCGTACACCGGAGCGCCCAGCACCCGGCATCGGGCGGACGCGAAAGTGAATGGGACTGAGATCGCTGACGGGAAAGCGAGTGCGAACGTGACTCAAGGTGGGGGGGGCGCGTTGGTCACCGTCGCGGCTTGACGGTCAACACGGTTGCTCTCCCCCACGCGATGAAGCCGCGCGGCGGAGAGGGGCTACGAACGAAGGACCCGAGCCTGTACGACGCGGCGGAGAGGGATACGAGCAGGGAACGAGCTCGTATTTGCGAGATCAGGTTGCCCGCGGATACGAGCCGAGCAGCCACAGCGTGTGGACGCGGCCGAGCACGCACGCGAGCGCCTCGGCGCACGCGGGCTCGGCCCGGTGGCCCTCGAAGTCCAGGTAGAAGACGTAGTGGCCCATCGTGCGCTTGGTCGGGCGGCTCTCGATCTTGGACAGGTTGATCCCGCGCCGGGCGAACTCGCCGAGGACCTCGTGGAGACCGCCGGGCCGATCGCGATCGAGGGTGAACGCGATGCTCGTCCGATCGGCGCCGGTGGGGGCCTCGTCGCTCGGCGCGAGGAGGACGAACCGCGTCACGTTCTCGTCCGAGTCCTGGATCGACTCGGCGAGCAGCGCGAGGCCGTAGCGGTCCGCCGCCGCGCGAGAGCCGATCGCGGCCGCCGCGGACTCGCCGGCCGCGACCTTGCGGGCGGCCTCCGCGGTGGAGGTCTGCGACTCGAGCGCCGCCTGCGGGAGCCGCTCGCGCAGGAACCTCGCGCACTGCCCGAACGGCTGGGGGTGCGAGAGGACGCGCCGGACGTCCTCGAGGCGGGTGCCCGGGCGCGCGAGGAGGTGCTGGCGCACGGGCAGCAGCACCTCGCGCCGGATGCGCGGGCCGGGCTTCAGCACGAGCAGGTCGAGGACCGTGCTCACGGCGCCCTCGATGGAGTTCTCGATGGGGAGGAGCGCGGCGTCGACGGCGCGCGACAGCAGCGCGTCGTAGGCGTCCGCGAAGGTGGAGTACGGGAGGGCCTCGCCGCCCTGCGTGAGATCGCAGCGGGAGACCGCCTCCTCGCTGAAGGTACCGGGGGGGCCGAGATAGGCGACGCGCATGCTCCTCGGGAGTCCTATCACGCCGCGGGGCTCGACGCCGCCACCTCCGCAACGAAGCGCCACGGTGGTCCGCACCGATGCCGCGAACGTGTCTCGGCCGTGGCGGACGAAGGCCCGTCCGCGCTCACCCCGCGTCCACGAGGGCGAGGAGCTCGCCGATGGTCGCGAGGCGGTGGTCCGGCTCGGCCGCCGCGAGCGCCTCCGCGCTGCACGCGCCCCACAGCGCCGCCGCGGTCCGCACGCCGGCGCGCCGCCCGGCGACGAGGTCGTGCGGGGAGTCGCCGAGGAGGAGCGCCTCCGACGGCGGGCGCCCGAGCCGCGACAGCGCGAGCAGCACCGGCTCCGGGTCGGGCTTCGCGCGGGCGCAGCTGTCCGCCCCCACGACGGCCCCCATCGAGCGGTCGAGGCCCGTGTGACGGAGGGTGCGCCAGGCGCCCTCCTCGACCTTCGCGGTGACCACGCCGAGCGGGTGCCCGCGCGCGGCCAGGCGCTCGACGACCTCGAGCGCGCCCGGGAAGCAGCGGGTCATCCGGTCGTGCTCGGCGAGCCAGAACCGCCGGTAGCGCGCCTGGAGCAGCTCTACGTCCTCCGGCGCCCGAGCGAATCCGGCGAGCTGCGTCCGGAGAGGTGTCCCGATCCCCGCGATCCACTCCGCCTCCGATGGGCACCAGCCGTACCCGTCGAAGGCGTGGCGCACGGTGGCGAGGATGAGCGGGACCGTGTCCACCAGGGTCCCGTCCAGATCGAACAAGATCGCCATCGGGCGAGGAGAAGGCACGTCCGGGAGCATAATCAAAAATCCGGCGTTGCCCCGCGCCGCGCGTGCCTAATTTCCGTTTGCGATGACTGGAGCAGCGATCGTCCGGAGGGAGGCCGACGACGCGATCGTGCTGGCGGTGTACGGCGCGTTCGACGGGTCGTCGGCGTGGGCGCTCCGACTCGAGATGGACGAGTCGCGGGCGCACGACTTCATCGTCGACCTGACGCACGCGGAGGAGGCCTGCGACTTCGCCGCCTGCCTCCTCGCCGCGTGGGCTCGGGAGCACCGCCGGGAGAAGCGAGTCCGGTTCCGGCCCGGAGAGCCCGATCACGTCCGCCTGCTCGTCGGGTTCGGCCTCGAGGTCCTCGAGGACGAGGACCGGACGTGGGCGACCGTCGAGGTCCCCGCGACCGGACCCGCGCTCCGCCTGGAGCCGCTCGACGCGGACACCTCCGCCGTGGCGTGACCACGTGCCGCCCCAGCCCGTGGCCGGGGACGGCCGGTCCGTTGACGGAGTCCGGGCCACCGCGCGGCGCGGATCGAGGCCGGCCACGGCCGACGGCGGGGTTTCGCGTGGACGGCCGCGGCCGCAAGGTTACGCCAGGAGGCGGCGTGGCGAAGCTCTCGAGCAAGGTGCAGGAGGCGCTCGACGAAGGACGCATCCTGCTCCTCGGGACGCAGGTGCTGCTCGGGTTCGAGTACCGCGCGTTCTTCGCTCGCGCCTTCTCCGACCTGCCGGGCTGGGCGCGCGCGCTGAAGCTCGTGGCGCTCTGCGTCATGCTCTGCGCCTTCGCGCTCATCGTGCTGCCAGCGGCGTTCCACCGCCTCGTCGAGGCCGGGGAGGACACGCGGCGGCAGCTCCGGCTCACCACGCGGTCCGTCGGGCTCGCGCTGCTCCCGCTCGGCGTCGGCCTCGGGCTGGACGTCGTCGTGGCGGCACAGCCGGTGCTCGGCGCGGGCGGCGCCGCCGCGGTCGGCGGGTCGACCGCGGCGATGGCCGTCGGCTGCTGGTACGGGTGGACCGCTCTCGCGCGGCGCCGGAGGCCGCGCCCGCAACAGGAGCGGGGACGAGGAGATGGCGCCGCCTTCGCTGCAGAACAAGATCCACCACGTCCTCACGGAGGCGCGCATGATGCTTCCCGGGGCGCAGGCGCTCCTCGGGTTCGCGCTCGCGGCCGTGCTGACCGAGCGTTTCGGGGAGCTGCCGCGCCAGGCGCAGCTCGTCCACCTCGCGGCGATCGTCGTGACGTGCGCCGCGATCGTGCTCCTCATCGCGCCCGCCGCGTACCACCGCATCGTCGAGGGCGGCGAGGAGACGGAGCGGTTCCACCGCGTCGCGACGCGCCTGCTCGTCGCCTCGCTCACGCCGCTCGCCCTCGCCCTCGCGGCGCAGCTCGGGGTGGTGACGTACGTCCTCACGCGCGCCGCCACGCCCGCGATCGCAGCGGGCGTCGCGGCGGCCGTCGTGCTGCACGGCGTCTGGTTCGGCGTGACCTTCGCGCTCCGCGCGCGCCGGCGTCGCTCCGAGCCGCCGCGGTTCCGGCGAGCCGCCGCGCGCGCCTGACGACCGCGCTACGCCCGCCCCTCGTCCTTCTCGCCGAGGATCCGGTAAAGCGTCTTGCGATCGATCCCGAGCACCTCGGCCGCGCGCGTCTTGTTCCCGCCCTGCTCCGCGAGCACCTGGGCCGCGTATCGCCGCTCCACCTCCGCGAGCGTCGGGCGCTCCCCGGTGCCGGGCGGCGGGACCGGCGGCGCGCCGGCCGGGCGGATCGCGTCGGGCAGGTCCTCCGGGACGATCATGCCGCTCGGGTTCAGCGCCAGCGCCCGCGCGACGACGTTCTCGAGCTCGCGGACGTTCCCCGGCCAGGCGTACGCGACGAGCAGATCGCGCGCCGCCGGCGTGATCGCCGCCTCGGGCCGGCCGTGCTTCGCCGCGAAGTGCTCGGCGAGGAGCAGGATGTCCTCCCGGCGATCGCGGAGCGGCGGGATGCGGATGGTGACGACGTTCAGGCGGTAGTAGAGATCCTCGCGGAACTTGCCGTCCTTCACCGCGAGAGCGAGGTCCTTGTTCGTGGCGGCGACCACGCGGACGTCCACCGTCACCGGCTCGTTCGTGCCGACCGGCCGGATCTCGCCCTCCTGGAGCGCGCGCAGCAGCCGCGCCTGCAGCCCCGGCCCGATGTCGCCGATCTCGTCGAGGAACAGCGTCCCGCCGCTGGCCTCCTCGAAGAGGCCGCGGCGCGCGGCCTGCGCCCCGGTGAACGCGCCCCGGGCGTGCCCGAACAGCTCGGACTCGAGGACCCCCTCCGCGATGGCGCCGCAATCGACCGGCACGAACGGACCGGCGGCCCGGCTGGACGCCGTGTGGATCGCCCGCGCGACCAGCTCCTTCCCCGTCCCGCTCTCTCCGAGGATGAGGACCGTCGCGCTCGACGCGGCGACGCGCGCGGCGGTCTTGTAGACCTCGAGCATCGCCTCGCTCCGGCCCACCACGTTCTCGAGCCGGTACTTGTCCCGCACCTGCCGGCGGAGCGCGCGGTTCTCGAGCACGAGGGCGCGCTGCCGGAGCGCCCGGTCGACGACGACCGCGATCGCGTCGACGTCGTAGGGCTTGGAGATGTAGTCGAACGCGCCCCGGCGGATCGCCTCCACCGCGCCCTCGATGTTGCCGAACGCGGTCACGAGGATGATGGGGGTCTCGGGGACCTTCTCGCGCATGGCCTCGGCGAGCTCGTACCCGCCCACCTCCGCCATCCGGATGTCGGAGACGACCAGGTCCGCGGGCCCGCGCTCGAGGGCGGCGAGGGCGTCCTTGCCGTCGGCGAGCGCCTCGACCGCGTGGCCGCGCGACGAGAGGATCCGCGCGAGCAGCGCGCGGCTCGCGGGATCGTCATCGACGACCAGGATCCGGAACGGCGGCTGCGGCATCGCGACCCTCCCCGCGGACCTCGTCCGCGGCCGTGGGGATCCATAGCGTGAACGTCGAGCCGACGCCGGGCTCGCTCTCGACCTCGATCCGGCCCTTCAGCGCGTTGGCGATCTCGCGGGAGATGGCGAGCCCGAGGCCCGTCCCCTTCCCGCGTGGCTTCGTCGTGTAGAACGGCTCGAAGATCCGCTTCCGCTCGTCGGGCCCGATCCCGGGGCCGGTGTCCTTCACCGAGAGCGCGAGCTGACCGTTGCGGCGCGCGGCGCCCACCACGAGCCGCCCGCCTTCGGACATCGCGTCGACGGCGTTCGCGACGAGGTTCGTGAGCACGTGCCGGACGAGCGTCGGGTCGAGGCGCACCTCGCCGAGATCCGCCGGGACGTCGCGCTCGACCTCGATGCGGACCCGGGCGCCGCGCGGGACGGAGAGGTCGAGCACGTCGTCGACGAGCGCGGCCACGTCCACCGGCTCCGGATCGGGGGCGAGCGCCCGCGCAGAGTCGAGGAACCGGCGGATGATGCCGGTCATGCGCTTCACCTCGCCCTCGAGCGCCTGGAGCCCGGGCCGCAGCACCTCGGGGCAGGCGGGGTCGCGCGCGAGGAGCTGGACGTGACCGCTGATGGTGTTGAGCGGGTTCCCGAGCTCGTGCGCGATCGTCCCGGAGAGCTGGCCGAGCGCGGCGAGGCGCTCCTTCGAGGTGAGGTCGCGCCGCGCCTCGACGAGCAGGCTGTTCACCTCCGCGAGCTCGCGGTTCTTGGTCGCGAGGTCGGCGGTGGCGTCGTCGATCATGGACTTCAGGTTCGAGTTGACGCGGCGGACGCGGGAGAGCATCGCGGCGAGCCCGCGGGCGAGGACGCCGATCTCGTCCTGCCGCTCGGTCCCGGGGACGGCGCCCACGTCGAGCGCGCCCGACTCCACGCGCTCCACCGAGACGGCGAGCTGCGAGAGCGGCCGCACGAGCATCCGGCCGAGCATGGCGCTGAAGACGATCGCGATGAGCGCCGCGCCGATACCGGCAACGAGGAAGAAGACGTTCCGCTCCGTCGAGGCGATCTCCTCCACCTCCGACAGGTTCGACTCGATGCGGAGCGCGCCGAAGATGTGCTTCGGCGTGTCGTGCAGCGGGTGATCGACGCGCCAGCCGCGACCCTGCGCGAACTCGACGCGCGTCACGGTGGTCTCGACGGCGAACGCGCGGGACGAGATGGTGTCGAGGGACGTCTCCGGACCGTCCGCTCCCATCGTCACCCGCGCGACCTTGACCTCGCTGCCCTTGCGGATCGCGAGCTCGGCGGAGCGGATGCCGCGCCGCCGGAGCAGCTGCCCCTCGAGGAGCGAGGACGCCTGCTCGACGTCGGTGCGGGGAGTGAGGTCCAGCTCCTCGGCGATCGCCTTCGCGACATCCGCGGTGCGGTCGCGCAGGCTGCGCTCGATGACGCGCTTCGCGACCTGCTCGCCGAGGTAGGCGGCGACGGCGAGCGTACAGACCAGCGTCGCCGCGAAGAGGAGGATGATCCGGGCACGCAGAGACATGGAAGCTCCCGCCTCGCGCCCGGGTGGACCCGGCGCCGGCGGCGCGAACCGCCGGCACCGGGGTCCGCTACCGCAATGTTACTTCGCGGCGGCGGGGGCGGCGGTCTCGGCCTTCTTCTCGGTGGTCTTCTTGTGGCTCGAGTGCTTCTTCGCGGCCGGCTTGGCGGCCGGCTTCGCCTCGGCCTTGGCCTCGGTCTTCGCCTCGGCGGCGGCCGGCGCGGGGGCGGCGGCCGGAGCAGCGGCCTCCTCGGCGCGGGCGGCGGTGGAGAGGGCGAGGACGGCGAAGGCGGCGAGCATCGTCACGAGCTTACGCATGAGGTGTTCTCCCTGGTGGCGCGGGGGGTTGTGTGTCTCGCGCCTCACGAGCGGAGGAAGAGCACGCGGCGTGCCGGCCCAGCTCCCGTCCCGCAAGCCCGTCTTTCTGAGGACTTACGTGAGCGCGCCCCGCATGGGGGTCCCGGGTGGCGTGGCGTTCCGGGGCGGCGTGTCCCGTGTCTCCGGGGCGAATCGCCACGCAGTCGCCTCGGCGGGGGCGACGCTACCGGGCGACGATCCGGAGGATCGCGTCCTTCTCCTCCGGGCAGGTGCCCCGACCGTCGCAGTTGCTGGTCGTGACCCAGACCGCGCCGTCCGGTCCCTGTACCACCTCGCGGACCCGGCCGAGCCCCTGCGGAGGGTCGCCGGCCAGGTAGACCTCGTGGCTCGCGAGCCGGCCGCCCTCTCCGAGGACGATCCGGTGCAGGTGGCGAGAGCCGAGGGTCCCGACGAGCACGCTGCCCTTCCACGCCGGGACCGCGCCGCCGCGGTAGACGCTGGCTCCGCCGGGCGGCGCCGCCTGCACCCAGGAGATCGTGGGCGCGGGCATCCCGGCGCGCGCCTGGCAACCGTACACGTCCGGCCAGCCGAGGTTCGCGCCGGCGGTCGCGACGAGCACGCGATCGTGACCGGTGCGGCCGAGCTCGCCGCTCGGACCGTGGTCGGCGACGACGAGGGTCCGCGCGTCGAGCCAGTCGAACGCCTCGACGTTTCGGAGCCCGCTCAGGAACACCGGGCTCCCGGGCTGCGGGTTGTCCGGCGGCGCGGCGCCGTCGGTGGTGAGCCGGAGGAGCTTCCCGTTCGGGCTCGCGGGGTCCTGGGCGCGCGGCGGGTCGCCCGCGTCGCCCGTGCCGACGTACAGGAGCCCGTCCGGCCCGAAGCGGACGCGGCCGCCGTCGTGGAACCGCGCCGCCGAGACGTCGTCGAGGAGGACCCGGTCCTCGCGGGCGGAGAGCCCGTCGGGCGCGAGGACGTAGCGCACGAGCCGGTTCACGTCGCGTCCGCCCTTGCTCGTCGTGTAGTACACGTAGAACCGGCGGTTCTCCGCGAACCGGGGATCCGCGGCGATGCCGAGGAGCCCGCCCTCCCCGCCCTCCGAGACGGTGACCCGCGCGACCGGCTCGGGGACGAGCTGGCCGCCGTGGAGCAGCCGCACGCGCCCCGGGCGCTCCGTCACCAGGACGTCGCCGCCCGGCAGGAACGCGAGCCCCCACGGCACCTCGAGCCCCGTGGCGACCCGCTCGACGCGGATCGGCACCTGCCCCGCCGGCCCCCACCCGTCCTCGACGAGCAGGCAGCCCGGAGCGTCCGCGCCGCGCGCCTCGCGGGCCGTCCCGCAGGCGCAGCCGAGCGCGAGCACCGCGAGGAGCCGGACCCGGACGCCGCGCATGCCTCAGGGCTCCATCTTCTCGCCGTCGTAGTAGTCGACGCTCGATCCCTCGCGGAAGAGGCCGCGGATCCACGGCTGCTCGCCGAACCGCGCCGTCGCCGTGGTGCCGATCTTCCGCGAGTCGGGGTAGCCCACCACCTCGGTCGGCAGGAGGGTCGAGAACGCGAGGTACCGCAGCGGCGTCGTGCCGGTGTTCACGATCTCGTGCACGGCCTCGGGGCCGACCGGGAACGTGACGTAGTCGCCGGCGCGGATCGGCACGGTGCGATCGCCGATCCGCAGGGTGGCCTCGCCCTCGAGCACGTAGGCCGACTCCTCGTTCGCGCAGTGGTAGTGCGCCGGGAACGCCGTCTTCCCGGGCGGCACCTCGAACCAGCTGCAGCCGACGCCCCTCGCGCCCGTCGCGCGGGTGAACCAGCGCGTCGTGAAGGCGAACCGAGTGCCGGCGGACACGGTCCGGGGCTCGACCTCGGTCAGGTGGACGACGTTCGGGTGACGCCGGTTCGCGTCGGGCATGGAGGTCTCCTCGCGAACGAGGCTTAACGTCCGCGCCCGCCCGCGCAACGACGCGCGGGCGCAGCCGCCTTCACGCGCGGAGAGCGCCGCGCGGGGCGTCCGCGCCCCCCGTGCGAGGCAGGCCGCGCCGGGGAACTCCACGGATCCAGGGCCGGCCCTCCGCGGATCGAGGGTGGGGAGACCGGGGACGCCCATCGAGTGCACCTGCCCGCGGCTGCGGCATGTCAGCGTCGCGCCCGGTCACACCGGCCCGCCGAGCACACACGGCCTGACAGTGGAGGGGCACGTCCTCGGCGGTGGGCCGAGAGGCGGAGACCGGCAGGACCAGACCCGGATCGCCAGCCGCGATCCGTCGACCTTCTCGAGGGGGGAGAAAGCCATGCAGACCAGGTTCGGGTGGTATTCACGATACGTCACGATCGCCGCGGTCGCGGTCGGGCTCGCGGCGTGCAGCCGGGCGGAGCGGGCCGGGGAGCGGGGCACGGTCGTCACGCAGGGCATCGTGGCGGAGGCGGGCTACACGACCTTCGACGCGACGCTCGGCGGCTGTCTCGACGGCGTGAACGGGGTGAACTGCAACCACTACGCTGGCAAGGAGTTCGTGTACATGAGCGGCGGCCCGACGCGGGCCGGGCTGTCGGACGGCGACTACTTCTTCGCGGTGCTCGCGCCCGGCGCGGCGAACGGCGGCTTCGTCGACGGCGCGGAGGGCAACCTGAGCCTCGACTCCGCCACCGACCGGACCTTCACCGCGGGGAGCCACGAGATCGCGTACTCCGGGCCGCACGCGCTCGGGACGAACCCGGGCGGCCGGCGCGTCATCGGCGTCGCTCCCTTCGCGGACACCCCGAACCCGGGCGGCGTCTACATCCTCGCGATCTGCCAGGCCGGGGCGACGTCGCCGAGCCAGTGCAAGTTCGACGCGTTCCGGATCGGGGCGGGCCACGCGTTCCCGACGGTGTCCGGCATGAAGTACTACGACACGAACGCGAACGGGCGGTACGACGACGGCGAGCCGGGCATCGGCGGATGGGCCATCGACTTCACGGACGAGATCGCGGGGACGCTGCTCACCGCCTCCGACGGGACGTTCGACGTGACCCTCGTCGCGGACGTCTTCACCTTCGCGGAGCGCCAGCCGCTCGCGCCCACGACCTGGATGCAGACCGGCAACGTCGAGAGCCAGCTCGGGACGACGGGGGGCGCGACCGCGACGCTCCACTCCGACCGCACGTACACGCTCGACGTCGTGGACGACTCCGGCGTCACCGGCGTGTACTTCGGCAACGTCTGCCTCGGCCCGGGCGGCGGCAAGACGCTCGGCTTCTGGTCGAACAAGAACGGGCAGGCGCTGCTCACGGCCGGGGACCTCGCCTTCCTCGGGTCGGACGTCCACCTCCGCGACGCGAGCGGCGCGGACTTCGACCCGGCGAGCGGCTCGGCGTTCCGCGCCTGGATCCTCGGCGCGACGGCGACCAACATGGCGTACATGCTGTCCGCGCAGCTCGCCGCGATGGAGCTGAACGTCCGGCACGGCCTCGTGAGCGGCTCCGCGCTCGTGTATGCGCCCGGCGCGACGAGCGCCAACCCGGCGGGCTTCGCGACGGTCGAGGCGTTGATGGACGAGGCGAACGCGTCGCTCGGCGCGAACGCGCTCACGGTCGCGCCGTGCGACGCGCGGAAGCTCCAGGAGGCGCTCAAGAACGCGCTCGACGCCGCGAACAACGACCGCAGCTTCCTCCAGCCCGGTCCGGAGTCCTGCCCCACCCCGCTCTTCTGACGGAGCGCCGGCGGCACCGCCGGGCGCCGGCTCCTCGGCGCCCCGCGGTGCCCGCCCCCGGTCGCACGGGTCGTCGGGCGCGCCCGACGCGGAGGCGCTGAACGCCGCGTCCCGGAGGATGCCGGGCCAATCTAGTAGCCGCAGTGGCCCGAGTCCCAGGACGTCGCCTGGAACACGTCGATCACCGACCAGTCCGACTCGACGCGCGTGACCGCATCCCGCGCCTTGACGCGCCAGTAGTAGGTGTTGCTCGGGATGGGCTCGGTGACGCAATCGTCCATCGGCAGGTTCGTGAGCGAGACGACGAAGGAGAGGGTCGCCTTCCCGCCGTTCGTCCCGGGAGCGCCGGCGATCCAGCCCGAGTCGGGAGGAGCCCCGCTCGCGAGCCACGTGAAGGTCGCGTCCGACCCGAGCTGCACGCGGTACTCCAGGGTGTTCCCGCTCGGCCCGGTCACCGGGTACCACTGGAGGGCCTGGGACATCGACGGCGCCGCGGTGACTCCGGTCCAGCCCACCGGGACCACGTCCGGGCGCGGGGGCGCGTCCGAAGAAGTCGTCGTGAACGTGGAGATCGGCGTACGGAGCACGTTCCGCTGGGCGTCGGCGCTCCGGACGCGCCAGACGTACGTCGTACCGGGAGTGAGCCCGCTCAGGGTCACGCTGTGGTTCTGGACGAGGTCCGCGCTCCCGGCGACCCATCCCGGCAGCCCCACCCCGAACTCGAGCCACGAGGACGCCGCCTCGTCGGTCGTCCACGAGATGGTCGCGCCCGCCCAGGTGACCCCGGTCGCCCTGGGCGCGCCGTCCGACCAGGTCGCGATCCTCGGCGGATCGTACCGGGGCGCCGGTATGCTGAAGCCGTGGCAATGGGCGCAATTGCCGGACGACATCCCCTGGCCGCTGTATGGCTCGGTCCAGAACCGGATGCCCTCGTGGCCGTGGCAATAGAAGCAGGCGGTGCCCGGCCCGGCGGGATCGACGTGGTTCGCGCTCGGATCCATCCAGCACTGACCGCTGTCGCAGATCATCGCGTCGGTGTGGCACGCCGCGCAGCGCTCGTGCCGGCCGCCCGCGTGGCACGCCTCGCAGAGGCGCTCGGCGCCGACGCCGGTCCGGTCGATCGCGTTCGCGGGAACGGCGACGCCGTTCACGGTCGACGCGAACAGGAAGCTGTTCCGGCTCGCGTGGCCGGCGTGGCACGCGGTGCAGGGCATGGCCGGGTACCCGCGGTAGTACGGCGCCCGGAGCGTGCCGCCGTAGCCGGTCGGCGTGACTCCGGGGGCGCAGGGCACGGGCCCGTTGTTCGGATCGAAACACGTCCCGCGGCGCCCGCCGTGGAAGTCACCCGAGGTGGAGTCCTGCGTCGCCTCGCTCCACCCAGGCAGGACGGGCGGTGTCGCGGAGCTCTCCGCGTCGTTCCCGTGGTGTAGCACCTGTCCCTGCGGTCCGGCGCCGGGGCCGGAGGGTGGCGAGTGGCACGTGACGCACACCAGGTTCACCGCGCTGCTCGCGACGAGCCCGGGATTCCCCGTCGTGTGCTTCGCGTCGTGCGAGGCCGGTTCGTGGCAGGACCAGCAGCTCGTCGGCTCCCCGCTCGCAGGCCGCGCCTCCGAGAAGATCGGATCGTGGAGCGAAGGTCCGGCGCGGGGCGTCGGGGCGGCGCCGCCGGGGTTGATCCGGCTGTGACAGGAGGTGCACGGAAGCGGCCCGGCCGCGCTCCACGTCACCGCCTGCGACGGCGCCGGCGCGCCGAGCGGGTAATGGCACGCCACGAGGCAGCTCGTCGCCGTCGAGGAGCCGCTGCTCTGTGCTCCCGTGGTCTGCGTCCCGCCCGGCAGGACGATCGACGGGTTCAGCACGATCTCCTCGACGCCGTTGCCGTGGGAATCCGGACTCGTCGGGTGGCAGGTCCCGCAGCCGAACGGCCGCTCGTCGGTGGGGAACGGCGGCTCGGGCGCGTTCGGCCCGTGGTGCGCCGCGTGCGCGCCGGTGCTCGGCGGTGTCGGGTGGCAGTCCTGGCACCGTCCGCTGAAGCCCTTCTCGTGCCGATGGCAGTACCCGCACCTGCCGACGTGGACCGCGTCCGGGGTGCCGCCGCTCCGCCAGCGCGAGGTCCGCGTGTGGCACACCTGGCAGGGGCCGCTCCCGTCGCCGTTCGCGAAGCTCGCCAGCCCGGGGTTCGCGACGCCGCCCGCCGCGGAGTAGCCGGTCGGCGTGCCGATCCGGACCGGCCTCGCCGGCGGAGCTTCCGTCCCGGTGACGAAGGGCGGCTTGATGGTCTCCCGGATCAGCTCGACGTTCCGGGTCCCGTGGGGCGCGTGACAGTCGCGGCAGGTCGTCGTCCACGCGCCGTACGCGCGACCGAGCGTCTCGCTCCCGTGGTCGGACAGCACGTGGCACGCGGTGCAGAGCTGGCTCGAGTTGTCGCGCACGAGCAGGTTGCCATCGCCCATCCCGGCGTTCGCCACCACCGACACCACGGCCGAGGTGGTCGCGCGCCCTTCCGTGTCGGTCGCGGTCGCCACGAGCGTCGAGGTCCCCGGCAGCAGCGCGACCGTCGCCTCGTAGATGGCGCTGCCTCCCGCGCCCGCGTATCTCGCGTTCTGCACGAGCGCTATGCTCGAGGTGCTCGCGCCCGCGATCGACAGCCTGACCGACGCGATCGCCCCGAGGCCCAGCGGGTGCTGGACGCGCGCCTCGACGCGGATGCGCTGCCCGACGACGCCGCCGTCCATCGGGTTCACGATGACGACGAGGGGGGCGAGGGTGCCGGGAGTGGGATCGCCCATCGGCTGCGCGAACGCAGCACGCGCGAACACGGACCAGAGGATCGCCCAGACGAGCACTGATCGCGGCACCGACACGGAACGTGCAGGAATCGATCCGGCCCGGACGGCAAACCCCGCTCCGCTGGCATCGTATGGATTCCAACGACGGATGCGGGCGCTCCAGAACCGTGGCGTCCCCGTCACGCAGCGCCCGTACGGAATGTACGAAAGCGGCTGCGCGACCTCGCCCATCGGTGCGTGAAAGCACCCAGCGCGCGCCCGACGCGGCATCCGGGGGGTAGCACCTTCGACCACCAGCGTGCGGTCACCCGTCGTTCGCGCTCGACGGCACCTCCGGCCACGACCGAGCGCGCCGGTCGACCGCGTCAGTACGAGACCTTCTTCCGCTCGCAGCGGGTGAGCGGGCCGACGGCGAAGCTGTTCCCCCAGTCCTCGCACGCCTTCTCGGAGACGCCGCGGGCGAGGCACGTCGCGACGAGCAGGTCGGCGAAGCGGCGGGAGAACTCGTCGCACGACTTCACCTGGTCCCAGCTCGGCTTGCACTTCGCGGCGAGGCGCTTCTGGAAGTCGAGACAGATGGCGCTCGCGTCCACCTGGCGGACGCTCGGCATCACGCTCTCCTGGCACCACGACGCGTTCACCTCCACGGAGCGCTCGCAGTGGAACTCGGCGGAGCCGAGGACGGGGAGACACGCGGCGAGGATCGCCGCGAGGACGCGGACGACGGCGGAGTGACCGGTCGAGCGAAGCATGACCGCACGCTAGCACCGTCAGTGTCGTCGAGCGCTCCCGTCGACGAGGCACAGGCGATAAACCGCGCGCCCGCGAGCGCGGTGGGGCGGTGTCGGCCGTGATGCCAGGATCTGCGCGTGGGAGAGACTCCGATATCGTGTCCGTCGATGAGCGTTGGTGGTGGCGACCAGGGCGTCGTCACGAGCGGCACTTGCAGTCGTCGCGCCGGGGGAGACGCGTCTCGCTCCGCTGCTCGGCGCGCGCGTCGCGGGCTGGCCGCGCGTAGCTCGTGTCGTCGTACCGCGACCCGACCACGGTCGTGTCGTCGGGGCGCGGGAGCTCGACGCCGAACGTCGCGTGCGTCGCGTCGCCGTACGAGGCGTCGTCGTGCGAGCCCGCATACGGAGGGAGATCGTTCGCGAAGGCGATCGTGGTGAAGCCCGCGGAGAGAGACAGCGCAATCAGCCTGGCAATCATGGTGTTCCTTTCCGGTTCGTTTCGGCTCCACGCCACGAATGCGAGGGACGTGCCGTCGCCCGCGCCGCCTCTCCCCCCGGGAATCGGCGGGAGACGACACTCGCGCGGCTGCGTGGAGACTCGACCTCCGTCACGCTGTCACGCGATCCGTTACGGCTCGGCGCTCCCGGTGCCTCGCCGCCGGCGAGCGCCCCCTCCTCCGCTTGACATACCCTCCCCCCGTATATAGGAATCGGGGTGCTGCTCGCGGCGAGCGGCACGGAGGCAACATCGTGGACGTGAGCAAGGTCGTCGTCGCGGTGCTGGGAGTCGCGGCGATCGCGTGGGTGAACTGGTACTTCTTCCTCGCCGAGCGCCGGAAGGCGGCGGTCGCGGCGAAGGTCGGCGCGACCGGCCTGCAGCAGGCTGTCATCCGCGTGGAGGGCGGCTACGCGCCGTCTCGCGTGCGGCTGCGCGCGGGCCAGCCGGCGCGGCTCGTCTTCGACCGGCGCGAGGACTCGAGCTGCTCGGAGGAGGTGGTGATCCCGGACCTCGGCGTCCGCCGCTTCCTCCCCGCCCACCAGCGCACCGGGATCGACCTGCCGCCGACTCGTGCCGGTACGTACGAGTTCACCTGCGGGATGGGGATGCTCCGCGGCACCCTCGTCGTCGAGGAGGCGTGATGAGACCGGCCCTTCCGACCGAGGCGACGCCGCCGGCCGCCGCGCCGGCCCGGGACGGCGCGCCCGTCCGCGTCTCTCTCCAGATCTCCGGGATGACCTGCGCGGCATGCCAGGCGCGCGTCCAGAAGGCGCTCGCGAACGTTCCCGGCGTGGTGGACGCGAACGTCAACCTCATGACGGCCGAGGCCGCCGTGACGTTCGACCCCGCGACCTCGAGCGCCGACGCCCTCGTCGCGCGCGTCCGGGAGACGGGCTACGGCGCCGCCCTCCCGCGCGCCGGCGGCGACCCGCTCGCGGAGCAGGACGAGGCACGCGCCCGGGAGTTCCACGAGCTCCGTGCCAAGGCGCTCGTGGCGACGGCGGCGGGCGCGATCGCCATGGTCGCGTCGATGCCGCTCATGGCCGCCCACGCGCACCTGGGCCTCGGCGGGCCCGTCGATCCGCTGATGCGCTGGAGCATGCGCGTCCTCGATCCGCCGCTCGCCCGCGCGCTGCCGTGGCTGTACGCGATCCAGCCGCGGGCGATCGCGTTCGCCCTGCTCCTGCTCACGACGGCCGTCATGGCGTGGGCCGGACGGCACTTCTACGTGCGGGCGTGGGCCGCCTTCCGCCACCACTCCGCGGACATGAACACCCTCGTCGCGGTCGGCACCGGCGCGGCGTACCTGCTCTCCGTCGTCGCGACGGTCGCGCCCGGCTTCTTCCTGGCGCGCGGCGTGCCGCCGGACGTCTACTACGAGGCGGTCGTCCTCATCATCGCGCTGATCCTCGTCGGGAACGCGCTCGAGGCGCGCGCGAAGCGCGAGACCTCCGCCGCGCTCCGCAAGCTCGTCCAGCTTCAGCCGGCGACGGCGCGCGTCGTCCGCGGCGGCGCCGAGCTCGACGTCGCCGTCGAGCTGGTGCACCCCGGCGACGTCGTGGCGGTCCGGCCCGGCGAGCGCATCCCGGTGGATGGCGAGGTCGTGTCGGGGGGGAGCGCGGTGGACGAGTCGATGCTCACCGGCGAGCCGCTGCCGGTCCGGAAGGGCCCGGGCGATCGCGTGATCGGCGCGACGCTGAACGGGACCGGCGCGTTCCGGTTCCGCGCGACCGCGGTGGGCGCGGACAGCGTGCTCGCCGGGATCGTGCGGCTCATGCGCGAGGCGCAGGGGTCGCGCGCCCCGATCCAGAAGCTCGCCGACCGGATCAGCGGGATCTTCGTGCCGGTGGTGCTCTCCATCGCCATCGCCACGTTCGTCGCCTGGTTCCTCGCCGCGGACGCGGCGCCTGCGGTGCGTGCCTTCGTGGCCGCGGTCGCGGTGCTCGTCATCGCCTGCCCGTGCGCCATGGGGCTCGCGGTGCCGACCGCGGTGATGGTCGCGACCGGCAAGGGGGCCGAGCTCGGCGTCCTCATCAAGGGCGGCGAGGCGCTGGAGCGCGCGCATGCGGTCCGCGCGGTCGTGCTCGACAAGACCGGCACCATCACCGCCGGGAAGCCCGTCGTGACGGAGGTGGCGCTCGCGGCGGGATCGGAGACGTCCGAACCCGAGCTCCTCGCGCTCGTGGCCGCGGTGGAGCGCGCGAGCGAGCACCCGCTGGCGGCGGCGATCGTGGCGCACGCGGCGGAGCGCGGCGCCCCGGCCCTGGCGGCCGCCGCGTTCGAGTCGGCGACGGGGCGTGGGGCGCGCGGGACGGTGGACGGCCGTGCCGTCCTCGTGGGCAACGAAGCGCTCCTCGCCGAGGCGGGCGTCGACCCCGCCCCGCTCCGGGCGCGCGCCGCCGAGCTCGCGTCGCGCGGCCGGACCGTCGTGTTCGCCGCGGTCGACGGCGCGCTCGCGGGGCTCGTCGCGATCGCGGACCCGCTCCGGCCGACCTCGCGGGAGGCGATCGCGCGGCTCCGGAGGATGGGGCTCGAGGTGGTGATGCTCACGGGCGACGGCCGCAGCACGGCCGAGGCCGTCGCGCGCGAGGCGGGCGTGGCGCGCGTCGTGGCCGGCGTCCTCCCCGCGGGGAAGGTCGCCGAGATCGAGCGGCTCCAGGCCGAGGGGAAGATCGTCGCGATGGTCGGCGACGGCATCAACGACGCGCCGGCGCTCGCGCGCGCGGACGTCGGCGTCGCGATGGGGGGCGGCACCGACGTGGCCGTGGAAGCCGCGGACGTGACGCTCATGCGCCCGGACCTCGGCGCGGTGGCCGACGCCATCGCGCTGTCACGCCGGACGATGCGGACGATGCGCCAGAACCTCTTCTGGGCGTTCGCGTACAACGTGGTGGGGATCCCGGTCGCGGCCGGCGCGCTGTACCCGGCGTTCGGGCTCATGCTCTCGCCCGTGCTCGCGAGCGCGGCGATGGCGATGAGCAGCGTGAGCGTGGTGTCGAACAGCCTGCGCCTGCGGCGGTTCCGCGGCGCGCGGAGGGAGTGACGGCGATGGCGAGGACGAAGCCGAGCGAGGCCGTGGCGTGCGCGTGCGGGACCGGAGACCACGTCGGCCCGGGGGGCCGCGCGCTGGCGGTCGATCCGGAGACGACCGAGACGAACCTGAAGCGGCTCCGCCGGATCGAGGGGCAGGTCCGCGGCATCCAGAAGATGGTCGAGGACGGGCGCTACTGCGCGGACATCCTCACCCAGGTCGGAGCGGTCCAGGAAGCGCTCCGGTCGGTCGGCCGCGAGCTCATGCGCAACCACCTGAAGTACTGCGCGACGAACGCGATCCGGGAGGGGGGCGAGAAGGCGGACGCGATGTACGACGAGCTGCTCGAGCTCGTGTACCGCGCCGCGCGGTGACGGCGCGCGACGGCCGACACGGCGCTCCGCCGTCACGGTGCGGGCAACAGCACGCCCAGCACGACCGAGCACGCCGTCAGGAAGACGACGAGGCACAGGCCGAACAAGAAGTCGCTGGTACCGTGATCGGCGTCCACCCGGCGAGGATACCATCCCGAGCGGAACCGTCGTCACTCCGCCTTCACCAGCGGTCGGACGAACGAAGACGGGAGGCCGGCCGCGAAGCCAACCTCCCGTTTTTCCTCATGGGCGCCGCAGGGTTCGAACGTGCGAGCCCTGCCGTGTGAAACCGGACCGGGCGCTTCGCACGGGTTCGCACTGCGCATGCGATCCGCGTGCATCCGGACGACCTTCGCGCGGTCGCTTCACGCCATATGAGTTACCGGCGCTGGCGGGCCTTCGGTCACCGTTCGCCGCGCTGCGGGCGTTTCAGGGACTCCGCCTCGGTGCACGGGCGCAGCCAGAGGACGAGCGGCCCGTGCTCCTTCGGGAGCGTGTCCTCCCCGTACGAGAGCGAGCAGCGGTCGCCCAGGCGGGCGCGGAAGTGGAACTGCCCGAGCCAGCGCGCGCAGCCGTCGGAGCTGCCGATGAGCAGTTCACTGACGAACTCCTCGCCGGCGGTCGCCTCCCGCCGGCAGACGTCGATCCGCAGACTGAACTGGCCGCGCTCGTCGATGGTCGCCTTCGGCGCGTAATCCGGATCGTCGGTCCGGGTCTCGATCACTGCGCGGGGCTCGGCCCGAAAGCTGAGGGAGTCGCGAATTTCGCCTTCGACCAGCAGGGCGTGCGGGGGCGCCTGCTGCTGCGGGTACACGTAGAAGCCGTTGGCGTCCTTCCCAGTGGACTGGCTCAGGAAGAGCCCGCACCCGCAGAACGCGGGCAGGAACAGGGCAGAGATCCGAGCGCGGCGCATGCGTGACCAGGCTGCAAACGGGATGCCTCGACGACCCGGCCTGTTCCCGCGTCGACGCTGTCGTTGTCGTGCGCCGACGGTTCACATTACGTGCGCTGAGGGCACGCGGGCCAACTCTGACGGACGTTCAGCTGGAGCGGGCCGCCCGTTCAGCGGGCGCGACCCGCGTTCTGCAACCGCGTTGCGATGTCCTTGGGGATGTCGCCGTAGCGCCTGGCGAGGTGGTGCCGCGCGCCACCGCTTTCGACGCGCGTTCCGCCCGGCTTCTACCCGACGCCTTCGCGCGGAAAGCCGAAGGGCCGGGACCCTGGGATTCCTCCCTGGATTCCGGCCCTTCGGAGTGGGCGCCGCAGGGTTCGAACCTGCGACCCCTGCCGTGTGAAGGCAGTGCTCTACCGCTGAGCTAGGCGCCCCGGTGCTGCGAGGCGGCGGAGTATGCCGCCGGTCCCGAGGGGTGTCAACGACATGATCAGTGCGTGGATCCGCCCTCGCCCGGACCCTCGCCCGGCTCGCCGCCGGAGCCGTTCCCGCGCGCGGCGTCGACCTTCTCGCCGAGCTCGCGCGCCTTGCGCTTGATGCGCGCGAGCTGCTTCGCGAGGTCCTGGTAGTCCTGGCGACCGGGGATCCCGGCGGCCTGCATCACCTTCTCCTGCAGCTCCTCCACGCGGCGCTTGCCGCGCTGGGCGAGGCCGACGGCGCGCGCGACCGCCTCCTGGCCGCGCGGATCCTTCATCATCCCCTCGACCGCGGTCGACACGAGCTTCGTCCCCGTCTCGAACAGCGCGCCTGCGAACCCCCTGCCTCGACGTGCCATCTCGTCTCTCTCCTCACGGAAGCTCGGTCGGCACCGCGGCGAGGGCGGCGTCGATCACGTGGCGGTAGCGTGACCGGCGCACGAGCGCCTCGAGGTCGCCCTCGACCTTGACCTTGCCCGACAGCGCCGCCTCCACCGGATCCGCGCCGCGGAGCAATGCCCGGAACGCGCGGTACGGCGCCCGGATCACGTAGGCGGGCTCGAGCTCCAGGATCTCGTCCTCGTCCGCGAGCAGCCGCCATCGCGCGATGCGGCGGCCGTCGTGCTCCGCCCACGCGGCGACCGTGAGCGGCCACGCCGGCGGATCGGCCTCGACGACCATCGCCACGTCGCGCCCGAGCCCGGCGAGGCCGGCGGCGAGCTCGGGGTTCGCGTTCGCTGCGGCGACGACCGCCTGGATCCACTCCCGCGACCCGAACCGCATCCCCTACCCTCGCTTCAGCCAGCCGAACAGGCCACCCCTCCGCTCCTCCCCGGCCGGGCTCTCGTCCCCGCTAGCCTGCCGCTTCCGCGCGTCCTCGGCGAGGGCCTTCTTGAGCCCTTCCGGCGTGTCGCGGGTCGCGAGCTCGACCTCCGTCATGCCCTTCGCGGGGTCGTCGAAGCTCACCTTCAGAAGACACTCCTCGTCGAGCCTGAAGTCGATGCGCCGGCCGGTCGCGGCCGCGGGGAGGCGGATCGACCCGAGGAACTCGTTGTCCACGAGGACGTCGGACTCGCCCTGGTAGATGTCGATCTCGATGGGCTGGCCCGGCTCGCGCGGCGGCGGCAGGCGGAAGCTCTTCGTCGACGGGATCGTGAGGTTCTTGTCGAGGATCTTCCGGAAGTGCTGCGTCGGCGTGGCGATGCCGATGGGCATCGAGAGCACGTCCACGAGCGTCACCGAGTCGATCTGGTCGAGCGAGTCGCCGAGCAGCGCGGCGCCGAGCGCGACGCACTCGTCGGGGTGGACGCCCTTCCGCGCCGGCTTCCCGAAGTGCTCCTGGATCTTCTGCTGCACGAGCGGCATGCGGCTCTGGCCGCCGACGAGGATGATCTCGTCGATGTCCTCCGGACGGAGGCCCTTCTCCGCGAGCACCTCGTGGCAGATCTGGAACGTCCGCTCCACGAGGTCGATCGTGAGCTCGTGCAGCTGCTGCCGCGAGAGCGGGAGCCGCACGTCGAGCGGCCTGCCCTTCCGCTCCTCGATGAACGGCAGGTCGATGACGACGTTCGGGATGAGCGACAGGTCGATCTTCGCGGCCTCGGCGCCCTTCTTCACGCGCTGCATGGCGATGGGCGACTGGGCGAGGTCGATCTTGTGCTGCCGCCAGAAGTCCTCGAGGACGAAGTCGATGATGCGGTTGTCGAAGTCGACGCCGCCGAGGAAGGTGTCGCCGCCGGTGGCGAGGACCTCGAAGACGTTCCCGGAGAGCTGGAGCACCGACACGTCGAACGTGCCGCCGCCGAGGTCGTACACGAGCACCTTCTGATCGAGCCCGCGCGAGAAGCCGTACGCGAGCGCGGCGGCGGTGGGCTCGTTGACGATCCGCTTCACGTCGAACCCGGCGAGCCGCCCCGCCTCGCGGACCGCCTGGCGCTGCGCATCGGAGTAGTACGCGGGGACGGAGATGATCGCCTCCTCGCACGGCTTCTGGAGGAAGGCCTCGGCGATCTTCTTGATGTGCGCGAGGACCATCGCGCTCACCTGCGGGAGCGTGCGGACCTGGCCGCCGAGCATCACCGCCGCCTCGCCGTTCGGCCCCTCGACGATGTCGTACGAGTAGTAGTTCCGCAGCTCCTGCACGACCTTCGAGCTCCACTTGCGCCCGATGAGCCGCTTCGCGCCGTAGATCGTGTTCTTCGGGTTCGTGACGAGCTGGTCCTTCGCGACCCCACCCACGAGCACGTCGCCCTTCTCGCCGAGCGCGACCACCGTGGGCAGGATGAGGCTCCCGCGGTCCGTCGGGACCACCCGCGGGATCCGGCTGCGCACGTGGGCGACGCAGGCGTTGGTGGTGCCGAGATCGATGCCGAGGATGGGCTTTTCCCGGTTGCCGGCCATGTCGGGAGATCCTTAGCACGGAACGGACGCACGCCCGAGCCCGCGCCGGCGTGCCGGGATGGCGACGCCCGGCGGCCGTTTGCGGGCCGCCGGGCGCCTCGGATCCCGCCGCTCCCGTCAGTGGCGCTGCGGTGGCTGCTGCTGGGTCGCCGGCCGCTGCTGCCCGCCGGCCTGCGTGCCCGGCAGGCCGGGCGTGGTCGTGGCCGACTGCGCCGCCTGGCCCTGCTCGAAGGTCCGCGCGCCCTCGCGGCGGACGCGGAGCTGGTTCTGCACCTCGTCGACCCCGAACACGTCCTCGGCGAGGTCCTCGAGCATCCGCTTGTCCTCGCGCCGCTGGACCTCGCCGGTGAGGATCACCTCCGCGTTCAGCACCTTGACCTCGACCTCGTCGGCGTCGACGCCGGCCCGCGCGATCCGCTCGCAGACGTCCTCGCGGATCCGCTCGTCGGAGCGCCGGTAGCCCTTCGGCCCGCGGCCGGTCATCTTCCGCCAGCCCTCCTTCATCCTGTCGCCGAGCCGCTCCATGGGACCGCGGTCCTCGTGTTCGCCCTCGTGCCGCCCGTACGTCCCGTACTCCCGGCCGGGCTCGCGGCCCCACCGCTCGCGGCCGGAGCCGTACGACGGCTCGCCCCACATGCCGCGCCGGTCCCAGTCGCCGCGGCCCTCGTACTCCCCGCCGTAGCCGCCGTAGCCGAACATGCCGCCGTACGGCCCCGCGTACGTGCCGCCGCCGCGCCAGTCGCGGCCGCGCTCCTCGCGCCCGCCCTCGCGCTCGCCCTCGCGCTCGCCCAGCCACGACGGCGAGCGCTGATGGCCCTCCGCCTCGCGGTGCTCGTAGTCCTGGCCATGGCGCTGCCCGTACTCGCGATCGCGCCAGTCGCGAGCCTCGCGCCGCCAGTCCTCGCTGCCCTGGCCCCGCCAGTCCCCCTGGCCGCGCCACTCGCGCTCGCGGCGCCAGTCGCCGCCCTCGCGCCCGCCGCGCGGCGCGTACGTGCGGCTCTCGCCGCGCCGGATCGGCTCGCCCCAGCCGCCGCGCTCGTCACGCTCCTCGCGACCGCGCCAGCCCCCCTCCTCGCCGCGCCATCGACCGCCGCTGCTCCACCCCTCGCCGCGCCCCTCGGAGCGCTCGCCGCGCCGGGCGGAGCCGGACCCACCGTCCCCCTCGCTCCACGGATCGCGCCCCTCCCACCTGCGCTCCTCGTCCCACCGTGCCATGTGTTGCCTCCCGCGTCGCGTACGCGACGCCGCCGAACCGAGCTGTCGGGCTCGGCGGAAATCTGGGCACGCGGATCGGGGTCGCCACGCGGCCGCGCCGCGCGGCGGGGGCTAGAACGGCACGCCGCCGCCGGCGCCGGGCTCGCCGCCGCCGGACGCGTCCTCGTCGTCGGCCGGCGCGCCGAACAGGGCGGGGACGACGCGGGGATCGCGCGGGAGCGACGGCGTGGCGGGCGGCGCGCCGAGGGAGGGCGCGGCCACGCCCGGATCGTCGAGCTGCCACCGCTCGAAGAGCTCGGGCTCCGCCGGCAGCTCCTCGAGGAAGCGCGACGCCTTCATCACGACGCGCTCGCGGTCGCGCGGCGCGGCGACCACCGGGTACGTGAGGTACAGCTCGTCCTTCGCGCGGGTGCACGCGACGTAGAACAGCCGCCGCTCCTCCTCCTCGCCCTGGAGGTCCTTGAGCGCCTGCGCCGACGGGAAGCGGCCGTCGGCGAGCCACACGACGAACACCGCGCGCCACTCGAGCCCCTTCGCCTGGTGCACGCTCGAGAGGATCATCTTCTCGTCGGGCTCGCCGCCCTCGGAGACCGTCTCCGCGGAGAGCTCGGTGAGCAGCGCGATCTCGGAGAGGAACGCCTCGGTGTCCTCGTAGCCGCGCGCGTACTGCGCGAGCTGCTCGACGTCCTCGATCCGGGAGTCGGCGTTCAGGAACTCGGCGCGGAGGTACTCCTCGTACCCGTTGGCGAGGACCTCCTCGATGGCCTCGCCGGGGAGCTCGCTCGTGGGCTTCCGCGCGAGCTTGCGGAGGAGCTGCGCGAGCCGCGTGTAGCCGGCGCGGCCCTTCGCCGGGACCTGCGAGGCGACGTCGGGCGCGAGCAGCTCGTCGACGGTCCCCTGGCCGCGGCCCCGGCGCACCGCGAACGCGCTCCACACCGCCTCCGCGGTGGCGGTGCCCACGCCGCGCGTGATCTTGAGGCAGCGCTTCAGCGCGAGCTCGTCGCCGGGGTTCCGGGCGAAGCGCAGGTGCGCGAGCACGTCCTTCACGTGCGCCGCCTCGAAGAACCGGACGCCGCTCCGGACGACGAACGGGATCCCGCGCCGCGCCAGCTCGAACTGGATCTCCATCGAGTGGTGGTGCGCGCGGTACAGGACGGCGATCTCGGGCAGCGGGATCCCCTCGTCGCGGAGCTCCAGCACGCGCTGCGCCACGAAGGCCGCCTGCTGCGGCACGTCGCGACACGGGACGAGGGCGGGGAGCGTCCCGTCCCGCCGCACCGCGGAGAGCAACTTCTCGAACTGGCGGAGGTTGCCAGCGATGGAGACGTTCGCGAGCTCCAGGATCTGGGGCGTGGACCGGTAGTTGATGGTGAGATCGAACCGGCGCGCGTCGGGGTAGCGCTTCTCGAACTCGAGGATGTTCTCGAAGTGGGCGCCGCGGAACGAGTAGATGCTCTGCGCGTCGTCGCCGACGACGCAGAGGTTGCGGTGCTCGGCCGCGATGAGGTCCACGACGTCGCCCTGGAGGCGGTTCGTGTCCTGGTACTCGTCGACGAGCACGTGCCGCCACCGCTCGGCGAGCGCCCGCCGCACGGGCTCGCGCTCGGCGAGGAGGATCTTCCAGTTGAGGAGCAGGTCGTCGAAGTCCATCGCGTTCATCGCGTGCTTGCGCTCGGCGTAGCGGCGCGCGACGCGGAGGACGTCGTCGGTGAGCGGGGCGAACTGCGGGCGGCGGTCGGCGAGGACGTCGGCGAGCGGCGTCTGCGTGTTGACGGCCATCGACACGAGGTCGATGAGGACGTCCGCCTTGGGGAACCTGCGCGCGCCGACCGCGAGGCCGCAGTCCGCGATGGCCGCGGTCATCACGTCGCGCGAGTCCTCGCGATCCAGGATCGAGTAGCCGCGCTGGTACCCGAGCTCGGCGCCGTGCTCGCGCAGCACCTCGTGCGCGACGTGGTGGAACGTGCCGCCCGCGATCCGGCGCGTGTCGACCCGGCACACCTCCTCGACGCGCTTCAGCATCTCGCGCGCCGCCTTGTTGGTGAACGTGAGGAGGAGGATCGCCTCGGGCGCCACGCCGTCCGCGACGAGCCGCGCGACGCGCCAGGTCAGGGTCCGCGTCTTCCCCGAGCCCGCGCCGGCGATGACCAGGATCGGCCCGTTCCCGGCCTCGACGACGGCGATCTGCTGGTCGTTGAGGAGGCCCTCGTAGTTCAGGGCGCGGGCCGGCGGCGCGGCCGTCTTGAGCTGGTAACGACGGGACATGCGTTCAGGGTGAGCAGGCTAGCAGGCGATATCGCCTGCGGTCAAACCTGCCCACCCTCGCGCGTCCGTCTGACGTCAGCGCCCGCTCTTCGCGGGTGCCGCCGGCGCGCTGCCCGCCGTCCCCGTCGCGGGGACCGGGAAGCCGCGCATGCGCATCAGCGCGTCGATCTTCGCGTCGCGCCCGCGGAACGCGCGGTACGCTTCGCCCGGATCCACCGTGTTGCCCGGCGCGAGCAGGTCCTTGCGGAGCCGGGCGGCGACCTCGGCGTCGTAGGGGCCCTTCCCCTCCGTGAACGCCTCGTAGACGTCCGCGGTGAGCGTGTCGGCCCACAGGTAGCTGTAGTAGCCGGCCGAGTACCCGTCGCCGGCGAAGACGTGCTGGAACTGCGGCGTCCGGTGGCGCATCACGATCTCGGCGGGCATGCCGATCGCGGCGAGCGTGTCCTTCTCGAACGCCACGGGATCGATCTTCGACGCGTCGGGCGCGGTGTGGAGCTTCAGGTCCACGAGGGCGCTCGCCAGGTACTCCACCGTCTTGAACCCCTGGTTGAACGTGGAGGCCTTCTCGATCCGCTCCACGAGCGCCGGCGGGATCGGCTCGCCCGTCCGGTAGTGGCGCGCGAAGCGGGTCAGCACCTCCGGCGTCGGCAGCCAGTGCTCGAGCAGCTGCGACGGCATCTCCACGTAGTCGCGCGCGACCTGCGTCCCGGAGAGGCTCGGGTAGGTGACGTCGGACGCGAGGCCGTGCAGCGCGTGCCCGAACTCGTGGAAGAGTGTCTCCGCGTCGGTCCAGGAGACGAGCACCGGCTCGCCGGGCGCGCCCTTCACGAAGTTCGCGTTGTTCGAGACGATCGTCGTGACCTCGCCGTCCATCCGCTCCTGGCGGCGGTACGCGTTCATCCACGCGCCGGAGCGCTTCCCCTTCCGCGCGTACGGGTCGAAGTACCACAGCCCCACGTGCTTCCCGCTCTTCCGGTCGGTCACCTCCCAGACCCGGACGTCGGGGTGGTAGACGGGCACTCCCGACACCGGCGCGAAGGACAGGCCGAGCAGCTCACCCGCCACCCAGAACATGCCCTCGCGCAGGTGCTCGAGCTCGAGGTACGGCTTCACCGCCTCGTCGTCGAGGTCGTACTTCGCCTTGCGCACCTTCTCCGCGTAGAAGCGGTAGTCCCACGGCGCGATCCGGAAGCCGGCCTTCTCCCGGTCGGCGACCGCCTGCATCTCGGCGACCTCCTCGCGCACGCGCGCCACCGCAGGCGTCCAGACCGCCTCGAGGAGCGCCATCGCCCGCTCCGGCGTCTTCGCCATCGAGTGCTCGAGGCGCCAGTGCGCGTGGGTCGGGTACCCGAGCAGCCTCGCCCGCTCGGCGCGGAGCTTCAGGATCTCGGCGATGATCGCGTTCGTATCCCGGGCGTCGCGGTGGTCGCCGCGGGAGACGAAGTTGCGCCACACCTGCTCGCGGAGATCGCGGCGCGTCGAGTAGGTGAGGAATGGCTCGACGAACGAGCGCGTGTTCCCGATGGCCCACTTGCCCTGCTGTGCGCGCTCCTCCGCGGCGGCGGAGGCCGCGGCGCGCAGCGACGCCGGCAGGCCCGCGAGGTCGGCCTCCGACGGGAGGATCACCGCGTACTCCTCCTCGTCCTTGAGGACGTTCTGGCCGAACTGCGTGTAGAGCGTCGCGAGGCGCTGGTTCACCGCAGCGACGCGCGCCTTGCCGGCGGCGTCGAGCTTCGCGCCCTCCCGGACGAAGGTCGTGTACTGGAGCCAGACGAGCCGCTGTTGCTCGGGAGTGAGCCCGGACCGCTCGCGCGCCTCGTAGACGGCCTCGATGCGCCGGAAGAGCCGCTCGTTCTGCGTGATCTCGTCGGAGAACGCGGCGAGCTTCGGCGCCACCTCGCGCTCGACCGCCTGGAACTCGGGTGAGCTCATCGTGCTCGCCCACACCCCGAAGATCGTCTGGACGTTCTCGAGGCCCCGGCCCGCGCGCTCGAGGGCGGCCAGCGTGTTCTCGAACGTCGGCGGGACGGGATCCGCCGCGATGGCCTGGACGTCGCGCCGGCAGGACGCCATCGCCGCGTCGAGCGCGGGGGCGAGGTCCTGGACCCGGACGCGATCGAAGGGCGGGACGCCGCCGTACGGGCCGGTCCAGCGGGAGAGGAGCGTGGTGTCGGGCATGGCGGGCGACGGGGGTGCGGCCGGCTTCTTCGCGGGCGCGCTGGCGCAGGCGAGGAAGGAGGCCGCGCTCAGGGCGGCGAGGATCCTGGTCATCCGTGTCTTCTCCTGGCTCTGGGTCCGGCGCCAGGGAGATTACGACCGATCGCGGGCCTGATTCACGCGGATCCGGCGCGGCATCACGACACGATCGACGCCGCACGCGGCCGCGTGGCGCTCCAGGCAGGCCCGGAGCGCGCCCGGGTCGAGGTCGGCGCCGGGCTCGGCCCAGACCGCCCGCACGCGCAGCGCGCCGCGATCCACCGCGCCGTCGAGGCGCCCGACGAGCGCGTCGCCGGCGAGCAGCGGGCACACGTACCACCCGAACGTCCGCAGCGCGGCGGGCCGGTAGACCTCCCACGTGTACTCGAACCCGAAGGCCGCCTTCACGAGGCCGCGGTCCCAGACGAGCGGGTCGAGGGGGCCGAGGAGCCGGATCCGGCCGTCCGCGGGCGGGTGGCTCCGCGCCCGGAACCCGCGCGGCGCGAGGAAGGTCCGCGTCGAGCCCTCGACCCGCACCTCCTCGACGGCGCCCTCCGCGACGAGCGCCGCCGCGATGCCGGCGCGCCGCGCTGGCTCCAGCGTCGACCATGCTGCGCTGCCCGCCGTCGAGAGGAGCCCGGCGGCCTCGACCCGGTCCACGGTCGCCCACCGCCGGAACGCCGCGATCCGCGCCTCGGCGGACCGGCGCGCCGGATGCGGATCCCGGGCCGCCACGCCGGGCAGCGCGCGCTCGGGCACGTCGTACGTCTTGCCACCCCGGGCCGTGCGCCCGCACACGACCACGTCGCAGCGGGCCCAGAGCACCTCGAGCGCCATCTTGGCGGCGCGCGGCGTGCCCTTCCAGCCGCTCCAGTCGAGCGGCTCGACGCGGCCGTGGTCCGTGACGTCGTCCGCGCCGACCGGCCCGCGCGCGCGCACCTCCGCGAGGACTGCCTCGACGACGCCCGGCGGCAGCCGGCGGAGGCGCTCCTGGTGCGACCACCACGGCGCCTCGACCATGAGCTCGGCGCGGTACCAGGGGAACGCCTCCGGTGGCAGGAGGCAGCGCTCCTTCGCGAAGTGCTCGAAGGCGTGCCCGGGCAGGAGGTGGCGGTAGACGTCCCCCTTCGCGATCCCGTCGAGTCGCGCGAGCGCCACGAGGTCCGCGTTCGTTCCGAGCGGGTCGAGCGGGTCGAGCTGGATGCAGCGGAGCCGCCGCACGAGCGCGCGGACGCCCTCGGCGCCGGGCGGGTGCTCGACCGCCCTGAGCCCGTGGTGCCCGACCAGGAACGCCCGCGCCTCGGCCGCGGTGAGGGTCTGCAGATCGGGCCTGGGGGCGCGGGGGGCGCGGGGGGCGCGGGGGGCGCGCGCGGGGGCGGGCATGCGGGGAGGTAATTAGCTCGATGGAGCGCGCGAGACGAGCGAAAGCCTTCTGCGCCCCCCTCACCCGGGCCTCCCATGGCTACGGCCCGCCGCACCGGCGGAAGGTGCTCGTGCGGATGCTGCCGCTGCTCGGGATCGGCGTCGTGCGCGTGTCGATCGGGCTCCGCGGGTGCCGGCGAGCCGAGCGCCGCGGGTGAAAACTGGACGCGGTCTCCATCGCGGATAGCATCCGACCTCGATGTCGCCGCCGCGCACGTCGCTCCTCGCGCTGGCCCTCCTCGCGGCGGGCTGCGCGAGCGGGACCCGCGCGGCCCGCGGCAACCCCCTGCCCCCGCCCGCCCCGGCCCGGGCCGGCACCCGTAACCCGGGTGCCGGCCCGGCCACCGGTTCGCGCCCGGTGCAGGCCCGCGCCCCGCACGACGTCGCCGTCCGCCGCGCGCTCGACACCGCGGCGCACCTCGTCGGCGCCCGCGAGATCGTCGTGGGCGGCGTCGCCTACGGCGACGGCTGCGCCGCGCTCGTCCGGGCCTCGCTGGACGCCGGGGGTGCGCCGGTCGCCGCGGACGCGGACGCCCGTGCCCTCCTCGCCCTCGCCCGCACCGCCGGAACGCTCCGCCGGACGCGCCCGGCCCCCGGCGACCTCGCCTTCCTCGCGGAGCGACCCGGCGGCCCCGCCGAGCACGTGGGCCTCGTCGAGTCCGTGTCACCCGACGGCACCGCCCTCCTCCTCCACCGGACCGAGCGGGGCGTCGCGCGCATCCGCGTGAACGCGGCGCAGGCCTGGAAGACGCGCGCCGAGGGGGGCCGGGCGCTGAACGATCTGCTCGTGGTCGGCGGCGGCCGCCTCCCGGCCGGGCGGCTCCTCGTCGGCTACGCGACGCTGCTCTAGCGCCTCGCCACGCCCCGCTCGAACGCGATCCGGCCGCCGACGATCGTGTGCGTCACGGTGAGGTGCGGGAGCGCCTCCGGCGGCACCGCGAGGACGTCCTCCCCGAAGAGCGTCAGGTCCGCGTCCAGGCCCTCGCGAAGCGTCCCGCGCCGCCCCTCCGCGAAGGCGGCGTACGCGGCCCCCGCCGTGAAGGCCCGGAGCGCCTCGAGGCGCGAGACCGCCTCCTCCGGCTGGAAGAGCGTCCCGTCGGCGGTCCGGCGGGTCTCGGCGGCGTGGAGCCCCGCCCGCGGGTCCGGCGCCTCCACCGGGAAGTCCGAGCCGAAGGCGAGCACCGCGCCCGCGCGAGAGACGGATCGCCAGGCGTACGCACCCGCGAGGCGCGAGGTACCCGCGCCGAGGCGCGCCGCGACCCAGGGACCGTCGCTCGTCGCGTGGACGGGCTGCATGGAGGCGATGGCGCCGGTCGCGGCGAGGACGGGCAGGTCCGACGCCTGGAGGATCTGGAGGTGCTCGATGCGCGGCCGGAGCGCCCGCGCCGCCTCGCCGGCCTCGCGGAGCGCGTGGAGCACCTCGCGGTTCGCCCGGTCGCCGATGGCGTGGATCGCCGGCTGGAACCCGGCGCGGACCACGGCGACGAGCTTCGCGCGGAGCGCCTCGAGCGGCTCGAGCAGGAGGCCGCGGTTCCCGGGGTCGTCGGCGTAGTCGTCGAGGAGCGCCGCGCCGCGGCTCCCGAGCGCGCCGTCCGCGTAGAGCTTCACCGCGCGGACCTCGAGCAGCCCGACCTCGGGCGTCTCCCGCCACGCCGCGAGCGCGCGCTCGAGCTCCGGGAGCGGCACGGTCCCGTCGATCATCGCGTACACGCGGAGCGGCAGCCGGTCCGCAGCCGCGAGCCGGCGGTACGCGTCGAGCACGTCCGGCTCGCAGCCGGCGTCGTGCACGCCGGTCAGGCCGAGCGACGCGAGCGCCCGGAGGCCGGCGAGGAGCGCCTCCTCGCGCTCCGCGGGCGCGGGCCGGGGCAGCGTCCGTAGGACGAGGTCCATCGCCGTGTCGACGAGGAGCCCGGTGGGGCGGCCCGCGGCGTCGCGCGCGATGCGCCCGCCGGGCGGATCCGCCGTCCCGGCCCCGATCCCGGCCGCCTCGAGCGCGGCTCCGTTCACCCACGCCATGTGTCCGTCGACGCGCGTCAGGAAGACCGGGTGCCCCGGGACGGCGCGGGAGAGGAGCTCCGCGTCCGGGAACGCGGCGCCGGGCCAGCGGTTCTGGTCCCACCCGCGCCCGCGGATCCACCGGCCCGCGGGCGTGCTCCGCGCCCGCTCGGCCGCGAGCGCCGCGCACGCCTCCGCGCTCGCCGCCCCGGCGCAGCTCACCTCGAGGGCGGCGCGGCCCAGCCAGAAGACGTGCCCGTGGGCGTCGACGAGGCCTGGGATCGCACACCCCGCGCCGAGCGCGAGCCGCGGCGCGCCCGGGGTCGCGCGCGCGGCGCACTCGGCCTCGGATCCGAGGCACGCGATGCGGCCATCACGCAGGAGGGCCGCGCCGGCGAGAGGCCGCGCGGGGTCCAGCGTGTGGATCGTGCCGGCGACGAGGAGGTCGGAGGGGCGCATCGCGACCGGGTCTACCGCCGCGCGAGGCCGATGTCAGCGCGGCGACGTGGCGTGCCGGCGGCCGGCCCGTGGCCGTGCCCGTACACGTGCCCGCCCCCGTGCCCGTCACCCGATTCCCGTGGCCCCTGGACCGTGAACCGTGCCCGTTCGGCGGAGGGCCGCGGGGTCCGGCGCGGTCGCGGCCGCGTCGGGCTCAGACGCCCGGGGGTCGGGCGTCGGGGGCGGGCGTCGGGCGTCGGGCGTCGGGGGTCGGGGGCGGGCGTCGGACGTCGGGCACGGACCAGGGGCCACGGGCCACGGGAGGGGGGGCACGGCCACGGAGAGACCCGGGCACGTGTACGGTCACGTTTACGGGCACGGGGTGGACGCCCGCGTATCGTCCGTCACGCAGCCCCGATGCTCCCCGGCCCCGTGGTCCTCTCCGTCCTCTGCCACGTCGCCCGCTGCGTCCCTCGCGCGAACCGCCAGAGACCCACCGCCAGCGCCGCGTTCATCGCGACGAAGTAGTGCGCGAGGGAGGCGACGCGGCGGAGCGGCCGCGCGAGGCCCGCGTACCCCGACCAGCCCGCCACCGCGAGCCCGTAGAACGCCGCCTGCGCGAGGAAGATCGCGCGGTACCCCCACGCGCCCGGGCGGGCCGCGAGGAACCCGTTCGCGAGGACCGCGGCGGCGAGCAGGAACGGCGTCGCCCAGCGGAGCAGCTTGTGGGAGACGAAGGCGAAGCAGAGGAACCCGGTGCGCGGGTCGAGCAGCTCGGGGACCCGCACGAGGGCCTGCCAGTTGCCCGCGCCGATCCGGGCGCGCCGGACGAACTCGCGGGTGGCGTCCTCGGTCGTCTCCTCGTGGGCGACGGCGTCGGGCTCGAACGGCACGCGCCAGCCGCGGGCGGCGATGCGGGCCGGGATCACGAAGTCGTCGGTGATCGTGTCGGGCGCGATCGGCGCGAAGAGGAGGCGGCGGATGGCGTAGATCCCGCCGTTCGCGCCGACGACGCAGCCGTGCTTCCCCTCCCAGTACTTGAGGGCCGTCTCGTACTTCCAGTAGGCGCTCTCCTCGTACTCGCGGCGCGTCGGGTTGTAGAGCCGGAGGCGTCCGACCACGGCGCCGACCGACGCGTCGCGGAACCGCCGCGCGAGGGCCCCGATCGCGCCGGGCTCCAGCATCACGTTCGCGTCGGTGAGGACCACGACGTCGCCGGTCGCCGCGGGGACGAGGCGCGACAGGACGCTCGCCTTGCCCGAGCGCGGCGAGAGGTCGTGGACGACGACCCGCCCGCCGCCGGCGGCGCGCGCGAGCTCGACGGTGCGGTCGGTGCAGCCGTCGCAGCCGATCACGATCTCGATCCGGTCCGCCGGGTAGTCGAGGGCGAGGCAGTTCTCGACCTTCGCGCGGATGCACGCCGCCTCGTTGTACGCGGCGAACACGATCGACACGCGCGGCCACGCCTCCGCCTCGCGCCGGCGGCGCCGGTCGGGGCCGCCGGAGACGAAGTGGAGCCCGGACAGCACCTCCCGGGCACCGTCCCAGGCGGCGAGCACGATGGGGTAACCGACGTAGCTGAAGGCGACGAGGCCGAGCGCGATCCAGAAGAGGAGTTCCATCGCGGGCGCGCCAGAGCAACGCGCGGGCCACGCGTCTGGTGCCGTGCGGGGCTATCCGCCGCCGCCGGCCGGCTCGCCCGCCTCGTGCGCGGTGGGCGCGGGTGACGTCCGCGGCGCGGGCGCAGGCGCCGCGGACGGGACGAGCACGCCCTGCGGGCCGCCCGGCGCGGGGGTCGCGGGCGAGGGCGACGGCACCGGAGCGGGCTGCAGGGTCACGGACAGGCCGTCCGGCGCGGGCGCACCGGGGCGGGGGGCCGCGGGCTGCGGGCCGCCCACGGCCGGCGCGGGCAGCGGCGGCGCCGTGGGCGCGACGACGACGGGCTGGGCAACGGGCTTCCGCGGCAGGGCGGCGGCGTTCCCCGCGCCGGCCGGCGGCGAGGACGCTGCGGGCGCCGGCGAGGCGACCCCGGCGGGCGCCGGGTGACGGGACAGCTCGGCCTTCAGCGCCTTCGCGCGGTCGTGGTGCGGGTTCGCGGCGAGCGCGCGGTCGAGCGTGGCGAGCGCCTCGGCCCGCCGACCGAGCTCGGCCTGGGTCCGGGCGAGCAGGTACCGGGCGCGGATCACCTCCGGGTGATGCTCGACGATCGCGGACAGCGCGACAGCAGCCTTCTCCCGCGCGGCGCGATCCTGCGATCGCGCATCCAGCGACGCCTCCGCGAGCGCCGCCCACGGATCGTCCGGCACTGCCGCCCGCGCGGCGAGCGCCGCCCGGTGCGTGAGCTCGCGATCGCCGGCGAGGGCGTGTGCGTTCGCGAGGGCGCGCGCCACCTCCGGCCCCCGGGTGTCCTCGAGCGGCACGAGCGCGGCGAGCGCCGCGGCTCCGAGCGCGCGGGCGCGCTCGTCGCCGGCGCGCACCTCTCCGCCGACCGCGTCCGCCTCCGCTGCAACCGCCCGTTCGGCGATCTCCCACCCCGGCGACGCCTCGCGGCGCAGCCGTTCGCGCTCGGCCGAGAGCACCGCGGCGCGGGCCGCGAGCGCCGCGCCGTCCTCGGCGAGCGCCGCAGCCTGGAGGGCCTGCGCGAGCGCGCGGTCCGCGACGAGGGTCTTCGCGCGCGGCGCGGAGCGGATCGCGTCGTCGAGGCGCTGGACGGCGGCGTCGAGGCTCGCGGCGTCGTCCTGCGCGACGAGCGCGAGCGCCTCGGCGTCGAGCTGCGCGGCGCGCGGATCCCGGCGGTTCGCGAGGAAGAGCCAGGCCGCCCCGGCGAGCGCGACCACGACGAGGACGGCGACCGGCACGAGCCACTTCACCCGGGCGCTCCACCGGAGCCGCGACTCGATCGTCCCGACGCTGTCCCGGCGGAGCACGGGCCCGCGCTGCGCCGGGAGCTGCCCGGGCGCCGGCCGGTAGACGGCGGGCCCGGCGCGGACGCCGCGCGGCGCGTCGCTCACCGGGGCGCGCGGGCCGGACGGCGGCGACGCCGGGCCCGGGGGCGGCACCGGGCTCCGGGCCGGCTCGGGAACGGCCGGAGACGCGACGTCGGGGGCGGGCGCGGCCGCCGGCTCGGGAACGGGCGTGGACGCCGCATTCGCCGGGGGCTCCGGCGCGGGCTCACGGGGGGCGGGCACGTCGGCGAGCGTCAGCCCGGCCGTCTGCGGCGGGCGCGCCGTGAAGACGTGCTGGCACCGCGTGCACTGCACGGGCGAGCCCTCGGGCGCGAGCAGCGCCTCGTCGAGCTCGTAGAGCGTCGAGCAGCGTTCGCAGCGGATCACCAACGATCGACCCTCCAGTCGCGCGCAGCGTACCCCAGGGCAGGCCGCGTCGCTACGGGTCGGGAGCGACGGCGAGCGCCGCGCGCGCCCGGGCGAGCCGGCGCGGTCCGATGCCCCGGACGCGGTCCAGGTCGTCGACGGAGCGGTAAGGACCCTCCCGCGCACGATCGGCCACGATGTCGTCGGCGAGGCGTCGGCCGAGCCCCGGCACGAACGCCAGCTCGCGCGCGGACGCGGTGTTGGGATCGATGGGGAGACCCAGCACGAGCCGCTCGTCGGCAGCGAGGGCGCGCCGCGGACCGGGGTCCGTCGCGCAGCCGAGCCAGTGACGGGGCGGCTCGCCGAGACCGGCGGGCGCGCACGCGGATCGCGCGGCTGGTCGCTCCAGCCGGGCGCGGAGCGCGGCGGGGAGCAGGGAGGCGGCGAGGAGGAGCGGGAGGGCCAGGCGGCGCGGTGCCATGGCGCGCCGGGGAGCAAGACCCGCGCCGGGCGCGCGGCCGGGGCGCGACCCACCGGGTGCGACCTCGCGAAGACCGCGCGGGCCTCGCGCGACGGGGGTACCCTCGACCCGGCCGCGCCGGCCCGGAGGCCCGGGGCCCGGCGGCGGCGCGGAGCGTCCCGATGGAACACGTCCTCCTCGACGGCGACACCCTCACCCTCGACGAGGTGCTCGCGGTCGCGCACGCCCGCGCGCGCGCCGAGATCGCCCCCGAGGCGCGCGACCGCGTGCGCCGCGCGAGGGCGCTCGTGGAGGCCAGGCTCGAGGACGGCGAGGCGCACTACGGCATCAACACCGGGTTCGGGACGCTCGCCGAGGTGCGGATCGACCGCGCCGACCTCGAGCGGCTGCAGCGAAACCTCGTGCTGTCCCACGCCGCCGGCGTCGGCGCGCCGCTGCCGCTCGAGGAGGCCCGCGCCCTCGTGCTGCTCCGCGCCAACGTCCTCGCGAAGGGCGTCTCCGGGATCCGGGAGGAGACCCTCGACCTGCTCGTCGCGCTGCTCGAGCGCGGCGTGGTCCCGGTCGTGCCCGAGCGCGGGTCGGTCGGCGCGTCCGGCGATCTCGCGCCCCTCGCCCACCTCGCGCTCGTCCTCATCGGCGAGGGCGAGGCGTTCCTCGCACCCCCGGGCGCGGCGCCGGAGCGGCTGCCGTCGCGCGAGGCGCTCCGGCGCGCCGGCCTCGCGCCCGTGATCCTCCAGCCGAAGGAGGGCCTCGCGCTCGTGAACGGCACCCAGGCGATGGCGGCGGTGGGGACGCTCGCGCTGCTCCGGGCCGAGCGCCTCGCGGACATGGCCGATCTCGCCGGCGCCATGACGCTCGAGGGGCTGCTCGGCTCGCAGCGGCCGTTCGCGGCGGAGATCCAGGCGGCCCGCGGGCAGCTCGGGCAGGTGGTGAGCGCAGCGCGGCTCCGTGCGCTGCTCGAGGGGTCGGAGATCAACGCCTCCCACCAGGGGCCCGGGTGCCACAAGGTCCAGGACCCCTACTCGCTCCGCTGCATGCCCCAGGTGCACGGCGCCACGCGCGACGGGCTCTCGTTCTGCCGGCAGGTGCTCGGCCGCGAGGTGAACGCCGCGACCGACAACCCGCTCGTCTTCCCCGATACCGGCGAGATCGTCTCCGGCGGCAACTTCCATGGCCAGCCGGTGGCGCTGGCGCTCGACGTGCTCGGCATCGCGGCCTCGCACCTCGCGGCGATCTCGGAGCGCCGCGTCGAGCAGCTCGTGAACCCGTCGCTGTCCGGGCTCCCGCCGTTCCTCGCGCCGCGGCACGGCCTGAACTCCGGCTTCATGATCGCCCAGGTGACGAGCGCGGCGCTCGTCTCCGAGAACAAGGTCCTCTGCCACCCGGCCTCGGTCGACTCGATCCCGTCCTCGGCCGGACGGGAGGACCACGTCTCGATGGGGATGACGGCGGCGCTGAAGGCGCGCCAGATCGTCGAGAACGTCCGGACTTGCCTCGCCATCGAGCTGCTCGTCGCGGCGCAGGCCATCGACCTGCGCGCGCCGCTCCGGCCCGCCGCGCCCGTCGCCGAGGCGCACCGCCGCATCCGGGCCGTCGTGCCGCGGCTCGAGGAGGACCGCGAGCTGCACCGCGACATCGAGGCCGTGTGCCGGCTCGTCGACGGGGGCGCGCTCGCGGTCTGAGGCGGAGGCGCCCGGGGGGGCGCCCGCAGGCCGCTACAGCTTCTCGAGGCAGAGCGCCTGGTTCAGCGCGATGACCGCCTTCTTGTAGTCGTCCCGGTTGATGACGAACTGCATGTTCGTCTGCCGGAGCGACTGCGAGAACGCGTTCACGTTGATCTTGCTGTCCGCGAGCGCCTGCGCGGCGCGGGCGAGGACGCCCGGGAAGGCGATGTTCGTGCCGATGACGCACACGATCGCCGACGGGACCGCGGTCACGATCTCGTACTCGTTCTCGAGCTCCTCCAGGAAGGCCGAGCTGACCGACTTCTCCCAGACCACGTGCGTGATCGAGTTCGCGTTGGTCGCCTTGAGGATGTACGAGACGCCGTGCCGCTTGAAGATCTCCATCACGCCGAGGTCGAACCCGACGGTGCCGACCATGGACGGATCGTGGATCTCGACGGCGATCACCTTCGGCGACCCGGCGATCACCTCGATGCGGGCCTTCGTGCCGACGTAGTCCTTCGTGATGAGCGTGCCCGGGTGCTCGGGCTCGAAGGTGTTCTTCAGCCGGATCGGGATCCCGGCGAGCTCCATCGGCTTCGAGGCCTTCGGGTGGATCGCCTCCATGCCGACGTCCGCGAGCTGGTCCGCGACGTCGTAGTTGGTCATCCCGACGACCACCGCGTTCGGGGCGCCGACCAGCTCCGGGTCGGCGGAGGACAGGTGGAACTCCTTGTGGATGACCGCCTCGGTCGCCTTGAGCTCGACGGCGACCTTGCTGAAGGTCACCTCGGAGTACCCGCGGTCGAACTCCCGCATGATGCCCTCGACGCCCTTCGTGTAGCCGGTGACCACCACCACCTGCGACCGGAGGTCGACGCCCTTGAAGGACTCGTGGATCCGCTCGTCGATCGTGAGCGGCTCGTCGTCGTCGAACCCGGACAGATCGAGGAGCATCGCCTTCACGCCCTTCGCCTTGAGGATCTCGACGCTGTTGAACGCGCTGTGCGCCTCGCCCACGGCGGCGAGCATCTCCCGCGCGGCGAGGAGGACGCTCTCGCGGCGGACGTAGCCGCTCGCGAGGACGTGGCGCATCGAGTCGAGGTAGGCGCGCAGCTCCCGCATGCGCTTCTCGATGAACCCGTCGGCGGCCGCGAGGTCGAGCCCGAGCGGCGCCAGCTCCTTGTTGATGCCCTTCAGCTTCTGGGTGAGGCCTTCGAGGGCCGTCGCGTAGTCGCCGCCGCTCGTGAAGCGGGCGTAGATGCCGGGCTCGCCGGTCTTCTTGTGCTCGAGGAGCTGGTTCGTCACGCCGGAGTAGGCGGACACCACGTAGACGCGCCCGTTCACGGCCTTCGGGTCGCGCAGCATGATGTTCTTCAGCACCTCGTCGAAGCGAGACATCGAGGTGCCGCCGATCTTTTCGACGCTGATCATCCGAGGTTCCCGGGTGTGTGAGGGGTGGAGGGGCCGAGGACCCGGGATGATACCCGGATCTCCGGCCCGCGCCACGCTGCGTCGTCCTGGACTGCCGGGGGGCGGCCCGGAGGCCACCCGCCCGGACGCCCTCACCCCTCGCCGCCGTGGGCGGAGCGGCCGTCCCGGTCCGTGCGCGCGACCTCGGCGAGCACGCGGTCGAGCTCGTCGAGATCGATGGGCTTCGGGATGACCCGCGCCTTCTGGCGCGAGACGAACGCGCGCGCGAGGTCGGTGTAGGCGCCGCCCGTCATGAACACCATCCGCGCCGCCTGGTCCGGCAGCTCCGCGCCGAGCGTCTCGAAGAGCTCCATGCCCGTCATCTCCGGCATGAGCAGGTCCGAGAGGATGGCGTCGAACCGCGCGCCCGCGCGGAGCAGCAGCAGCGCCTCGCCCGCGCGGGTCGCCGTGACGACCTCGTGCCGCCCGGCGAGCAGCCGCTGGATGACGCTCGCGACGAGCGGCTCGTCGTCGACCACGAGGATGCGCAGGCCCGCCGCGGCGGCGGCGCGGTCCGGGACGGCGCCGAGGCGCGCCGGCCGCGCGGACGCGGGGAGCCGCACGCGGAAGGTCGCGCCGCGGCCGGGCGCGCTGTCCACCTGGATGTCGCCGCCCAGCGAGCCGACGATGGAGTGGCAGATCGAGAGCCCGAGCCCGGTGCCCTGCCCGACGGGTTTCGTGGTGAAGAACGGGTCGAAGATCCGCCGCTGGTCCTCCGGCGCGATGCCGACGCCGGTGTCCGAGATCTCGACGACGACCGACTCGGTCACGGCGTCGTAGCGCGTCGCGATCCGCACCTCGTTCCTCGCAGGCTCGCCCTCGGGGATCGCCTGGGCCGCGTTGATGACGAGGTTCATGAACACCTGGCCGAGCCGGGACTCGGGCGCGGCGACCCGCGGGACCGCGTCGAGGCGCCTCACGATCCGCGCGCGGTGCCGGAGCTGCGGCTCGGCGATCTTGAGGGTGAACTCCAGCGCGCCGTTCACGTCCACGTCGGTCACCGCCTCGGCCTCGCGCGTCCGGGCGAGGTCGAGCAGGTCGCGGACGGTGGACCGGATCCGCTCGGCGCCCGTCTTGGCGTCGGCGAGGGCCGTCGTGAGCTCGGGGGGCGCAGCGGCGTCGCCGCCGGCGCGGGGGAGCGCGCCCTCGAGGAACACGATGTTGCCGAGGACGAACGCGAGCGGGTTGTTGATCTCGTGGGCGACGCCGGCGGCGAGCGTGCCGAGCGCGGCCATGCGGTCCGCGAGCCGGAGGCGCGCCTCGAGCTGCTTCCGCTCCGTGACGTCGCGGTAGATGGCGACGTCCGCGACGTGCCGGCCGGCCGCGTCCTTGAGCGGGACGACCACGAGCTCGGCCACGACCTCGCGCCCGTCCTTGCGGCGCAGCGTCACCTCGCGGGCGCCGGAGGGCTCGCCCGGGAGCGGCAGGAGGACCGTGGGCTCACGGGCGACGTCGCCGCCCGTCGGGCCGAGGAGCTCGTCGGCGCGGCGGCCGACGGCGTCCCGCTTCGCGTGCCCGAACAGCCCCTCGGCGCGGCGGTTCCAGTCGATGATCTGCCCCTGCAGGTCCATCACCACGACCGCGTCGAGGAGGCTCTCGAAGAGCGCCGCCTGGCGGCGCAGCTCCGCCTCGGCGAGCTTGCGGGACGTGACGTCGACGAGCGAGCCGGCGACGTGGGTGACGGCGCCGTCCTGCCCCTGGAACGGCTCGCCGCGCAGCATGTACCAGCGCACGCCGTCGGGGCCGGCGAGGCGGAACTCGCCCTCGAAGCGGCGTCCGGACCCGGCGGATTCGTCGAGGAGGCCGGAGAGCCGCTCGCGATCGTTCGGGTGCACGGAGGGCCAGAAGCCGCGCCCCTCCGCGAGGAGCCGCTCGGCGCCGCCGGAGAGCGCCACGTCGCGGGTGGTGCGGTTCCAGTCGAACGCGCCGATGCCGGTGGCGCGGAGCGCCCGGGCGAGCCGGTCCTCGCGCTCCTCGAGCGCCTCGCGGAACGAGAACCGGAACGCGCTGACGGTGCCGAGCTGGATCTTGTCGCCCTCGCGGAGCGGCGTGGACAGGATCTTCACGCCGTTCACGTACGTGCCGTTGGTCGACCCGGCGTCGGTGAGGATCCACTCGCCGTCCGGCGTGTGGGCGAGGCGCGCGTGGCGGCGCGAGGCGCCGAGGTCGTCGACGACGAGATCGGACGCGTCGGCGCGGCCGATGGAGATCTCGTCCGCGTCGAGCCGGAGGGACTGGCCGAGGCGGTCGGAGCGGGCGGCGGAGATCCAGAACAGGGAGGGTCGGCCGGGGCCGGCGACGAGCTCGTCCGGGGGGACGCCGCAGCCGGGTGTGACCTGCTCGGAGGAGGCGATCATGGCGTGCGCTCCTCCCGTGCTACTGGCAGTCCGCCGGGCAGGTGTCCGCGCTCTCGGTGAACTGGCAGGTGCCGTCGCCGCAGCGGTACACGTCGGGGTCCTGGAGGAAGACCTGGATCGCCCGGTACGCGCGCCCGTTCACGGTGCAGGACGTGTACGTCTTCCCGTCCTCCCCCAGCGTGCAGAGATCGGAGCACATGCCGACGTGGACCATCGGCGAGCAGTCCCCGGGGATGCCGAACTCGGCGGCGCAGCCGCGGGGCGTCGTCACGTCGCTCTGGAGCGAGTCGGGCTCGAGGCCGATGCCGACGCCGGCGCCGTCGAAGAGGTTGCCCATGAAGCAGGCCTCGTGGAACCGCCACCCGGCGTCCTCCTCCGGCGTCACCTCGATGGTCGTGCCGTCGGCCTTGTACCCGCGGACGGAGATGGTGACGTGGCGGCCGAGGCCGTTCGTGTGGGCGGCGAGACACGCCGACACGAGCTCCTGCTCGTCCGCGCCGATGGCCTCGCCGGCCGCCCAGCGCGGCGCCAGGCCGAGGCCGCCCGGCCACGCGTAGGACGCGCCGTCGGTCTCGTACGAGAGCGTCGCGTCGAGCGGGAGCGCGCACTTCACGACGTAGCGCATCACCATGTCGGAGTAGGACGTGTTCTGGACGAACCAGCCGTGGAACGTGTCCGTGTCGAGGCCCTCAGGGGTGAGCCCGTTGGCCGCCAGCCCGTTCGTCCCCTCGTACCCGGGCGCGAGCCCGTTGGTCATGATCCCGTTGGTCATGATGCCGTTCGTCATGATCCCGTTGGTCATGATCCCGTTCGTCATGATGCCATTGGTCATGATCCCGTTCGTCATGATGCCGTTGGTCATGATCCCGTTCGTCATGATGCCGTTGGTCATGATCCCGTTCGAATCGGTGGCCGCGGCGGTGATGAGCCCCTGCGCCGGCATCCCGTCCTCCGGCGTGTTCGCGGGTGCGCAGGCGGCGAGCAGGACGGTTGCGGCGACGACGGCGTAGACGTGGATTCGGTTCGACATGGCGCTCCTCACTTCGGCGTGGGCGGCACGCGGGCGGCGCGCCCGGTGCGGTGGACTGCGGTGACCGCGGATGTTCAAGCCCGGGATCGGGGGACGACAGCCCTCGTTCTCGGGACGCGACGCCAGTGTCACCCAAGCAAGCGCACGGCGCGACGCCGTAGGCTCGGCACCTACACCGTCCGCGCGGACCCGCCGGCGTATGATGCGCCGCGTGCCGCACGAGCCCCCGACGCCCACAACGCCCGTGATCCCGGACGCCTGGGGCATCCCGGGGTTCGAGCTCGTCGGACGGATCGGACGCGGCGGCTTCGGCGAGGTGCTCGCGGCGCGGCGAAGCCAGGATGGACGCGCGGCGGCGGTGAAGATCGTCCGCGCCGAGCTCCCCTGGGCGCGCGCGCAGCTCGTCCGGGAGGCGGCGGCGCTCCGGACGCTGCCGGCCGGCCTCGCGCCCGCGCTGCTCTCGGCGGGCGAGCTCGCCGACGGGTCACCCTGGATCGCCGTCGAGCTCATCGAGGTTCCGAGCCTCGCGACGCGCCTCGCCGAGGCGCGGGGCCCGCTGCCCGATCCCGCGCTCCGGGCGTCGGCGATGGCCCTCGCCGACGCGCTCGCGGCGCTGCACGGGAGCGGCTGGGCGCACTGCGATCTCAAGCCGGGACACGTCTTCCTCGAAGGCGACCGGGCGCGCCTCGTCGACCTCGGCCTCGCGGTCGGGCCGGCGCCCGCGTCCGTCCGCTCGGCGGTGCCACCCGGCGCGTTCGTCGGGACCGCCGCGTACATGGCGCCGGAGCAGGTGCGCGGAGATCCCGCGGACGCCCGCAGCGACGTCTACGCGGCGGGCGCGATCCTGTTCGAGCTCGCCACCGGCCAGCGCCCCTTCGACGGCGGCCCCGCCGAGATGCGCCAGGCCCACCTCGCCCTCCGGCCGACGCGCCCGTCGGACAGGGCGCCGGTCGCGCAGGGCCTCGACGAGGTGATCCTCCGGTGCCTGGCGAAGGAGCCCGCGGCCCGGTTCGCCGACGGGGGCGCGCTCCGCGCGGCCCTCCGGACCGTGTTCGCCGGCGCCACGCCCGACGTGCGCGCGCCTGCGCCGGAGCGATCCGCTGCCGCGCGTGCCCCCTCCCCCGGGCTGCCGCGGCGCACGGTCGGCGTCGTGCGGCTCCAGACCGACGCGGACCTCCTCGCGATCCGCCGCGCGGCGGAGGCCGCCGGCGGGCGGCTCGCGTCGACGTCGCCCGGCAAGGTGGCCCTCGTGTTCGAGCCGGGCGCCCGGGACAACGCCGTCCGGCTCGCGCTGGACTGCGCGGCCGGCGTCATCGCCGCGGGGCTCGCGAACGGCGCCGTCGTCGACCTCGCCACGGTGCCGGTGCTCGAGGGCGCGGCGGGGACGCGCTACGTCCTGCCGCCCGCCGCGGGCGCCTCGGCGCCGAGGCGCGACGACCCGCCGGGCGTCCTCCTCACGCCGGGCGCAGCCGCCGCCGTGCCGGAGGCCGGCGTCGCGCCGGGCCCGCGAGAGGGCGTCCTGCGCATCGTCGCCGGCACCGATCCGGACGGGCACCACCCCGCCCTCGTCGGGCGCGATCCGGTGCTCGATCGTCTCCTCGCCGAGGCGGAGCAGGCGCTCGCGCGGAGCGCACCGGCGATCGCGGCAGTCACGGCGGAGGCGGGCATGGGCAAGACCCGGCTCGCGACCGAGCTCGCGGCGCGGCTCCGCGCCCTGCGCGGCGGCCCGGAGGTGCTCGAGGTGCGCGCCCGCGAGGGCGCCGTCGGCGCGGACGAGACCCTGCGCGCGCTGCTGGTCTGGGCGCTGCGGCTGCCGACGCGCGGCCCCCCGCCGGCGGACGGCGGCCGGGCGGCCGTCGCCGCGCTCCCGGAGGTCGCCGACGCCTGGGCACCCGTCGCGCTCGCCCTAGGCTGGATCGGCCCGGAGGCGCCCGCGCTGCGGCCGTGGCGGGCGGCGCCCGGCGCGCTCCGCGCCGCGGTCGTGCGCGCGGCGGGCGAGGGGCTCCGCGCCCGCGCTCGCGCGCGCCCCGTCTGCATCCTCGTCGATGACGCGCACCTCGCCGACGCCGCCGCCCTCGACGCGCTCGAGTACGCGGCGCTGGCCGAGGCGGCGGCGCCGCTCTTCGTCTGCGCCCTCGCCCGCCCGGCCCTCTCGGTGGCGCGGCCGGGCCTCGGCGAGCGCTCCGCGCGCCCCGTCCAGCTCACCCTCGGGCCGCTCCCCGCCGACGACGCCGCCGAGCTCTGCCGCCGCCTCCTCCTGCCCGCGGAGAACGTGCCCGCGCGCGCCGTCGCGCGTCTCGTCGAGCGGGCCCAGGGCGTGCCCGTCCTGCTCGTCGAGCTCGTCCGCGGCCTCCGCGCCGCTGGCCTCGTGCGCCAGCGCGGCGCCGAGGGGAGCTGGTACGTCGCGACCGACGAGCTGGACAACCTGCCCGGCCTGCCCCTCGTGGACTGGCTCGCGCAGCGCGAGATCGCGGGGCTGCCGGAGGCGCTCGCGGCGCACGCGCGCCTCGTCGCGCTGCTCGCGGACGAGGTCGCCCGCGACGAGGTGGCGGGCGTCGTCGCCGAGCTCGACCGCGAGGGCTCGGGCGGCGTCGTGGCGCTGGACCCGGACGTCGCCATGCGCAGGCTGCTGGAGCTCCGCGTGCTCGTCGCGCGCGGCGAGCGCATGGCGTTCCGCCACCCGCTCCTCCGTGAGGCGGTGGCCCGCTCGGCCGCGGACGCGGAGCGCCGGGCGGTCCACCGCGCCGCGTTCCGGCACTACCTCATCGCCGGCATGCCCGAGCACGACCGGCTGCCCCGCCTCGCGACGCACGCCGAGGCCTCCGGGCTGCGGGCCGAGGCGGCGTCGCTGTGGCTCCGCATGGCGGAGGGGCTGCGCGCCCGCCACGCCTACCTCGAGGCGGAGACCCACTACACGCGGGCGGTCGCCCAGCTCGCCGGGGAGGACGCACGCGGCCAGTTCGTGGCGCTCCGCGGGCGCGGCGTCGTGCGGTACCGGCTCGGACGCTACGACGACGCGATCGCGGATCTCGCCGGCGCGGTCGAGCGCGCGCGGGCGCTCGGCGACCGCGCGGGCGAGGTGGACTGCCTCCTCGAGCAGGCGACCGCGCTCGACTGGATGAACGACTACGCGCGCTCGGCGGAGTGCGTGCGGGAGGCGGAGCGGCTCGGCGGCGGCGACACCGCCCCGCTCACGGCGGCGCGGCTCGAGCTCGCCCGCGGCCGCGCGCTCCTCCGCGCCGCGAGCTGGCGCGAGGGCGTCGCCGCCGTCGAGGCGGCGGCGGCCCTCGCGGAGCCGCTCGGCGACGACGGCTACGAGACGGTGGTCGTCGCGCTCCTCGTCGGCGGGTTCGGGCTGCCGAACCTCGGCCGCGCCGCCGACGCCGAGAAGGCCCTCTCTCGCGCGCTCGCGCTCGCCCGCGGCCGCGGCGACGCCCTCCACCTCGCCTCCGCGCTCAACAACCGCCGGAACCTGTGGGTCGCGCGCGGGGCGCTCGACCTGGCCCTCGAGGACCAGCGCGCGTTCCTCCGCATCGGCCGCGACCTCGGCATGGTCGGGATCGAATACGTCGGCCAGTTCAACCTCGGCGAGCTGCTGTACCAGTCGGCGGACCTGGCTCGCGCCGAGGGGCACGTGCTCCGCGCGGTCGAGATCGAGCGGCGCCACCCCGAGGTGGCGGCCCGCCCCGTCGCGCGGCTCCTCCACGCGCGCCTCCTCGCGTACCGCGGCGATCTCGCCGGCGCCCGGAAGCGCCTCGACGAGATCCGCGACGTCGAGGCCCGCGCCGCCCACGGTCGTCCGGGCGCGCTCCTCGGCCCCTCCGACCGCATCCTGGCCGAGATGGTCGAGCTCGCCGCGACGGACGGCGGCGAGGCGGACTGGGCCGACCTCTGCGCGCGCTCGCGGACGCACTCGGTGGAGCAGGAGCCGATCGAGGTGCACGAGCTCCGCGCGCTGACGGCGCTGCGGGCCGGGCGCCGCGTCGATGGGGAGGCCGCGGCGGCCGAGGCGCTCGCGCTCGCCGAGGTGATCCCGAACGTGATGGAGAACCGGGTCCGCGCGACGCTCGCGACCGCGCGGGCGCGCTCGGAGTGACCGTCGGGGCGGAGGCGATCACCCGCCTCGCAGCGCCGCGACCGCGGACGCCGCGAGCGCGGCGACCGACTCGCCGGCGATGGCGCCCGCCGCGACGCCCTCGAGGCCGCCCTCGCCCGCGCGCCGCCGGACCGGCCCCGCGAGCAGCGCGCCGAGCGCGATGGCGGCCGCGTAGTGCGCGGGGACGACGAAGCCGAGCCCGAGCGCACCGGCGGACGGGAGGCGGCCCGCGAGCCGGCCGCGCGCGAGCAGCTCGAGCGCGACGCCGAGCGCGACTCCGGCGATCGCGGCGACCGCGGCCCCCCGGGGCAGCGCCGATGCACCCGACGCGACCTCCGCGAGCGCGCGCCACCGGAGCGCCGTCGGCGCCGGCAGCGCCGCGGTCCCGAGCCCCCGCGCCCCCACGAGGAGCGCGTACACCGGGATGGCGACGGCCGAGCCGAGCAGCACCCCCGCGAGCTGCGCCCGCGCCTGCGCCGCCGGCGGCGCTCCCACCCGCGCGCCCGCGCGGAGCGACCAGAGGGCCACGCTCGCCTGGGCCGCCGCGCCCGCGGCGACGGCGCCCGCGCCGGCCGCCGGCCCTGCGCCGGCCCCGGCGGCGCCCGCGGCGGCCTGCACCGCCTGCCCGAGCTCACCCGCCGGCGCGACGTCGGTCCGCCCGGCGGACCGCGCGCACGCGATCGTGGCGAGCACGGCGGGCACGAGGGCAAGCACGGCCGCGGCGACCCCGAGGCCGAACGCGCCGTGCACGCCGGCGACGGTGGCGACGGCCGCCGCGATGGCCACCGCCGCCCACGCCCACCCCGGCCCGCCGCGCCGGCCGAGCGACGCGAGGTCCAAGAGGCCGCCGCCAGCCGCCGCGAGATCCCGCACGAGCGCGACCGCCGCGCCGCCGAGCATGAGCCCGACGCCGGGCCAGAGGAGCCAGGCCGAGAGCTCGCCGAACCCGGCGCCCGCCACCGCCCCGGACCGGAGCAGCGCGGGCGCGATGCCCGCCCACGCGACGAGCGCGCCGAGCCCGATGGACGCCGCTCCCGCGACGCCGACGAGGGCGCCGACCGCGACGAGCATCGGGGAGATCGCGATCCCGGCGCCGAGCGCGCCCGCGGTGCCGGGTGCGAGGAGCGCCGCCGGGATCGTCCCCGGCCCGTCGCGGAGGGCGGTGACGGCGGCGGACACCAGCCCCGAGGCGAGCAGCGGGCGCGCGCTCCGGCCGCGGGTCGCGAGCAGCTCCGCGGCCGCGACGCCGCTCGGGAAGGGCAGCGCCTCGTCCTCCAGCAGCCGCCGCCGGAGCGCGTGCGCGAGGGCGACACCGAGGCCCGCCGCGCCGGCGCCGAGGAGCACGACGGCCCAGGCCGGCGGCGGCCGGCCGAGCAGCGCGAGGCCGGGCACCGCGCCGAGGAGCCCCGCGGCCGCAGGGATCGCGCCCATCGACGTGGCGAGTGACTGGGCGAGGGTCGCGTCGACCGCCCGGCCGCGCCGGCCCCCGCCGCCGAGCAGCGCCGCCGCGAGGACCGACGCGGTCACCACGCCGATCTCCCAGAAGCCGGTGCGCAGCCCCATGTAGACGTTCCCGGCCGCGAGGAGCACGCCGAGCGCGACGCCGGTCAGGACGGTGGAGGGGGTGAGCGACACGGAGGAACCATGGTAGACCGGAGCCGCGGATCATGGTGCACGACGACGACGCGACGATCCCCCTGCCCGGCTCGACCCCCCCGGTCCCGCCGCGCGACGGGGACCCCGAGGAGATGGCGCCGGGCGCGCGCGCAGGAGCCTGGGAGCTGCTCGCCCTCCTCGCCCGCGGCGGCCACGGCACGGTGTACGTCGCCGAGCATCGCGAGTCGGGACGGCGCGCCGCGGTGAAGGTGCTCTCCCGCGGCTTCGCCGCGTCCCCGGAGATGGCGGGCCGCTTCGTCCGCGAGGCGCGGATCCTCGCCCGCGTCCGCCACCCGAACATCGTGGACATTCTCGAGCTCGGGATCCTCCCCGACGGACGCCCGTTCGTCGCGATGGAGCTGCTCGACGGCCGGAGCCTGCTCGACCTGCTCGCCGGCCGCGGGCGCATGCCGATCGCGGAGGCGCTCGAGATCCTCGGACCGGTCTGCGCCGCGCTCGACGCCGCGCACCGCGAGGGCGTCGTCCACCGCGACGTGAAGGCGTCCAACGTCTTCGTGGAGGACGGCGATCCACCCCGGGTGAAGCTCCTCGACTTCGGCGTCGCCCGGTCCACCGGTCCGGACGATCCCGTCCTCACCGCCGCGGGCCAGCGCCTCGGCTCCGCGCACGCCATGGCGCCGGAGCTGATCCGCGGCCAGGCCGTGGACGCCCGGGCGGACGTGTACGCCCTCGGGGTCCTTCTGTACCAGCTCCTCACCGGCGAGCTGCCGTTCTGGTCCGAGGACGCGTTCGAGCTGGAGCGGCTGCACCTCGCCGCGCCGGCGCCGCGCCCCGGCCGGCTCGCGCCCGTCCCGGCCGCGGTGGACGCGGTGGTCGAGCGCGCGCTCGCGAAGCGCCCCGAGGATCGGTTCAGCTCCGCGGCGGCGTTCCTCGAGGCGCTCCGCGCCGCCGCCGGTCAGGCCGGCCGCGGCGCCGAGCGGACCGGCCGCGCGACGGCGATCCACGTCGCGTTCCAGCCCGCGGCCGACCTCGACGAGGAGGGCGCGATCGCGCTCGTCGGCGTCGAGGAGGAGGCGGCCCGCCGCCTGGCCGACGCCGGATACGAGCTGGACGTCCGGGCCGGCGACGCGCTCCTCGCGACGAAGGTGCTGCCGGCCGGCGCCGCGCCGGGGCGCGCCGCGCGCGCCGACGCGATCGCGCTCGGCCGCGCGCTGCAGCAGGATCTCGCCGCGCTGGCCGGCGCCGCGGCGCGCGTGGAGCTCTGCGTTCACGCGGGCGAGATCCGGCTCGGCCCCGGCGACCGGCGCGGGGGCGGCGCCGTCTACCGGACCGCCGAGTGGGTCCGGCCCGCCCCCGCCGGCTTCTTCGCGACCTCCGCGGCGGCCGACGGCCTCGAGCCGGCGCCGTAGCCCGCCACCGCCTACGCGGCCGACGACGCGAGCGCGGGCGCGGCCGCCGCGAGGCGCACCGCGCGCCGCAGGCCCGCGAACCGGAGCCGGGCGAGGGCGTCCGGCAGGGGCAGGAACACGTGCTCGGCGTGCTCGTCGGAGAGGCGCGGCGAGAAGCCCGGCGGCAGGCGCGCCGCGAACGCGGACTCCTCGACCACGACCACCGCGCCGGGCCGGACCCGGTTCACGCTCGGGTCGAGGGCGAACGCGTGGCGATACCCGAGCGACACGACCGGGACGTCGGCCCCGGTCTCCTCGTGGAGCTCGCGCCGCGCGGCCGCCTCGGGCGTCTCGCCCGGCTCGATCCGGCCGGTCACCTGCTGCCAGAAGCCGCCCCGCGCCGCGCTCCGGCGGAGCAGCAGCACGCGCCCGTCCTCGGCCATGGCGGCGACCGACACGGTCCGGAGGTCGGGGCCCGCGTCGACGCGGACCCGGCCGAGCGCGGCGCCGAGGTGCGCCGCCAGCCGGTTCTCGACGTCGGGCGCCTCCGGCGCGGGGCGGCCGCGCGCGGCGAGCTCGGCGGCGAGGCTCGTCACCCCGAGGCGCGGATCGGCGATCCCGCACGGAACGATGGCCTGGAAGTGCCCGAGGTCCGGATGGGCGTTGAACGCGAACCCGTGGGAGGTGATCCACCGCGAGAGGTGCACGCCGACGGCGCCGATCTTCTTCCGGCCGACCCAGCAGCCGCGGTGCTCGGGGTGCCGCCCCGCCTCGACCCCGTAGTCGCCGCAGGTGTCGATCATCGCCTGCTCGAGCGCGGCCACGTACCGGCGCACGTCCGGGCGATCCGAGAGATCGAGGACCGGGTAGCCGACGATCTGACCGGGTCCGTGATACGTGACGTCGCCGCCGCGATCGGTCTCGTGGATCTCGAACCCCTGCCGCTCGAGCCAGGCGGGCGCGGCGACGATGTTCCCGGTCGCGGCGTTCCGGCCGAGCGTGATGACCGGCGGATGCTCGAGCAGGAACAGGAAGTCGGTGGAGGGCGGCGTCCCGCCGCGGACGGCGTCGCCGGCGAGGCGCATCAAGCCGAGGCCGTCCTCGTACTCGACGCGGCCGAGCCGGTACGTCCGGAGCGTGCGGGACGCGGCGGCGGTCATGCCCGCGCCGCAGCCCCGGCCTCGGCCTTCCGCGGCCGCTCCGGGCGGTTGAGCATGTGGATCGCCTCTCCGAGCGCGGCCTTGCACGCCTCCATGAACGCCTCCGGCAGCGTCGGGTGGGCGTGGATCGTGAGCGCGACGTCCTCGAGGTAGGCACCCATCTCCAGGGCGAGGGCCGCCTCGGCGATGAGGTCGGACGCCTCCGGCCCGCAGATCGTCACGCCGAGGAGGAGCTTCGAGGCGCGGTCGCCGATCACCTTCACGAACCCCTCGGCGTGATCGATGGCGACGGCGCGCCCGAGCGCGCCGAACGCGAACTTCCCGACGATGGGATCGTAGCCGGCGTTGCGCGCGTCGTCCTCGGACATGCCGACGACCGCGATCTCGGGGTCGGTGAAGATCGCCGCCGGGAGCGCCACCCAGTCCCGGGCCGACTTCATGCCGGCGATGACCTCGGCGGCGATCTCGCCTTCCTTCGAGGCCTTGTGGGCGAGCAGCGGTGGGCCGGCGATGTCGCCGATGGCGTAGATGGACGGGACGCTCGTGCGGTACTGCTCGTTCACCTCGACGTAGCCGCGCTCCGTGAGCTTGACGCCGATCTGGTCGAGCCCCAGCCCGGCGGGTGCGGGCCTGAAACCGACCGCGCACAGGATCCGGTCGCAGGGGATCTCCTGCTCCTTCCCGTCGATCTCCGCCTTGACGACCAGCTCGTCCCCACGCCGCTCGTACCCCTTCGCCTTCGCGCTCACGTGCACGGCCCCGCCGCGCTGGCGGATCCCCTTCTGGACGAGCCGCACGGCGTCCGGGTCGATCCCGGTGAGGATCTGCGGGAGCGCCTCGAGGAAGATCACCTGCGACCCGAGCTTCGCGTAGACGGTGCCGAGCTCCATCCCGATGACGCCGCCGCCGATGCAGACGAGCCGCTTCGGGATCTCCGGCAGGTCCACCGCCTCCTTCGCGCTCCAGACGTCCGGCCCGAAGGGGAAGCCGGGGATCTCGATGGGGCGCGCGCCGGTCGCGACGATGAACGCCTTCGCCTCGATCCGGCTCTTCGCGCCGTCCGCCCCGGTCACCTCGACCGCGCCGGGCGCCACGAACGCCGCGGTGCCCTTCACGACGGTGACGCTGTTCCCCTTCTCGAGGAAGCCGATGCCGCTCACCATCTTCTTCACCACCGCGTCCTTGAACTCCCGGAGCTTGGCGATGTCCACGCGAGGCGCCTCGACGAAGATCCCGCGGTTCGACGCGTGCTTCATGTCCTCCACGAGGTTCGCCGCGGCGATGAGCGCCTTCGAGGGGATGCACCCCCAGTTGACGCAGACGCCGCCGAGCGCCTCGCGATCCACGAGGGCGGTCTTCTGTCCGAGGAGCGCGAGCCGGATGGCGGCGACGTAGCCGCCGGGGCCGGCGCCGATGACGACGGCGTCGAAGGTCTGGGTGGCCATGGCGAATCCCCCTTCCAGGGTGCCAGAGACATAATCGGCGCGGGCGCGCGCGTCGCGCGGACTGTAGCGACGGGCCGGGCGGCCGTAAACGCAAAAGGCGCCTCCCGGCGGGTGGACACCTCCTCGCGCGACGGCGCGTCGCGAGGCGAAGGGCGTCAGCGCTTCCGGCGCCGCTTCGCCTCCGCCTCGGAGAGCACGCGGTGGCACTCGGGCGCGACGCCGGTGAGCCGCTGCACGACGGCCGCCGCCGCCGCGAGGCCGAACGCGCCGGTGGCGAAGGCCGCGCTCCCGTAGCACCTCGGCTCCCGGCGGCGCTCGCCGGGCTCCCGGACGCGCACGCCCGGGATGCCCTCCTCGTCCCCCGGCAGCGCCAGGGTCGGCCGGGGCGCCTCGACGGACCAGACGGCGAGGACGCCGGTCGGAGCGGTGGCGGAGATCCCGTGCCGGCGCCGGAGGTACTTCCGGACGTCCTTCCCGAGCTGGTCGGTGTGCGTCTCGCAGAGGTCGGTCACCTGGACGGCGGTCGGGTCGATCCGCCGCGCGGCGCCGAGCACCGTCACGACCGGGATCCGACGCTCCAGGCAGCGCGCGATGACGTGCAGCTTCGCGACGACGGTGTCCATCGCGTCGACGACGAACGAGGCACCCTCCGGCACGAGCCGCTCCGCGGTCGAGGGCGCGTAGCGCGCCGCCACGCCCTCGATCCGCGCGGTCGCGTGGACGCGCGCGAGCCGGGACGCCATCTCGTCCGCCTTGTACCGGCCGAACGCGCCGTCGAGCGCGTGCAGCTGCCGGTTCGCGTTCGACTCCTCGATCCGCTCGCCGTCGACGAGCGTGAGCCGGCCGACGCCGGCGCGCGCGAGCGCCTCGGCGGTGAACGAGCCGACGCCGCCGAGCCCGAGCACCACGACGTGCGCGGCGGCGAGGCGGTCCATCGCCTCGAGGCCGAGGAGCCGGGCGGTGCGATCGAGGCGGGGCGGGACGCGGCGCGGAGCGGTCATCGGCCCGGGATTCTACCGGAGCCCGCGGTCCGGGAGGCCGGGCGGGCGCCCGCCCGGCTCCTCCCGCCGTCGCCGCGCGTCAGTCCGGGATCGTGAGGGACGTCACCTGGATCGTGTCGCCCTTCTTCTCGCCGCTGACGTCGACGCGAATGTCTTCCTTCTTCGCGGTCTTCTTCAGCGCGGCGACCGCGTCCTGGTTGCCCTTGTCGTCGAGCTTGAGCCAGCCGTCGGCCGTCTTCACGCTGTACCCGCTGCTGGCGCACTTGAGCAGGCACGACGTCGGGTGCTTCGACGTGTCGTCCTTCACCTTGTTCAAGCACATGTGGTCGACGATCGGGACCTTCTGCCAGGTCTCCGCGAGCACCACCGCGGGCATCCCGAGCACGACCAGCATCGCGACGAGCTTCCTCATGACGACCTCCTCCTGTGCGGACGCGGGCGAGCGCCCCCGTCGTGAAACCCTCCCAGATCAGGCCTTGGCCGCGCCGGGCTGCTGCACCGCGGGCGGCCGGAGCGGCGCGGCCCGCGGGGCGAGCGCGGCGCGCCACTCGGTGAGTCGCCCGAGCGTGTACGCCGCGAGCGCGTTCACCGCGTCGCGCATCACGAGATCCCAGAAGCTCCCCGCGAGCGCGAGGTTCGCCGCGATGGCGAGGAGCCAGGCCGCGAGCGCGTACGCACCCACCCGCGTCCAGCGCGTCAGGACGAGGACTCCGATGACCATCTCGACGACGCCGGCGGCGCGCAGGAAGGCGTCCCCGCTCACCGGCAGGAGCTTCTCGGCGGCGGGGCTCAGGTACATGGACCACTGCGCGAGCCGGTCGAAGAACTTGTCCAGGCCGGCGACGAAGATGCTCGCGGCGAGCCCGAGCCGCAGGAGCCACCACGCCCCGTTCAGCCGTTCCTCGACCGCGCGCATCTTCGCCTCCGCCCGTTCGACGCGCGACCCCGCGCGGCGTGGCAGCGGGGTCGGGCCGCCGCCCCATCGGGCCGCGTCGCGTGGGCGTCTCCTGCCGGCGATCGGGCGGCCCCGCAACCGCGAGGCGCGCACCGTGCGGGGGTCAGCGGACGTTCAGATCCGGAAGAGCGCCCGCGCGTTCGCGGTCGTCGTCGCGTCGAGCTCCGCCGGGGACACGCCGAGCGCCGCGGCGAGGCCCGCCGCGACGAGGGGAAGGTACGCCGGCTCGTTGCGACCGCCGCGGTGCGGCGCCGGGGTCTGGTCGGGGGCGTCCGTCTCGAGGAGGAGCCGGTCGCGCGGGACGGCGCGCGCGGCGACGAGCGGCTTGCGGGCGCGCGCGTACGTCACCGGGCCGGCGAACGCGAAGTGCAGCCCGAACGACAGGAAGGCGCGGACCTGGTCGGCGCTCCCCGACCAGCTGTGCAGGACGCCGCCGGCCGGCAGCGGCTCCGCCGCGAGGACCGCGAGGAGCGCGTCGTGGGCGCGGAGGCAGTGAACGATCACCGGGAGCCGGTGCGTCCGCGCGAGGGCGAGGTGACCGCGCAGCACCGCGACCTGGCGGTCCATCGGCGCGCCCGCCTCGACGCTCGGCCCGTCGAGCCCGCACTCCCCGACGGCGACGGCCCCGCCGCGCGCGAGCGCTGCGTCGAGGTCCGCGAGGCGGCGATCATCCCCGGCCGGCGCCAGCTCGGGCAGGAGCTGCGGGTGGATCCCGAGCCCGAAGTGCAGCCCCGCCGCGGCGGCGCACAGCGGCGGGAGCGCTGCCCAGCCCTCCGGACCGACGGCGGGGATCACCACGTCGGTGACGCCGGCCGCGCGCGCCCGCGCGATCACCGCGTCGCGGTCGCCGGCGAACGCGTCGCCGTCCAGGTGGCAGTGGGTGTCGATCACCGCGGCCCGGGCCCGTGCGCCACCACGGCGTGCCACTTCGGCCGCCGCCAGCTCCCGCGGAACGCGGCCTCGTCCGCCTCGTCCGCCCGGCCGGCCGGCTCGGAGCCGTCGAGGAACAGGACGAGGTCGAGCTGCGGCTTCCCCGCCGCGGCCTCCGCGTCGAACTGGCGCGCCATGCCGTTCGGCGACGCGATGCGGCGGCCGACGATCTCCTCGAGGTCGAACCGGACGCCCGGCATCCCCGGGCCGGGCTCGTAGGCCTTGTAGACGAGCTCGGAGCAGACGAGGGACGAGTCGGTGAGGAAGTCGAAGTCGAAGTCGTACGGGCGGCCGGCGTAGTGGAACGCGCGGAGCAGCGCGAACGCCCGGGCGCGCCGATCGAGGCGCGGCCGGAGCACGGCGACGGAGTCCGCCGCCGCGCTGTGCTCGAGCGACGTGAAGGAGACGCCCTCGGAGATGGCCTCGAGGACGCGGGGGGCGTGGCCCGCCGCGTCGGGCGCGCGGCTCGCGGCGGCGGCGTCCGGCGAGCGGCGGGCGAGCAGCGCCTCGAGATCGCCGTCCGCCTGGCCCTCGGCCACCGCCAGCGCGCGCACGCCCGGGTCGTCGAAGAAGGCGCGCCGCTCCTCGGGCGTGCCGATGTACAGCGCCGCGTGCGTCCAGAAGCCGGGGAGCCCGAGGTTCGAGAGGTACCACTCGCGGCGCTCGAGGAGGACGTCGCCGGGCTCGAGCCGCGGCGGGAGCGCCGCGATCTGCGCGGCCGAGACGAGCGCGGTGTCGCCGCGCCGGACGCGCGTGTCGCCCATCCAGGTGGACACGCCCTTCTGCACGGGGAACCACGCGACCGCGGCCGCGCCGCCCACCACCTGCACCGCGTTCTTCGCGGTGAGGACGAGCCCCTTCACCTTCCCGAGCCTCCAGATCACGTCCCGGTCCTCGGCCGTCGCGCGCGCCAGGGCCGTGGGGACGACCTGCGCCTCGCTCGCGCGAGCGAGGTCCCGAGCCCCCTTCGCGGTCACCGCCTCGAGCGCTGCGAACTCGGAGGCGCGCGCGGCGTTCAGGTGGTGGAGCTTGTAGCGGCTGAACGTGCCGGGCGGCAGCCCCAGCTCCGGGACGGCCTCGTCGAGGATCGTCCGCGCCGCGGCGCTCCGGTCGAGCAGCGCGATGAGCTCCAGGCCGGCGCGGTACGCGGCGTAGAGCGCCGCCTGCCCGCGCGCCAGGGCGAGGCCGCCGTTCCGTCGCGGGTCGACGGACCACGCGCGCAGATCCGCGCGCCGCGCCTCCAGGAAGGCGGCGTGATCCAGCACCGTCGCCCACGCGCCCCACAGCGTCAGCTTCTCGTCGCGGGTGAGGAGGTCCTTCCTACGGCCATCGAGGAGCGCCGGCCGCTCCCGCAGGAACGCGACGACCCGGAGGAGCTCCTCGCGCGCGTGGAGGATCTGGTGGGCGTCGTCGGCGGCGGCGGTCGCAGCCTGGGTTGGTGTGGGCGGCGAGGACGCCGGCGACGGCCCCGCGGCCCGGGTGCGGGACGGGAGCACGGCGACGAGGGCGAGAGCGAGCGGCAAGGCGAGGCGCACGGGTGGTCTCCCTCCGGATGACGACCCCGAGTGTACCCGAGGCGGGCCTCGGACCTCGACAAAGAGAGGCCTCGGACCGACGACGAACGCGTGAAGCCGGGACTCTCCGCCTCGCGGCCCGAGGGCCGAGGCGTGAGGCCCGGGCCCGAGCCCTTCTCACGGCGCGAGCTCGGCGCCGAACGCGTCCATGCCGCGCGGCGAGTACGTCGCGTCGCCGAGCATCACCGTGCTCCAGAACGAGGCGCCGACGAAGAGCTCGTGGTTCGCGCCGTAGAAGGCGGCCAGCGGCGACGACACGGACCAGCAGGTCTTCTCGTCCGTCGGCAGGCTTCGCCGCCACAGCGCCGAGCCGTCGAGGTTCAGCGCCTGCAGCACGAGCTCGCCGCACCCGCTGCCCTGCCCGACCACGGCGAGCCGCCCCGTCGGATCGACCGCCAGCGTCGGCGCGCCGAGCGCCTCGACGCCCTGCGCCCACCTCGGGCTCCCGTCCGCCTCGAACGCGTACAGGACGAACGTGCCGCTCCGCACCGTCGACCCGCCGAAGGAGACGTCGCCGGTGCGCAGCGCCAGCACGACCACGGTCGACTTCGCGGTCGCCCCGATGCCGAAGACGTACCCGCCGCCCGGCAGCGGCTCCCGCCACGAGACGTCGCCGGTCGCGCCGAGCCGCTGCAGCACGAACCCTTCCCCCGTCGAGCCGGCAACGAGCGCGTCGCCGGACGGCGTGAGCGTGGCAGCGAAACCGACGTCGCGCCGGACACCGGTGTCCACGCGGAACAGGCGGGTGCCGTCCCACCGGAGCTTGTCGAGCTGCAGGGCCGTGGAAGGCGGGGCCCACGCGACGAGCGCGTCGCCCGCGTCGTCCGTCGCGACGGAGTACGCCACCGCGCCGGGGTAGGTCTGCTGCCACAGGAACCCGCCGTCCGGGTCGAGCTTGACGACCGCGCCGCTCGTGATCGCGCCGCCCCCGAGGTCGGCGTCGATCGCGTTCGTGCAGTCGGAACGGTCGCAGGCCGGCCGGGCGAGGACGAGGACGTTCCCGAGCGGCGTCACCGCCATCGTGAACGGGCCCGACCACGGAAGCGACGCCCGGAACGGCCACGTCCTCGACCACGCCTCGCTCCCGTCGGGCCTGCGCGCGTCGATCCGGAGCGTGTGCGTGTTCCCCGTCTCGTCCGGCGTCACGGACAGGAGGAGGCGATCCCCCGCGTCGTCACCCCCGGCGGCCCACGCCTGGTCCGGCCCCGGGCTCGAGACCGCGAAGGACCACCGCACGTTCCCGGGCGGCGGCGGCGGCGTCGGCGGGGCCGCGCACACGTTGGCGGTGCCACCCGCGCCACACTGCTGGCCCTGCGGGCACGTCCCGCAGTCGAGCTCGCGCCCGCACCCGTCGGAGATCTTCCCGCAGTTCTTCTTCTGCGCGGCGCACGTGGTCGGCGTGCACGCGGCGGGCCCGCAGACGTTGGCCGTGCCGGCGCCGCCGCAGGTCTGGCCCGCGGGGCACGTCCCGCAGTGCAGGGTCCCGCCGCAGCCGTCGCCGACGTCCCCGCAGTTCTTCGCGAGCGACTGGCACGTCGACGGGACACACGCGGGCCTCCCGCAGACGTTCTCAACGCCGCCGCCGCCGCAGGTCTCGCCCTGGGGGCACGCCCCGCAGTCGAGCACGTGCCCGCACCCGTCGGACACCGGCCCGCAGTCCTTCCCCAGGCCCTCGCACGTCGTCGGGACGCAGGTCGCCGGCCCGCACACGTTGGGCTGGCCGCCGCCGCACGCCTCGCCCTGCGCGCAGGTCCCGCACGCGAGCGTGCCGCCGCAGCCGTCCGGGAGCTCTCCACAGGTCGCGCCGGCGGCCGCGCACGTCGTCGGCGTGCAGGCCGGGGCGGCGGCGTGGGAGCCCCCGCACGCGACGACGACGACGAGCGCGGCGAGCGCGCCGGCACACACGACACGTGACATGTAAGCCCCCACCACCCGCGCTCGCGGCAGGCTGCACCGGGTGACCCACCGTGAATGTCCGGCCGCGCGCACGCGCGGGTGAGTCCCCGGTCAGGGTAGGCCGGGACGCGGGGGCGGCGAGCGCGCGGGGAGGCGGGCGCGCGAGGGACGACGGCCCGGCCGCTAGGCGAGGTGCATGAACAGGAGCTCGGGCTGCTCCAGGGACCGGATCACCTCGTACGCGAACGCCGCCGCCTCGTGCCCGTCGACGACCCGGTGGTCGCTCGTCACCGAGACGTGCATGACGTCCCGCACGACGACCTGGCCGTCGCGCACGACGGGCGTCGGCCGGATCCGGTGCAGGCCCAGGATGCCGACCTCGGGGTGATTCAGCACGGGCGTCGCGAAGAGCCCGCCGAGCGCGCCGAGGCTCGTGATCGTGAAGGTCGAGCGGCCCATGTCCTCGGGCCGGGACCGCCCGGCCTTCGCGTCCGCGGCGAGCCGCTCGATCTCGCGCGCGACGTCGAGGAGCGACAGCCGGTCGGCGCCGCGGACCACCGGGACCACCAGCCCGGCGTCGGTGGCGGACGCGATGCCGATGTCGTATCGGCGCTTCAGCACGAGCTCCTGCCGCTCCTCGTCGAGCGCGGCGTTGAGGTTCGGGTGCTTCCGGAGCGCGGCGACGACCGCCTTCACCACGAACGGGAGGAACGTGACCTTCACGCCCTCCTCGCGCGCCGCCGCGGCGATCCGGTCCTTCACGCGCACGAGCTCGGACACGTCCGCCTGCTCGACGAACGTGAAGTGCGCCGCGGTCCGCTTGGACCGCGCCATGTTCTCGGCGATGCGCTTGCGGAGGCCGCGGAGCGGGATCCGCTCCTCCTCTCCCCCGTCCGGCGCTGCGGGGAGCGCGGACGAACGCGGCGCGGCCCCGGGCGGGGGCGCCACGGCGGCCCCGCGCGCCGCGACCGCGGCGGCCCGCTGCGCCTGCACGGACGCGTCGAGCGGGTGCGGCTGGCCGTTTCGACCGCTCCGGTAGCGCGCGAGGTCGTCCTTCGTGACCCGCCCGCCCGGCCCCGTCCCCGCGACGCCGTTCACGTCGACGCCGAGCTCGCGCGCCAGCGCCCGGACCGCGGGCGTGGCGAGCGCCTTCTGCGCGGCGGTGCGCTCGGGCTCGCCGCCGCGCCGCTCCGGCTCGACGATGCCGGTGTGCGGCGCCGAGGTGACGGCGGCGCTGTCGGCCGCCGCCGCGACCGCCGCACGCACGGGCGAGTCCGGCGCCGGCCGCGGCGCGCCCTCGTCCAGCTCCATCTCGACGAGCGGCTCGTGCACCTTCGCGACGTCGCCGATCTTCCAGAAGAGCTTCACGATCCGGCCGCGCCTGGGCGACGGGATGACCACGGTCGCCTTGTCGGTCATCACCTCGACGAGCGGCTGGTCCTCGCTGACCACCTCGCCGGGCTGGACGAACCACTGCTGGACCTCGGCCTCGACCACACCCTCGCCGATGTCGGGGAGCTCGAGCTTGTACGCCACGGGGGACCTCCCCACGTCAGTAGGAGACGACCTCCCGGATCGCCTGCAGGATCCGGGGCGCGCGCGGCAGGTACTCGTTCTCGAGCGTGTACGGGAACGGCGTGTCGAAGCCGGTCACGCGCTTGATCGGCGCCTCGAGGTGCAGGAAGCACCGCTCCTGGATCAGCGCCGTGAGCTCCGCGCCGAAGCCGCAGGTCCGCGGGGCCTCGTGCACGACGATGGCGCGGCCCGTCTTCGAGACCGACGCGACCAGGGCGTCCACGTCGAGCGGCTGAAGCGACCGGAGGTCCAGGACCTCGCAGTCGTACCCCTCCGCCGCCGCCTCCCGCGCCGCCTGGTCGGCCTCGTGCCACATCGCGCCCCAGGCGACGATCGTCGCCTGCGTGCCGGCCCGCGTGACGCGCGCCTTCCCGAGCGGCTCGGCGTAGTCGCCCTCCGGCACGTCGCCCTTCGCGGCGCGGTAGACGCGCTTCGGCTCGAAGAAGAGCACCGGGTCGGGATCCCGGATCGCCGAGAGCAGGAGGCCCTTCGCGTCGAACGGGTTGGAGGGCACGACGACCTTGAGCCCCGCGGTGTGGACGAAGTGCGCCTCGGGCGACTGCGAATGATAGTGGCCGCCCTTGATGCCGCCGCCGTACGGCGCCCGGATGACCAGCGGGCACGCGTACTGCCCGCCGGAGCGGTAGCGGTACTTGGCGACCTCGTTCACGAGCTGGTCGAACGCGGGGAAGATGAAGTCCGCGAACTGGATCTCCGGGACGGGCTTCAGCCCGTAGAGCGCCATACCCACCGCGGTGCCGACGATCCCGCCCTCCGCGAGCGGCGTGTCGATCACCCGGTCCGCACCGAACTCGTCGTAGAGGCCCTGCGTCGCGCGGAACACGCCGCCGAACTTCCCGACGTCCTCGCCCATCACCACGACGTCCGGATCCTTGCGCATGGCGATGCGCAGCGCGTCGTTGACTGCTTGGATGATGTTCATCGTCGGCATGACCGCTCCCCGGTCAGGCGTCGGAGTGGCGCGGGTTCGCGACCCGCGGGTCGGCGGCCACGGCCGCCTCGAGCTCCCGGAGCTGCTCGCGCTGCTGCCAGAGGGGCTCCTCGTACACGTCCGCGAAGAGCGTCTCGAGGGGCGGCTTCGGCGGGAACGCCTCCGCGTCCTTCAGCGCGCGCTGGATCTCCTCGCGCACCTCGTCGCGGATCCGCGCGTCGCCGGCGTCGTCCAGCGCGCCGCGGAGCGAGAGGAATCGGCGCATGCGCAGGATCGGGTCCTTCTTCTTCCACGGCTCGACCAGCGCCGCGGGCCGGTACGCGCGCGGATCGTCCGAGGTCGAGTGGCCCTCGACGCGGTAGGTGACGCACTCGAGCAGCGTCGGGCCCTGCCCCGCCGCCGCGCGCGCCCGGGCCCGGAGCGTCGCGCCCAGCACCGCGAGGAGGTCGTTCCCGTCCACCCGCTCGCCGTGCATCCCGTAGGCGATGGCCTTCTGCGCGATGGTCTCGGAGGCGGTCTGTCGCTCGCGCGGGACGCTGATCGCCCAGCCGTTGTTCCGGCAGACGAAGATGACCGGGATCTTCCGGACCGCGGCGAAGTTGAGGCCGGTGTGGAAGTCGTGCGCGCTCGTCGCGCCCTCGCCGAAGTACGTGAGCGCGACCATGTCGTCGCCCTTGAGGCGCGCGGCCCAGGCGGCGCCCACCGCGTGCGTGATCTCGGTCGCGATGGGCGAGCTGATGGAGGCGAAACGCCCCGGCCGCCACGCCTCGTGGCAGGGCATCTGCCGGCCCTTCATCGCGTCGCCGGCGTTACCGAAGAGATCGCAGAGGAACGTGACGAGCGGCATGCCGCGAAGGAGCGCCGCCCCGTGCTCGCGGTAGCACGGGAAGATCCAGTCGCGCGCGTCGACGCCCGCCGCCGCGCCGAGGACGGTCGCCTCCTCCCCGATCGACCCGATGTAGAAGCCGATCCGCCCCTGCCGCTGGAGCGTGATCATCCGCTCGTCGAGCGAGCGGTTCAGCACCATCCAGCGGTACAGGTGGAGGAGCTCCGCGTCCGCGAGCGGGACCTCGGAGGGCTCCGCCGTGCCGTCCTCCTGGATGACGGTCTGGAGCGGGAACTCGCGGAGGAAGAAGCCCGGCTGGTCGACGTCCGCCGGGTGACGCCGCCTGGTCGCGGGACCCACCTCGTGCTCTCGACGCATGTCAGGCTCCCCTCGCTAGCGGACGGCGGCGGACCTCGCCTCGATCTCGCCCCGGAGGAACAGCTCGGCGGCGCGGTAGGACGAGCGGACCAGCGGCCCGCTCGCGACGTAACGGAACCCCAGGGCGAGCCCCTGCTCCCGGTACGCGGCGAACCGCTCCGGGGTGACCCACTCGACGACCGGCAGGTGCCACGCGCTCGGGCGCAGGTACTGGCCGAGCGTGAGGATCTCGACGCCGTTCGCGCGGAGGTCCTTCATCGTCTCGACCACCTCCGCCTCGCGCTCGCCGAGCCCGACCATGATCGAGGACTTCGTGACGATGGCCGGGAACTCGCGCTTCATCCGGGCGAGCACGTCGAGCGTCTGGTCGTACCCCGCCTTCGCGTCCCGCACGACCGGCGTGAGCCGGCGGACGGTCTCGATGTTGTTCGCGAACACGTCCGGCGCCGCGCGCCCGACCGTGCGGATCGCCTCCGCGTCGCCGCGGAAGTCCGGCGTGAGCACCTCGACGAGCAGGCGCGGGATCGCCTTGAGGCGCCGGATCGCGTCGGCGAAGTGGCCGGCGCCGCCGTCGGGCAGGTCGTCCCGGTCGACGCTCGTCACGACGATGTAGTCGAGGCCGAGCTCCGCGATGGCCTCGGCGAGGTGGCGCGGCTCGTCCGGATCGAGCGGAGGCGGCTGCGCCGCGGTCTTCACGTTGCAGAACCGGCAGCCGCGCGTGCAGACGTCGCCCATGAGCATGACGGTGGCGGTGCCGCCACCCCAGCACTCCGCGACGTTGGGGCAGTGCGCCTCGGCGCAGACCGTGTGCAGCCGCAGGCCGCGCAGCGTGTCCTTCACCTTCTGGTAGCGCTCCCCGCCGGGCACGTTCACCCGAAGCCAGCCGGGCTTCCGCGCCTCCATCGGGATTCCGCGCTCGCGCATCGTGGCGGCGAGCTCGCGGCGGCTCGTCGGCGCGGCATCGCCGAGGATCGGCAGGCTGGTTCGAGGGGTGTCGGACATTGTTGGCCGCCGCCGATGTAGCGACGCGGGTGAGGCGGGTCAAGACGCGGCGCTCGTTCGCCCGTGCGCCTCACCTTACCCTACACACTGGGGAGTCCTGGCGCATGGAGCTCCGCGACGCGAGTCTCCCCCTCTTGGGGCGGAAACGCGCCAGCGACTAGACTGCCCGCCATGCCGGAGCTGCCCGCCCAGGACGCCACCCCGATCCTCGTCGTCGACGACGACGCGGCCGTCCGCGACGTCATCTCCGTGCTGCTCGGCGAGGACGGGTACGCGGTCACCGCGGTCTCCAGCGCGGACGCGGCCCTGGACGCGCTGCGTTCGACGCGCTTTCCCCTCGTGATCAGCGACGTCCGCATGCCGGGCCACGACGGGTTCTGGCTGCTCGACCGGATCCGCGAGGCCAGCGCGGACACCGCCGTCATCATGCTCACCGCCTACGGCGACACCGAGGCCGCGGTCGAGTGCCTCCGGAACGGCGCCGCCGACTACCTGCTGAAGCCGCCGAAGGTCACGGACCTCATCCGGGCCATCGAGCGAGCGCTCGGCCGCCGCTCGCTCGCGCTCGCGCGCGTGCGCTACCAGGAAGGCCTCGAGCAGCGCGTCCGGGAGAAGACCTCGGAGCTCTCGCGGGCGCTGCGCGACCTCGAGAGCACGTACTCGCAGACGCTCTGGACGCTGGTCGCGGCCCTCGACGCGCGGGAGCACGAGACGAGCGACCACTCCCAGCGGGTCGTCCGCTACACGCTCGCGGTGGCGCGCCGCCTCGGCGTCCCCGAGCGCGAGTGGGCCGACGTCGGCCGCGGCGCCCTGCTCCACGACATCGGCAAGATCGGCGTCCCGGACGCCATCCTGCTCAAGCCCGGGGCGCTCACGCCCGACGAGTGGGTGGAGATGCGGAAGCACCCTCGGACCGGGTCGAACATCCTCCGGACCGTGGACTTCCTCGCCGGGCCCGCGGAGATGGTGCTGTGCCACCAGGAGCGCTTCGACGGCGGCGGCTACCCGCGCAACCTCGCGGGCGAGGCCATCCCGCTCCCGGCGCGCATCTTCGCCGTCGCGGACACGTACGACGCGATGACGAGCGACCGGCCCTACCGGCGCGCGCTCGGGGTCGACGCCGCCCGCGCCGAGATCGCCCGCTGCGCGGGGACCCAGTTCGACCCCAGGTGCGCGGACGCGTTCCTCTCGATCGGCGAGGACGAGCTCGCCCGCCTCGCGCGGCCGGCGCCGCCCGGCGCGATGGCCGCGCTGTTCCCGGCGCGCTGAGGGCCCGCGGGGCGGCGTGGCGTTCGTGGACCGCTCCGGGATATAAAGCGGCCCCGTGCCCGAGAGCCTGCCCGATCCCGCCGCGCCACCGGCGCCGCTCGTCGACGGCCAGGGTCGGCGGATCGTCTACCTGCGGCTCTCGCTGACGGACCGCTGCAACTTCCGGTGCAGCTACTGCTCGCCCGCGTCCGCCGAGACCCACGAGGACCCGCTCGAGCGCACGGAGGTGGCGCGCCTCGCCGCCATCTTCGGCGCGCTGGGCATCCGGCGCGTGCGGCTCACCGGCGGCGAGCCGACGCTGCGGAAGGATCTCCTCGACGTCGTCCGCGACGTCTCCTCCGCGCCGGGCATCGACGAGATCGCGCTCACGACGAACGGACACCTCCTCGCGACGCTCGCGCGGCCGCTCCGCGAGGCGGGCGTCACCCGGCTCAACGTCTCGCTCGACACGCTCCACCCCGACAAGCTCCGCCGGATCGCCGGCCGGGCCGCGACGCTCGACCGGATCGTCGCGGGCATCGAGGCTGCGTACGCCGCGGGGTTCGCGTCGGTGAAGCTGAACGTCGTCGTCGTGAAGGGCGAGAACGACGACGAGCTGGGGGACCTCGCGCGCTTCGCGTGGCGCTTCGGCGCGACGGCGCGCTTCATCGAGCTCATGCCGTTCGGGCCCGGGGCGCCCGTGCCCACCGCGGAGGTGAAGCGGCTCCTCGAGGCGCAGGGGATCCGCCTCGAGCCGGACGCGACGCGCGGCTGGGGCCCCGCGTATCACATGCGCGGCGCATCGTCGGCCGGCGGCCGGCCGGTGACCGGCCTCGTCGGGTTCATCGGCGCGATGACGGAGAACTTCTGCGAGTCGTGCAACCGGGTCCGCGTCGGCGCGGACGGCTCGCTGCGGGCGTGCCTCGGCGGGCGCGAGCGGCTCGGCCTGAAGGAGCTGCTCCGCGGCGGCGCGAGCGACGCGGACGTCGCGGCCGCGATCCGCGCGGCGCTGCTCGGCAAGGGCGCCCGCCACGATCTCGAGCACGCGCGCGGGAAGCTCCTGCCGATGATCGGCACCGGCGGGTAGAGCTAGGCCTGAAGCTCGAAGCGCAGCGCCGGCGTCCGCACCGTGCGCGTTCCCCGGGCGCGCGCGGGATCGGGCTCGTCGCGGAGGAAGAACGTCGCCTCGAGCGACCGCTCCGCGAGGTCGTAGACGCCGTGCCAGAGCGTCCGATCGCAGCCGGCGGGTCCCACGAACGCGCGCTCCGCGACGGCGCCGAGCGCCTCGGCGCGCCACGGCGCCAGGGCCTCCGCGAGCGCGGCGCGGAGCAGCCTGTACCGTGCGTACGTGCCGACCGGCCCGGCGGCGCGGGGGAGCGCCTCGTCCGCCGGGTAGCGGTGGAGCGGGTGGTTCGTGAGGACGAGCGGCTCCGCCCGCGCCTCGACGAGGTGGACGCGGTTTCGCCCCGGCCCGACCTCGAAGACGAACGCGTCGCCGTGCCGGTCCGCGACCAGCCAGTGCGCCGGGACGGCGGCGTAGTGGTGCTTCGCCGAGAGGAGCAGCTCGCGCGCCTCCTGCGCGGTCGCGCAGGAGTCGAGGAGGACGCGCCCGATCTGCAGCTCGTCGAGCCCGATTCCGGCGGGATCGGGCTCCGCCGCCGGAGACTCCACGTCGGAAGCGGCGACGACGCAGAGCCCCTCGGCGTTCACGCCGTCGAGCGCCGCGCCGAGGAGGTCGAACGCGACGAGGGCGAGCGCTGCGTGGCCCTCGTCGGGATGCGTCTCGAGGACGTACGGGCGCGACGCGGCGGGTGCCACGCCGGGCGGCGCGCGGCCCGCCACCGGCGCGGCGAAGTCGAAGGCGCGCGAGACGAGCGGGTGGCCGACGGCCGTCGCGCGGGGCGGCAGGAAGATCGCCGAGCAGCCGGCGGTGGGCGGCGGCGCGCCGAGACGCGAGAGATCCAGGCCGTCCGCGCCGACGTCCACGCGGAACGCGTCGGCGACGCCGCGCATCCGCTCGAAGAGCACCGGCGCGTTCCGGCGGAGCCACTCGCGCTGGACGCGGGCGCGCAGCGGATCGATCGCGGGCGCGGGCGCGAGGTGGTAGCGCGCGCGCGCCACGTCGCCGAGGTGACGGCCGATGGCGCGGTTCGAGCCGTGCAGGACGAGGTGGTGAACGACGATCGCGTCCCCGTCCTCGCCCGCCACGATGCGTTCCTCGACGCGCAGCGCCATGCCGAGACTCTCCCGGTGAGGGGGAAGATCTCGATCCGCACGGCGAGGTGCGGGAGGACCGGCGCGGGGCGGGGCCGCACGGGGGACCCCGACGTTCACCCGCGGCGCAGTGCGCTACGCCGCGGCGGCGCGCGGGCGGATGTTCGCCCGGATCCACTCGATGATCGCCTGGGTGGGCGAGCCGGGGAGGAACACCTCGGCGGTGCCCTTCTCCTTCAGGCGCGGAACGTCGTCCTGCGGGATGATCCCGCCGCCGAAGACGACGATGTCCGAGGCGCCCTTCTCCTTCAGCAGCTCGACGACCGCCGGGAAGAGGGTCATGTGCGCGCCCGACATGATCGAGAGTCCGATGGCGTCCACGTCCTCCTGGACCGCCGCCGCGACGATCATCTCGGGCGTCTGGTGCAGGCCGGTGTAGATGACCTCGAACCCGGCGTCACGCAGCGCGCGCGCGATGATCTTGGCGCCGCGATCGTGGCCGTCGAGACCGGGCTTCGCGACGAGGATGCGGAGGGGGCGCTCTTTGGCGGGCGTCATCTCGGTTTCTCCAGGAGGGCGATCAGATCCGGCGCTTCGGGACCCAGGTCCGGGCGCGGCGTCCGGCCCGCGTCCGTCGTACTCGTCAGCTCCACGAGGCGGAGGCCCGCGCGCTCCGACAGCGGCCTCCACTCGGAGGGCCTGTAGTACCTCAACTCCGCGGTGCCCGCCAGCACCGTGCCGGAGGTCCGGACCAGCCGTCGGCTGCACCGATCGACGCCGGTCGCGGGATCGAACGCCGAGACCTCCTCGACGGTGGAGCCGTCCGGAAGCGTGCGACGCGCTGCGTCGCGCGGCTCGAGCGCGAGCCGGAGCGGGTTCGCGTGGTGCACGAGCGCGCGCCCACCCGGGCGGAGCGTGCGCGCGAGGTCGGCGAGGCAGGCCTCGTTCGTCGCGTCGTCGAACATGAACAGCGACGCGTACCAGGAGAACGCCGCGTCGATGCTTCCGGCCCGGAGCGGGAGCGCGCGGACGTCCGCGCGGACGAAGAGCGGGCGCCGGGGAGGCGGGCGCGAGGTCGCGCTCGCCCGCGCGAGGTAGGCCCGGCTCCGCTCGAGCCCGAACACCCTCCCCGCCCGCGCCGAGAGCGGCCACGCGTGCCGCCCGTGCCCGCACGCGAGATCGAGGACCCGATCCGCCGGTCCGACGCCCAGCAGCCCCGCGATCACCTCCGCCTCGAGCGCCGACAGGCGCGGCGTGAGCAGATCCGCGATCGAGTCGAGGTAGAGGTCGCCGTAGTAGTCGTCCGTCCAGTGAGCGGGCACGCCCGGACTCTAGCCCACCGGGCGCCTCCTGCCCGCCAGCGGTCGAGCCCTTGCCCCTCGAGGTCCTCTCGCCGGCCGGCCAGCCGCCGGCGCCCTAGAACCGCCCGTCCTCGCGGTAGACGCCGTGCACCTTCCGGAGGACGTCGGAGATCTCCCCCAGCGTCGCGTAGGCCTTCACCGCCTCGATGACGGGCGGCACGAGGTTCGCCCCGTCGCGCGCCGCGCGCTCGACGCCCGCGAGCGTCTCCGCGACGCGCGCGCCGCTCCGGCGCGTCTTCGTCGCCCGGAGCCGCTCGATCTGCTCGCGCGCGACGGTCTCGTCGATCTTGAGGATCGGGATGGGCTCGTCGCCCTCCGTCCGGAACGCGTTCACCCCGACCACGGTCCGCTCGCCGCTCTCGATCTCCCGCTGCCACCGGTAGGCGCTCTCCGCGATCTCGCGCTGCGGGAAGCCCTCCTCCACGGCGCGGAGCATCCCGCCCATCGCGTCGATCTTGCGGATGTACTCGAGCGCGCGCCGCTCCATCTCGTCGGTGAGGTACTCGACGTAGTAGCTGCCGCCGAGCGGATCGATCACCCGGTCCGCCCCGGACTCGTACGCGATGAGCTGCTGCGTCCGGAGGGCGATCGTGACCGCCTCCTCGGTGGGGAGCGCGTAGGTCTCGTCGAGCGAGTTGGTGTGGAGCGACTGCGTCCCGCCGAGCACCGCCGCGAACGCCTGCAGCGTCGTCCGGATCACGTTGTTGTACGGCTGCTGCGCCGTGAGCGACACGCCCGCCGTCTGCGCGTGGGTCCGCAGCAGCAGCGACTCCTTCCGCTTCGCCCCGAACCGCTCCTTCATCGTACGGGCCCAGATCCGGCGCGCGGCGCGGAACTTCGCGACCTCCTCGAAGAAGTCGTTGTGCACGTCCCAGAAGAACGAGAGCCGCTGCGCGAAGTCGTCGACCGCGAGGCCGCGCTCGACGCACTCCTGCACGTACTCGATGCCGTCCGCGAGGGTGAACGCGAGCTCCTGGACCGCCGTCGCCCCCGCCTCGCGGATGTGGTACCCGGAGATCGACACCGGGTTCCAGCGCGGCATCTCCTTCGCGCAGAAGGCGATCATGTCGCAGACGATCTTCACCGCGGGCGCCGGCGGGATCATCCACTCCTTCTGCGCGATGTACTCCTTCAGCATGTCGGCCTGGATCGTCCCGCCGAGCTTGGCGCGCGGCACGCCCTGCTTCTCCGCGACGGCGACGTACATCGCGAGGGCGATGACCGCCGTCGCGTTGATCGTCATCGAGGTGGTGACGTCGCCGAGGGGGATCCCCTCGAAGAGGATCTCGAAGTCCTCGAGCGTGGAGATCGCGACGCCCTCCTTCCCGACCTCGCCGCGGCTCATCGGGTGGTCCGCGTCGTAGCCCATGAGCGCAGGCATGTCGAAGGCCGTCGAGAGCCCGGTCATGCCGTGCTGGAGCAGGTACTTGAAGCGCGCGTTCGTGTCCTTCGGCGTCCCGAAGCCCGCGAACTGGCGCATCGTCCAGAGCCGGCCCCGGTACATGGTCGGCTGCGGGCCGCGCGTGAACGGATACCGGCCGGGCCAGCCCACGTCGCGCAGGTAGTCGTGCTCGCGCACGCTCGCCGGATCGAGGACGTCGGGGATCGGGATGCCCGAGTCCGTCTGGAACGCGGGCTTGCGCCGGGGGAGCCTCGCGAGCGCATCCGCGAGCTCCTCCCGCGTCCACGCGTCGCGCCCCGCGAGCACCTGGGCGATCTCCTCGCGGCCGTAGAGCGCGGTGTCGGCGTGGTCCGGCGCGGCGGGCGTCTCGCCGCGCGGCGCGCCGTGCTGCGGGTTCAGGTCCTTCGCGACCTTCGAGCCCATGCGCTGCCCCCTTCGCTGGTCTCCGAAATCTAGCCGATCGGGACGGGTGCGACAGGGGGCCTTGGGGGGCAGCCGGCCGTTCAGTACTGTCCGTACACGTAGACGGCCGGCATCACGCCGAAGCCGGCGAGGTCGCGCTGCCGGAACAGGACCTCGGCCGACCCGAAGGTCTGGACGAGGTTCAGCTCCGCGCCGACGAAGAGGTGCTTGTACCCGACCGCCCCGCCGAACACCGCCGAGAGCTGGTGCACGTTCCCGCTCGAATCCGTGCCGAGGAGCGCCTTCTGCATCTCCCCGCCGTCGAACACGATGGGCAGGTCGGGGATCACCTGGAGCTTCCAGTGGGTGAGGACGTACCTGCCGCCGACGTACGCGTGGACCATCTGGCTCCACTGCCGGCCGGCGACGAAGGTGGCCTGCCAGTCCTGGAGGCTCGCGTCGCCCTGGAAGACGTTCTCGATCACGTCGCCGAGCGTCCCGAGCGACCGCTGCCCGTAGCCGGCGAGCACCGTGCCCGCCCAGCCGTCCGCGGCGGGGTCGACCGGACCGAAGACCTGGAAGCCGGCGTCGATCGCGCGCGAGTCCGGCCCCCAGTGCAGGCCGACGTCGAAGCCGTCCGCGAGCCCGTAGCGACCGGAGATCTCGGTGTGGCTCGAGATGGGCGCGAGCACCGCGAAGCGGAACGCGGCGTCCACGACCGGCTCGACGTCCGCCTGCGACCAGCACTGGCCCGATCCGCCGGGGCACGTGGACGATCGCGAGCGGAGCGTCTGCGCGGCGTCTCGACCGTCCTTCACGACGTTCGCGGCCTGCGTGCTGAGCTGGTATCCCGAGCCGGCGCCGAAGCGGACGGAGCCCTTCGGCGTCGTCCGGCCGGTCTGGCCCACGAAGGAAGGAGCGGCGCAGCCGGAGGCGAGCAGTGCGAGGGAGGCAGCGAAGAGAACGCGCATCCCGTAAGGGTACCAGAACGTTCGGTCCGCTCCCGCCCGAACCTCGCGTCTCCGCGATCGCGTCGCGCGCGCCGCCCTTGACGGTCGCGGACCGAGCCTCTATAAACCCGCGTTCTCAAGCCGGTTCGGTGAGGTAGCTCAGTCGGCTAGAGCGAGGGTCTCATAATCCCTAGGTCGGGAGTTCGATTCTCCCCCTCACCACTTGAAGGCCGCCGCGAGGCGGCCTTTCTTGTTTTCGGGGGCGTCGGGGGCGGAGCCCCCGACTTAGATACGGCGAAGCCGGCGGCCCGCTCGCGCCAGCGAGCGACAGGCGCCGAAGGCGCCGCCGCCGGTCTCATGATCCCTAGGTCGGGAGTTCGATTCTCCCCCTCACCACTCGAAGGCCGCCGCGAGGCGGCCGCGTGGCACCCCTGCTGCATTCCGCTCCCCTCGCCATCCGGAACCGGCGGCGCTGCGCGGACTTGCGGCGTGGCGTCTTCGCGCCGGCGCCGGGTGGCCACGCCGGCCACGTGGCCGGCGGGACACGGAACGCGCGGGAGGCGCGATGTACGACCTCATCGTGGTGGGCGCAGGACCGGCCGGCGCGACGCTCGCGCGGCTCGCGGGGGCACGGCTCCGCACGCTGCTCGTCGATCGTCGGACCGGCGCGTGCGAGCTCGGGCCGCGCGGCGCGAAGTGCTGCGGCGGGCTCCTCGCGCCGGACGCGCAGCGCGCGCTCGCGGCGCTCGGGCTCGGCCTGCCGGGCGACGCGCTCGTCGGGCCGCAGCTCTTCGCCGTCCGCGCGATCGACGTCGCGAGCGGGCGCGAGCGCCACTACCCGCGCTCGTACCTGAACGTCGACCGGGGCCGCTTCGACGCCTGGCTCCGCGCGCTCGTGCCGCCGGAGGTGGAGGTCCGGATGGGCGTTCGCGCGGTGGCGCTGCGCGACGAGGGCACCGCGATCGCGGTCGAGCTCTGGGGGCCGCGTGGTCCGTGCGTGGAGCGCGCCCGACTCGTCGTCGGCGCCGACGGCGCCGGGTCGCGCGTACGTCGGCTCGCGTTCCCGCGCACGCCCGAGCCCACGACCTACGTCGCGATCCAGGAGTGGTTCGAGGCACGGAGCGCGGACCCCTGCTACACGGCGCTCTTCGACGCCGCGGCGACCGACTTCTATGGCTGGGCGATCCCGAAGGCCGACCGGCTCGTCATCGGCGCCGCGCTCCCGCAGGGCGGCGACGCGCCGGCGCGGTTCGCGCGCATCGTCGCCGCGCTCGAAGGCGCCGGGGTCCGGCACGGACGCACCCTCGGACGCGAAGGGACGCTCCTCCACCGGCCCGCGCCGGCCGAGCTCCTCTGCGGCGGCGGGCGCGTCGCGCTCGCCGGCGAGGCCGCCGGGTTCGTGAGCCCGAGCAGCGCGGAGGGGGTGAGCTTCGCCCTCCGCAGCGCGGCCGCGCTCGCCGAGGCGCTCGAGCCCGGCCTCGACGGCTGGTTCGCGCGTTACCGCGCGCGCACGGCGGGGCTCCGGCGCGCGATCCGCTGGAAGAGCTGGAAGTCCCCAGCGCTGTACGTGCCCCTCGTCCGGCGCGCCATCCTCGCGAGCGGCGTCGGCGCGATGGCGGTCGGCGAGTCGCCCCGCGCGACCCCGGCCCGGCTCGCGGCGCTCGCCCGCGCGCCACGGTGAGCGCTCGTCGCGTGGCGCCCGCTGTTCTCCCGGCGTCGCCGCGCCGTGTCAGACCGAGGTGCTATCGCACCCTCCACGCTGACCCACCCTCACTCCCGGGCGGCCGTTTTCTTGACCCCGGGTTTGCGCATGGTACGAGGGTCGGGCTGGCCGGCGATATCGGAGGATTTCGCGATGCGGAAGACCGTCCCCTCCCTCTCGACGCGGACCGAGGAGTTCGCACCGCGGGAGCTTCCGCTCGAGGCGCCGAAGACGCCGCAGCTGCCGCTGCCCCGGCCGGAGAACCGGACGGCGGACCGCATCAAGGACGCCTTGCTCCGCTGGCTCGAGGAGGAGATGTGACGAATCTCGACCTGCCCTTCGGCGACCCGCAGGCGTCCGAGCTGGACGCCTTCCTGCGCGAGATCGACGACGCGCTCGACGCCTGCTTCCTGTCGGAGATGGACGTCGCCTTCGCTCGCGCCGCCGAGACGCGCGACGAGGCGCCGCCACCCGACGCGATCGCGCTCTAGCCCTCGGCGCGGTACTGCGTCTCCTCCGCCTCGAGCCCCGCGCCGACCTCGGCCGGCGCGGAGAAGACCCGCCCGAGCTGGATGTGGCGCGAGAAGAGGAAGAAGACGCCGATCGCCGTCTGGAAGCCGAGCTGCGCGGCCCAGAGCACGTTCGCGTAGGCGACGCCGTGCGTGGCGACGATCGCCTTCGGCGCGAACAGGCCGAGCCCGAGCACCACCGCGCCCTGGAACGTGCCGACCATCCCGGGGCCCGCCGGGATCATGACGCCGACCACCAGCACGCCTAGGAGCGTGCACGCCGCCGTCGCGTCGAGGTGGAAGCCGAAGCCACGGGCGAGCACGACCATGCCCCACGCGTTCACGCCCCAGTACGCGGCGGTGAGCGCGAAGAAGAGCGCGACCTTCCCGCGCGAGGGCACGAGCCGCAGCCCGTGGATGAAGGCGTCGAGCATCCCCCCGGCGCGCGCGGCGATCCGGGGGGAGACCGGCGCGAGGAGGCGCGTCACCAGGGCGACCGCGCGCGTCCGGTTCCGGTATGCGAGGACGAGGAACGCGAGCACCACCGCGAAGGCGAGCGAGACGACGACGCCGCCCGCGCGCAGCACCCGGATGCCGGGCGTGCCGTCCGGCACGAACAGGAGCGACACGACGAGGAGCAGGCCGGTGAAGAGCCCGTCCGCGACCCGCTCGACCACCACCGACGAGAGCGCCGCCGAGACGCGGATCCGCGGCCGCTCCGCGACGAGGTACGGGCGCGCGAACTCGCCGAGACGGAACGGGAGGATCACGAGCGCCATGAACCCGACCGCGGACACCGCGTTGAGGCGGCTCCACGGCACCTTCGCGACCGGCTCGAGCAGGATGCCCCAGCGCACCGTGCGCGAGACATGGATGGCGACCAGGAACGGCACGTACAGCCAGAGGTAGCGGTAGTCGGCGTCGCGCATCGCGCCGAGCACCGCGCCGAGATCCTTGCCGCGGAGCGTGAGCCAGAGCGCCACGGCGGAGATGGCGAGCCCCACGACCGCCTGGACGATCCGCTTCACGCGACCTCCTCCCCCGCGAGGATGCGGCGGGGGTTGCCCGCGCACAGGCGCTCGAGGGTGGCCTTTCCCGCCCGCTTCTCGATCGCGGCGAGCCCGTCCTCGAGCCAGCGCCGCGCGTTCTGCGGCGCGTGCAGGTCCGTCGCGGCCACCGCGTAGAGCTCATCTCCGAGGAATCGCTCGGCGAGCTTCCGCGCGCCCTTCCCGTACGCGCCGGCCAGTGCGCCGAGGTTGAGCTGGAGCGCGCCCCCGAGCCGCACGACCTCCTCGGCCCGGCCGATGCGCTCGAATTCCACGCACCGCTCGGGATGCGCGAACAGCGGCGCCACACCCTTGCGGCGGAGCCGGAAGACCAGGTCCGCGAGCGCGGGGACGCCGGTCTGGAAAGGCGCCTCGACCAGCACCCACCGCTGCGACGAGCCGATGCCGCGGCGGCCGGGCACTTCCGTGCGCGCGAGGAACGCCTCGTCGAGCCGGTTCTCGGCGTTCGCGTGGAGCGCGAGCGCGATCCCCTCGCGCGCGAGCAGCGACTCCACGTCCGCGCGGCGGGCGTCGCACACGGCCGCGTCGCCGCTCGGCAGCTCCGGCACGGCGTGCGGGCTCGGCGCCGCCTCGTCGTAGCCGAGGGCGACGAGCAGCCGCGCCGCCTCGAGCGTCTCGCCAGGCGTTTCGCAGCCGTCGTCGATGCCGTACAGCAGGTGGTTGTGCAGGTCGACGAAGCCCATGGGAACGGCCCGCGGTCAATACCACACCGCCCCCCGGCGGGCCAGGAAGGGTCCCGGTCTGCGCGGACCTAGACGACGCGGTGCCGGGGCGGTTCGCCGCGGGCGACGCGCTGCAGCTCGTCGAGGACCATCCGCGCCATGGCGGCGCGCGTCTCGCGGGTTCCCGAGCCGAGGTGCGGCGTGAGGACCACGTTCGGGAGCCGCCGGAAGCGCTCCGGGACGCGCGGCTCGTCGCGGAACACGTCCAGGCCCGCCGCCGCGAGACGCCCCGACTCGAGCGCCGACGCGAGCGCGACGTCATCGACGACGGATCCGCGGGCGGTGTTCACGAGGATCGCCCCCGGCTTCATCCGGGCGATCCGCCCCGCGGAGAGGAGGTTCTCGGTCTCGTTCGTGAGCGGGACGTTCAGCGACACGAAGTCGGCGACCGCGAGGAGATCGTCGAGCGGCAGGCGCCGCGCCCCGGGGAACGGCACCTCGCGCGGGCCCGTGTACAGGATCTTCAGATCGAAGCCCGCCGCCCGGCGTGCCACCGCCTGCCCGATCCGCCCGAACCCCACGATGCCGAGCGTCTTCCCCGTCACCTGCGTCCCCAGCATCCACGCCGGGTCGAGGGCCGTCCAGCCGCCGGCGCGCACGATGCGGTCTCCCTCGGCGACCCGCCGCGCGGACGCGAGGAGGAGCGCCATCGCGTGATCGGCGGTCGCGTCCGTGAGGACGCCCGGGGTGTTCGTGACGAGGACGCCGCGCGCGCGGCAGGCGTCCAGGTCGATGTGGTTCACGCCGACTCCGTAGGACGCGACGTGCGAGAGCGCCGGCAGCGCGGAGAGGAGCGGGACGTCCACGCGGTCGATGTACGTGACGACGAGCGCTCGTGCGTCCCGGGCGGCGTCCACGAGCGCGGCGCCCGAGAGCGGGGCGGAGCCGCCGCGGATCTCGAACAGCGCCTCGAGCGGCCGGAGGTCGCCGCCGGGGAGCGGGCGCGCGATGCAGAGCACCGGCTTCACGGCTCGTCCTCCTGCTCCACCGGCCGGCCCGGCGACTCAGCGCCGTCGCCGGCGCGCGGGCCGGGGACGCGGTACGCCTCGCCGAGCCACTTGCCGAGGTCGATCAGCCGGCAGCGATCGGAGCAGAACGGGTGCGAGCGATTCGCCGGGCGCCGGGGCGCCGGGCGGCCGCAGATGGGGCAGGGAGTGGCGTCGCTGGGCACGGCCGGGATTTACCCCGGCGCCGCCGCTCGCGCCAGGGCGCTAGCTGCGCGGGCAGGTCCCGGGGAGCAGCGGCGCCACCGCTTCCGCGAGCTGCGCCGGCTCCACCTCGCCCCGGAACACCTGGCGGACGTGCCCCTCCGGATCGAGGACGAAGGTCGCCGGGTATCCCTGGATGCCCCACGGCTCGAGGGCGCCGGCGTCGGCGTCGAAGAGGATGGGATACGGGATGCTCCGCGCCGCAGCGAGCACGTCGGCGCGCCCGGACTCCTCGGCCACGCCGAGCATCTCGAAGCAGCGCCCCTGGTGAGAGCGGTAGAACGCGGCCAGCCCGGGCAGCTCGCGGCGGCACGGCGGGCACCACGTCGCCCAGAAGTTCACGGCGACGACCTTGCCCTTCAGCGAGGAGAGGTCCCGCGCGCGGCCCTCGAGGTCGGGGAGGACGAGCTGCGGCGCGGCGGCGCCCTGCGGCGGGAGGATCCGGTCCGACCTCCGGACCAGCAGCTGCGTCACGACCACCGCTGCCACGACCAGGACCGCCAGCTTGAGCCAGTTCGTCATCCTGAGACCTCGCCCCGGGGAGTATAGCCACGGCCGTCGCCCGGCCCCATGGGCTCGGAGCCACGCGCGGCGCCGAGGGTTCCATCCGTCATCCCGCGGGGGCCCGGCCATCGGAGGGACCGCGCGGCGCCTCGACACCGGCCCCTACTTGGCGCCGGAGCTGCTGGTGACGTTCCCCACCGCGCTGCCGGAGCCGGAGATGAGGAGGGTCTTGAGGTCGTCGTCCGTGAAGAAGATGCCCGCGCCGAAGAAGACGTCGGTGCCGATGTTGAACTTCCGGCCGCCGACGCTCGAGAGGCTCTGCCACCGGTTCAGGAAGTCGTCGACGCCCGTCGTGAGGAAGAAGTGCTGCAGCAGGTTGTAGTTCAGCCAGACCTTGGCGCGCGGGTAGACGTTCTGGCCGACGCGGGTGAACTGGTACATCGAGACCGAGAGCTGGAGCGCGTCGTCGAGGAGGTGGAGGTCGGTCCCGACGCCGCCCGAGCTCTCGATGAGGCCGGCCCGGAACGTCATCGCGCCGTACCGCTTCCCGATCTGGGCCGAGAAGGTGTACCGGTCCTCGTGCAGCGTCCGGTTCACGACGGTCGTCGTCTCCGTCGTGGAGCCCGGCTGACGGGTGGTGATGGTCTCCGTCGTGAGCGTGTCGACACCGCGCGGATCGCTCACCACCTCGAGCAGGTAGAACTTGTCCGGGCGGGGCAGGAGCTTCGCGCCCACGTAGATCTTCGCGCCCGGGCGGCCCTCCTCGATGCTCTGGTTGAGGAGCCACTCGGAGCGGAGGTTCAGCTCGATCTGGAGCTTCTGCAGCCGGTCGACGTAGTCCGACACGCCCTCGATGGCGTTGCCGAGCTTGCGCCCGAGCCGCTCGTCGACGAGGAGCTTGCCGGCGACGCTCTTCCCCTCGTTCACCTTCCCGAGCATGTCGTCGAGCTTGGCGAGGCTGTCGTTCAGCCGCGCCACGGCCTGCTGCACGCCCTTCGCCTGCGCGCGCGCCTCGGCCTGCGCCGGCGAGAGCGGGCCGCCCGCGGCGGGCGCGCCCGGGGCGCCCGGGGCGCCCGATGCGCCGGGCACGCCGGTCGCGCCCGGAGCGCCCGGCTCGACGCCGAGGATCGTCTGCGCGCTCGCCGCGACGGTGCGGAGCTGCGCGGTGAGCTCGTCGACGTTCCGGATGATGCTGTGGATCCGCTCCTTGTCGCGCCCGGAGATGTCGCGGAGGTCGCCGGTGAACTCGCGGGTGTTCGCGAGGATGTCGGTGAGCGTCTGGCCGTTCTGGCTGACGACGGTCTCGACCTGCCGCGTGATGCGCGCGAGGTTCTCGATGATCTCCCGCAGGCTGCCCTGGTCGCCCTTCACCGTCGCCGCGAGGTCGCCCGTCACGATCTGGACGTCGTTCGCGATCTTGGCCATGGAGTCGAGGAGCTGCTGCACGCTCGTCGCCTCGCGGACGCAGGTGATCTCGCGCTCCGACTCCGGCAGCGACGAGAGGAGCGGCTTGTCCTCCGAGCCGGGCACGACCTCGAGAAGCGCGTCGGGCAGCAGCGCCGACGGGAACGCCTTGAAGAGGCAGGCGTCGGTGTGGAGCTGGACGTCCTTCTTGATGCGGATCTCGAGGAGCGCCTTCGCGCGGTCGAGGGAGATCTTGGTCACCTCTCCAATCTGAATGCCCGCGATCTGCACCCTGCTCTTCCAGGTGAGGCCGGTCGCGTCCGAGAAGTGCGCCCGCACGAGGTAGCTGTCGCCGCTCGAGTAGCCGCCCTTCTTGAAGAAGGTGAACGCGAACAGGAACGCGGCCCCCGCGATCGCGACGAGGACGCCGACGGCGACAGCCTTGTTGAGGGCGGGCTTCACGGCGTCGCGCTGGACGAGTCTCGGGTCACTGCTTCTCGAACCACGTGGAGAGGAACCGCTGCACGAAGGGGTCCTTGCTGTCGCGCACCTCCGCGGGCGTCCCCTCGGCCGCCAGGTGCCCATCGTAGAGCACCGCCAGGCGATCGGCCACACGGAAAGCGCTGGCGATGTCGTGCGAGATCACCATGCTCGTGATACCGAGCCGCTCCTTGGCGTGGAGGATCATCTCGTCCACGTAGTTCGTGGTGATGGGATCGAGACCCGTGGTCGGCTCGTCGTAGAGCACGACCTGCGGGTCGGAGACGAGCGCCCGCGCCAGCGCGACGCGCTTCCGCATGCCGCCGGAGAGCTCCGCCGGCCAGCGCCCCAGGACCTCCTCGCCGAGATCCACCACCTTGAGCTTCTCGACGACGCGCGTGCGCACCTCGTCCGACTTGATGCGCTCGCCGCGGTGGCGCTCGCGGAGCGGGAACGCGACGTTGTCGAACACGTTCATCGAGTCGAAGAGTGCGGCGCCCTGGAACACCATCCCGAACTGCTGCCGGGCCTCGGTGAGCGCCTTCCCGGTGAGCGCGGAGATCTCCACGCCCTCCACGATCACCCGTCCGCGGTCGGGCTTCAGGAGGCCGATGACGTGCTTCATGAGCACGGTCTTCCCCGAGCCCGACCCGCCCAGCACGACGTAGGTCTGCCCGGTGGGCACGGTGAGGTTCACGCCCTTCAGGACGTGGTTGTCGCCGAACGACTTCCAGAGATCGATCACCTGGATCACGGCGGAGTCAGGTCCCCACGAAGATGACCGTCGCCGCGTAGTCCGCGACGAGGATCGCGATGGAGCTCGCCACGACGGCGCGCGTGGTGCCCTCGCCGACGCCCCGCGCGCCCCCGCTCGCGGAGTACCCGCGCCAGGTCGTGATGACGGAGACGATCGCCCCGAAGACGACCGCCTTCCAGAGCCCGTGGAAGATGTCGTCGAGGCCGACGAACTCGCGGGTGTGCGCGATGAACGGCCCCTCCGGGATGCCGGCCACGTAGATGCCCATCAAGTACGCACCCGCGTATCCGAGGGCGTCGAACAGCATCGTCAGGACCGGGAACATCGCGATGGACGCGATCACCCGCGGGACGACGAGGTACTGGATGGGCGAGACCGCCATCGACTCCATGGCGTCGAGCTGCTCGGTCACCCGCATCGTGCCGAGCTCGGTCGCGATGGCGCTGCCTGCCCGGCCCGTCACCATGAGCGCCGTGAAGACCGGCGACAGCTCGCGCGAGAGCGCGAAGGCGGTCGAGCCGCCCACGTAGCCCTCCGCGGCGAACTGCTTCATCGCGTAGTTCATCTGCAGCCCGAACACCATCCCCGCGAACGTGCCCGTCACCCCCACGATGAACGCGGAGCCCGCCCCGATGAAGGCCATCTGGGCGAGGACGAGCTCGAGCCGGAACGGCGGGCGGAACGCCCACGCGACGGTCTCGACGGCAAAGAACAGCATCCGCCCGAAGTCCTCGAAGGCGGCACGAAGCGCTCTCATCGCGGCGCATTCTCGCACGCCGCCCCCCGGAGCGCCCGTTTTCGCGCGGGCGGGGAGGTGCGGTCGCCGGGGGTCGTCGCTATACTGCGCGCCCCCATGGTCAAGGTCGGCGGCGAGGTCGATGCGTTCTGCACGAAGTGCCAGCTCACGCTGGCGCACACGGTCCACGCGGTGGTGTCAGGGCGGCCCGTGAAGGTCGAGTGCAACACCTGCCACGCCGTCCATCGCTACAAGGGGCCGATCGGCGCCGCGAAGGCGGCGGCCAGCCGTCCGGCGGGCTCGAGGGCCGCCGTCCCGCGCGAGCGGCCGGTGGCCGTGGCGTTCGACGAGCTGCTCGGCACCCGGAACGTCTCCGGCGCCCAGCCGTACTCGCCGAAGAAGACGTTCGCGGTGGACGACGTGGTCGATCACCCGATCTTCGGCCGCGGGTTCGTCTCCGCGATCCGCGACGCGGGGAAGGTGGAGATCACCTTCCGCTCGGACGTGAAGATCCTCGTCCACGGCCGCGGGTAGGCCCTCCGCGCACAGCGGCGGCCGCTTCCCCGCCGCCTCCCCTTCCGGTAGCTTCGCCGTCGGCTCCTCCCTCCGACATCCCGCGCCACGCGCGGGGAGCTGGTGATCCGATGCGTTTCGCCCTCGCACTCGCCGTCGTGGCCGCCCTCCTCTCGTGCGGCCGGTCGAAGGCGCCCTCCCCCGACGCCACTCCCGGCGCCGCCGGCGCGGCGGCCCCGGCGACCGGGCCCGTCGCCTCGAGCGCGTACGTGACCGCCGTGGTCGCGCTCCGGCGCGGGCCGACCGACGCCGCGAAGGTGCCCGGGCCGACCGGCAAGGACGTCACCAACTACCTCGCGACGCTCCACCGCGGAGAGAAGGTGACGCTCGTCGAGGCGAAGGACGACTGGGCCAGGATCCGCCTCTCCGACGACCACGAGGGCTGGCTCCGGCGCACGGCGCTCCTCGAGGACGCCGCGACGGAGGCGACCGTGCTCGTCGCCGCGGACGTGTTCGACCGCCCCGAGCTGCTCGCCGCGAACGCGAAGCGGAAGATCGAGCCCGGCACGCTCGTGCTCGTCCTGAAGCAGCGGCCGCCCTTCGCGGAGGTCAACGTCGCCGGCGCGCAGACGGCGTGGGTGCTCGCCGAGCGCCTCGCGACGGGCGAGAAGGAGGTCGCGGTCGCGAAGCTGGTTGAGAAGGCGCGCTGGCTCGTCCGGGCCGGCAAGAAGGACGAGGCCCTCCAGGCGCTCGCCCTCGCCCGCGAGCACTTCGCGGGCGTGGCCCTCGTGGACGTGCTCGCGAAGGAGCTCGGCGACGAGCCGCCCGCGCCCGACGGCGCGGTGGTGATCCCGGCCGGCGGCCCGGCGCCGGGCCAGCCGGAGAGCGCGCCGAAGCAGTAGCTTCACCCGCGCAGCGCCGCGAGGGTCTCCGCGAGATCGGCCGGGAGCGGCGCCTCGAGCACGAGCGCCGCGCCCGTCGCCGGGTGGCGCAGCTCGAGCCGCGACGCGTGGAGCGGCGTGCGCCCGAGCAGGATGCGGGCGTCGGGACCGCGCAGCGGCTCCTCCTGCCCGTAGTCCGGGTCGACGGCGAGCGGCCAGCCCGCGTCGGCGAGGTGGACGCGGATCTGGTGCGTCCGGCCGGTCTCCGGCAGCGCCTCCACGAGGGCGAGCGCGCCACCGGCCCACGGCCGCGCCGGGAACGTCTCGACCAGGCGGACCACCGTCGCGGACGGCTTCCCGCGCGGATCCCCCGAGCGCGCGGGCCGCATCCGGCCGCGCCGCGCGGGCGCGATGGGGACGTCGATGCGCCGCTCGGGCGGCGGGGAGCCGCGGACGAGGGCGAGGTAGCGCTTCCGCGGCTCGCCGCGATCGAACGCGAGGTTCAGCGTCCGGTGCGCCTCGGCGGTGCGGGCGAACACGAGGACGCCGCTCGTGCCGCGGTCGAGCCGGTGGACGACCCACAGCCGGCCGTGGCTCGCCTCGAGCTCCTCGCGGAGGCTCGGCTCGCCGCCCTGCCGGCCGGGGATCACGAGCCGGCCTGGGGGCTTGTCGACGGCGAGGACGTATCCGTCCTCGTGGAGGACGGCGGGGGCGGTCATCGCGGACCTCAGACCATCTTCCGGGCCGGGACGATCCTCACCGGCCCGAACCGCTCGAGCCCGCGGGCGATGGCCTTCGCCGGCCCCACCGCGACCACGACCCGGCGCTCGAGCGGGAGGTAGCGACGCGCTGCGGCCCGGCACGCGTCCGGCGTGACCGCCCGGACGCGATCCCGGAAGCCGGTCACCTCGTCGTCGGGCAGGCCGAACAGCTCCAGGTCCGCGAGCTTCTCCGCGAGCTGATCGTGCGTCTCGAGCGAGAGGGGATACAGGCCGCAGAGGTAGCTCTGCGTCCGCTCCAGCTCCTCGCCGGAAGGCCCCTCCTCGGCGAAGCGGGCCGTCTGATCGAGCGCGACCTGGACGATCTCCGTGGTGGTCTCGACCTTCGTGAACGTCGAGATGAAGAACACGCCACCGGCGCCGTTCGTCGCGAACCGGCTCCGGACGCCGTACGACAGGCCGCGCTCGACGCGGATCGCCTCCATCAGGCGGGAGGTGAACCCGCCGCCGAGGATCGCGCTCGCCACCATCCCGGAGAAGTAGTCCGGGCTCTTCCGCGGGAAGCCCTCGGACACGATCCGGACCTGCGTCTGCGTGAGGTCCGGCTTGTCCACGACGACGACGGCGGTGCGGGGCGGCGCCGGGGGCGCCACCGCCGGCCCGGCGCCGCCGGGCGCGCGCCAGCCGCCGAACCGGCGCCGCACGAGCGGCAGGACGTCGGCCGTGCGGACCGCGCCGACCACGACCACGAACGCCTCCGATGGCCGGTAGTGGCGGGCGTGGTACCCGACGACGTCGCCGCGCCGTGCCGCGGTGAGGTCCTTCACCCGCCCCTCGGCCGCATGACCGTACGGGTGATCGCCGTACGCCGCCGCGAGCATCGCCCGGTCCGCGACGACGCTGGGCTCGTCGAGGTCGTGGGCGAGGCCCGCCACCTCGCGCCGGCGGAGCCGGTCGACCTCCTTCGCCGGGAACGTCGGGCCGGTCGTCACGTCGGAGAGGATGTCGAGGCACCGCGGGAGGACCTCGACCGGCGCCGACAGGCCGAAGTAGGTCGCGTCCTCGTCGACGCCGGCGCCGAGCTCGGCGCCCAGCGACTCCACCGCGAGGTCGATCTCCGGCCCCGACCGCGTCCGCGTGCCCCGCCGCGCGGTGAGCGCGACCAGGTGGGCGAGCCCGGAGCGGCCCGCGGGATCGAGGGAGGCGCCGCCGCGGAGCACGAGGCGGGCCGCCACGAGCGGGACGCCGCTCCGCTCGGCGACGATCACGGCGAGGCCGTTCGGGAGCCGCTCCCGGTGGATCGGCGGCAGCGTGATGGGAGCGCTCACCGGATCACCTCGGGCTCGAGGACGACGACGCACCTGCGGGTCGGATCGAGGTACTCGGCCGCGACGCGCCGCACGTCGCGCGGCGAGACGGCCGCGTAGTGCTCGAGCGCGCGGCCGGCCTCGCGCCAGTCCCCGAGGAGCGCCTCGGCCTGGCCGAGCGCGTGGGCGACGCCGTGGTGCGTCGCGAGCTCGTGCAGCACCGAGCTCCGGAGGAGGGCCTGGGCTCGCTTGACCTCCGCGGCCGTGACGCCCTTCTCGGCGGCCCGGGCGACCTCCTCCCAGAGGACCGCCTCCGCCTTCGGCACCGTGACGCCGGGCGACAGCTCCGCGAACGCGAGGAAGACGCCGGGGTCGATCCGCCACCCCCAGCTGATGGAGACCGAGACCGCGAGCTCCAGCTCCTGGACCATGCGCCGGCGGAGGCGGGAGGACTCGCCCACCGCGAGGCAGACCTGCAGGACGTCGAGCGCCGCCGAGTCCGGGCTGCGCGCCGCCGGGCCGCGCCAGCCGGCGAGGAGCGCCGGCGCCTGGGCGGGATAGCGGACGGTCGCGCGGCGCTCGCCGCGCTGCGGGGGCTCGCCCTGCGGGACCGGCGCCGGGCGCGGGCCGGCAGCGACGTCGCCGTACAGCCGCTCGACGAGCGCGATGGTCTCGTCCGACTCGACGTCGCCGACGACGTAGACCGCGGCGTTGTTCGGCGCGTAGTAGGTGCGGAAGAAGGCCTCGCAGTCGTCGCGCGTGATCCGCTGGATGTCCTCCATCCACCCGATCACCGGCCAGCGGTACGGGTGCGCAAGGAAGACGAGCGCCTCGAGCTGCTCCTCCATGAGGCCGAAGATCGAGTTCTCCGTGCGGAGGCGGCGCTCCTCCTTGACGACCTCGCGCTCCTGCTCGAGCGAGTCGGACGTGAGGCGGAGCGACCGCATCCGGTCGGACTCGAGATCGACAACCGTGGGCAGGGCGTCGGCCGCGAAGTCCTCGTAGTACGCCGTCACGTCGTTCGAGGTGTAGGCGTTCGAGTGTCCGCCGCGGGACTCGAGCACGCGGTCGAACTCCTTCGGGCCGTACTTGGCGGCGCCGTTGAACATCATGTGCTCGAAGAGGTGGCTGATCCCCGTCGTGCCGAGGCGCTCGTTGCGCGAGCCGACCTGGAAGAAGGTGTAGTAGCTCACGGTCGGGACGCTCCGGTCCGGCAGGACGCGGACGCGGAGGCCGTTCGGGAGCGTGTGAGCCCGCACGTCGGCGAGCTCGAGGACGGACGGCGTGGGTCGCGGTGGCACGTCGCGAAGATAGCCGCGCCACGCCACACCGTCCACGGAAGCGCCCGGCCGCTCGCCTCGGGCCGTCGGACCCCCGGGTCGTTTGCCGACCCGGGGCTCCGGACCGATATCAGGAATGGACCGCGTTCCTCTGCGTGTTCCCAAACCTACCGTCGATAGGACCCAGGGTCGGTGGACGGTCCAAAGCCGTTGGACCTAAAACGACCGACCGCGCGACCCTTGGAGTCCGAGACCTTCACCACGCGGATCCAGCCCTGACCCCATCCACCATGCCCAACAAGACGAAGACGCAGCGTGACCCTCGCCGCGACGACCTGCGCCGGCTCGGCGAGCGCGTCCGCGAGCACCGCCGCACGCGCGGAATGACGCAGGAGGCCCTCGCGGAGGCCCTCGAGCTGTCGGTCGCCTACGTGAGCCTCATCGAGCGCGGCGGCCGGAACCCGCCGTACACGACCGTCGTCGCCATCGCGCGCGCTCTCGGCATCCCCGCCGCCCGCATCGTCGCCGAGGAATGAACCAGGCGGTGGGCCGCGGCGCTCCGCCGCGGCCCGCCTCGCGTCACAGCGAATCGATCGGCCGCCCGCACGCCGCGCAGCGTCCCGCCCGCCGGCGGAGCGGGAGGCCGCAGCCCGGGCACCGCTTCACGTTCGGCTCGCGCGGCCGCGCCGCGGCGCGCCCGTCCCCCTCCGGAGCGCGCCCGGCCTCGAGTCGCGCGACGCGGGCCTCGAGCGCCTCGACGCGCGCGAGCAGCTCCTTCACGGTGGGGCGCCTCGACGAGGACACGGGGTCGCGAGCGTGCCACGCCCCGCCGTGCGGTCAAGTTCCACGGCCGGCCGCCCGCCCCCGCGGTGCGTTGAGCCCCTCCGGCCCCCGTGTTATCTCGCCCGGGCGATGGACACGCCGAAAGGCTCCGCCGCGGCCGAGGCCGCCGTGCCTGCCGGGTCGTCGGGCGTGACGGCGCCCGCGCCCCCGCCCGGGCGCGCCTACGACGATCCCCGGATCCAGGCCCTGCTCGAGCTGCCCCACGCCGGCCACCGCGAGGTGCCGCGCGCTCGCCAGATCTTCGTCAACCGGAACCTCCGGATGGACAGGATCGAGCTGGTCGGCTTCGACATGGACTACACGCTGGCGATCTACCACCTGCGCCAGCTCGAGACGCTCGCGTTCGAGATGACCCTCGCGCGCATGATCGAGTTCATGGGGTACCCGCCGAGCATCGGCGGGCTCCAGTACGATCCCGAGTTCGTGATCCGCGGCGTCGTGGTGGACAAGCAGTACGGCAACATCTTCAAGATGGACCGCCACAACCACGTCGGGCGCGCCTACCACGGCCGGCGGCAGGTCCCCGTGGAGATGGTCCGGCGCCTCTACCGGGACGAGAAGATCCACCTCTCGCTCCCGCGGTTCGCCTGGATCGACACGCTCTTCGCCCTGCCCGAGGCGTGCCTCTTCGCCCTCGTGATCGAGCTCCTCGAGGGCCAGGGCCAGCGCGTCGACTACCACCAGCTGTTCGACGACATCCGCGAGGCGATCGACACCGTCCACCGCGACGGCTCGCTCAAGGCCGAGGTGAAGAAGGACCTCGACCGCTACCTCGTGAAGGACCCGGACCTCGGGCCGGCGCTCCACCGCCTCCGCTCCGGGGGCAAGAAGCTCTTCCTCCTCACCAACTCGCTCTGGGACTACACCGACGCGGTGATGTCGTACGTGCTCGACGGCGTGCTCGCCGAGTACCCGAGCTGGCGGAACTACTTCGACGCGGTGATCACGGGCGCAGCGAAGCCGGCGTTCTTCTCGGAGCGCCGGCCGCTGCTCGCGCTCGGGCCGAAGGGCGAGCCCCTCGGCGAGGCGACCGCGCTCGAGCGCGGCAAGTGGTACGAGGGCGGCGACCTCTCGACGTTCGAGCGGCTGATGGGCATCGGCGGCGATCGCGTCCTCTACGTCGGCGACCACATCTACGGCGACATCCTCCGGTCGAAGAAGAGCTCGCTGTGGCGCACCTGCATGGTCGTGCAGGAGATCGAGAGCGAGATCGCCTGGCTCGAGCGGAACCAGGAAGCGCTGCAGGAGATGGCGCGGCTCGAGGAGCTGCGCCTGCGCGTCGAGGACGAGATCGCGGTCCACCGCGCCGCGCTGAACGTCCTCGATCGCCGCCTCGAGCGGGAGGAGCCGAACGCCGAGGAGCGCGACGGCCTCGAGGCGGAGCGGCGGCGCAACAAGCTCGAGCTGGAGGGGCTCCGCCGCGCGCTCCGCGACGCGAACGGCCGGATCGAGGCGCTCGAGCGCGCCGTCGAGGAGGGCCTGAACCCGTACTGGGGGCTCACGTTCAAGGAGGGGAACGAGAACTCGCGCTTCGGCGAGCAGACCGAGGTCTACGCCTGCCTGTACACGAGCCGGGCCTCGAACTTCGTCTTCTACTCGCCGATGCAGTACTTCCGCTCTCCGCGCGCGGCGATGCCCCACGAGCGCACCGCGCTGGTCCGGATCTCGCCCTACGGCGACCAGCACGGCGCCCCGGTCGCCGGCGACCGGCCCTCGAAGGCATCGAAGGCCTCGCGGTAGCGCCGGCCGCTCCGGCTCAGCGCTGGGCCACGATCCGGAGCGGAGGCGAGCCCGGCAGCTCCCGGGCGGCCGCGCCCCCCGCGACGTGGAACGCGGCCCCGCGCTCCCCGAGGTGCCGGAGCACGGCCCCGACGAGGAGCGACTCGCCGACCAGCTCGAGCAGCTTCTCGAGCGACGCGAGCGCGGCATATCCGACGGTGCCGTGAGCCCCCGAAAGCCGGAGGATCTCCTCCACCGCCTTGACTCCGAGCGCGCCCGAGAAGAAGAGGCCGAAGGACACGAACAGGAGCCGGCGGACGCGCGGCGAGACGTCCTGCAGCAACGGGAGCATCGCGACGGCGGCCGTGGTGACCACCGCCGCTGCGGGGATGATCCAGGCGTCCCGCATTCCGGCGGCGGACGCGCCGAGCACGGCCTTCACCGGCCCGTTCAGCCGGTCGTGCAGCGAGCTCATCTCGTCGAAGGAGCCGACCACCGAGAGGACCGACAGCGCAGCCCAGAGCAGGAACTGCGTGCGCCGCCCCTGCCGCGCCTCCACGGCGGCTCCGAGGGACACGAGCGCCGCGCACAGGAGGAGCGCGCCCGACCACCGGGTGGTCAGGTTCTGCTCGAGCTGCACGTCGAACGCGCGGAACACCAGGCAGCGCAACGAGCCGGGCACGCAGCCGGAGGCTGCCTCCACGCAACGGCCGGTGAAGCTCGCGACGACGAGCAGCCCAGACACCGTGAGCAGCGCGCCGACCACCCGGCGCACCGGCACCTCGATCCACGGACCACGGCGTTCCATCGCTCCCCCCATCCACGTCCTCCGCTCCGGAGCGCTGCTCGACTGTAGCGCCGCGCTTCCGGCGTGGTCGAGGGTCGGGCCCGCTCCCGGTTGCGTGTCCCACGTTCTCCCGGCGTTCACCCGATCGCACCCGTCCGCGGCGCGTGCGAGAATCGCGCATGCGCTCCCCGCCCCTGCCCTCCGCGGAGCTCCCGCTGGCTCACGTCCTCGACGCGGCGCCACGGCTCGTCGTGCGCCAGGCGCGCGACTGGACGGAGCTCCTCGACCTCGAGGCGCCGAACCGGTACGCGCTGCTCACGGAGTCCGGCGCCCTCGCCGGGATGGCCGCGGAGTACCCCGGCGGCGCCGGCGCCTGGATCGGGCGCTGGTGGCTCCGCGCACGGCGCCCCTTCGAGATCGGCGTCTACGGCTCCGAGGAGCGCCGCTACCCGGCGCTGCGGTTCCGGCGGCCCTGGACGTGGTGGCTGTCGGTCCTCGAGGTGACCGACGCCGACGGGCGACCGGTCGGGACGGTGCGGCAGCGGTTCACCTGGTTCCGCCGCCGGCTCGATCTCGAGGCGCCCGACGGCCGCGTGCTCGCCCGGGTCGTCGGCCCCGTGTGGCGGCCCTGGACGTTCCTCGTCGAGGCGCCGTCGGGACGCGAGGTCGGACGCATCGAGAAGCGCTGGTCCGGAGCGGTGACGGAGCTGCTCACGAACGCGGACACGTACCGGGTCACGATGCCCCCCGGCGAGCCGCGCCTGCGCCGCCTCGTGCTCGGGGCGGCTGTGCTCGCGGACTTCCTCTGGTTCGAGGAGCACGACTGAGCGACGCGCGGATGCGCGCTTGACCCCGCCCCGGCGCGCACGTAAACCCGTTCGCGGCAGAGCGTCCTGGGCTGGTGCCGGGCCCGGTCTTCAAAACCGGTGGATGGTGCTGAGAGGCGCTGTCGGGGGGTTCGATTCCCCTGCTCTGCCGTGCCGCGTCCGCCGCGCCGCCGCGTCCAGGCGCCCACGGCTGTCGCCGCCCGGACACGCGCCGGGAACGGATTCCTCCGTGTTCCTGCCGCGCGCGCATCGGCCCCGCGCTTGCAGCACACCGCCGCATGCCCTCCCTCGGCCACGTCGCCGTCGGCCTCGCCGCCGGCCGGCTCCACGCGGAGGACCGGCCGCGCCGGCTCGCGGCGACGGCGCTGTTCACCGCGCTGTCGACGTTCCCGGACCTCGACGTGCTGGCGCGCCGCCTCGGCGCCGGGCGCGGGTCCCCATGGCTCCACCGCGGCGCGCTGCACTCCGTCGCGATCGCGGCGGCGGCGGGCCTCCTCGCGGCGCTGCTCGCGGGCGGCCTCGGCCGTTCGCGCCTCCGGACGGCGCTCACCGGTGCGGCCGTCGCCGCCTCGCACGGGTTGCTCGACACGCTGACCGGCGGCGGCGCGGGGGTGATGCTCCTCTGGCCTCTCGACACGGTCCGGCGGCTCGCGCCGTGGACGTTGCTGCCCGCCGCGCCAATGGGCCTCCGGTTCCTCTCCGTGTCCGGTCTCGAGATCATGGCGACGGAGGCGGTGCTGTTCCTGCCGCTGCTCGTGTATGCGCTCTGGCCATCCGGCGCGCCCCGCCCGGGGCCATCCGTCGCGTGCCAGGGTCCGCGATAGGATGACGCGCATGTCCCCCCTCGTCCGCTTCGCCACCACCGCCGAGGATCTCGAGGCGGCGTTCGCGCTCCGCCGTGCGGTGTTCGAGGTCGAGCAGGGCGTGCCGCGCCCGCTCGATCGCGACGCGTTCGACGACCGCGCCTCGCACGTCGTCGCCTACGACGCGTCCGGCCGCTGCATCGGGACCGGGCGCCTCGTGCGCATCACGAGGCGGACCGGCCAGATCGGGCGCGAGGCGGTCCCGGCGGAGCACCGCCGCTCCGGCATCGGAGCCGCGCTCCTCGACGCGCTCGAGCGCATGGCGATCCTCCAGGGCCTGCGCGAGCTCACGGTGCACGCGCAGCTCCCGGCGGAGCCCTTCTATCGCAAGCGCGGATACGTCGCCGAGGGCGAGCCGTTCGTGGATCAGGGCGTCGCGCACGTGCTCATGCGGAAGGTCCTGGTGCCCTGAAGCCGGCCCGCGGCGGCTCGCCTCGAGCCCGCGCGGACGCGCTGCGCGCGGGCGGTGTGTGCGCCGCACCGCCCCCCGTCTGGCCGGGTTGGCTCTGCGTGAGGAGCCTTCGTAGCATCGGCGCCTCCCCCGCTCTCCCTGGAGGCACCCGTGCGCACGTCCCGCTCGCTCCCCGCCGCGCTCGCGGTCACCGCCGTCCTCGCCGCGTGCGAGGGCGCCCGGACCGACCCGAACCTCACTCAGGAGCAGGCTGCGCTCGCCGCGCAGCACCTGATCCGCAGCTGCGGCACGGAGAACCCGACCGCCGCCGAGCTCGACCGCGTCTCGAAGGAGATCGACGCGCGCCTCGCGGCGACCAACGCGCAGGCGCTCGCGCTGCGCGCCGCGGGCTCGGTCACGATCCCGGTCTGGTTCCACGTCGTGAACCAGGGGGCGGGGGCGGCGAACGGCGACGTCACGCAGGCGCAGCTCGACGACCAGCTGCGTGTCCTGAACGATGCCTACGCTGGGCGGACCGGCGGCGCCGCGACGCCGTTCACGTTCACGCTCGCGGGCGTCACGCGAACGACCAACGCCACCTGGTTCAACAGCTGCGACGTATCGTCGGTCGAGGCGCAGATGAAGACCGCGCTCCGCAAGGGCGGCGCGGGGACGCTGAACCTCTACACGTGCAATCCGGGCGGCGGGCTCCTCGGCTGGGCGACCTTCCCGTGGAGCTACGCGTCGACCCCGGCGATGGACGGCGTGGTGATCCTGTACTCCTCCGTCCCGGGCGGCGGCGCCGCGCCGTACGATCTCGGCGACACCGCCACGCACGAGGTCGGGCACTGGGTCGGCCTCTATCACACGTTCCAGGGCGGCTGCACCGCGACGGGCGACAGCGTCTCGGACACCAACGCGGAGAGATCCGCCGCCTTCGGCTGCCCGAGCGGCCGCGACAGCTGCGCGGCGAAGAAGTACCCGGGCGTGGATCCGATCGACAACTTCATGGACTACACCGACGACTCCTGCATGTTCCGCTTCACGCCGGGGCAGGCCACCCGCTCGGACGCGCAGTTCGCGACGTACCGCCCGGCGCCCTGACGCCCGCGCCGCCCGCCCGTCCGGTCCGACCGGGCGCGGCGGGCCGCGCGAGCCGTTGCCTACGCCGCGACCGCGACCGGCACGAGCAGCGCGGAGATGGAGTCGACCGTCGCGCGGATGCGGGTCCGCGACGCCGGGTGCGCGACCACCGCGTCCACCGCGCGCGCCACCGCCGCGGGGCCGGCGCTCCGCTCGACGACCGCGTCCGCGCCGAGGCTGCGGAGCTGCGCGCGGACCGCGGGCGACGCGGCGGTGGCGAGCACCACCACCGGCAGGTCCCGCTCGCCGCCCGCGTCGCGGATGAGCCGCAGGAACGACCAGCCGTCGCGGCCGGGCAGGTCGAGGTCGACGACGAGCACGTCGAGATCGAGCAGCGCGTCGAGGAGGACCGCGACGCCCTCGGCGCCGTCTCCGGCGGAGAGCACCTCGTAGCCGTGGCACTGCAGGGCGGTCCGGAGGAGCCGCACCACCACCGCGTCGTCGTCGAGGAGGAGCGCCCGGGGGCGCCGGTTCGTCGTCGGGGTCGGGGGCGTCGCGCTCATGCCCCATCGACGGGCCACCCCGCGCGGTATTCAGGGGGACCGAAGCACCGCGCGGCGCAGCGCGTCATCACGCTCCGGCGAAGCCGACCGGGCAGGACACGCCGGTCCCGCCGATCCCGCAGTAGCCGTCCGGGTTCTTCGCCAGGTACTGCTGGTGATAGTCCTCGGCGTAGTAGAACTCCGGCGCGTCGCGGACCTCCGTCGTGACCGGGCCGCCGCCCGCCCGCGCGAGCGCGGCCTGGTAGACCTCGCGCGAGGCGAGCGCCGCCCGCTGCTGCGCGTCACCGTGGGTGTAGATGGCGGAGCGGTACTGCGTCCCCACGTCGTTCCCCTGCCGCATGCCCTGGGTCGGATCGTGGTTCTCCCAGAAGATGCGGAGGAGGTCGGCGTACGGGACGCGCCGCGGGTCGAACACGATCCGCACGACCTCCGCGTGGCCGGTCCGCCCCGTGCACACCTCGCGGTACGTCGGGTTCGGCGTCTCGCCGCCCTCGTAGCCGACCGCGGTCGCGTACACGCCGGGCAGCTTCCAGAACAGCCGCTCGGCGCCCCAGAAGCAGCCCATCCCGAACTCCGCGATCTCGAGCCCCTCCGGGAACGGCGGCACGATCCGCGCGCCGCTCACGAAGTGGGTCTCGGGGACGGGCATCCTCTCGCGCCGCCCGGGGAGCGCCTCCCCGGCTGCCGGTAGACTCGTCTTGGCTCCGAACATGTGCGGGGATCTAGCGTCCCCCCAGGCCGGGGGCAGCGCGCCGGCATTGCCCCGGCGGGGCCTTCCCCGGGCCGCGCGCCCGCGGCACAACCGGCGGCGCAGCTCGGCAGTCCTTCACCGAAAGGAACCTCACATGAAGCAGCGGATCGCCCTCGCCCTCCTCCTCGGCGCGCTCGCGTCGCCCGCGCTCGCAGCGCCGAAGACGTACCAGGTGACCGGGCCCGTCGTGGACGTCACGGACGACACGATCACCGTCCAGAAGGGCAACGAGAAGTGGGAGATCGCCCGGACGGCCGAAACCAAGGTGACGGGCGAGCTCAAGAAGGGCGAGAAGGTCACCGTCGAGTACCGGATGAGCGCCACGAGCATCGAGGTGAAGGCCGCGAAGGCGTCCAGCGCGAAGGCGAAGAAGTAGGCGCCGCGTTATCGAGCCTCCCCGGGGCGGCGACGCCCCCGGGAGGCGCCATGCTGCGGAAGGCGATCGTCGATCTCGTCGAGGGCGGGCGGATGGCGCGGGAGGCGCTCGGCGGGGGCGGCTCGGCCCGCGTCCTCGCGTCGATGCTCGGTCCCGCGTGGCGAGGCCTCGTCGCCGGCCGCGCCCGCACCGCGCCTGCGACCGCGATCCCCGTGGCCGGCGACGCGACGTTCGACTGGCGCTACGCGCGGAGCTTCCCCGAGCTGGCCCGTCTCTACGAGGCCGCGAAGTCGTCGCAGTGGAACGCGGTGACCGACCTCGACTGGGCGCAACCCGTCGATCCGGACGATCCCGCCAGGCCGCTCCTCCCCGAGGACTTCCTCCCCTTCGCGTCCCTCCCCGCCTTCCGGAGGGCGAGCCCCGCCGAGCGCCGCGACCAGATCCGCTCCCACCTCGCCTGGACCCTGTCCCAGTTCCTCCACGGCGAGCAGGGGGCGCTCCACGCCGCGGCGCAGGTCACCGAGGCGGTGCCCTGGCTCGACGCGAAGCTCTACGGCTCGACGCAGGTGGTGGACGAGGGGCGCCACGTCGAGGTCTTCCACGCGTACCTCACGCGAAAGCTCGAGAAGCTGTACCGGATCGACGACAACCTCTACGTCGTCGTCGACGCGCTCATGACCGACGCCCGCTGGGACGTGAAGTTCCTCGGCATGCAGATCCTCGTCGAGGGGCTGGCGCTCGGCGCGTTCGGGATGATCCGGCGGATCACCGCCGAGCCGTTGCTCCGCGACGTCCTCCGGTACGTGATCACCGACGAGGCGCGGCACGTCCACTTCGGCGTGCTCGCCCTGGAGCGCCACTGCCGCGAGCTCTCCGAGCGCGAGCGCCGCGACCGCGAGGAGTGGGCGTTCGAGGTCGCGCTGCTGCTCCGGAGCCGCTTCCTCGCCCACGAGTTCTACGACGAGTACTACGGCCACGCGCTCCGGCGCGCCGAGTGGGACCGGGTGATCCTCGCGTCCGGCATGATGGCGCTCTTCCGCGAGACGATGTTCAGGCGGATCGTCCCGAACCTGAGGCGGATCGGGCTCCTCTCCGACCGGATCCGGCCGCGGTACGCCCGCGCCGGCCTGCTCGCGTACGAGCACGAGCGCGCCGCGCCGGATCTGTCGGCGGAGGATCTGCTCTGACGACTACTCGTGCTTGAAGCCGACGCGCAGGGTGACCTGGAACTCGAGCACCTTCCCGTCCTTGATCGCGCCGCGCTGCTCCGCGACCTCGAACCAGCTCATGTGCCGGACGGTCTTCGACGCCTCCTCGATCGCGACGCGCGTCGCCTCGGCGAAGCTGGTCGGCGACGTCCCCACGATCTCGATCTTCTTGTAGACACCGGGCATGTGGACTCCCTCCTCGCGCGGCGGGCGCTCGCGGCGTTGACGTTGGGTCACCATCATGGCGTCGCGATGCAGGCGCATGCCCGCCCTTTTCGGGGCGAAGCGCCCGGTCGCGGCACGCGCCGCAGACGAGCCGCGGACGGCCTAGTGCCCGGGACCGCGGCGCGCGCGCCAGCGCGCCACGACGGCCTCGACGTCGAACGGGGCGAGGGACGTCGGTGGTCCGGTGACGGCGGTCGCGTTGAGCCTGCGGATCTTCGCGTTCATCGTGGCGAGCCGCTCGCGCACGACGCGCTCGTCGTCGAGCCGCGCGATCTCCTCCACGAGCGCCTCGGCCTCGTGCCGGATCGCGATGGACTCGGGGAGCGCCGAGAGCTTCTCGCGCTTCAGCTTCTCCTTGATCCACCAGGCCTCGGGCAGCTCGCCGCCGGTGAGCGGCAGGGGCCGGCCCGCGCCGGAGAGGCGATCGAACGCGCCCTCCTCCTGGGCCTCGCGGATGAGCCGCTCGACGTACGACTCGAACCGCTCGTTCGGCTTTCGCTTGGGCTCCGACACGCCGATCGAGATCTAAGCCGCGCGCGCCCGCCCGCAACCCGCGCCGCCGGCGGCGCGCGGCGGGCTAGACGCCACCGAGGTACGTGTAGCCCTTCATCACCGACTCGTAGAAGTCCTGGAGCGACACGCCCTCCTTCGGGCGGATCGCGCCTTCCTTCACCTTCTGGTCGAGCGCGGTCTTCACGCGCCGGAAGAGGTCGGCGGGCTCGTACTGCACGCGCGAGAGGACCTTCTCGATCGTGTCTCCCGGGATGACCTCCTCGATGTAGAAGTCCTCCGGATCCTCGTCGTCCACGAACACGTGGATCTCGTTCACGCGCCCGAACAGGTTGTGCATGTCGCCCATGATGTCCTGGTAGGCGCCGGTCATGAACATGCCGAGGTAGTACGGCTCGCCGGGCCGGAGGGCGTGCAGCGAGAGCGTCTCGTCGACCCCGTCGCCCTCGATGAACCGGTCGATCTTCCCGTCCGAGTCGCAGGTGATGTCGACGATGGTCGTGTCGCGGGTCGGCGCCTCACCCATCCGGTGGACCGGGACGATCGGGAAGAGCTGATCGAAGGCCCAGTGATCCGGCGCGCTCTGGAACAGCGAGAAGTTCGCCATGTACTGGTCGGCGATCTTGTCGCCGAGGTCCTTCGTCTCGCGGGGGAGCCGCTTCTTCCCGCGGTTCAGGTCGGCGATCCCGCGCACGAGCTTCCAGAAGAGGCTCTCCACCACCGCTCGCTCCTCGAGGCCGAGGATGCCGAGCTTGAACATCTGGAGCGCCTCCTCCTTCTTCGCCGCCGCGTCGTGGTACGCCTCGGCCCGGTTCCGCGGGGTCATCGACGCCACGATCTCGCGCATCTCGCGGACGACCTTGGGCTCGTTCGGCTGCGGGATCGACGCCTGCGCGATCTCCTCGACCGAGCCGATCTCGATCTGGCCGAACACGTTCATGATGATGCAGGAGTGGTGGGCGGTGACGGCGCGCCCGGACTCCGAGACGATGTGCGGCTCGGGGACGCCCTCGTTCATGCAGACGCGCTGCACGTTGTAGACGATGTCGCCGACGTACTCGTCCATCGTGTAGTTGACCGACGACGTGTAGCCGTTCGAGTGCGTGCCCACGTAGTCGACGCCGAGGCCGCCGCCCACGTCGAAGTACTCGATGGGGAGCCCCATCTTCCGGAGCTTCGCGTAGACCCGCGCGCCCTCGTTCACCGCGTCCTTCACCACCCGGATCTCGGTGAGCTGCGACCCCACGTGGAAGTGGAGGAGCTTCGCGCAGTGCTCCTTCCGCGCCTCCTTGAGGATCCGGACCGCGTGGATGAGCTCCGGGACGGTGAGGCCGAACTTGGCGAAGTCGCCGGAGGAGCCCTCCCACTTCCCGGTGCCCCGGGTCGTGAGCTTCGAGCGGAGCCCGATCATGGGCTCCACGCCCAGCTCGTCGGCGAGCCGCAGCAGGTGCGGCAGCTCGGAGAGCTTCTCGATGACGACGATCACCTTCCGGCCGAGCTTCCGGCCGAGCAGGGCGAGGCGCAGGAACTCCTCGTCCTTGTACCCGTTGCAGATGGTGAGCGCCTCGGGGTCGGCGTTCATGCCGAGGACCACCAGCAGCTCGCCCTTGGAGCCTGCCTCGAGGCCGTAGTGGTACGGCGCGCCGGCGTCGAGGATCTCCTCGACGACCTCGCGCATCTGGTTCACCTTGACCGGGAAGACGCCGTAATAGCGGGCGCCGTAGCTCATCTCGGCGATCGCCTTCCCGAACGCCTCGTTGATCTGCTTCACGCGGGCGCGGAGCACGTCCTGGAAGCGCACGACGCACGGGAATCCGATGTTCCGCTCCCGGATGTCCTCGACCACGTCCATGAGGTCGATCACCGGACCCGGCTGGCCCATCGGGTGGACGACCACGTGCCCCTTCTCGTTCACCGAGAAGAAGCCGGCGCCCCAGCCGCTCAGGTTGTAGTACTGCGCCGCCCGATCGATGGACCAGTCCGCGGGGGCCATCGCCGTCGTCGCGTCGCTGCGCTGCTCGGGGATGCTCATGTCGCGTGCTGATCTACGACACCGCGGCCGAGAAATCGAGAGCACCGCCGTCGACTTCCGCGGCAGGGTCCGTTAGGAGTTCTGGCGCGGTGACGCCCCCTCGCCTGAGACCCCGCCCGCCGCCAGCGGGTGCCTCGCTGAAGGAACGGCTCGCGGGCGCCCGCGTCGTCTTCCGGCAGCTCCCGGGGACGCTGCGCCTCGTGTGGGAGGCCGACCACCGCGGCGCCGTCCTCGTCGTGGCGCTCACCATCGTCCTCGCGCTCCTCCCCGCGGCCATCGCGTGGGTCGGCAAGCTCATCGTGGACGGCGTGGTGGAGGCGGCGCGGAGCGGCGCCGCCGCGGACCGCGCCCGCGTCCTCCGGCTCGTCGCGGGCGAGGCGGGGCTCATGGCGGTGCAGATGGCCGGCGGCCGCCTGGTCGGCCTCCGCCGCGAGCTCCTCCGCGGCGCCCTCGGGAACCTCGTGAACGAGCGGATCCTCGAGAAGGCGCTCCGGCTCGAGCTGCGCCACTTCGAGGACAGCGACGTCTACGACAAGATGCAGAACGCGCGGAGGGAGGCGTCGTCGCGGCCGCTCTCGCTGGCCATGCAGACCCTCGCCATCGGGCAGCACACGGTGACCCTCGCCGCCCTCTCCGGGCTCCTCCTCCGGATCTCGCCGGTGAGCGTCCTCGTCATCGTCGCCGCGTCGATCCCCGCGTTCCTGGCCGAGGCCCGCCTCTCGGGCGAGTCCTTCCGCGTCTGGACCTGGCGCGCTCCGGAGGGGCGCCGGCTCAACTACCTCGAGTGGATCCTCACGCGCGACTCCCACGTGAAGGAGGTCAAGCTGTACGGTCTCGGGCCGCTCGTGCTCGGCCGCTACCGCGAGCTCTTCCGGAAGTTCTTCGACGAGGATCGGAGCATCGCGATCCGCCGCCTCCGCGCCGGGGTCGTGTTCGGCCTCGTGTCGCTCGCGGCGTTCTACGGGATGCTCGCGGTGATGGCGGCGCGCGCCGCCCGCGGCGCGATCACGCTCGGCGACCTCACGCTGTACATCGCGGTGTTCCGGCAGGGGCAGGCGGCCGTGCAGTCGGTCCTCACCGCCGTGGGCGGGCTGTACGAGGACGCGCTCTTCATGTCGAACCTGTTCGCATACCTCGAGATTCCCACGGGCGGCGAGGCCCCGCGCCTCCAGCCCGCGCGCACCCTCCCCCGCGGCCGGCCCCAGCTGCTCGAGCTTCGCGGGGTGTCGTTCCGGTACCCGGGGCGGCAGGACTGGGCGCTGCGCGACCTCTCCCTCACGCTGGCGCCGGGGGAGAAGCTCGGGCTCGTCGGCGAGAACGGCGCCGGCAAGTCGACGCTCGTGAAGCTCCTGCTGCGGCTCTACGACCCGACCGAGGGCGAGATCCGCTACGGCGGGGTGGACCTGCGCGACCTCGATCCGGAGGACCTCCGGAGCCGCGTCGGCGCGGTGTTCCAGGACTTCGTCCGGTACCAGTTCACGGCTGCGGAGAACATCGGGCTCGGGAACCCGGCCCGCGTCGAGGACCGCGGCCGCGTCGTCGAGGCGGCCCGGCGCGGCGGCGCGGACGGCGTCGTGACGGCGCTGCCGAAGGGCTACGACACGGTGCTCGGCGGGTGGTTCGAGGCGGGGCACGAGCTGTCGTCCGGGCAGTGGCAGAAGCTCGCGGTGGCGCGCGCGTTCATGCGGGACGAGGCCGAGGTGCTCATCCTCGACGAGCCGACCGCCGCCATCGACGCCGAGGGGGAGCACGAGCTGTTCGAGCGGTTCCAGGCGCTCGCGGCCGACCGGACGGCCATCGTGATCTCCCACCGGTTCTCCACGGTGCGGATCGCGGACCGGATCGCGGTGCTGCACGGCGGGCGCCTCGAGGAGCTCGGCTCGCACCGCGAGCTCATCGAACGGGACGGCCGCTACGCACACCTGTTCAGGCTGCAGGCGCGCGGGTACCTGGACTGATGCGCGGGGTCGAGCAGATCCCCTGGCTCTACGATCTGGGCCTCGCGTGGTCCGAGGCGCTCGGGTTCCGTCGCTGGCGGACCTGGCTCGCCGCCGGCGCGCGGGGGCTGACCCTGGACCTCGGCACCGGCACCGGGCGCAACCTGCGGCACCTCCCGCCCGGCGCGCGGGCGATCGCCGTCGACCCGCACCGGGCGAACCTGGCCCGGGCCCGGACCCGGGGGCCCGGCGTGCCGCTCGTGCTCGCGCGCGCCGAGGCCCTCCCGTTCCGGGACGGCGCCTTCGACAGCGCGCTGTGCGGGCTCGTGCTCTGCAGCGTCGAGGACCCGGCGCTCGCGCTCGGCGAGCTCCGGCGCGTCCTCCGCCCCGGCGGCGCCGTCCGGCTCGTCGAGCACGTCCGCTCGCCGGGGCTCGCCGGCCGGCTCCAGGACCTCGTGCAGCCTGCCTGGACCCGGTTCACCGGCGGTTGCCATCCGAACCGCGAGACGGAGCGCACCGTCAGGGCGGCTGGGTTCCGGATCGATGCGGCGTCTCGCCGCACACACCGGACCCTGCGCCGCCTCGAAATGCGCCGCTGACGGCGGCCAACTTCACCCTTGCGGGGCGCGCGTGACGTGGCATCCTCCCGCCGCGCAATTCCGCGCACCTCATCTTCGAGGGGAACCGCGTGAATCCGAACCGCCTCGTCCGGACCGTGTCGCTTGCTCTCGCCGCGCTCTGCCTCCCCGCCGCGCTGCCCGCGCGCGCCGCGGAAGGGCACGGCGGCGGCGCCGGCACGGTCTACCCGAAGGACGACTATCCCTACGCCGAGCTGGTGAAGCGGCCGCTGACGCTGTCCGCCGGGATCATCCAGCTCGACGTCCCGGTCGAGAGCAACCTGTCGAAGGACGAGGTGGGGAAGCCGTGGTCGATCCCCCTGTCGCTCGACTTCGGCCTCTCCGACGATCTCACGATCGGCGTCTTCCACCAGACGGGCCTCTGCTTCGCCGGCACGTCCAACGGCTGCGAGCGCGTCTACGACGACCTCGGCGCCCGCGCCACCCTCGGCATCCTCCGCGATCCGGGCGGCCAGCTCGCGCTCCGCGCCGCGGTCCTGGCGCAGAGCCTGAAGGACAGCCTCTACGCGGGCTCCATCGGCGCCGCCTACAAGCGCACGCTCGGGAACCTCGCCCTCGTGCTCGGCGTCGACTACGTCGCGTCGCTCACGAAGCGCGACGAGCGCTCCGTGAAGGACGAGCTCGCCGGCGACGCCGAGCTCCAGCTCCAGATCGCCGAGGGCCTCGCAGCGTTCGGGCGCATCGGCTACACGAAGTTCCTCGGCGAGGCGGCGGGCGTCGACCTCGGCTACTGGGTGCCGGTCGGCTTCGGTGTCGAGTTCGAGCCGGTCTCCCGCCTCGACGTCGGCGTGGACTTCACGTTCGACAACCTGCTCGGCAAGGACGGCACCGCCGACGAGCGCAGCGGCCGCGTGTTCGTGCGGCTGTTCCTCTAGTGGCGGTCCCACCCCGGCTCCCTGCGCGGTCGGGCGGGGAGCCGCGGTGGTCCTTCCCGGGACCGGTGGCGCGGCGGCTCCTCTCCGTGCCCTCGCTCCGCGCACGCCGCGCCACCCGCGGCAGACCGACCGCGAGTCCGGCGCTGTCCCGCGGTGCCGGCACGGGTTAACGTCGAGGCGCCAGTGTCCCGGTCGCACGTCCCGCTCGTCGCACTCCTCCTCGCCCTCGCGGCCCCGACCGTCCCGCTCGCCGCAGGCGCGCCGGACGATTCCGCGCCGCAGGCCGGGAGTGGCGACGCGACGCCGGCCGGCGCCACGCCATCCACGGAAGGGGCGCCTGCAGAGAAGCCGCCCGCGTTCACGCCGCCCGCATTCCTCCCCGAGGCGGCCGCCCCGGCTCCGCCGCCCCCCGCGCTCGCACCGCCGGCGCCCGGCGGAACGAGCGCCGGCGAGGAGCCTTCGGAGCTGCAGACGCCTTTCCCCGAGGAGCCGCCCGCGTTCGTTCCGCCGGCATTCACCCCCGGGGCGGCCGCCCCGGCTCCGCCACCCCCCGCGCTCGCGCCGCCGGCGCGCAGCAAGGCGACCGCCGAGGAGAAGCCCGCCTCGAAGCTGCAGACGCCTCCTCCCGAGTCGCAGCCCGCGGCCGCGGGGCCGCCGTCGCCGTTCGCGCCGGAGGACACCTGGTGGGACGTCGGCCACGCGTTCCTCGAGGCGAAGATGTTCGCGCCGGTGTTCGGGTTCGATCGGTTCTTCTCCGACGAGCGCGAGCTCGAGCTCGAGCGCTCCCGGTCCTTCCTCCGGTTCCGGAGCGAGGTCCGGTTCAGGGAGGACGGCGCGCCCGTCTTCGGCGTGAGCCTCCGCGCCGACCTGCGGCTTCCAGGGCTGGCCCACTGGCTCGACCGCTTCCGCCTCGTCATCGCGCGCGAGAGCGAGGACACCAGCAGCACGCTCTTCCCGAACGACCCGACCGCGACCCCGCTCCGGCCCGGGTCCGGCCGCGGCGACGCGGAGCTCCGGTACGGGCTGTGGGACGGCCTCCTCTCGCACCTCGACCTCGGCGCGGGCGTCCTCATGGAGCTGCCGCCCGGCGTCTTCACCCGGCTGCGGTACCGGACGGCCGTGCCCGTGAGCGACTGGGTCCTGATGCGGTTCGCGGGCGCCGGGTTCTGGCGCACCGACACCCTGTTCGGCACGTCCGGGGCGTTCGAGCTGGTGCGGCCGCTCGGTCCGGTCTCCTTGGCGCGTGTCGGCACGAGCGCCGAGCTGAGCCAGCGGAGCCTCGGGATCGAGTGGGCGTCCGACCTCTCGTTCGTGCGCACGATCGGGCCGCGCCGCGCGATCTCCGTGGGCGCCGGCATGGAGGGCGCGACCCGCTCGCCGGTCGGCGTGGACCGGTACCGCGTCTACACCCGCCTCCGGCGGGAGGTCTGGCGTCGCTGGATCTTCGCGGAGATCGAGCCCGAGATCGGCTGGCCGTGGGACCCGATCGAGAAGCGTCGCCGCGTCATCGCGGCGACGCTCCGCCTCGAGGTCCAGTTCCAGGGCAGGGAGCGTTCGGAGACGCCCGACCAGACGCTCTGGGACCCCGTGAACTCGTCGCTCCTCGAGTAGCCCGGGCGCGTCGCCGAGCGGGCCGGCGCGGCTGGTTCCGGGCCGGGGCGCCGCGCGGGAGGGGGGGGCGCGTGGCCCCCGGCGCGGCGGTCGGGTACGATCCTCTCATGCGGTCGCCGCCCCTCGCGTGCGCCGTGCTCGCCGCGCTGCTCGCCGCCTGCGCCGCGCCGTCCGCGTTTCGCTGCCCCGCGCAGGGCGGACCGCCGTGGCGCGAGCTCTCCACCGACCACCTCGTCCTCCGCACCGACCTCCCCGCCCGCGAGGCGTCGGCGCTCGCGGGCCGGCTCGAGCGCATGCGCGTCGCGGTCGGCGCAGCGCTGTTCGAGGGCGCGCCGCCCGCGCCCGGCCAGGTCGAGGTCATCGCGTTCCGGACCGCGGAGGAGTACCGGCCCTTCGCGCCGGAGGGCGCCGCAGGCTACTACCTCCGGTACGCCGGCGGACCGCCGCGCATCGTGCTCTCGGGCGCGCTCCAGCCGTGGCAGCGCGCGCTGCTCGCCCATGAGCTGACCCACCACTTCCTCGCGAGCGTGTTCCACCGGCAGCCGCGCTGGCTCGCGGAAGGGCTCGCCGTCTACATGGAATCGCTCGGCGACGACGCACCGGGCAGCGCCGCCGTCACCGTGGGCGCTCCGCCGCCGGCGCGGCTCGACCGGGCGCGCACCCGCCCCGTTCCGGTCCGCGAGCTGCTCGCCTGGGACGGCGGCCCCGGCCTCCGCCCCGCGCTGGACTACTACGCCGCGAGCTGGGTCCTCGTGCACTGGCTCGCCCACCGGCGCCCGGCGGCGTTCGCGGAGCTCCAGCGGCGGCTCGCGGCCGGCGCGGAGCCCGCCGCGGCGTGGCGCGCGGCGCTCCCGGAGCACGACCCGGACGTCCCCGGCGCGCTCGAGGCGCTCGACGACGTGCTCGCCGAGTACGTCCGCGCGCCGATCGAGACCCAGCGGCGCATGGTCGAGGTGCCGATCGCCGTCGGGTACTTCGAGCGGCCGGTGCCGCCTGCGGAGATCCACGCCATCCGCCTCGTGCTCTGGCAGCACGGTCCGGACAAGGGTCGCGCCGCGCTCGAGCGGGAGGTGGCGGAGGCGCTCGGTGAGGACGCGGCTCACCCCATCGCGCTCCAGTTCCGGGCCGCGCTCGACGGGACCGACCCCGCCCCGCTCGCTCGCGCCGCCGTGGCGGCGCACCCCGACGACCCGCGCGCGTGGACGTTCCTCGCGACGGCGCTCCCCTCGCCGGACGACGCCGCGGCCCGCGAGGCGGCGTACCGGCGCGCGGCGGAGCTCGCGCCCCGGAACGCCGCGGCGGTCCACAACCTCGCCGCGGAGCTCCTCGCGCAGGGGCGGTCCGGCGAGGCCCTGCCGCACGCGCGGCGCGCGGTGAAGCTCGCCCCGTGGAGCCCGCCCGTGCTCGCGGCCTACGCGGCGGTGCTCTCGGACCTCGGGCAGTGCGCCGCCGCGCTGGCGGCGCAGCGCCGGGCGATGGAGGCGCTGCCCGAGCGGGCGAGCGCCGAGAGCCGCGCGGAGCTCGCGGCCGGGCTCGGCGCGTACAAGGCGCAGTGCCGGACCGGGCTGCGCGCGGCCGGCGGGGCGCCGTGAGGGCGGGGGGGCGTCAGCGCCGGGCGCGCGGCGGCGCGGCCCGGAGCACCGCGAGCGCCCGCGCGAGGTCACCGGGGACCGGGGCCTCGCACACGACCCGCCGCCCCGTCCGCGGGTGATCGAACGCGAGACGCGCGGCGTGGAGCGCCTGCCGGCCGACCGCCTCGGCGGCGCGCCGCGCCGGGTCGTCGGCCGGGAGCCGCGCCTCCCGGCGCGTCCCGCCGTAGGTGGCGTCGCCGAGGAGCGGGTGGCCCGCCTCCGCCAGGTGGACGCGGATCTGGTGCGTCCGGCCGGTGTGCAGCGTGACCTCGGCGAGCGTCGCCGCGTCGCCGAAGCGCTCGAGGGCCCGCCACTCCGTGACGGCGCGGCGCCCGGCCTTCACCCGGCTGGTGTAGCGGGTGCGGTCGCGCGGGTGGCGGCCGTACGGCGTGTCGAGCCGCCCGGCGGGCGCGAGCGCGCCGTGGCAGAGCGCGAGGTACGTCTTCTCGACGGTCCGCCCCTTCCACTGCGCCTGCAGCGACGCGAGCGCCGCCTCGGTCTTCGCCACGACCAGGCAGCCGGAGGTGTCCTTGTCGAGGCGGTGGACGAGGCCGAGCCGCGGGACCTCCGCCGCCGCGGCCCCGGCCGTCCCGAAGCGGAACAGGAGCGCGTTCACGACGGTGGAGTGCGGCGAGCCGCGCGCGGGGTGCACCACCATCCCGGCCGCCTTGTCGAGCACGAGGACGTCCGCGTCGTCGTACAGCACCGCGAGCGGCAGGTCCTGCGCGAGGAGCCCGGACGGCTCGGGAGGCGGCAGCTCGACCTCGATCGCCTCGCCGCCGCGGAGCCTCGCCGACGCCTTCGCGGCCCGGCCCGCCACCGTGACGCGCCCGTCCTCGACGAGGCGCTGAACCCGCGCGCGAGAGAGCTCGGGCGCGAGGCGCGCGAGCGCCACGTCGAGACGCGTGCCGGCGAGATCGGGGGGGGCGACGAAGGCGCGGCGCTCGGACAGGGCCGCCTCCTCGAGGAGCGGCGGCTACCAGATCCGGGACTTCACGTGACCTTTGGACCGGAGGATCACGTCCACGATGGCGCGATCGTAGAAGTTGGTCCGCGAGTACAGCTCCGGCGAGACGCGCGACCGGTAGAGCTCGCGCCCTTCCTCGAGCTCCTCCTTGAGGGAGTCGAAGAAGTTGTCCTGCTCGATACCCCGGACGATCTTCTCCTCGTTGTAGAGGGACACGTCGGAGCAGATCGCCCGCGCCAGGCGCGTCGCGGCCTCGGGTGTATCGATGAGCGGCATACGGCGCGAATCCTACGGCGGGACGTGCGCTCGGTCAATGAACCGGCCGGCCGGACCCGCTCACCGGCCGTTCACCGTGGCTTCGGCGGGGAGCCCTGCACCGCGGTGCCGGCCGCGAACCGCTCCAGGTACGAGCGGGCGACCTTCTGGCCGTCGAGCCGCAGCTCGCGCGCGAGGGAGAGCAGGATGCCGCGGAGGTACACCGGCGCGGGCAGCGCCGAGTACCGGTCGGACTCGATGTTCTCGATGTGGTGCCGCGTGACCTTGGTGCGCTCGGAGAGCTGCTGGAGCGTGATGCCGCGGGCCTCGCGGAGCTGCCGGAGGACCTCCCCGGTCCAGGCCGTTGCGTCCGCCGGGACCGGCGGCGCCGGCGGTGCGGGCGGCGGCACCATCGGGACCGGTGTCGAGGTCGGTGCCGCGGGTGCAGGGGCGGCCACGGGCTGGGCGGCCACGGGCTGGGCGGCCGCCGCGGGCGGAGCGGCCGCGGGCGGGACGACGGCCGGGGGAACGACGGGCGCCGGAGTGGCGGCCGGGGCCATCACCTCGCGGCTGAGCAGGATCGGCCGGACGGGCGCCGGCGCCGGTGCGGGCTCCGCCGGCGGCGGGGCGGCGGCGGGGGGCGGCGGCTCGGGCACCGCCGCTTCCGCGGCGATCTCCTCCTCGCCCTCCCCTTCGCCCTCGTCCTCCTCGTCCACATCGTCCTCGTCGGGCAGCGGCTTCCGCGCCGGGATGACGGGCGGCAGCTCGCCCCAGGGCGGCTGGGCGGTGGCGCCGTTCGCGGCCGCCCGGACCTCGCCGCGATTCCGGGTGAGGTCGTCGTCGTAGCGGCGGCGCGCGGCAGGATCGAGCAAGGTCGCGCGCGCCTCCTCGATGCGCCGCCCGAGCAGCTCCGCCTCGTCGGACGACATGAGCGTGTACGTGGCGAGGGACCCCGGACCGTAGAGCGCCTGCGCGCGATCGACCGCGGCAGCGATCGCCGCGGGGCTCGCGTCGGGTGGAACCTCGAGGATCTCGTAGAGCGTCTGGTCGGCGAGCCGCTTCACCGGTTGACCCCGGGCCGCGCCGCCACGTCGAGCGCGAGGAGCGCATCGGCCATGGCCGCGAAGGCCTTGGCGGCCGGGACGTCCGGCCGCTCGACGAGAAGTGGCTTCCGCGCCCGGAGCGTCCGCCACATCGCGTCGTCGTAGTGGATGTACCCGAGATAATCCATCTCGAGCCCGAAGTACTTCCGCCACGCGGCGACGACCGCCTGGCCGATGTCCGCGTCCTGCGGCGTGCGGGCCTGGTTCACGACGAGCCGGGGCCGGAAGGTGGCGAGCTGCCGGGCGAGGTTCGCCCCGGCCTCCGGGTCGCGCTCCGTCACCGTCGCGACGAGCTCCACCGGGCTCCGGAAGCTGCCGCTCTCCATCACGTTCCGCAGCAGCCCCTCGTATCCGTACACCTGCGCGACGTTCCTCATCCGGCGCCAGAACGCCGCCTTCACGAAGCGGTACGCGTTCTCGACGGCCGTCGGCTCCGGGACGAGCACGAGGACGCCGTGATCCGACACGAGGAAGAAGTCGAGGACGTTCGTGTGCGTGCCCGCGCCGAGATCGAGGATGGCGTAGTCCACGTCCATCTGCTGGACGTGACGGAGCAGCCGCATCTTCTGGGCGTAGCGGGGGTTCGCCGCGTCCAGGTGGTCGAGGGCGCCGGAGACGAGGCCGAGGTTCTCGATCCCCGTCGGGGTCACCACGTCCTCGATGCGGGCCACCTTCCGCTCGATGAAGTCGGAGAGGGTCCGCTTCGGGACGTCGAGGCCGAGCGTCGTGTGAAGGTTCGCGCCGCCGAGGTCTGCGTCGACCAGGACGACCCGCTTCCCGCGCCGCGCGAGCTCGATGCCGAGGTTGGCGGAGATGAGGCTCTTCCCGATGCCGCCCTTCCCGCCGCCGATGGAGACGACCCGCCGTGCACGCGCCACGGTACGGGCCGGCGCCGCCGGGCGGGCGGGCTGGCGCCGCGCCTCCGGCACGGTCCTCACGAGCTTGAGCGTCGGGACGTCGCCCATCGAGGTCGCCATCCTAGACCGAAGAGACCCCTAGTCCAAAAGCTCGGCGTTCCAGTATGCCGCATCCGCCAGCGACAGGAACGGCCGCCACTCGCGGTAGAAGGCGCGGCGCGTGGCGCTCCGGAACATCGGCGTCCAGCGCGGGCGCCCCGGAGCGTGGAGCAGGCGCATGCCCGCCTCCTCTGGAGTTCGCCCACCTTTCCGCAGGTTGCAGCGTATGCACGAGCAGACGACGTTCTCCCAGCTCGTCGAGCCCCCACGTGAACGCGGGATCACGTGGTCCAGGTTCAACTCGGAGCGGCGGAACTTCCTGCCGCAGTACTGGCAGGTGTTGTCGTCCCGTGCGTAGATATTGAACCGCGAGAACCGCACCCTCGTCCTGGGGAGGTGCTCGTAGGCCATCAGGACGATGACGCGTGGGATCCGGATGCGCCGGCCGACGGTCCCGATCGAGTCGTGCTCCGCCGCCGCGAGCGCCGCCCAGCTGTCGAAGTCGAACAGCTGGAACTGCTCGTCGATCGCCTTCGCCACCCCTTGATAGAGGAGCGTGAACGCACGACGCACCGACGTCACGTGGACCGGCTGGTAGACCCTGTTGAGTACGAGGACGCCGGTGTCGAGCATCGGACCCCTGGATCATAGAGCCACAGGTCATTCCTCGCACGTCGGGGGCTGGGCTCGCCGGCCCGCCCGTAGGACTCCTCCTGGAGATCACGTCTTGCCGCCGCCGTGCCGGAACAGCCCGGGGGCGGAGGCCTCTTCCGGGCTCCCGTAGAGGAGGCGGTACGTCGCGTACGAGCGCAGCACGCGCTTCACGTATCCCCGCGTCTCCTCGATCGGGATCTCCTCGACGAACTCGTCGACGTCGAGGCCGCCGCGCGTCTGGAGCCAGTGGCTCACCGCCCCCCCGCCGGCGTTGTACGCGGCGACCGCGAGCGCGACCGAGCCGTCGAACTGCCGGATCAGCGAGCCGAGGTACCGCGCACCGAGGCGGATGTTGAGCGACGCCTGCATGAGATCGTTCCGCGACGGCCGCCCGATCCTCAGCTCGCGCGCGACCGACTGCGCGGTGGGGAGCATGAGCTGGGTGAGGCCGATCGCGCCGGCCGGCGAGATCACCCGCGGGTCGAGCGCGCTCTCCTCGCGCATGAGCGCCTGCACGAGGTCGACGGGGACGTTCGCGGGCGGCGCCCAGCGCTTCACGTCGTCGCGGTACGCCGGCGGGAAGGCGATCCGCCAGACCCGGACGTTGTCGCCGGACGGCGGCTTCCGGAGCGCGGTGCGCGCGCGGACCCGGAGGAGTCCGTGGGCGGTGCGGTGATCGCCGGCGCGGTCGAGGAGGTCGGCGACGAGCAGCACCGGGTCGGCGGCGTCGCCGGCGCCGCGCAGCGCCGGGAGCGACGCGGCGAGCTCGTCCGCGGCGGCGTGGACGAGGCCGAGGCGCAGCAGCAGCAGCCCGGCGCGGAAGTGGGGGTCGGCCCGGAGCGGCCCGGCGTCGTAGGCCGCCTCGGCCGTGGCGGGGAGCGAGGCGGCCGCGGGCGGCGGCGGGGTCCTGCCGTTCGCGACGAGGCGCGCGCGGGCGAGCAGGCCGTAGTAGTCGGTCGGGTAGCGGACCGTGAGATCGGTCCAGATGGCGAACGCGGCGGAGCGCCCGCCCTCCCCGCGACCGGCGAGCAGCCGCGCCCGCCAGTACGCGGCGCGCGCGTGCTCGTACGGATCACGCCCGTCCTTCTCTTCCTCGATGACGAGGAGCTGCGCGATCGCCTCGTCGACCTGGCCCGCCTGCTTCGAGAGCCACGCGAGCTTGAAGCGCGCGTCGTCGCGGTAGTCACCGCCGGCCTGGTCGCGCACGAGCGCGGAGAGCGCCTCGCGCGCCTCCGCGGTGCGGCCCGCGCGGGCGAGGATGTCGGCGGCGTAGAACAGCGCGTCGTCCGCGAAGGCGTGGTGCGGGAACTCGCGGGCGAGGCGGCGGTACAGGGAGACCGCCTCGTCCTTGTCCCCGGCGATGGAGGCAGCGCTCGCGAGCAGGTAGAGCGACCGGACCCGCAGGTCCGGGTCCGCGCACTGCTCCACGACCGGGCGGAGGGCAGCGATCGCCTGGGGGAAGCTCCGCTCCTTGCGGTACGCCCGGCCGAGCGCCGCGCGCGCCTTGCACGCGAACGGCGACGCCGCATCGGAGGCCTTCACCGCGTCGAGCAGCGGCTGGAGCAGCGCGAGCGCCTGCGCGTTCCGGTTCGCGTCGAGGAGCCGCTCGGCACGGTGGAGCACGGCGGCGGGCTCGGGCGGCGCTCCGTCGGCGCCGGGGAGCGCGCGGAGCGCGGTGAGGCAGTCCGTCGACTCGGGCGCGAGCGGGTGATCGCTCCAGCACGCGAGGAGGTCCCTCCGCGCGGTGGCCCGGTCCGGTGCCGCGCCGGACGCGCGCAGGCGGCCGGCGAGGAGCAGCGCCGTCGCGGAGAGGTCGGGACGGGAGAGATCCGGGGGCGGCGGGGCGGCGAGGAGCGGCGCGAGGGCGTCGAGGGCCGCGGCGCGGTCTCCGATGCCCTGCGCGAGGCGCGCCCGCGCGAGCCGGGCGTCCGGCGCGAGGAGCGAGCCTTCCGGGATCGCCGCCCACGCCGCGAGCGCGTCCTTCGGGCGGCTCGCCGCGGCGAGCGCCTCGGCCCGGAGGAAGAGCACGCGGTCAGCGAGGTCCGGGAGCTCCGCCTCGAGCCCCTCGAGGGCGCCGAGCGCCTCGGCGGCGAGGGAGCGCTCGAGGAGGGCGAGGGCGCGGAGATACGCCGCCTCCGGGAGCGGGCTCCGCGCGAGCTTCGCCGCCGCCTCGTCGAAGTGGCCGGCGAGGTAGGCGGCCTTCCCGTCCGCACCCGGGCCGTCGGCGAGGAGCGGGGCGAGATCCGCGTCGCGGATCAGCGTCGAGGTCTCGCCGTCCGCGTGCGGCCTGGGCGGCGCGCCCGGACGGGCGGCGGTGGAGACCCGGGGCGACTCGGGGGTGGTGGCAGGCGCCGCGGCGGCGGCGAGCGGGACGGCGAGGAGGACGACGAGACCTGCGGTGCGCATCGGGACCGGCTGGAGAGTGGGGGGTGGCGCCGGGCAAGGTCAAGCCCGCCCGCTCGGCGGGGAGGCCCCCGCCCGAGCCCGCCCGGAGGAACCGGTGGGCGGCTGCCCCGATTCCCGGCCCGGGTGGCGCGCTACCGCTGCGGTGCCCGGCCGGAAAACGGTTTAGGATCGCGCCCGGTGGACATCCGGACCCAGGCGGCGCTCCTCGCCGCGATCGTGACGCTGGCCCTTTCGGCTGCCGCGCTCCTGCGCGACAACCGGCCGCGCGTCTTCACGCTGTTCGCCCTCTTCGCGGCGGACCTGTTCCTCTTCTCCCTCGCCGTCTTCTTCCTCCGGTGGTCCGAGGCGTTCGGCGTCATGTGGTGGGAGCGGCTCGCGGTCGCCTCGGGAGCGCTCGTCCCGGCCGCGGCCCTCGCCTTCTTCCTGGAGTTCCTGGGCGTCGCCCGCCGCCCCGCGCGGCGGGCGCGGAACACGATGCTCGCCGGCTCGCTCACGGGCCTCGTCGTCGCCGTCACGCCGCTCGTGAACCTGAAGCCCGCGAAGCTGCTCGTCGCGGTCTACGTGATCGGCGGGCTCGCTGCCGTGCTCTCCACCCTCTGGGGGAAGATGCACGCGTCGCAGACCAAGGTCGACCGCGCGCGGCTGCAGTACCTGTTCATCGGCGCGCTCATCGCGGTGTCGCTCTCGACGCTCGACATGATGCCCCGGTTCGGCCTGCCCTATCCCGCCGAGGGCCTCGGCTCGATCAGCCTCACGATCTTCATGTTCTTCCTGTCGCAGACCCTGCAGCGGCACCGGCTGCTCGATCTGCACGAGTTCCTCGGGAAGATCGTGGTCGTGACCGCGCTCGGGCTCGTGCTCGTCGCGATCTACGGCGGGCTCGTGTCCTGGGTCGGTGACCGCCCGGAGCTGTTCTACTTCAACACCGTCGTCGCCTCGTTCGTGATCCTGTCGCTCTTCGAGCCGATGCGGGAGCGCGTGGAGGAGTGGGTCGTCGCGACGCTCTTCCACGAGCGCTATGAGCTCGTCCGGCGCCTCGAGGCGCTCCGCGACCGGACCGGCAACGTCATCGACCCGGCGGGGCTCGCGGCGGTGGTGCTCGACGGGCTCGTCGAGACGCGGCGCGTGACCCACTGCGCGCTGTGGCTGCTCGCGGACGACCGCCCCGGGTACCGGCTCCTCGACTTCCGCGGCCCGCCGCCCGTGCCGTTCCTCGAGCCCGCGACGGCGCGCGCCCTCCTCGCCGCGGCGTCCTCCGGGCAGAAGGCGATCCTCCTCGAGAACATCGACCGGCGGGTATCGGAGCTCCGGGCCCTGCTCCCCGCCGGGCCGGCCGACGGCGGCCCGGCGCGCGGCGCGCCCGCGGCGATCGCGGAGGAGCTGAAGCGCCTCTCGGACGCCCGCGGCGTCATGGCGGCGATGAAGGCGGGCATCACGATGCCGCTCCTCGCCGGGGATCGCGTGGTCGGGTTCCTCGCGTGCTGGGACGAGCGCGTGCCGGAGGCGTTCGCGTCCGACGAGATCGCCGCGCTCCTCGAGGTGGCGGACCGCTGCGCCCTCGTGATCGAGAACTCCAAGCTCTACCAGCAGATGAAGGAGCGCGATCGCCTCGCCGCGATCGGAGAGATGTCCGCCGGCCTGGCCCACGAGATCCGGAACCCGCTCGCCGCCATCAAGGGCGCGATCCAGTACCTGGATCCGATGAAGCTGCCCGAGGACGACCGCGAGTTCCTCGAGATCATGATCGAGGAGGTGAACCGCCTGAACGGCGTGGTCACCCAGTTCCTCGACTACTCGCGCCCGCTCAAGCCGGCGCTGGCGCCGACCGACGTGAACGAGGTCCTCCAGAAGACATTCCGGCTGCTGCAGCCCGAGGTGCCGGAGGGGGTCGCGGTGGACGTCGACCTCGCCGACTGGGTGCCCCGGGTCCACGCGGACGCCGAGCAGCTGAAGCAGGTCTTCCTGAACCTCGCCCTGAACGCGTTCCAGGCGATGCCGCGCGGTGGGCGGCTCGTGGTCTCGACCCGCGTGGCGCGCGACGAGCTCGCGTTCTGGCGGGAGGGGGCGCGTCGCTCCGACATCGTGGAGATCCGGTTCCAGGACACCGGACCCGGCATCCCCGAGGAGGCGCGCGAGTCGATCTTCGTGCCCTTCTACACCACGAAGGAGAAGGGCACCGGCCTCGGCCTCGCGATCTGCCAGCGCATCGTGAAGGCGCACGCGGGCTCGATCGTCGTGAGGTCCTCGCCCACCGACGGCGCCGAGTTCCTCGTGTCGCTCCCCGGCCTGCACGAGGAGCGGCCGCCCGGGGTCGCGCGCCCGCCCGTCGACGAGGAGGAGAAGGCGCGCGCCCGCGAGCGCCGCCGCGCGCGCGCCGAGGCGCGCCTCCGCCGCCGCCGGAAGAAGAAGCGCCAGGCTTGAGCGGGTGCCCGAACGGCGCGCCGTCGTGCTAAGGAACCCTCGTGGCCCACGTCCTCATCGTCGACGACGAGGTGAACATCCGGCGCGTCCTCGCCGCCATGCTGAAGCGCGAGGGGTACGAGGTCACCACCGCCGCGGACGGCGAGCAGGCGCTCGCCGCGCTGTCCCGGACGCCGGTTCACGTCGTCGTGACCGACCTCGTGATGCCGAAGGTGGGCGGGATGGAGCTGCTCCGGCGAGTCAGCGCCGACTTCCCGGACGTGCCCGTGATCGTCATCACCGCGCACGGCTCGGTGGACAGCGCGGTCGCGGCGCTCAAGGCCGGGGCCTTCGACTACATCACCAAGCCGTTCGAGCAGGACGAGCTCAAGAAGGTCATCGCGAAGGCCGCCCGCGCGCACGACCTCGAGCGGCAGAACCTCCACGCGGTCCTGAACGACGGCGACCGCCCGCCCCTCGTCGGGGACTCGCCCGCGATGCGCGCGATCTACGACATGGTCGCGCGGGTCGCGGACTCGCCCTCGACCGTGCTCATCACCGGCGAGAGCGGCACCGGCAAGGAGCTCATCGCGAAGGCGCTCCACCGCGGCTCCTCCCGCCGCGACAAGCCGCTCATCAAGGTGAACTGCGCGGCGATCCCGAAGGACCTCGTGGAGAGCGAGCTGTTCGGCTACGAGCGCGGTGCGTTCACCGGCGCCATCGGCTCGAAGCCCGGCCGGTTCGAGCTCGCGGACGGCGGCACGCTGTTCCTCGACGAGATCGGCGAGGTGCCCGTCGAGATGCAGGTGAAGCTGCTCCGCGCCATCCAGGAGTCGGAGTTCGAGCGCGTCGGGGGAATCAAGACGCTCCGGGTGGACGTCCGGCTCATCGCGGCCACGAACCGGGACCTGAAGCAGCTCATCGCGGACGGCAAGTTCCGCGAGGACCTCTACTACCGCCTCGCCGTGGTCCCCATCGCGCTCCCGCCGCTCCGGGATCGCCGCGACGACATCCCGGCGCTCGTCCGCCACTTCATCGAGAAGTACGACCACCGGCTCGGGAAGAAGGTGGAAGGGATCGAGGACGAGGCGCTGCAGCTGCTCATGGGCTACTCGTGGCCGGGGAACATCCGGGAGCTCGAGAACCTCATGGAGCGGTCGGTGCTGTTCGCCGACGGCCCGCTCATCCTCGCGAGCGCGCTCCCGGACTCGCTCCGCGAGAAGGGCCCGCAGCCGCCCCTGCCGATCGCGGCGGTCGGGCCGCTGGGCGCGATCGCGGCGCCGAGCGGCGCCTCGATGAAGGAGATCGTGCGCCAGGCGCAGGCCGAGCTCGAGAAGGAGCTCATCACCCGCGCGCTCGAGGAGACCGGCGGCAACGTCACGCGCGCCGCGAAGCGGCTGCAGATCAGCCGGAAGTCGCTCCAGGTGAAGATGAAGGAGCTCGGGCTGCGCGGGGCGACCGAGGGCGACGACTGAGACGGCGGACGGGGGCGGCGAGCACCCGACTCGACCGGTCGTCCGATCGCACCTACGCGGGCCTACCTGGCAGGGGGTCGTTCCCTTGACCGATCGGGGGGCCACTGCTAGCGTCGGCCCGTTCCTTTTCCCGCGTTTTCGCACCCTTCGCCCACATCGGAGGAGAGCATGGGGCGGCTTCGCCAGGGCCTGACCACCGCGTTCCTGTTCGCAGCGCTGACCGGCCCGGCCGGGGCGGCCGAGATGACGCGGCTTCAGAGCGCGGAGCCCGGCGACCCGTTCGCGCTCCAGTTCTCGATCCGGTGGGATCGGGAGCAGGAGCGAGCGACGATCTCCCGCGAGCAGGCGTACGCGCCCACGCCGGCGCAGGGCGACCTCACCGAGCTCCGCTACTCGCGCGTGAAGAACGACCTCGTGACGCGCGCGGCCCTCGCGCTCTACACGGACCTCGAGCTGCACGTCGAGGTCCCCTACTCGCTCGGCGACGACGCCGCGTGGCGGTTCGGCTCGCGGAACGGGATCCCCGTGAACGCCTCGACGTCGAGCATCGCGCAGAACGGCGTCGACGCCATGGGCCGGCCGTGCGTCGCGGCGCCCTGCTCCCTCTTCCCGGTCGGCAGCGAGGAGAACACCGTCTTCCACGGCGGCAACCTCGGCGATCTCCGCGCCGGCCTTGCGTGGGGCATCTTCAACGACCAGCGGGACGACACGAAGCCGTACTGGCTCGTCGGCCTCGACGTCACCTTCCCGACGGCGCCCCTCTACGACCCCGCCGAGAACCGCGGCTCGAACTGGCAGTCGCCGCACGCGGTCGAGGCGAAGCGCGGCGCGAGCGGCGAGAAGGTCTGGCGGTACGATCTCTACACGGCGCTCTCCCGGCGGTTCGGCGTGGTCGATCCGTACTTCAAGGCACACGTCACCGCCGTCCTGCCCTCGTCCTCCACCTACTCGAACTGCGATCACGTGGCCGAGCTCGCGAACCCGACGAACGGGGCGCCGGCGCAGATGACGCTCGCGGCCGTCACGAACTGCGCAGATCCGCGGTGGAAGGACGACGCGAAGGCGAAGCTGCCGTTCGTGGCCGGCCTCACCTTCGGGACCGAGCTCGTGCCGTTCGAGGACACGAAGGAGGACCAGAAGGTCACCTTCGACTTCCGGGTCTGGGCCGACTACACGTCGAGCAGCCGCTTCTACAACGAGCTCACCGACGCCTCGGGGAAGCTGCACGACACGGAGGCGTACCTCACGATGGGCGCGTACATGGGGCTCTACCTGCGCGCGTCGCGCTGGGTGTCGCTCCAGGCGACCGCCTCGCTCGCGACCCGGAGCTCCCACTGGCTCTCGGGCGAGTCGCTCGGGAAGGGCGGCCAGCCCCCCTCCGGCGACCTGTCCGGCGCGACCCCGAATCCCGACCTGAACCCGAACTTCGACTGGCGCTACGACGCGCCGGGCAACCGGTTCCGGATCTCGGAGGTGTCGGTGTTCTCTCTCGGCGTCGCGGGCGTGTTGACGTTCTAGCGCTTCACCGCCCCCGCAGCTTCTCCACGAGATCGTAGACGTCCGCGCGCTTGAGCCCCCGCGCCCGCGCGACCTCCTTCGCGATCGCCGACGGCCCCTCCCCCGCCGCGATGCGCCGGCGCAGCTCGTCCTCGAGCGGCTCCGCGTCCGCCGTCGCGGGCGGCGGCGCGCCGGCGGGCGGCCCGGAGACGACCAGCGTCACCTCGCCCCGGACCTCGCCGGAGAACCGCTCCGCGAGCGCGGACAGCGGTGCGCGCGCGAGCTCCTCGTGGAGCTTCGTGAGCTCGCGCGCGACGAGCGCCGGCCGATCGCCCAGCGCCGCCGCGAGGTCGAGGAGGGTCTCGCGGGTCCGGTTCCCCGCCTCGTAGAGCACGATCGTGCACGGCGCCGCGGCGAGCCAGGCCAGGGCCTCGGCGCGCCCGCCGCCCTTGCGCGGCAGGAACCCGGCGAAGACGAAGCGGTCGGCCGCGAACCCGGAGGCGGCGAGCGCCGCGAGCCCCGCGCTCGGGCCCGGCACCGGCACGACCCGCGCGCCCGCGTCCCAGGCCGCCGCGACGAGGGCGGCGCCTGGATCCGAGACGCCGGGCGTCCCGGCGTCCGTGCAGAGCGCCACCGCCTCGCCGGCGCGGAGCCGCGCGACGAGCGGCTCGAGCCGGCCACGCTCGTCGAACGCGGGCAGCGACACGAGCGCGGGCGCGGGCGCGCCGAGGTGCGCGTAGAGCTTGAGCGTCCGCCGGGTGTCCTCCGCCGCGACCGCCCGCACCGTCCGGAGCACCTCCGCGGCGCGAGGCGAGAGGTCCGAGAGATTCCCGATCGGCGTGGCGAGGACGTACAGCGTCCCCTCCCCGCTCGCGCCGCGCGACTCCCGCGCGCCCTTTCCGCCGTCGCTCATCGACTCACCCGAGCCACGGCTTCGCGTCGCCGTCGAACGCCGCCGGGAAGTGCTCGATGCGCGGTCCGGCCTCCCCGAACGTCACCGCCACGACGTCGAACCGGATGGCGCGCTCGAGCGCGTCGTGCCGTGCGGCCCAGTCGGTCGCGGCCTTGATGACGCGGCGGCGCTTGCCGCGGTCGACCGTCTCCTCCGGGCCGCCCTGCGCATCCGACGAGCGGCTCCGCACCTCGATGAAGCAGAGGACGTCTCCGTCCTCGCAGACGAGATCCACCTCCCCGCGTCGCACCGCGTGGTTGCGCTCCAGGACCCGCAGCCCGCGCCCGCGGAGGAAGGCCTCGGCGAGCGCCTCCGCCTCGCGCCCGCGCGCCCTCCGCCCGCCGTCGGCGTCCTCGCCGGCCGTGCTCACGCGGAGTGGTCCGCCGCCTCGCGGAAGGCGGAATCCGTCGTCGCGTGCACGATCTGGCCGGGCCGCGCGATCTGCTTCAGGAACCGGGCGGCGACGCGACGCGCGCCGTCGGAGAGGCCCGCGAACGCCTCCTGGTCGAGGACCGCGACGAGCTTCCCCGCGGCGAGCGCCTGCTCGAGGAGCGCGAGCTTCAGCGCGACGTACACCACGTCCCGGTCCGCGGGCGGCAGAGTGAGCGCCGGGACGGGACGTCCGCCCGTGACCGCGTGCACGCCGCCGCGATCGTCCACCTGCGCCGCGGTGATGCGCTGGAAGGTGAGCCCGGTGAGGAGCTGCGACGCCTTCTGCGCGACGGCGCGACCGGCGGCAGCCGGCGAGCCGCCGAGCTCCGCCGCGGCGCGCTCGAGCAGGCCTCGGAGCGGCTCCGTGCCCCCGGCCGCGGGCGCCACGGGCCGGGGCGGCGGCGCTGCGGCGGGCGGAAGCGCCGTCGCGAGCTCGCCCTCGAGGCGCTGGATCTCCATCTCGACCGAGCGGACGTCGCGGACGAAGCCGCCGACGTCGGCCGCCATCCGGGCCTCGAGCGCGCGTTGCGCCTCGTCGACCTCGACCCGCTCCTCGGCCGCGGCGCGGATCTCGGCCGACCCCTCCCACTCGGCGAGCCGCCGCCGCCACTCGGCGACCACGGCGTCCGCGTCCGCGATCCGCCCGAGCGCCTCGCGGAGCTCGGCCGGGCTCCGGACCTCGATCGCCCGGATCGCGGCCCGGACATCGCCGGCGTCCTTCTCGTACTGCCCCTCGATCTTCTTCTCCCAGTCGTCGACGACCTTCCTGCGGCGCGCCACGCGCTCCCAGGCCTCGACGGCGCCGATCCACCGCAGCGCGATCCACGCCGCGCCCCCGAACGCGGGGACGTCGAGGAGCGCGAGGTAGCGCGCCCCCGGCGCCACGCCGGACAGCGCGGCGCCGCCGAGCGCGAGCACGGCGCCCGCGCCAACGCCGCCCCAGAACAGCGGGTCCGTCCAGAGCGGGCGCGGCGCACCGCGCGCCTCCGCCTCGGCGAGGGCCCCGCGCTCGGCCGCGACCTTCGCGACGGCCTCGTCGTGCTTGGCGGTCGCCCGGTCGAAGGCCGCGAGCCGAGCCTCGGGGTCGTCGCCGAGGAGGGTGGCCGCGGCCGCGACGGGCGCGAGGTCGGCGCGGGCCGCCTCGGCGGTCTCGAGCCCGTCGCGCAGGTTCGCGCTGCCGCGGAGCGCCTCGTCGAGCTTGAAGGCGCGCGCCTGGAGGCCGTCGAGCTGGACCTGGAGCTTCTCGGCAGCTCTGGCCTTCTCGAGCTCGGCCTGGAGCTGAGCCAGGCGCTTCCGCGCCTGCTCCGGGCTGAGGGCCTGCCGCGCGGGGGCGAGCGAGGCGCCCCCGCCCACCCCTGAAGCGCCCTGCCTCGACGGCAGCTCGGCCGCGCCCAGCGCGAGCACGGCGGAGAGCCTGGCCGGCGGCGGCGCGCCGACGGTCTCGCGGAGGAACGCGGAGATCTCTGCGAGGTCCTGGGCGACGAGGGCGAAGGAGCGCTTCTCGGCGTCGAAGCGGTGGAGCTGCGCGCCGGCCGCGAAGTCGCGCACGAGCCGGTAGGTCACGCGGTCGTTGCCGACCAGCGTGAGCCCAGCGCGGAGGGCCGCGCCCGCGGGGCCGCCCGCCGCGCGCGGGAGCGAGTCGCCGTCGCGCGGATCCGGGTAGAGCAGCGCCTCCACGACGCGACGGAGCGTCGCGCCGTCGGCGGCGACCACGTTGTAGCCGGGACGGAGCGTGGCGCGGCCGCCGGCCGGCGCCACGCCACGGACTCCCTGGGCTGCGAACTCGAGGAGGATCACGCTCGCGCCGGATCTTACCGGAGGCCCGGCGCGGGCGGAACGGCCTCGCGCGCGGAACGCGCGGAGACACGGACGGCGGCGCGGGTCGCGAGGGCCCGCCACCGCCGCCGGATCCGACCGCGCGCCGCGCGGAGGCTTCGCTACGCCGGGGTCGGCGTCGCAGGGGCGGCAGGCGCCGCGGCGCCGTCCGTCGGACCGCGCTCCTCCTGATGGAGGCGGGCGGCCTTCCCCTGCAGCTCGCGGAGGTAGTACAGCCGGGACCGGCGGACCTCGCCGTGGCCGACGACCTCGATCTTGTCGATGCGGGGGCTGTGAACCGGGAACATGCGCTCGACGCCCACGCCGTAGCTCACCTTCCGCACGGTGAACATCGAGGAGCCGGGCTGGCCCTTCCGGTAGGCGATCACGACGCCCTCGAAGACCTGGATGCGCTCCTTGTCGCCTTCCTTGATCTTCGTGTGGACGCGGACCGTGTCACCCGACCGCATCTCGGGGAGGTCGTTGCGAACGTACTTCGCCTGGATGTCGGCAATCGCCTTGCGCAGCATGGGTCTCTCTCTCCTTTACAGCTCGTCGTCTCCGGCGTCGATGAGTCGGAGGTCGCTCTCCGAGAGCGCGAGGCTCGCGAACAGATCCGGCCTCCGGTCCCGCGTGGCGCGGAGCGCCTCGCGGCGCCGCCACCGGTTGATCCGCCGGTGGTCCCCTGACGTGAGGACCTCCGGAACCTTCATCCCCCGGTACTCCGGGGGCCTCGTGTAGTGCGGGTGCTCGAGGAGCCCGTCCTCGCCCGCGAAGCTCTCGGCCTCCGCGGAGGCCGTGTTGCCGAGGACGCCGGGGACGAGGCGCGCGGAGGCGTCGACGACGCAGAGCGCCGCCAGCTCACCGCCCGTGAGGACGAAGTCTCCCAGCGAGACCTCTGTGTCCACCGCCGCCATCACCCGCTCGTCCACTCCCTCGTATCGACCGCACGCGAGGATCAGCCTGCCGTGCTCCGCGAAGCGCCGGGCGAGGGGCTGCGTAAGCCGCTCGCCCCGCGGGCTGGTCAGCACCACCAGGGCCCCGGGGAGCCGCGCCTTCGCGGCCTCGATGGCCTCGGTGAGCGGCTCCGGCTTCATCACCATCCCGGCGCCGCCGCCGTAGGGGGCGTCATCCGCCACCTTGTGCTTGCCCGCGGCGTGATCCCGGATGTCCGAGATCCGCACCTCGAGGAGGCCGCTCTCCCGCGCCTTCCCGAGGATGCTCTCCTCGAGGTACCCCGCGATCATCCGCGGGAACAGCGTCAGGATCTCCACCTCGAGCTTCGCCACGTCCGTCCTCTCGTCCTGCGGCCTCCTTCTTCCTAGTCCAGCAATCCTTCCGGCGGGTCCACCACGATCCGGCCCGCCGCGCGATCCACCTCGACGTACGGCGCGAGCGGCACCAGCTTCTCGCCCCGCTCGCCCGTCACCACCAGCACGTCCACGCCGCCGGTGGCGTACAGCCCGGTCACGGTGCCGACCGGCTCACCGGCGACCGTCACCACCGGCAGGCCCTCGAGGTCGGACCACCAGTGCGCCGCCTCGCCCGCGTCGCCGAGCGCGTCGCGCTCGGCGAGGACCTCCGCCCCGACCGCCGCCTCCGCGGCGGACCGATCGGCGATCCCCTCCACCAGGACCGCCCAGAGGCGGCCCTGCGGCCTCGCCTCCAGTACCCGTCGGACCTCGGGCTCGCCGCCCTCGGTCCTGAGCACGATCGCGTCGAGCGCGCCGAGCGCGCCCTCCGATCCCCCCACGCCCAGGTGGCCCTTGAGGCCCACCGCCCGGACGACCTTCCCGATCCGGACGAGAGCCACGGCCTAGGCCTAGTCGAGGATGTCGAGGACGGCCCGCTTGCCCTCGTGCCGCGCGGCGGCGTCGAGGACGGTGCGGAGCGCCTTGGCGGTCTTGCCGCCCCGCCCGATGACGCGCCCGAGATCGTCGGGGTCCACCGTGAGCTCGTAGACGCTCGAGCGATCGCGCTCGATGGCGTCCACCTTCACGGCGTCCTTCTTCTCGACGAGCTCGCGGGCGAGCCAGAGGACGAGGTCGCGCACGGGACGCCTAGGCCTTCTTCTCGACCGCCGGCTGGGCCTTCTGGGCCTTCTTCAGGATCATCGCGACCGTCTGGCTCGGCTTCGCGCCGACCTTCAGCCAGTGCTCGATGCGCTCGGCCTTGAGCTCGATCCGCTCCGGGCGCTTGGTCGGATCGTAGATGCCGACGTCCTCGATGTACTTGCCGTCCCGCGCGTTGCGCGAGTCGGTCGCCACCACGTGATAGAAGGGCGCCTTGTGCGTGCCCGCGCGCGACAGCCGAAGAACCACCGCCATGAAGTCTGCCTCCTCGAAAACCTAAGCTCTTGGAACGTGAGGACTTCTCTCAGCGCGGCGCGCCGGAGCCCACCACGAAAAGTGGGTTCCTTTACGCCAACTTAGCAGTCGTGTCAAGACGCAGGACGCTCCGCCTCCGCCTCCGGGGGCGCTGACGGAGCCCGCCGGGCGGCCCGGAGCCGCGCCAGGTGCCCCTCCGGGAAGAGCCGCACGGCGATCAGGTAGGCGACCGCCCCGAGGAGCGCGCCCGCCGCGCCGCCCCCCGCGAGGTCGGACACCCAGTGCGGGCTGGCCCAGACCCGCGCCGCCCCGCCGAGGCCCGCGAGCCCGATCGCGGCCGGCGCCGCGCGCCGCCCGTAGGCGAGGAGCGAGTACGCCACGAACACGCCCAGCCCCACCACCTGCGCGCCCGGCAGGACGCGATGGAGCAAGGGAGCGAGGCCTTCGCCTGCGCCGGCGAGCCGCGGCGCCGCCCAGGCGAAGCGCGCCGCGAACGCGAGCCCGCCGCCGGCCGCCAGCGCAGCCACCAGCGGGGCCGCGGCCTTCAGCACCGCCGGCACCTCGCGCTCGAGCCACGAGTAGACCGCCACGCCGATGAGCGCGAGCGCCCAAGGCTCGCACGCGACCGTCACGGCCGTGAGGGCCACGTCGAGCCAGCGCGGCGCGCCCGGAGCGAGCGCGTCGAGCGGCGGCTGCGGGAAGAAGGGCGGCATCGGGACGGCCCCTCTTGTATCAGCGGTCCCCCGGGGCGGAAAGGGAGCGCGGAGCGGCGATCCAGGCCGGGCGGCGAGCGGGCGCCCGGCGAGCGGCGGAAACGACGAGGGCCGCGTGCGGTCGCGCACGCGGCCCCCTTCGGTGAAACCTCCGGCAGGCGGACTACTCCGCCTTCTCGGCCTTCTTCTTGGCGGGCTTCTTCTCGGCCTTCGGCGCCTTCTCCGCGGCCTTGCCCTTCTTCGCGGTCTTCTCGCCCTCGGCGTCGCCCGCGGCCTCGGCGGGCGCGGCGCGCTCGACGAGCTCGATCATCGCCATCTCCGCGTTGTCGCCGGCGCGGCGGCCGACGCGGACGATGCGGGTGTAGCCACCCGGGCGCTTCTCGAAGCGGCCGGCGAGATCGCCGAAGAGCTTGTTCAGCACCTCGACATCGCGCACGTCCCGGTTCGCCTGGCGGCGAGCGTGCGGCGTACCCTTCTTCGCGAGCGTGATCACCTTGTCGGCGAAGCGCTTCAGCTCCTTCGCCTTCGGGGTGGTGGTCTCGATCCGCTCGTGGCGGAAGAGGCTCGTCACCATGTTCCTGAACATGGCCGTGCGGTGCTCGGTGGTGCGATCGAGCCGGCGGCCGACGACGCGGTGCTTCATCTGGTTGGTCTCCTGTCCCTGCCCTGGGGCTAGACCTTGGGCGCGCCCTGCGGCGGCGCCTTCGGCGGCCAGTTCTCGAGCTTCATGCCGAGGGAGAGGCCCATCTCGGCCAGGATCTCCTTGATCTCCTTCAGCGACTTCCGCCCGAAGTTCTTGGTCTTGAGCATCTCGGCCTCGGTCTTCTGCACGAGGTCGCCGATGGTCTTGATGTTCGCGTTCTGCAGGCAGTTCGCGCTGCGAACGGAGAGCTCGAGCTCGTCGACGGACCGGAAGAGGTTCTCGTTGAGCTTCTGCTCCTCGACCGGCTTGATCTCCTCGGCGGGCTCCTCGGCCTCGTCGAAGTTGATGAAGATCGAGAGCTGCTCCTTCACGATCTTCGCCGCGTACGCCACCGCGTCCGCCGGGGCGACCGAGCCGTCGGTCCAGACCTCGAGCGTGAGCTTGTCGTAGTCGGTCTGCTGCCCGACGCGGGCGTTCGTGACCTGGTAGTTCACCTTCCGGATCGGCGAGAAGAGCGCGTCGATCGGGATGGTGCCGATGGGGGCGCCGGGGACCTTGTTCTTCTCGGCCGGCACGTAGCCGCGGCCGCGCCGCGCCGTCATCTCCGCCCGGACCCGCCCGCCCTCGCTGATCGTGAGGACGTGGTGACCAGGGTTCAGGACCTCGACCTGGGCGTCGGCGATGATGTCACCGGCCTTGATCTCCTTCGGCCCGTCCGCCTCGATCCGGATCGTCTTGACCTCGTTGGTGTGGATCTGGAGGAGGACCTCCTTGAGGTTCAGGATGATGTCGGTGACGTCCTCGGCCACCTCGGGGATCGTCATGAACTCGTGCTCGACGCCCTCGATCTTCACCGAGGTGATCGCCGCGCCCTGCAGGCTCGAGAGGAGCACGCGGCGGAGCGAGTTGCCGAGCGTGATACCGAAGCCGCGCTCGAGCGGCTCGGCGACGAACTTCCCGTAGGTGTTCGAGAGGCTCTCCTGGTCCACGACCAGGCCGCGGGGCTTGATGAGGTCCCGCCAGTTCTTCGTGACGATGGGATCGACCATGGGCTGTCTCCTCGGCCGCCGCCCCCTCCCCGCTTCCGCTCAGCCAGTGCCGGTGCGGGGCTCCGTGGGACGCGCGACCATCTGAAAAGGGGCGGGCCGGGGGCTCGTGGCCACCGCGCCCGCCCGCGACCTGGCTGGGCGGCAAGGCGGATCACCCGCCCGGTCGCCCTGAGCCTGCCGAAGGGCTACTTCGAGTACAGCTCGACGATGAGCTGCTCCTGGATGGGCATGGTGATGTCCTCGCGCGCGGGCGAGGTCTTCACGGTGCCCTTGAAGGCGCCCTTGTCGAGCTCGAGCCAGGCCGGGACCTGGCGGCGATCGACGGCCTCGAGCGCCTCGTTGATCCGGACGACCTTCTTCGAGCGGTCCTTCAGCTCGACCTTGTCGCCCGGGCGGCACATGTAGCTCGGGATGTTCACCTTGCGGCCGTTCACCTTGAAGTGGCCGTGGCGGACGAGCTGGCGCGCCTCGTTGCGCGTGTCGGCGAAGCCGAGGCGGAACACGACGTTGTCGAGCCGGAGCTCGAGCGTCTGCAGCAGGTTCTCGCCCGTCTTGCCCTTCGCGGCGGCGGCGTTCTGGTAGGCGTGGCGGAAGCCGGCCTCGAGGAGGCCGTACATCCGCTTCACCTTCTGCTTCTCACGGAGCTGGACGCCGTACTCGGAGAACTTGGTCCGGCCCTGGCCGTGCTGGCCAGGGGGGTACGGGCGGCGTTCGATGGCGCACTTGTCGGTGTAGCACCGATCGCCCTTGAGATACATCTTGAGGTTCTCGCGGCGGCAGAGCCGGCACACGGATTCGCTGTAACGAGCCACGTCGATTCTCCTGGAAGGTGATCAGACCCGGCGACGCTTCGGAGGCCGGCACCCGTTGTGCGGGATCGGCGTGACGTCGCGGATCAGGGTGATCTTGAGGCCGGCGGCGGACAGGGCGCGGAGGGCCGACTCGCGGCCGGCGCCCGGCCCCTTCACGAGCACGCTCACCGTCTTGAGCCCGTGCTCCATCGCCTTCGCGGCGGCGTCGCCGGCGGCGACCTGGGCCGCGAACGGCGTCGACTTGCGCGAGCCCTTGAAGCCGCGCGCGCCGGCGCTGGACCAGGCGATGACGTTCCCCGAGGCGTCACAGATGGTGATCTGCGTGTTGTTGAAGGTCGAGGCGATGTGGACGATGCCGGTCGCCACGTTCTTCTTCACCCGCTTCTTCCCCTTCTTCGGGGTGACGGGCGAGGCGGTCACCGGCTCGATGCCGCCGAGGTTCGGCGCCGCGGGCGCGGTCGCCTCCTCCTTCTTCGGCTGCTCAGCTGCGGGCTTCGTCTGCTTCTCGTCGGCCACTCTGGAATCTCCGGTTGGCTATCTGTGGATTAGGCCTTGGGCGCCGGGGCCGCGCTCGGCTTCCGGACGAGCCCCTTCTTCGGGCCCTTCCGCGTGCGCGCGTTGGTGTGCGTGCGCTGGCCGCGGACGGGCAGGCCCTTGCGGTGACGGAGGCCGCGGTAGCAGCCGAGGTCCATGAGCCGCTTGATGTTGAGCGAGATCTCGCGGCGGAGGTCGCCCTCCACCTTCAGGTTCTGCTCGATGGTCTCGCGGATCCGACGAACCTCGTCGTCGGTGAGATCCTTCGTGCGCGTGACGGGCGAGACGTTCGCCTTCTCGAGGATCAGCTTCGAGGTCGTCTTCCCGATGCCGTAGATGTACTGGAGGCTGACCTCGATCCGCTTCTCACGGGGAAGGTCGACGCCGGCGATGCGAGCCATTCGTCTCTCCGAAAAACGCGCGGGGCCTTAGCCCTGGCGCTGCTTGTGGCGGGGGTTGGCCGGGCAGATGATCCGCACGGTGCCCTTGCGCTTGATGACCTTGCACTTGTCGCAAATCTTCTTGACCGACGCGCGGACCTTCATGACCTACGCCTCCGATGCTCGATGCTGCCCAAAAGACAAGAACGCCCGCCGCGACCGCCGGCGGGGATTGGCGGCGGGAGCCCCAGAGCCCCCTTCATAGCCGCCCGAATTCTCCGGGATTTCCGGAGGGCCGCCCCTCACCGAGCGGCCGTTGCGAAGCGGGCCCTATAACACAGGAGATTTTGGGGTGCAAGCGGAAGCCCCGGGCCCGCCGGGTCTCCCCTCCCTCCTTCGGCCGTCCTCACTCCACGCGGAACTCCACACCTGGCGGCAACGTCAGGATTTCCGGACCGTTTTCCGTAACCGCGATCGTGTGCTCGAAATGCGCGGAAAGAGATCGGTCGAGCGTGCGCGCCGTCCACCCATCGTCGAGCGTCTCCACCTCGCAGCCGCCCGCGTTCACCATGGGCTCGATGGCGAGCACCATCCCGACCCGCAACGACGCCCCCGACCCGGCGCGACCGTAGTTCGGCACCTGCGGCGGCTCGTGCAGTCGGCGGCCGATGCCGTGGCCCACGAAGTCCCGGACCACCGAGTAGCCCCGCTCCTCGACGTACCGCTGGACCGCCGCGCCGATGTCCCCGATGCGGTGACCGGCGCGCGCAGCAGCGATCGCCGACGCGAGCCCGTTCCGCGTGGCGGCGAGCAGGCGGGCGGCCTCCGGGGGCGGCTGCCCGACCGCGACCGTCCTCGCCGAGTCGGCGTACCAGCCGCGGAGGACGACGCCGTAGTCGAGGCCCACCACGTCTCCGGCGCGCAGCACGCGCTTCGAGGGGATCCCGTGGATCACCTCGTCGTTCACGGACGCGCACAGGCAGGCGGGATAGCCGTGGTAGCCGAGGAACGCCGGCTCCGCGCCGAGGGCGCGCGTGCGATCCGCGGCGAGCCGGTCGAGCTCCAGCGTGGTGGTGCCGGCGACCGCCGCGGCCGAGAGCGCCTCGAGGACCTCCCAGACCACGAGCCCCGCCTCGCGGATCCGCGCGATGTCGTCCGCGCTCCGCGTCGCGATCCTCTCGCGGGTCGTGCCGTCCATCGAGTGCGTCGGCGCTAGCGGCCGAGCGCCTTTCGCGTGGCGGCGAGGATGCCCTCGGGCGTGCCGACGCCCTCGATCTCCGCGACGAGCCCGCGCTCGCGGTAGAAGCGCTTCAGGGGCTCGGTCTTGGTGCCGTACTCCTGCATCCGCTTGCGGACATTCTCCGGCTTGTCGTCCTCGCGCTGCACGAGCGGCGTCACGTCGCGGTCGCAGTACCCCGACCGCTTCGGCGGGTTCTGCGAGACGTGGTAGACGGCGCCGCACTTCGGGCAGCTCCGGCGCCCGCTGATCCGCTCGATGACGGTCTCCTCGGCGACCTCGTAGGAGACGACCTTGTCGATCGTCCGGCCGAGCGACCGGAGGAGCAGGTCGAGGTACTGGGCCTGGTTTACCGTCCGCGGATAGCCGTCGAGGATGAAGCCGGGCGCGACGTCGGGCTGCGAGAGGCGGTCCTTCACCATCTCGTTCGTGACGTCGTCCGTCACGAGGCCGCCCGCGTCCATGATGGCCTGGATCTTCTTGCCGAGCGGCGTGCCGCGCGCCTTGTGATCGCGGAACATGTCGCCGGTCGAGATGTGCGGGACGCCGTACTGCTGGGCGAGGAGCTTCGCCTGCGTGCCCTTGCCGGCGCCGGGCGGGCCGAGGAGGATGAGGATCATCGTCGTGTCTCCGAGGTGCGAAGGGCCCCGCCGTCGGCGAGGCCCCTCGTACGCGATCTACGCGTTGACCGCGGTGCCGGTCGCCAGCCGCCGCCCGCGGATGCGCGGGCCGCGAGGGCCGGTGAAGCCCTCGTAGTGGCGGGTGATGAGGTGCCCCTCGATCTGCTGCACCGTGTCGAGCGCGACGCCCACCACGATGAGCAGCGACGTGCCGCCGAAGTAGAAGGAGACGCCGAACTTGTCGGTGATGACGGTGGGCAGCACGCAGATCGCGGCGAGGTAGATCGCGCCGCCGAACGTGATGCGCGAGAGCACGAAGTCGATGTAGTCGGCGGTCTTCTTCCCCGGCCGGATGCCCGGGATGTACCCGCCGTACTTCTTGAGGTTGTCTGCCACGTCGACCGGGTTGAACGTCACGGCCGTGTAGAAGTAGGCGAAGAAGATGATGAGGACGACGTAGAGCGTGTTGTAGATCCAGCTGCCCGGCCGGACCTCGTTCGACAGCGTCGACAGCATCGGGAACCAGCCCGCGAGCGTCGCCGGGAAGAGGAGCAGCGAGGAGGCGAAGATCGGCGGGATCACGCCCGACGTGTTCACCTTGAGCGGCAGGTGGGTCGACTGGCCGCCGTACAGCTTCCGGCCGACCATCCGCTTCGCATACTGGATCGGGATGCGGCGCTGGCCGCGCTCGACGAACACGATCGCGCCGACCACCACCACCATGAGCGCGCCGAGCACGAGCAGTCCCACGCCGGAGAGCGAGGAGCTGCCCGACGCCTGCATCTGCTTCCAGGTGGTGACGACGGCGGCGGGCGCCCGCGCCACGATGCCCGCGAAGATGATGAGGGAGATGCCGTTCCCGATGCCGCGCTCGGTGATCTGCTCGCCCATCCACATGATGAAGGCGGTGCCGGCGGCGAGCGAGATCATCGTGAGCAGGCGGAAGCCCCAGCCCGGATCCGCGACGACCATGACGCCGGCGCTGGTGCGCTGCGCCTCGAGGAAGGTCGCGATCCCGTAGCCCTGGATCCCGGCGAGGACGATGGTGAGGTAGCGGGTGTACTGCGTGATCTTCCGCCGCCCCATCTCACCCTCCTTCTGGAGGGCCTCGAGCTTCGGGACGACGACGGTGAGGAGCTGCAGGATGATCGACGCGGACACGTACGGCATGATGCCGAGCGCGAAGATCGAGAGCTGCTCGAAGGCGCCGCCGGAGAAGAAGTTCAGCAGGTTGAAGAGGCCGCCCTGCGCCACGACCTCCTGCATCGCGCGCCGGTCCACGCCCGGCGTCGTGACGAAGATGCCGAGCCGGTACACGGCGAGCATGCCGAGACTGAACAGCAGCCGCTTCCGGAGCTCAGCGACCCGGAAGATGTTGAACAGCCCGCTCGCAGCCATGCCGACCCCTTTCGCACCCTTCGTTCGACGAGCCCGGGGCGACCGGTCGGCCGCCCCGAGCACGTGGATCCGTCGAACGCCCCTACTTCGCCTGCGCCGCCTTCTTCGCGGCCTTCGCCTTCTCGTGCATCGTCACCGGCGCCGGGATGAGCTCCACCTTCCCGCCCGCCTTCTCGATCGTCGCCCGCGCGCCCGCCGTGATCCGGTGGACCAGCACGCTGACGGCGCCCTTGAGCTCGCCCTGGCCGAGGACGACGACGCCGTCCCGGTTGCCGCGGACGAGCCCCGCCGCCTTGAGCGCGGCCGGGTCGACGGTGCCGGTGAGGCCCTCGAGGTCGGCGACCTGCACCTCCTCGAACTCCCGGCGGAAGACGTTGTGGAAACCGAACTTCGGCAGGCGGCGCTGGAGCGGCATCTGGCCGCCCTCGAACCCCTCGAAGTGCATGTTGCCGGTGCGGGCCTTCTGGCCCTTGCCGCCGCGGCCCGCGGTCTTGCCGAGGCCGGAGGCCTGGCCACGACCGACGCGCACCTTACGGCGGTTGGCGCCCTTGGGCGCCTTGAGCTTGGAGAGCGACATGAAGGATTCTCCTTTTATCACGCGGGGGGCGCGTGTCACGACCGCGCGGCCGCCGCCTTCTTGGCCTTCCGGCCCACGGGCGGCGGAGCGTCGACCCGCTCCCACTCGACGAGGTAAGCGACCTTCGCGATCATCCCGAGCGTCTGCGGGGTGTCGGGGAGGATCTTGGTCGAGTCCCGCTTCTTGAGCCCGAGGCCCTGGACGATGACCCGGTGCGGCGCAGGGCAACCCGCGAGCCCGCGGACGAGCTTCACCTTGATGGCAGCCACGATGTTCTCCTTACGCCCCGGTGATCTCGGCGGCCTGCTTGCCGCGGAGCCGGGCGCTGTCCTCGAGCGCGCGGAGGCGCTTGAGGCCCGCCACGGTCGCCTTGAGGACGTTGTGGGGGTTGCGGGAGCCCTGGCACTTCGTGAGCACGTTCCGGATGCCGGCGGCCTCGAGGACCGCGCGCACGGAGCCGCCCGCGATGACGCCGGTACCCTCGCCGGCGGGCTTGAGGAGCACCCAGCCCGCGCCGAAGTGGCCGAGCACCTCGTGCGGGATGGTCGTCCCGACGAGCGGAACCTTGAACAGGTTCTTCTTCGCCTGGTCGCCGCCCTTGCGGATCGCCTCGGGGACCTCGTTCGCCTTCCCGAGGCCGACGCCGACGTGACCCTGGCCGTCGCCGACGACGACGAGCGCCGAGAAGCTGAACCGGCGGCCGCCCTTCACGACCTTCGCGACGCGGTTGATGTGGACGACCTTGTCCTGAAGCTCGAGGTCGTTTGCGTTGATGGGAGTAGCCATTCGGTCCCTCGAAACCCTTTCGATCAGCCCTAGAACTTCAGCCCGGCCTCGCGCGCGGCGGCGGCCACCGCCTCGACGCGGCCGTGGTAGTCGAAGCCATTGCGGTCGAAGACGACGGCCTCGATGCCCTTGCCCTTCGCCGCCTTCGCGAGCGCCTCGCCGACCTTCTTCGCGGCGCCGGTCTTGTCGTCTTCCTTGACCTCGTCCTTGAGCGCCTTGGAGTTGGTGCCCACCGAGACGAGGGTCTTGCCCGCGACGTCGTCGACGAGCTGGGCGTACATGTGCTTGAGGCTCTTGTAGACCGTGAGCCGCGGACGGGCGGACGTGCCCGTGACCTTCCGGCGGATGCGGGCCTTGCGCTTCTCGCGCGCGGTGACGTGCTTCGCCATGATCGTTCCTCCGTGCGGCGGCGACGGCTCAGCCGCCGCATGAGCGGGTTTCGTTCACCAGCGCGACTACGCGGCGCCGGTCTTGCCTTCCTTGCGACGGATCGTCTCTTCCGCGTACTTGATGCCCTTGCCCTTGTAAGGCTCGGGCGGGCGGAGCGCGCGGATCTTCGCGGCCGTGAGGCCGAGGAGGTGCTTGTCCACGCCCTTCACCGTGAGCTTCGTCTGCTTCGCGTCGACCTCGGCCGTCACGCCCTCGGGGAGCTTGAAGACGACCGGGTGCGAGAAGCCGAGGGTGAAGTGGATGTCCTTCCCCTTCACCTCGGCCTTGAAGCCGACGCCGCTGATCTCGAGGCCGCGCTCGTAGCCCTTCACGACGCCGTCGAGCGCGTTCTTGACCATCGTGCGCGTGAGGCCGTGCAGGCCCTTCGCGATGCGGGTGTCGTCCGGGCGGGTGACCTTCACCTCGCCCTTGTCGACCTGGACCTTCACGATGGGATTCGTGTTGAAGGACATCTTGCCCTTCGGCCCCTCGACCTTCACGAGGTGGCCGTCCACGGAGACCTTCACCTTCTCCGGGATCTTGACGGGCATCTTGCCGACTCGGGACATGACCTGAGGCTCCCTTACCAGACGGTGCAGATCAGCTCGCCGCCGACCTTCTGCTTGCGGGCCTCGCGGTCCACCAGCACGCCCTTGGACGTGGAGAGGATCGCGATGCCCATCCCGTTCAGCACGCGCGGGATGGAGTCGGTCGGGACGTAGCGGCGCAGCCCCGGCTTCGAGACGCGCTTGATGTCGCTGATCGCCGGCTCGCGATCGGCGCTGTACTTGAGGACGATGGTGATCGCGCCCTGGACGCCGTCCTGGTGGACGACGAAGTCCTTGATGAAGCCCTCGTCGCGGAGGACCTCGGCGATCCGGACCTTGAGCCGGGACTTCGGGACGAGCACCTTCTCGTGCCGCGCGCTCGAGGCGTTCCGGATGCGCGTCAGCATGTCGCCAATGGGATCGGTGAAGCTCATCGATCGTGTCTCCTACCAGCTCGACTTGATGACGCCGGTGATCTCGCCCTGCAGCGCGCGCTTGCGGAAGCAGATGCGGCACATCTGGAACTTGCGGAGGAACGCCCGCGGGCGGCCGCACAGGGGGCAGCGGTTGTACTGGCGCACCTTGAACTTCAGCTTGCGCTTGGCCTGCGCCATCTTCGAAAGCTTCGCCATGGTCTCTCCTTACTGACGGAACGGCATGCCGAGGTGGCGCAGCAGCGCTCGGCCCTCTTCGTCGTTCCGGGCGGTCGTCACGACCGTGATGTTCAAGCCCTTGATCTTCTCGACCTTGTCGTAGTTGATCTCGGGGAAGATGATCTGCTCGCGGACGCCGAGCGTGTAGTTCCCCTTCCCGTCGAACGCCTTCGGCGACACGCCCTTGAAGTCGCGCACGCGCGGCAGCGCGATCGAGACCAGGCGGTCGAAGAACTCGTACATCCGGTCGCCGCGGAGCGTGACCATCGCGCCGATCGACTGGCCCTGCCGCAGCTTGAAGTTCGCGATGGACTTCCGCGCGCGCGTCACGACCGGCTTCTGGCCCGTGATCGCGGAGAGCTGCTCCACCGAGGCGTCGATGATCTTGCCGTTGTTGATCGCCTCGCCGAGGCCCATGTTCACCACGATCTTCTCGAGGCGGGGGGCCTGCATCGGGTTCTTGAACCCGAACTCCTTCATCAGCTCGGAGCGGACTTCCTTCTCGAACCGCTCCTTCAGTCGCGCTGCCATCGTTCTCTCCTTGCCTTCGGCCGGCGCCTTCCGAGTGCCGGGCGATGCGTTCTCTTACGGTTGCTGCGATACCGCCAGTTTTCGGATGCGACTACTTCGCGGCCGCCCTCTTCTCGGCCCGGGCCTTCTCCTTCGCCCCGAGCTCACGGCCGATCTTCTCGCGGCGGACGGGCGCGCCGTCCTTGCCGACCACCATCACGTTCGAGAGGGCGATCGTGCCGTCCTTCTCGAGGATCCCGCCCTCGGGGTTGGCCTGGCTCCGGCCCTTCTTCATGTGGCGCTTCACGGTCATGAGCTTCTCGACCCGGACGCGCCCCTTCTCCCGGAGGACCTCGAGGACCTTGCCCTGCTTCCCCTTCTCCTTGCCGGCGATGACCTTGACGGTGTCGCCCTTGCGGATCTCCGCCATGACTAGAGGACCTCCGGCGCGAGCGAGATGATCTTCATGAACTTCCGGGCGCGGAGCTCGCGGGCGACCGGGCCGAAGATGCGGGTGCCGATGGGCTCGAGATCCTTGTTGATGAGGACCGCCGAGTTGCCGTCGAACCGGATGTAGCTGCCGTCCGGCCGCTTCACCTCGCGGCTCGTGCGGACGATGACGGCCCGGGCGACCTCGCCCTTCTTCACCTTCGCCTGCGGGATCGCCTCCTTGATCGAGACGACGATGACGTCGCCGATCGAGGCGTACCTCCGCTTGCTGCCGCCGAGCACCTTGATGCACATGACCTTCTTGGCACCCGAGTTGTCGGCGACATCGAGCATCGTCTGCTGCTGGATCATGGCCTAGACCTCCGCCGCCTTCTCGAGAGTCTCGGCGACGCGCCAGCGCTTGTCCTTGGACATGGGCCGGGTCTCGACGATCCGCACGCGGTCGCCGATGTTGCACGCCTGATTCTCGTCGTGGGCCTTGTACTTCTCGGCCTTGGTCACGATCTTCCCGTACTTCCGGTCCGCGACGCGGCGCTCGACCTTGACGACGACCGTCTTCGTCATCTTGTTCGAGACCACCACGCCGATGCGGGACTTCCGGTTGCCGCGCTCCATGTCGGTCACTCCTTCGCCTTCCCGGCCTGCGCCGCGGCGGCGAGCTCCTTCTCGCGGGCCACCGTGAGGCAGCGCGCGATGTCGCGCTTCGTCTTCTGGAGGTCGGCGGTCGAGTCGAGCACGCCGGTGTTCAGCTTGCTCTGGAGCTCGAACATCGTCCCCTTCAGCTCCACCGCGCGAGCCTTGAGCTCGGTCGCGGACAGCTCGCGCAGCTCCTGGATGGTCGCCATGTCCGAAGCCTCCTTACAGCGTCGTGCCGCGCTTCACCATCTTGGTGGAGACCGGCAGCTTGTGGGCGGCGAGGTGGAACGCCTTCTTCGCGATGGCGTCGTCCACGCCCGACATCTCGTAGAGGATCCGGCCCGGCTTGATCACGGCGACGTAGTACTCGACGTTGCCCTTGCCGGTGCCCATTCGCGTCTCGGCCGGCTTCTTCGTGATCGGCTTGTCCGGGAAGACGCGGATCCAGAGCTTCCCGCCGCGCTTCACGTAGCGGGTGATCGCGACGCGGGCCGCCTCGATCTGGCGGGCCGTGATCCAGCCGCACTCGGTGGCCTGCAGGCCGTACTCGCCCTGGTTCAGGTCGGAGCCGCGGTACGCCTTGCCGCGCATGCGGCCCTTCATCATCTTGCGGTACTTCGTTCGCGCCGGCTGAAGCATGTCCTTCTCCTGGTGTCGCTAGGCGTCCGCCGGGGCACTAAGGCCGGGCGCCGCCGGTGTTCCGGGGGGCGCGGGCGGCCGCAGACTGGGGCAGCACCTCACCGCGCATGATCCAGACCTTGCAGCCGATCTTGCCGTAGGTGGTCTTCGCCTCGGCGAACCCGTAGTCGATGTCCGCGCGGAGCGTGTGGAGCGGCACGCGGCCCTCGCGGTACCACTCGTACCGCGCCATCTCGGCGCCGCCGAGGCGGCCCGAGCAGGCCACGCGGATCCCCTTCGCCCCGAACTTCTGGGCGGTCTGGACCGCCTTCTTCATCGCGCGGCGGAAGGCGATGCGGCGCTCGAGCTGGGTCGCGATGTTCTCGGCGACGAGCTGCGCGTCGGTCTCGGCCTTCCGGACCTCGACGACGTTGAGGAAGACCTCGTTGTCGGTGAGGGCCTGCAGCTCCTTCTTGATGCCCTCGATCCCCGCCCCCCGCTTCCCGATGACGATGCCCGGGCGCGCGGTGTGGACGTTGATCTTCACCTTGTTCGCGGCGCGCTCGATCTCGATGCGGGAGATGCCGGCCTGGCCGAGCTTCTCCTTCACGAACTCACGGAGGTGGATGTCCTCGTGGAGCCACTTCGCGTAGTTCTTCTCTTCGTACCACTTCGATTCCCAGGACCGGATGACCCCGAGGCGGAAACCGATAGGATGAACTTTCTGTCCCACGTTCGTCTCCTTGGCTAGCCGCGGGCGGCGGTGCCGAGCTCCACGTACACGTGGCTGGTCTTCTTCTCGACGCGGTAGGCCCGGCCCATCGCGCGTGCCATGAAGCGGCGCATCTTCGGCCCCTGGTCGACGGTGAGCGTCTTCACGAACAGCGCGTCGACGTCCACCCGGCCGCCCTTCTGCTCGGCGTTCGCGACCGCGGAGCGGAGGAGCTTGGCGAGCGGCTTCGCCGCGGCCTGGGGGGTGTACTTGAGGGTCGCGAGGGCGTCGCCCACGGGCATCCCGCGGAGCCCCTCGGCGACGAGGCGGACCTTGCGCGGCGCCACGCGGAGGAAGCTCAGCGACGCGTGCGGGCCCGGCGCGGGCAGCGCGGGGCGGTTCGGCTTCGAGCGGCGCGCGGGCACCGGGGTGCGCACGCGCTTCGAGCCCTTCTTGGTGGTCTGGGTCTCGGCCATTGTCGTCCTCGCTACTTCTTCGGGCCCGGGGCCGGGGCCGCCGCGACCTTCTTCTCGGCCGAGTGGCCGTGGAAGGTCCGCGTCGGCGCGAACTCGCCGAGCTTGTGGCCCACCATGTTCTCGGTCACGAACACCGGGACGAACTTCCGCCCGTTGTGCACGGCGAACGTGTGGCCCACGAAGTCGGGGAGGATCGTGCTCCGCCGCGACCAGGTCTTGATGACCGACTTCTTGTTGCCCTTGTTCGCGTCCTCGACCTTCTTCGTGAGGTGCTTGTCCGCGAACGGGCCCTTCTTGATCGAACGCGCCATGAGTGCCTGTCCCTTCCCGCGCTAGTGCGGCGTGTTCCGGATGCCGGGCTTGCGCCGGGAGACGATGAACTTGTCGGTCCGCCGGTTGTTGCGGGTCTTGAGGCCCTTGGTCTTCTGGCCCCAGGGCGAGACCGGGTGCGGGTTGCCCTGCCCCGACTTGCCCTCGCCGCCGCCGTGCGGGTGATCGACGGGGTTCATGGCGAGGCCGCGGACGGTCGGCCGGATGCCGAGCCAGCGGCTCTTGCCCGCCTTGCCGACGCGCACGGAGGAGCTCTCGACGTTCGAGAGCTGACCGATGGTCGCCTTGCAGTCCTGCATCACCTGCCGGACCTCGCCGGAGGGCATGCGGATCTGGGCGTAGGCGCCCTCCTTCGCCATGAGCTGGCCGAAGGACCCGGCGGTCCGGATCATCTTGCCGCCGGAGCCGGGCTGCGTCTCGACGTTGTGGATCACGGTGCCGAGCGGGATCGACCGGACCGGCAGCGTGTTCCCGGGGCGGATGTCGACCGTCTCGCCGGAGACGAGCACGTCGCCCACGTTCACGCCGACCGGCGCGAGGATGTAGCGCTTCTCGCCGTCCCGGTAGTGGAGGAGCGCGATGCGCGCCGTGCGGTTCGGATCGTACTCGATCGCCGCGACCTTCGCCGGAACGCCGTCCTTGTCGCGCCGCCAGTCGATCACGCGGTAGCGGCGCTTGTGGCCGCCGCCGACGTGGCGCGTGGTGATGTGGCCGTGGGCGTTGCGGCCACCGCTCTTCTTCACCGGCCGGGTGAGCTTCTTCTCCGGCTTCGACTTCGTGATCTCCGCGAAGTCCGACACCGTCATGTGGCGTCGGGCCGGGCTCGTCGGCTTGTACTCCTTGAGTGCCATGTTCGATCTCCCGTCCCGGCTGCTACGTCCCCTCGAAGAGGGCGATGGTCTCGCCTTCCTTGAGGGTCACGAAGGCCTTCTTCCAGTTGGGCCGGCGGCCGATGTTGCGGCCGACGCGCTTGGTCTTTCCGCGGGCGATGGCGGTGCGCACGGCGAGCACGTGCACGTTGAAGAGCTTCTCGACCGCCTGCTTCACCTGGATCTTGGTCGCGTCCCGGTGCACCTCGAAGGCGTACTGGCGGGCCGCCTCGCGGTTCCGCTCCGCCTTCTCGGTGATGAGCGGACGCTTCACCACTTCCTGGTTCGCGAGGTTCACGCGAGCACCTCCTCGAGCTTCTTCGCCGTGTCGGCCGTGAGCACGAGGATGTCGTGCTTCAGGATGTCGTACACGTTGAGGCCCTCGACCGCGAGGAAGTCGGAGCCGTCCAGGTTCCGCACGCTCTTCGCGAGCGCCTCGTTCGCGCCGGCGTCGACCACGAGGGCCTTCTTCGCGCCGAGCTTCGCGAGGACCTTGGCCGCCGCCGAGCTCTTCGGCGCGGCGGGCTTCCACTCCTGCACGATCACGAGCTTGCCATCCTGGTTGCGGAGCGCGAGCGCCGAGCGGAGGGCCGCCTTCCGGACCTTCTTCGGCACGTCGTAGGAGTAGTCGCGCGGCTTCGGCCCCATGGCCTTGCCGCCGCCCACCCACTGCGACGCACGCGTCGAGCCCTGGCGGGCCCGGCCCGTGTGCTTCTGCTTCCAGGGCTTCTTGCCGCCGCCGGAGACGAGCGACCGGTTCTTCACTGCGTGGGTGCCCGAGCGATCGGAGGCGAGCTTCGCCTTCACCACCTCGTAGAAGAGGTGCTCGTTCACCTCGCCGGCGAAGATGGCGTCGGCGAGCTCGAGCTCGCCCACCTTCTTCTTCTCGAGGTCGTAGACGTCGAACTTGGCCATGGTGTCCTCGACTACTTGATCTCCACGTCCACGCCCGCCGACAGGTCGAGCTTCATCAGCGCGTCGAGCGTCTGAGGAGTCGGCTCGAGGATGTCGAGAAGCCGCTTGTGCGTGCGGATCTCGAACTGCTCGCGCGACTTCTTGTCGACGTGCGGGCTGCGGAGGACGGTGAACTTGTTGATCCGGGTGGGGAGCGGGATGGGGCCGGCGACCTTCGCGCCGGTCCGCTTCGCCGTCTCCACGATCTCGCCGGCCGACTGGTCGAGAAGCTTGTAGTCGTAGGCCTTGAGCCGGATCCGAATCTTCTGAGTTGCCATCGGAAAGCCTTCTCTCCGTCACGCGGCGCGGCGCGGAACCTCCCGATGCCCGTCCTGCGGGCCGGGAGGCTCCGCCGTTCGCCCGTGGTGAAACCTTTACTGGATGACCTCGGCCACCACGCCCGCGCCCACCGTCCGCCCACCCTCACGAATCGCGAACCGCAGCTCCTTCTCCATCGCGATCGGGGTGATGAGCTCGACCTCCATCGTGATGTTGTCGCCCGGCATCACCATCTCGACGCCAGCCGGCAGCTGCACGGAGCCCGTCACGTCCGTCGTGCGGAAGTAGAACTGCGGCCGGTACCCGTTGAAGAACGGGGTGTGACGACCACCCTCCTCCTTCGTGAGCACGTACACCTCGGCCTTGAACTTCGTGTGCGGCGTGATCGAGCCCGGCTTCGCGAGCACCTGGCCGCGCTCGACCTCCTCGCGCTTCAGACCACGGAGGAGCGCGCCGATGTTGTCGCCCGCCTGCCCCTCGTCGAGCAGCTTGCGGAACATCTCGACGCCCGTCACCACCGTCTTGACCGTCGGCTTCAGGCCGACGACCTCGATCTCCTCGCCGACCTTCACGATGCCGCGCTCGACGCGACCCGTCGCGACCGTGCCGCGGCCGGAGATCGAGAACACGTCCTCGACCGGCATCAGGAACGGCTTGTCCGTCGCGCGCTTCGGCGTCGGGATGTAGCTGTCCACGGCGTCGAGCAGCTTCTGGATCGCCGGCTCGCCGAGCTCGCCCTTGTCGCCCTCGAGCGCCTTGAGCGCCGACCCCTTGATGATCGGGATGTCGTTGCCGGGGAACTCGTAGGCGCTGAGCAGCTCGCGGACCTCGAGCTCCACGAGGTCGAGCAGCTCCTTGTCGTCCACCATGTCGACCTTGTTCAGGAAGACCACGATGTACGGCACGCCGACCTGGCGGGCGAGGAGGATGTGCTCACGCGTCTGCGGCATCGGGCCGTCCGCCGCCGAGACCACCAGGATGGCGCCGTCCATCTGCGCCGCGCCGGTGATCATGTTCTTCACGTAGTCCGCGTGGCCCGGGCAGTCGACGTGCGCGTAGTGCCGCGCCGCCGTCTGGTACTCCACGTGGGCGGTCGCGATGGTGATGCCGCGCTCGCGCTCCTCGGGAGCCTTGTCGATCTGGTCGTAGGCCATGAACTGCGCCATGCCCTTCGAGGCGCAGTACTTGGTGATGGCCGCCGTGAGCGTGGTCTTGCCGTGGTCGACGTGACCGATGGTGCCGACGTTCACGTGCGGCTTGTTACGCTCGAACTTCTCCTTGCCCATGACTCCCTCTCTTCCTTTCGAGTCCGTGCGGCGGTCTTACTTCGCGCCGGCGGCGGCACCCTTCGCCTTGGTGACGATGGTCTCCGCGATGCTGTTGGGGACCTGCGCGTAGTGCGCGAACTGCATGGTGTAGGTGGCGCGGCCCTGCGTCTTCGACCGCAGGTCGGTCGCGTAGCCGAACATCTCGGCGAGCGGCACGAGGGCCTCGATGACCTGGACGCCCGTGCGCGGATTCATCGCATGAATCTTGCCGCGACGCGAGTTCAGATCGCCGATCACGTCGCCCATGTACTCCTCGGGCGTCACGACCTCGACCTCCATGATCGGCTCGAGCAGGATCGGGTTCGCCTTCGCGGCGCCGTCCTTGAAGCCCATCGAGCCGGCGATCTTGAACGCCATCTCGGACGAGTCGACGTCGTGGTAGCTGCCGTCGAAGACCTCGACCTTGAGGTCCACCATCGGGTAGCCCGCGAGCACGCCGCCCGTCATGGCCTCCTCGATGCCCTTCTGGATCGGGTTGATGAACTCCCTGGGGATCGAGCCGCCGACCGTCTCGTTGGCGAACTCGAAGCCCTTCCCCGGCTCCTGCGGGATGAGGCGCAGCCAGCAGTGACCGTACTGGCCGCGACCACCGGTCTGGCGGATGTAGCGGCCCTCGGACTCGACCTGCTTCGTGATGGTCTCGCGGTAGGCGACCTGCGGCTTGCCGACGTTCGCCTCGACCTTGAACTCGCGGAACATGCGGTCCACGAGGATCTCGAGGTGGAGCTCGCCCATGCCGGCAATGATCGTCTGGCCGGTCTCCTCGTCCGTGCGGACGCGGAAGGACGGGTCCTCCATCTGGAGGCGGTTCAGCGCGATGCCCATCTTGTCGGAGTCGGCCTTCGACTTCGGCTCGATCGCGACGTGGATCACCGGCTCCGGGAACTCCATCCGCTCGAGGATGACCGCGCTGCCCTCGTCACAGAGCGTGTCGCCCGTGGTCGTCGCCCGGAGCCCCACGGCGGCGGCGATGTCGCCGGCGTAGACCTCCTTGATCTCCTCGCGCTTGTTCGCGTGCATCTGGAGGAGGCGGCCGATGCGCTCCTTCTTGTCCTTCGTCGCGTTCTGGACGTAGGACCCGGCCTCCAGCTTCCCCGAGTACACGCGGAAGAAGGTGAGGTTCCCGACGAACGGGTCGTTCATGATCTTGAACGCGAGCGCGCTGAACGGCTCGCTGTCCGCGGTCTTCCGGACGACCTCCTCGCCCTTGAGCGTGACGCCCTGGACCGGAGGCTTGTCGAGCGGGCTCGGCAGGTAGTCGACGACCGCGTCGAGGATCTGCTGGACGCCCTTGTTCTTGAAGGCCGTGCCGCAGAGCACCGGGAAGAAGTGCATCGCGAGCGTACCGGCGCGGAGGCCGCGGGTGACCTCCTCGTTCGAGAGCGCGTGACCGTCGAGGTACTTGTGCATCAGCGCGTCGTCGAACTCGGAGATGGTCTCCTCGATCTTCGCGCGGTACTCCCGCGCCTGCTCGAGGAGGTCCGCGGGGATGTCGATCTCCTGGTACTTCGCGCCCATCGTCTCGTCGTCGAAGGTGATGCCCTTCATCTTGACGAGGTCCACCATGCCGCGGAACTTGTCCTCCGCGCCGATGGGGATCTGGATGGGCAGCGGCCGCGCGCCGAGCTTATCCTTGATCGTGCCGACCGACATGTAGAAGTCGGCGCCGACGCGGTCCATCTTGTTGATGAAGCAGATGCGCGGGACCTTGTACTTGTCCGCCTGCCGCCAGACGGTTTCGGACTGCGGCTCGACGCCGTTCACCGCGTCGAACACGGCGCACGCACCGTCGAGGACGCGCAGCGACCGCTCGACCTCGATCGTGAAGTCGACGTGGCCGGGGGTGTCGATGATGTTCAGGCGGTGATCGCGCCAGAAGGCAGTGGTCGCGGCGGACGTGATGGTGATGCCGCGCTCGCGCTCCTGCTCCATCCAGTCCATGACGGTCGTGCCTTCATGGACCTCGCCGATCTTGTGGGTGACGCCGGTGTAGAAGAGGATGCGCTCGGTCGTGGTGGTCTTCCCGGCATCAATGTGCGCCATGATGCCGAAGTTGCGGTAGCGCTCGAGTGGATTGGTGCGGGGCATCTTTCGTTCCTCGAAACCTTCGTACGTGCGCAGAGCCGGCCCGCCGAAGCGGCGCCGAGACCAACGACCGAGCTGTCAAAGAGCGAAGGGGTCCTTCCCTGCGACCCCGGCCGACCGAGCCGGCCTCTTGCTCTCCCTCGATCCTCCTCTTCCTTGCTTACCAGCGGTAGTGGGCGAAGGCCTTGTTGGCCTCGGCCATCTTGTGCGTGTCCTCGCGCTTCTTCACCGCGTTCCCGCGGTTCGAGGCCGCATCCATGATCTCTCCGGCGAGCTTCTCGACCATCGTCTTCTCGCCGCGGCCCTTCGAGTACTCGATGAGCCAGCGCATCGCCAGCGCCGTGCGGCGGTCCTGACGGACCTCGACCGGCACCTGGTAGGTCGCGCCGCCGACGCGGCGGCTCTTCACCTCGACGACGGGCTTCACGTTGTCGAGGGCCTTCTTGAACACCTTGAGCGGATCGTCCTTGAGCTTCTGCTCGACCTGGTCGAAGGCGCCATAGATGATGCGCTCGCCCGTCGACTTCTTGCCCTTGCGCATCAGGTTGTTGACGAACTTCGCCACGATCCGGTCCTGGAACTTCGGATCAGGGAGGATCTTCCGCTTCTCGACTTCGCGACGACGAGGCATCGGCCGTTTCCTTGATTCGAGAGGCTAGCTCGGGCGCTTCGCGCCGTACTTCGAGCGGCCCTGCTTGCGGCCCTGCACGCCCACGGCGTCGAGGGTCCCGCGGATGATGTGGTAGCGAACGCCCGGGAGGTCCTTCACGCGGCCGCCGCGGATGAGCACCACCGAGTGCTCCTGCAGGTTGTGGCCGACACCGGGGATGTAGCTCGTCACCTCGAAGCCGTTGGTGAGGCGGACGCGCGCCACCTTGCGGAGCGCGGAGTTCGGCTTCTTGGGCGTCGTGGTGTAGACGCGCGTGCAGACGCCGCGCTTCTGCGGCGACTCCTTGAGCGCAGGCGCCTTCTTCTTCACCTCGAGCTTCTCGCGCCCCTTGCGCACCAGCTGGCTGATCGTCGGCATCGTGTGCGAGCTCTTTTTCTCAACAAAAACGCCCCGCTCTGCTGTTCTGGGGGCGTCGGTGAACAAACCCGTCGTAAGGGCGGCGAATTATACGGATGTGCCCTCTCGTGTCAAGCCCGAACGCGATCCCGGAACTTGGCTCCGGGAGGACCACGCCGGAGGGGGCGCTTCTTATCCTGAACCCCGCGACACGTCGAGAAAAATGTGTCGATCAGCGCCGCGAAGGCGGTCGGTAGCCCGCTCCTCCGCCCGGCCGCCTCCCGGATCCACGCCCCCTCCGCGCCCCGGGGAATGCGGGCGGCCTCGCATCGGAACCCCCGCAGCGTCAGCTCCCGGTGCGTGAGCACGCGGCGAACGACCGCCGCCTCCTCCCCCACCGCGAGGTCGATCCCGTGCTCCGCCCGGACGGTGCGGGCGAGCGCCGCGCGCACGTCGTCGCCGCCCGCGACCTCGACCGCGGGCGGACCGAGGAGCCCGCCGAAGAGCCCCCGCGCGCGCCGCGGCAACACGAGCACCGCGCCGCGGCGCTCGACGAGCGCGCACGCGAGGACGAGCGGCCGCCGCGCCGGGCGAAGCCGCGCCGGCGGGACCTCCCGCTCGCGGCCGCCCGCACGCGCCGCGCAGAGCGCCGCGACGGGGCACCGGTCGCAGCGAGGCGCCGGCTTCCCGCACACCGTCGCCCCGAGCTCCATCAGCGCCTGGTTGAGATCGCCGGGCCGCGCCGGATCCACGAGGTCCGCAGCGAGCGCCCACAGGCGCGCGCGAGTCCGGGCGTCCCCCGGCGCGCCGTCCACGAGGAACAGCCGCGCGAGCACGCGCGCGACGTTGCCGTCCACGACGGGCGCGGGGATCGCGAACGCGATCGACGCGACGGCGCCCGCGGTGTACGGGCCGAAGCCCGGGAGCGCGCGGAGCGCCTCGACCGACGCCGGCAGGCCGCCGTGGCGCGCTCGGGCCGCCCGCGCGGCGGCGAGCAGGTTCCGGCCGCGCGCGTAGTAGCCGAGCCCGCTCCAGAGCGCGAGGACGTCCTCCTCCCGCGCCGCCGCGAGGGCGTCGAGCGTCGGGAACCGGGCGAGGAACCGCTCGAAGTACGGGATCACCGCCTGCACCTGCGTCTGCTGCAGCATCACCTCCGCGAGCCAGACGCGGTACCCATCCGCCGCGCGCTGCGGGAAGCGCCAGGGCAGCTCCCGGTGCCCGCCGTCGTACCAGGCGAGGAGCCGGCGGCGGAGCGCGGCGCGGCGAGCAGGCGGGATCCCGGACACGCGCGGCACGGTAGCGGCCCGCCCGCGCGCCGGTCAAACGCGCCCAGGATGCGGCGGGGGCCCGGCCGCGCGTCGCGGTCGGGCCCCCGGAAGACCTGCGCCTTCCGCGTGGCTAGGCGATGCGCTTCTCGAGCGCCTCCCAGTTCACGTTCTTGAAGAACGCGTCCACGTACTTCGCGCGCTCCGTCGCGAGGTAGTCGCGCATGAACGCGTGCTCCCAGCCGTCCATGACGAGGATGGGCTTGAAGCCGACGGGGACGTTGTCCTGGTGGAGCTGCACGAAGTGGTTCGACAGCCAGCCGGTGGACGGGTCCTGGAACAGCATCGCCCAGCCGACGCCCGGCATCGTGGCCACCGCGCGGAAGTCGGCGAGCCAGGTCTCGAACTTGCCGAACGACGCCTCGATCGCCTTGCGGACCTTCGAGCCCGCCGGCGGCTCCGCCTGCGCGCCGCCCACCATGTTCTCGAAGTAGTACTCGTGGTTCACCATCCCCGAGTACTCGAACCCGAGCCTGCGGGTGAGCTCGGCGTAGACCGGATCCGCGCCGGACGCCTTCCCGTCGTTGCAGAGCGCGAAGAGCTTCTCCGTGAGCGTGTTCGTGCGCTTCACGTAGCCCTCGTAGAGCTTCAGGTGCTCCTCGATCTGCTTGTCGGAGATGCCCGTCAGGCCGCGGACCTTCGAGTAATCCCTGGGCGCGTACTTCTTCGTGTCTGCCATGTTCCCTCCGTGGGGCCGAGCGGCCGCGAGATCGGTGCTGCTGGTGGCCGGGAAGTAGTGACCAGCCCCGGATGTGTCAAGGAGCCGATCGGGGTCCCGGGCGGGCAACCGTGTTCACGTACAGATAACGGGTCAGCCCTGCGACGGCGCGAACCCGTCGCGAGCGCGATCGTCGCGACGTCGCCGGTGCGCGGCCGCCGCGAACCCGGCGCGCGGCTCCGCACGACGTCCCTCCTCCTGGCGGCGACCCTGGTGGTAGATTGCGCGCGATGCCAGCGGGCCGAACGCCGCTCCGGCGCCGCCTGCGCGGCGCCCTCCTCGCCGCCACCGCGCTCGTCGCGTCGGGCGCGATCGCGCTCGCGCTGCTGTGGGCCGCGCTCCCGGACCCCGCCCCGCTCGCCCGCGTGAACCCGCGGACCACCGCGCTCATCGAGCAGCGCCGGGGCGAGGCGCGCGCGCGGCGCCGCGCCTACCGCCCCCGGCAGGTCTGGGTCGGCCTCGAGCGGATCTCCCCGCGCCTCGTCGAGGCGGTGCTGCTCTCCGAGGACGCGAACTTCTGGGGGCACGACGGGATCGACTGGGACGCGATCCAGGAGGCGGCGCGCCGCGACCTCACGCAGCGCCGCTTCGCGGTGGGCGCCTCGACCATCACCCAGCAGCTCGCGAAGAACCTGTGGTTCGGCACCGAGAAGAGCCTCTGGCGGAAGGCGAAGGAGGCGATCCTCGCGCGGAAGCTCGAGCGCGCCCTCACGAAGCGCCGGATCCTCTCGCTCTACCTGAACGTGGCGGAGTGGGACGACGGCGTGTTCGGCATCGAGGCGGGTGCGCGCGACAGGTTCGGGACGAGCGCGGCGGGGCTCGACACGGCCCAGGCGGTCGTGATGGCGAGCATGCTCCCGGCGCCGCGCCGGGTGGACCTCGGGAACCCGTCGACCTGGGTGAAGCGCCGCTCGCGCCGGCTCCTCGATCGGCTGCGCGCCGCCGGACGGATCTCCGCGGACGAGCACCTCCACGCGAGCGCCGAGCTGGACCGCATCCTCGCCGGGCCGACTCCCGGCGACGACCGCGAGGAGCCGCCGGAGGAGGAGGCCGCCCCGACGGCGCCGGCCCCGCCCACCGTCTCGCCACCGCCGGTCGCCGCCGCGCCGGCGAGCGAGGCCGAGGCGGCGCCTGCGCGCGGCAGCGAGGACGCCGATCATCAGAACGGCGGCGCCGGCACGGCCGGGCAGGCGGTCATGGCGCCAAACGAGCAGGGCGCGGCGCCGCACGAGTAGCTCGCCGGGTCGTCGACGTAGACGAGGCACGCCGCCGGATCCCAGCACTGGCGGAAGCCCCCGGAGGCGCCACCCGCGGCCTGGAACGCGACCTGCGCGCGCCCGCCGCCCGCCGCGTCGAACCCCGCCTGCACCGTGAGCAGATCGCCCGCGGCGTTCCGGAACGCATAGTCGAACGCGCCGCTCCGGTCCTCGTAGCCGGCGAAGCGGTAGCCGAACCGCTGGAGGCCGTAGCCGTCGCGGTCGAGCACGAGCGAGACGGTGACCGGCGTCGTGGTGCGGTCGTACTGCGCCACGAGGACGCCGCGCGGCGCGTCGGCGTCGGCCATCGCGAGGCTCCAGAGCGCGTCGAAGTCGAGGCGGAGCTCTCCCGCGCCGCTGCGCGCCGAGGCGCCGTGGAACGTACCCGCGAGCACCGGCGTCCAGGTGGCGCTCCCGGCGACGCGCGCGTCGACCCGGTACGCGAACTCCGGCGCGCCGTCCTGGCCCGCGGGGAACGTGCGGACCATGATGACCCGCAGCTCGCGGCCGGGGTGCCGCGCGTCCGGGAACGGCCCCCACCCGCGCGCGTCGGCCTGGCGCCACGAAGGCTCGTGGCTCCGGATGAAGTCCACGTGGCCGACGAGGACGTCCACCGTGGCGTTCAGGTGATCCGAGGTCGGCTTCGCCCAGAGCCAGGTGTCCGCCGTCCCGCCCGCGCACGCCGACACGGCGCTCGCGGCCGACGTGGCGGTTGCGGTCGCGGCGGGGAGCTCGACCTGCAGCTCGTCCCGGGACGGCACCGCCGCGAGGAAACGGAGGTCCTCCGTCGAGTAGTTCCCGCACGCCGTGAGCGCGAGCACGACCGCCGTCGCGAACGTCTGCCTATTCACCGAGCGCATACTCCACCCCGACGATCCCCTCGGCGAACCCGAGGCTCCGGTTCCGGTCGACGTTGTAGAAGAGGTACGAGATCCGGGCGCGCGCGACCGCCGAGAGGCGCGGCGTCGCCCGCCACGAGACCGCGCCGACGAGGCCCGGCGTGGCCGTGAAGAAGTACTGGGACGGGAGGCCGGCCTCCGCCGGGAAGCTCCGGGCGAGCCACGTGAAGGCGACGCGTCCGCCGGCCGAGAGCGTCACCGGGCCGACGCGGAAGTCCTTCCAGAGCGACGCGCCCGCGGCGACCTCGACGAACTTGACGGGGACGGGCTCCACTCCCGGCATCCGGAGGTCGCCGTTCCCTCCGCCGAGCGCGGCGTCGAGCCCCCACGCGAGCCCGTGCCCGAGGTCGTCGCGCACCGCGAGCTCGGCGCCGAGCAGGGTCGCGGGCGGGAAGAGGCCGTCCCGCGCGGCGCGGTCGAAGAACCGCTGCGCGCCGAGGCCGCCGAGCAGCGACCACCGCGCGCCGCCGTAGCCCTTCTGCGGATCCCGCTCGAGCGCCACCCGGTCCATCCGCGCGTCGTCGACCGCGACCGCGCCCCCGCCGAGCGACACCGGCGTCACGAGCAGCCCCGACTCGTCCGCGAGCCGCTTCTTCACGACGTAGCGCCCGGGCGGGAGCGCGACGCGCCGCTCGGCGCCTGCGCCCTTCGCGACCTCCGCGACGGCCCGGCCGCCGCCGTCGAGCACGACGTACAGCCCCTCGGCCGCGGGCGGGAACACGAGCCCGCCGCCGACGGGCGTCAGGTCGGAGAGCACCACGTCTCCGGCGCCGCCGAGGTCGTAGAGGAACACCGGGTGCTGCACGCCGCCGGAGCTCGACGCGGTCGAGCCGACCGTGCGCGCGTAGGCGTACGCGTACGCCTCGGACAGCGTGACCTTCCCGTCGCCCGAGGCATCGGCGCCGCCGAGGAGCCCCGAGGCCAGGTGGTGGGTGAACCAGCTGGCGCCGATGAGGTCCGACTCCTGCGAGTCCTCGTCGGCGGCCGAGGACGCGATGAGGACGAGGCCGCGGGGCCCCTCCCCCGCCGCGCTGGCGACGTCGAAGGCGGGCGCGGGCCGCGCGCCCTTCGCGCGCGCGATCGCGCCGGAGCGACACGAGTCCACGAGCCCGATCCGCACGTCCGCCGGCGCGCGCTCCAGGGCGGCGCGGAGGTCGTCGAACGGCAGGCGGCCACTGCCGAGGCGGAGCGCCCCGTCGCGCGCGTGGCCCGAGTAGTAGACGAGCAGCACGGTCGTTTCGCCGCGGGCACGGGCCGCCTCGGCGCGGGCGGAGAGCTCGGCGAGCGCGTCCATGAACGCGCGGACGCCCGCGGAGAGGAGCAGCCGGGCGTCCTCGGGCCGGACGCCGCCGACGCGGAGGAGGATGTCGTGGATGCGCCGCGCGTCTCGCTCCGCGTAGCGCAGGCGCACCGCCCCCGGGCCACCGTCGGGCTCTCCGGCGACGAGCGCGAACCGGTGCGGCTCCGCCGCGCCCGCCCCGGCGGCGAGCGCGAGCAGCGCCGCGGCGACGCCCGCGCGGCTCACGGGCGGCCCCGCGCGAGCGGCCGGACGACGACCTCGGCGGCGCGGCCCGGCGCCGCCGCGCCGATCCCGCCCGCCGCGAGCCGCCGCGCGAGGGCCGGCCCATCGACGGGCGCGTCGTCGAGCACGAGCACGAGCCGCCCCGCGCCGCTCCCGGTCCACTCGAACGCGTCGGCGAGGACGCCCGCGCCCGCCGGTCCCGCGTAGAGGATCGCGACGCCGTCCGCGTCCACGAGCGCGAGCGCCGCGTGCCGCCGCCCCGCCGGGTCGATCCCGACGCGCAGGGCCGCGCCGGGCGGGACCGGCTCGCCGGGGGCGAGGACGCGCGCGCCGTCGCGCTCGCGCACGTAGACCGTCAGCTCGGCGCCGCCCTTGGTGCGCTCCACCGGGCCGGGGCGGACGGACCGGAGCACGAGCGGGACCGCGGCCGCGACCACGAGCCCGGCGGCGAGCGCGAGCGCGCGCGCGAGGCGTCGGGCGCGGCGCGGCGCGGGGCGCTCGGCGGCGGCGAGCCGCCCCGCGACGCCGGCCGCGAAGTCCTCGAACGGCAGCGACGCCGCGAGCGCGCGCGCCTCCGCGGCGAGCTCGCGGCGGGAGGACTGGCATCGATCGCAGCCCTCCACGTGCGCGGCGACCCGCGCGCGCTCCTCGCCCGAGAGCTCGCCGGCCTCCAGCCGGCGGAGGCGGGTGATGGAGCAGGCGACGCCGGGGCCGCCGAGCGTCGGCGTCATGGCAGCACCTCCGGATCGGGGAGGATCACGTCGGGGAACGCGTCGCGCAGCGCGCCGCGCGTCGCGGCGAGGAACTCGCGGAGTCGCTTGCGGACCGTCGGGAGGCTCCGCCCGGTCACCTCCGCCACCTCCGCCTGCGTCAGCTCGTCGACGAAGTAGAGCACGGCGATCTCCTGGGCCTCCGCGGGCGCCGCGCCGAGCAGCGCCCGGACGAGCTCGCGGGCGTCCGGCTCGATGCCGCGCTCGTGGCGGTCACGGGCGAGCCGGACCACCTCGTCCCGCCACGCGGCTCGCGCGGCGCGGAGGTGGTTCAGGCAGTGGTTCGTGGCGGCGCGGAGCAGGAACGCGGTCGGGGACGCCGCCGCCTCGAGCTCGACCGACGCGCGCAGGGCGCGGCAGAAGACCTCCTGCGTCGCGTCCCGGGCGGCCTCGTCGTCGCGGAGGAGGTAGCGGCAGCGCGCGAGCACCGCCGCGGCGTGCCGCCGGTAGAGCTGCTCGACCAGGCCCGCCGGCGCGTCGACGTGGGACGGCGAAGCGGCGGCCTCGCCGCCGCGTCCGCCCGGGATGACGGCCAGCCGCGCCACGCCGCGTCAGGCGACCGCGAGATCGAGGTCGCGCGGTGGCCGTCCGGGTGCGCCGGCGGCCGGCGTCATCGGACCGGCGGTCGTGTCGCTCATGTCGGTGTTCCTCCGGATCGGCGCCGTGGCCGCTCCCTGGAGGATGACACCGCGCCCCCTCCTGGATGGAAAGGGTGCCATCGCCGCGCGCCGGAGTCGATGTGCGACAGCCCCGGGGGCGGACTCGAAGGACGCGGCGCGCCCCTCGAGCTCGCGGGGCGAGCGAATCGCTCAGCCGCCGCGCCGCGCCTTGAACCACTCGAAGGTCCGCGCGAGGCCGTCCGCGAGCGGCACCTCGGGGCGCCAGCCGATGGCGCGCGCCGCGGCCGCCGGCGAGATGCACGAGCGCTTCTGCTCGCCCAGGCGGGCCGGCCCGTACTCCGGTGGTCTCGACGTGCCCGCCGCGCGGGCCAGGTGATCGTAGAGCGCGTTCACGTCGGTCTCGACGCCGGTGCCGACGTTGATCGGGCCGTCGAACCGCTTCTCCGCGGCGAGCAGGTTCGCCCGGGCCACGTCGCCGACGAAGACGTAGTCGCGCGTCTGCTTCCCGTCCCCGTAGATCGTGCAGTCGCGACCCTCGAGCAGCCGGCCGCAGAAGATCGCCACGACCCCGGCCTCACCGTGCGGATCCTGCCGCGGCCCGTAGACGTTCGCGTACCGCAGCGCGGTGAACGGGATCCCGAAGTTGGCGCGGTACACGCCGAGGTAGATCTCGCTCGCCGCCTTCGCCGCGCCGTAGTGCGACACGGGACGTTGCGGGTGCTCCTCCGGCGTCGGGATCACGTCGGTGTCGCCGTAGGTGGCGCCGCCGGAGGACGCGAACACGACGTGCTCGACCGATCGCGCCTCCACCGCGGCCTGCATCACGTTGAGGAGCCCGCCGACGTTCACGTCGGCGTCGAACCGCGGATCGGCCATGGACCGGCGGACGTCGATCTGCGCCGCCTGGTGGCAGATCACCTGCGGCCGCTCCTTCTTCACCGCCTCGATCGCGGCGGCGCTGCGCACGTCGACCGGATAGAACCGCGCGCCCGCCGGCACGTTCTCGCGCTTCCCGGTCGAGAGGTCGTCCAGGATCGCGACCTCCCAGCCCGCGTCGAGGAACCGATCGGCGATCGTGGAGCCGATGAAGCCTGCGCCGCCCGTGATCAGGATCCGCCTCGCCATCTGTCTCTCCCCGGCGCGCCGCGCGCGCCCCCGCGGCGGCTCACGCCGCCGCCGCTTCTCCCGGAGCTGCCGCTCGCGCGGAGGCGCTCAGACCTGCTGCTCGAACCATGCGATCGTGCGGCGCATCCCCTCGTCGAAGCCGACCTTCGGCTCCCAGCCGAGGAGCTCCTTCGCGCGCGTGATGTCCGGCCGCCGCACCCGCGGATCGTCCTGCGGAAGCGGCCTCGACACGATCGGCACGTCCGAGCCGACGAGCCGCTGCACCGCCTTCGCGAACTCCAGGATGGTGAGCTCGTGCGGATTCCCGATGTTGACCGGGTCCTCGTACGAGGAGTGCAGCAGGCGCCACATGCCCTCGACGTTGTCGTCGACGTAGCAGAAGCTCCGCGTCTGCGAGCCGTCGCCGAACATCGTGATGGGCTCGCCTCGCAGCGCCTGGGCGACGAAGGTGGGCACCACCCGACCGTCGTCGAGCCGCATCCGGGGCCCGTAGGTGTTGAAGATCCGGGCGATGCGGACCTGCACCTTCTCGTAGCGCCGGTAAGCCACCGTGATCGCCTCGGCGAACCGCTTCGCCTCGTCGTAGACCGCGCGGGGACCGATGGGGTTCACGTTCCCCCAGTAGGTCTCCCGCTGCGGGTGCTCGAGGGGATCGCCGTAGACCTCCGACGTCGAGGACAGGAGGAACACCGCGCCGGTCCGCTTCGCCAGCTTGAGCGCGTTCTCGACGCCGATCGAGCCCACGTGGAGGGTCTCGAACGGATGCTCGAGGTAGTCGATGGGCGAAGCGGGCGACGCGAAGTCCAGGACCGCGTCGACGGTCCCCTGGATCGCGTCGAGGGAGCCGCAGACGTCGGCCTCGAGGAAGTCGAACCGCGTCTCGCGAGAGAGGTGCTCGATGTTCCGGAGCGTTCCCGTGATGAGGTTGTCCACCCCGGTGACGCGCCAGCCCTCGGCGAGGAAACGGTCCACGAGGTGACTGCCGATGAAACCTGCCGCGCCGAGGATGACGGCTCTCTTCTCGCTCATGTCGCTCCGGTCCGGAATGTAGCTACTTCTTGCCGCTCACGTCTTCGAGCGTGAGCTGGCCGGGAAGGGCGCCGCGGTACTTGTCGAGGACGAGATCGATGCCCTGCCGGATGTACTCGGCGACCGGGACCTTCGTGCGCTCGTGCAGGATCTTGAGCCGCTCGTTCTGCTCGGGCGTGATGTAGACGGTCGTCGAGATCTTCTTGCGGGCCATGAGCGTCCCGGCGGTTCGGTAGATCGCCTCCGGAAGCTATGTGACGACTGATATAGTGTCAAATACCGCCACGCGCCCGCGGTTGAGCCCGTTCGGAGCGCGCGGCTAGAATCCCGCTCCCGTCCCGGAGGGTCCCCACGCATGCGCCGTCTGCTCGCCGTCACCGCCGGTCTTCTCGCCCTCTCCTGTGCCGGGCGGACGAAGGCGCCCGCGGTCAGCTCCGCCACCGCTCCGGCCGAGGCGCCTCGCGCCCCCATCCCGGGGATGGAGCACAAGCCGGGCGAGATCGTCGCGGAGTACGACCTGAACCGGGACGGCCGCCCGGACGTCTGGAAGTACGTGACGAAGGACGCGGACGGGAAGGAGGTCCTCCTCCGGAAGGAGAAGGACCTGAACGGCGACGGCCGGATCGACACATGGGAGGCGTACGGCGCCGACGGCGCGCTCACGCTCGTGGTGTACGACCTCGACTTCGACGGCAAGCCGGACGTGACGCTGACGTACGAGAAGGGCCAGCTGGTGAAGAAGGAGTACGCGCTCGGCTTCGACGGCGCGTCGCGCAGCTCGAGCTTCTTCGAGAAGGGCAAGCTGGTCCGCAAGGAGCGCGACACGAACGGCGACGGCAAGGTCGACTACTGGGAGTACTGGGAGAACGGCGAGATCGACCGCATCGGCGTCGACCTCGACGGCGACGGCCAGGTCGATCGCTGGGAGACGCGGAAGGCCGTCGAGGGGGGCGAGACGACCGCCGCTCAGAAGTAGGCGGCGAGCGCGGCCGTCAGATCGAGCCGCGCGCCCGGGCCGGCGGGCGCGCGGCGCACCGCCGCCGCGAGCGCCACCGAGAGATCCCGCGCGTAGAACCACTCGAGCGCACCCCCGCCGCCGAGCGCGAGGCGATTCGCCCCGCCCGGCCCACGGCCGCGCGTCCACCCAGCCTCGACGAGGAGCTGCGGGCGGAGCGGGCCAGGCGCCAGCGACCACCGGAGCGCCGCCGTGCCCGCCATCCAGCCGGCCGCCGGGCGGCCGGAGGTCCGCGGCGCGGTCCCGAGCGCGAGCCGGAGCACGAGGTCGAGGTCGCCGTCGAGCCAGAGCGCGGCGGCCACCGCCGCAGGTGCGTGAGCGCCGGGGCCGGACCCGAGCGGCGTGGAGGCGCCCGATTCCAGGGCGATCATCCGCGTGGAGAGCTGCGCGCGCGCCGGCGCGGCGGCGAGGGCGAGGAGCGCGGCGGAGAGGAGCAGGAGCGTTCGCATGCGGCACGTCCGTAGCAACCCGCGTGCGCATGACCTTCCCCGATCCCCTGCGTCGTGCCGCGCCCTACCTGTCGCTCCTCTGGCTCGCCCTCCCCTTCGCAGCCCTCCTCGCCTGCGCCGTGCGCCACGCGGTGCCTCCGCGCGCCGCCGAGGAGGTCCGCCGCGGCTACGGGCACCTGGCGTCCGGCGACGCGGAGCGCGCCGAGATCGCGTTCGCGCACGCGCTCGCGTTCGACCCCGATCTTCCGGAGGCCGAGAACGGGCTCGGCATCGTGTGGCGAACCCGGGGCGACCTCGACCGGGCGCGCCGGCGCTTCGAGCGCGCCGTCCGCCTCCGCCCCGACTTCGCCGAGGCGCACGCGAACCTGGGCGAGCTGCTGCTCTCCGAGGACCGGTTCGCCGACGCGGAGGGCGCGCTCCGCGCCGCGCTCCGGATCGATCCGGACCTCGCCGACGCGCGCCTCAACCTCGCGCGGGCGCTGCTCCGGCGCGGTCTCGTCCCAGGAGCGGATCGCGCGTCGTCGTTCGCGGCGGCGCGCACCGAGTACCTCCACCTGCTCGAGGCGACGCCCGACAGCGCCGCGGCGAACCACGACCTCGGGTTCATGGACTACGTGGAGGGACGGTTCGAGCGGGCGGAGGCGAGCTACCGGCGCGCGACGGAGCTCGCGCCCGGGTCGCAGGAGGCGCAGCACGGGCGGTGCATCGCGCTGGTCCGGCTCGGGCGGTGCGCGGAGGCGGCGAAGGTGTGCGAGCGCTGCCTCGAGCTCGCGCCGGGCGCCGACCGCTGCCGCACCAGCCTCGCCGGCGCGCTGGCGTGCGCCGGCGAGTGACCCCGAGAACGAAGACGGCCGGCGCCCCGAGGGGCGCCGGCCGCCGAAACGACCATCGAGAGAAGGCTAGGCCTTCGCCGCGACGAGCTTCTTGCCGTACTCGAAGCCGCGATCGAACGCCTTCATGTTGAGGTCGATCGTGGCCGGCGGGACCGAGTCCTTCACGGCCTCGCGGGCGGCGTTCTCGCTGACGAGCCCCGTGACGGCGGTGAAGAACCCGACCATCACGATGTTCAGCACCATCTTCCGCCCGAGCTCCTCCGCGATGCGGGTCGCCGGGACGGCGAACACCTTCACGCCCTTCGGGAGGTTCGTGGGCTTCACGAGGTCCTCCTCGATGAGGAGCATGCCGTCCGGGCGCAGCTCCGGCGCGAACTTGGCGAACGCGTCCTGAGAGAGCGTCACCATGATGTGCGGGTTGTGGACGTACGGGTAGAGGATCGGCTCCTTGTCCACGACCACCTGCGCGCTGCAAGCGGAGCCGCGCGCCTCGGGGCCGAACGCCTGCGTGAGGCAGGAGAACTTCTCGTCGAAGAGCGCGGCGGCCTTCCCGACGATGATGCCGCCGAGGATGACGCCCTGCCCGCCCAGCCCGCCGAACTTGATCTCAGTGGGACCCATGTTCGTGTCCTCTCTCGCTCAGGACCACGCCGGCTTCTTGCCCGGCGATTCGTAGGGGACGTACTTGGAGCCGAGCGCCTGCTTCATCTGCGTCTCCATCGCCTGCTCGAGCGTCGGCCGCTCGCGATCGACGAACTTCCCGACCGTGATCTCCTTGCGGTAGTCGAGGAAGACCTCGCGCGTGTCGGCGCCGTTCTTGATGACGCTCTTCTCCTGGTAGAACTTCATCTCGTCGAGGCCGTCGCCGAGCTTGTTCCGGCGCAGGTACAGCGTCGGGCACGGGGCGAGGATCTCGATGAACCGGAAGCCCTTCTTGTTGAGGGCCTCGCCCATCGACTTCGCGAGCTGGCGGACGTGGTACGCGGTCCAGCGGGCCACGTAGACCGCGCCCGACGAGTCGGCGAGCATCGGGAGGTTGAACGTCTCCTCGTAGGCGCCGTACGGCGTCGTCGAGGCGATCGCCGGCCGGAACGTGGTCGGCGTCACCTGCCCGCCCGTCATGCCGTACGTGAAGTTGTTCACGCAGACCACGAGCATGTCGGCGTTGCGGCGCGCCGCGTGGATCAGGTGGTTGCCGCCGATCGCCGTGAGGTCGCCGTCACCGGAGTAGACGATGACCTTCAGGTCGGGGTTCGCGAGCTGGAGCCCGGTCGCGAACGGGATCGCGCGGCCGTGCGTGGTGTGGAACGAGTCGAGCTTGAGGTAGCCCGCCACGCGGCCGGTGCACCCGATGCCGGAGACGATCGCGACCTTGTCGAGATCGAAGCCGGAGGCGTCGAGCGCGCGCGTGAAGCAGTTCACCGTCGTGCCGATGCCGCAGCCCGGGCACCAGATCGACGGCATGCGCTCGGTGCGCAGGTACTTGTTGACGGGGTTCTCCTTGACCGGCGCGCTCATCGAACCGCTCCCAGGATGGCGTTGAGGATGACGTCGGGGTTGTGGACCGTGCCGCCGACGTGCGGGACGAGGACGGTCTTGGTCTTCCCGCCGACCACGCGCTCCACCTCGAGCGCCATCTGGCCGAGGTTCAGCTCCGGGACGACGAAGGCCTTCACCTTGGGGGCGAGCGCCTTGATCTGCTTCTCCGGGAACGGCCAGGCGGTGATGAGCCGGAACGAGCCGACCTTCACGCCCTTCTCCCGGGCGGCCTGGATCGCCTTCTCGGCGACGCGGGAGGTGATGCCGTAGGAGACGACCACCACCTCGGCGTCGGCCAGGTTCTTCTCCTCCCACCGGACGATCTTGTCGACGTTCTTCAGGATCTTGTCGAACATCCGGTTCTGCATCTTCTCGTGCATCGGCACCGTCATCATCGGGTAGCCGCGCTCGTCGTGCGTGAGGCCGGTGACGTGGATCCGGTAGCCGTCGCCCGCCTTCACCATCTCCGGCACGAGGCTGCCGGCCGGCGCGTCGAAGAGCTTGAACCCCTCGCCCGGCTTCTTCTTCGTGTACCGCCGGGGCGTGACCTCGAGCTTGTCGTCGGACGGGATGACCACCTTCTCGGTCATGTGCCCGACCACCTCGTCGAGCATCACGAGCACCGGGACGCGGTACTCCTCGGCGAGGTTGAACGCCTCGAAGGTGAGGTCGAAGCACTCCTGCGGCGAGTTCGGGCAGAGCGCGATGAGCCGGTAGTCGCCGTGCGAGCCGAACCGGGCCTGCATCATGTCGCCCTGGGCCGGCTGCGTCGGGAGGCCGGTCGACGGGCCCGCGCGCTGCACGTTGATGTACACGCAGGGCGTCTCGGTGATGGCGGCGTAGCCGATGTGCTCCATCATCAGCGAGAAGCCGGGGCCGGACGTGACGGTCAGCGCCTTCGCGCCGCCCCAGACGCCGCCGAGCAGCGCGATGGACGCGGCGAGCTCGTCCTCGAACTGCTGGAACCGGCCGCCCACGTGCGGGAAGCGCTGCGAGAGCCGCTCGACCACCTCGGTCGACGGCGTGATCGGATAACCGGAGGCGAACCGGCAGCCGGCGGCGATGGCGCCCTCGCTGCAGGCGTGGTCGCCGTCCAGGTAGTGACTGCCAGTGAGGGTACCGCTGGAATTGGCGTTGGACATGAGTGCGTGCTCCTAGGCCGCCTGCTCGAGCTTCTCGCGGTAGCCGTAGATCGAGAAGTCGGGGCAGAAGAGGCCGCACATGTCGCAGCCGTTGCACAGCTCCGGCTTCGCAAGGTACGGCGGGTGATAGCCCTTGGCGTTGTATTCCTTCTCGAGCTCGAGCGCGCCGAGCGGGCAAAACTCGACGCAGAACGCGCAACCCTTGCAACTCTCGCGATTGATCACCACGACGCCCTGGAACTTCTTGTCCTTCTTGGGCGCGGGCGTTGACGTCGTCGTCATTATGGCTCCCCGGAGTCCGCCCGCCATGGGCGGTCCCGCAGCAAGGGTGCCTGACTACTACACGCGGGGCCTGCGCCGCTTGGACCGCGATCAATCATGTGCTTTTTTGTGTCGGCGTGATTGCCGACGCAGATACTCCATGATTGGTCGACCCGAGCGCTCGACGATTCGTCGACGCGAGCGCTCGACGGTTCACGGAGAGCACGGGCTCCCCCGGCTCGGATCGCCCGTCCAGCACTGAAAACGAAGAGGCCCTCCCCCCGGACCGGGGAGAGGGCCTCGTTCATTGCGGGACCGGCGCGGTCCTACTTGATCGTCCAGGTATCGGCGCCGGCGAGCAGCTTCTCGAGGCTCGAGGCCTTCTTCGCCTTGGTCTGATCGATGATCTGCCAGGTCAGCTCCTCGCCCGTGGGCTTCCGCACGTCGCGGAAGACACCGATGGGCGTCGGGAAGCCGGCGCGGTTCGACAGGTTCGCGAGCATGAACGCGACGGTCGGATCCTCGCGCTTCGCGTCGTGCACGAGGATGTCCTTCTCGGTCACGCCGTTCTCGCCGATGGTGACGACCTCGAGCTCCGCCGACTGCGCGTTGAAGCGGATGCCCTTCTTCCCGTCCTTCCCGAAGAGGAGCGGCTTGCCCTGCTCCATCCGGAGGAGCGCGTCGGCCTTGACCGCCTTCTCCGTGAGGAACGTGTAGGCGCCGTCGTTGAACACCGGGCAGTTCTGGAAGACCTCCACGAACGTGCTGCCCTTGTGCTCCGCGGCCGCCTTGATCACGCCGCCCATGTGGATGCCCTCGACGTCGATCGTCCGGGCGACGAAGGTCGCGCCGGCGCCGAGCGCGAGCGCGGGCGGGTTGAACGGGTAGTCAGGGGAACCCTGCGGCGTCGACTTGGTCTTCTTGCCGAGCTCGGAGGTCGGCGAGACCTGGCCCTTCGTCAGGCCGTAGATGCGGTTGTTGAACATCAGCATCTTGAGGTCGAGGTTGCGCCGCATCGCATGGATGAAGTGGTTGCCGCCGATGGCGAGCGCGTCGCCGTCACCGGTGATGATCCACACCTGCAGCTCGGGCCGGGAGACCTTGAGGCCCGACGCGAAGGACGGCGCGCGGCCGTGCAGCGTGTGCATCCCGTAGTTGTTCATGTAGTACGGGAAGCGGGAGCTGCAGCCGATGCCGGAGATGAAGACGATGTTCTCGCGCTTCACGCCGACCGCGGGCAGCGTCTTCTGGACCTGGTTGATGATCGAGTAGTCGCCGCAGCCGGGGCACCAGCGGGGATCGACGCCCGACTCGAAGTCCTTCTTCGTGTAGACCGGGAGGGCGGTGTTGGTCGTCTGACCGTTCGTCGTGCTCATGTTCGTTCTCGTCCTTTCCGGGTCGACCTACAGGGCCTCGACGACCTTGCCGACGAGCTCCGCGATCTTGATGGGCTTGCCGTTGATCCGGTTGTACTGGAGGGGGTTCACGCCGGGGAACATGCCGCGCAGGTAGAACGCGAGCTGTCCGTCGTTCACCTCGGGCACCAGGACCTTCTTGAACCCCTTCAGCACGTCGCCGAGGTTCTTCGGCAGCGGGTTGATCCACCGGAGGTGCACGTGGGAGACCTTCTTCCCCTGCGCCTGGAGCTCCTCGGCGGCGCCGCGCACGGAGCCGAAGGTGCCTCCCCAGGAGACGAGGAGCAGGTCGCCGGTCTTCGCCCCGAACACCTCGACGTCCGGCACGTCCTCCACGACGTTGCGGATCTTCTGGGCGCGGGTCTTGACCATCTTCTCGTGGTTCATGCCGTCGTACGACACCATGCCCGAGAGCGAGTCCTTCTCGAGGCCACCGACGCGGTGCTCGAGCCCCGGCGTGCCCGGAATGGCCCAGGGCCGGACCAGCTTGGCGTCGCGGAGGTACGGCATGTACTGGGTCGCGTTCGCGTAGTTGAGCTCGGTCTGGTACTTCACCTCGAGTTTCGGCAGCTCGGACGGCGCCGGGATCTTGAACGGCTCGGAGCCGTTGCCGAGGTAGCCGTCCGTGAGCAGCAGGACCGGCGTCATCCACTTGTAGGCGATCTTCATCGCCTCGATCGCGGACCAGAAGCAGTCCGCCGGGCTCTGCGCCGCGATGATCGGCATCGGCGCCTCGCCGTGGCGGCCGAAGAGCGCCATGAGGAGGTCCGCCTGCTCCGTCTTGGTCGGCATGCCCGTCGACGGGCCGCCGCGCTGCACGTTCACGATGACGAGGGGCAGCTCGGTGATGACCGCGAGGCCCATCATCTCCGACTTGAGCGCGAGGCCCGGGCCGGAGGTGGAGGTGCAGGCGAGCGCGCCGCCGAAGGCCGCGCCGATCGCGGAGCCGACGCCGGCGATCTCGTCCTCCGCCTGGTACGTGACGACGCCGTGCTCCTTGAAGTTCGCCATCTCCTGGAGGATCTCGGTCGCCGGAGTGATCGGGTAGCTGCCGAGGAAGACCTGGCGGCCGGTGAGCCGGGCGACGGTCGCGAAGCCGAGGGCGGTCGCGAAGTTGCCGGTCACGTTCCGGTAGGTGCCGGGGGCGAGCTTCGAGGGCGGCACGTGGTACCGCTGGAAGAAGAGCTCGGAGGTCTCGCCGAAGGCGTAGCCCGCCTTGAAGACCTTCTGGTTCGGCTCGACGAACTCGGGCTTCTTCACGAACTTCTGCGCGATGGCCTCGAGCTGCTGCTCCATCGGCCGGCTGTAGAGCCAGTACAGGAGCCCGAGCGCGAAGTAGTTCCGGCAGCGGCCGACCTCCTTCGACGACAGGCCCGAGCCGTCGAGGGCGGACTCGGTGAGCTTCGTCATGTCGACGAGGAACACCTTGAAGTTCGCCTTGAGCGTCGCGTCCTCGAGCGGGTTCGTCTTGTAGCCCGCCTTCTCGAGGTTCGAGGCGGTGAACGCGCCGGCGTTCACGATCAGCATGCCGCCCTGGCGCAGGTCGGCGAGGTTCGTCTTGAGCGCCGCAGGGTTCATCGCGACGAGCACGTCCGGCGCGTCGCCGGGCGTGTGGATCTCCCGCGAGCCGAAGTTCACCTGGTAGCCGGAGACGCCGGCCAGCGAGCCCGCGGGGGCGCGAATCTCGGCCGGGTAGTCCGGGAAGGTCGCGAGGTCGTTGCCGGCGAGCGCGCTCGCCTTCGTGAACTCGGTGCCCGTCAGCTGCATGCCGTCGCCGGAGTCGCCGACGAAGCGGATGGTGACGGTATCGACCTGCTGGACCTTGTTCTTGGTCGCGGAAACTTGCGTGGACATGTCGCCCTTCGTCTCCTTCGAGAGTGCGCAGCGCTGAACGACCGCAGGCCTGGAGCGAACTCGCCCCTCGGCGAGTCGCTGGCCTGAAAGCTCGGATCGAGGCCTGCTGGTATGCCCGGTCCCTACCTGGAAGTCAATGGACCGTGGTGCGTCAAGAGCCGGAAAGCACTGAGGAATGTAGACCCGCCTTGTCCCGAATCAGGTCCGGAATGGGGCGGGTTTCCCCAGACCTCGGCGCTTGCAAGAACGCGCGGACGAGTGGCGATATGCCGCGATCCGTTGGGGATCCGCGAGGTTGTCCCAGATCAGGCGCTGACGGAGATCAGGCCGGCGGGAACATCTTCCCGGGGTTCAGGATGCCGAGCGGATCGAAGACGGCCTTGAGGCGCCGCTCGAGCGCGACGACCTCCGCACCCTGCTCGTACTCGAGGAAGTCGCGCTTCGCGAGCCCGACCCCGTGCTCGCCAGTGATCGTGCCGCCGAGGTCGACGGCGATCCGGAGGATCTCGCCGACGGCCTCGTCCACCCGCGGCCGCTCCTCGGCGCGGTCGAAGAGCACGTTGCAGTGGAGGTTCCCGTCGCCGGCGTGCCCGTAGGTCGCCACGACGAGCCCGAGCCGGGCCCCGACCGCCTTCGCCCGCTCGACCATCTCCGGGATCCTCGACCGCGGCACCGCGATATCCTCGGAGAGCTTCATCGGGTGGAGCGCCTTCAGGTTCACCGACAGGTACCGGCGCGTCTCCCAGATGTCCCGGCGCTGGGACTCGTTCTGCGCGACGATCACCTCGCCCTGCGCGTCCTCCTGCACGACCTCCGCGAGGCGGACGATCTCGCCGAACGTGCCCTCCTCGTCGTTGCCGTCGGTCTCGACGAGCAGCGCCGCACCGGCGCCGGCGGGGAACTTGTAGGGCGAGGTCTTCGCGGCCGCCGCGAGCGAGATGTCGTCGAGGAGCTCGAGGCAGCGCGGGAGGATCCCGGCGGTGAGCACCTTCGTCACCGCGCGCGCCGCCGCGGCGACGGACCCGAACACCACGAGCGCCGTCGACACGTGGCGGGGCCGCGGCAGGAGCTTCAGCGTGATCTCGGTCACGACGGCCAGCGTCCCCTCGCTGCCGACGAGCAGCGCGGTGAGGTCGTAGCCCGCGACGCCCTTGATGCTCCGCTTCCCGACCCGCACGATCTCGCCGGTCGGGATGACCGCGGTGAGCCCGAGGACGTATTCGCGGGTGACCCCGTACTTGAGCGCGCGCGGACCGCCGGCGTTCTCGGCGACGTTGCCGCCGAGCGTGCACATCTCGAGGGAGTTCGGGTCCGGCGGGTAGAAGAGCCCGTGCTTCTCGACCTCCGCCTGGAGGACGCCGGTGACGACGCCGGGCTGGACGCGGGCGACCAGGTCCTCCGGCGAGATCTCGAGGATCCGGTTCATCCGCTCCAGCGAGACGGCGATGCCGCCCGAGAGCGCGAGGACGCCGCCCGACTTGCCGCTCCGCGCCGCGACCGGGATCACCGGGACGCGGTGCCGGCTCGCGACGGCGAAGATCGTCCGGACCTCCTCGGCGCTCTCCACCGCCACCGCCAAGTCCGGCGGGAAGGTCCCGAGGTCGGACTCGTCGCGGCCGTACGCCTCGAGCTTCTCGCGGTCGAGCGTCAGGCGCTCCCGCGGGAAGGCCGCCTCGAGCTCCGCGATCGCGGCCCGGATCGGCGCGGTCATCCGAACACCTCCACGTTCGAGCCGGTCATCGCGTCCGGCGCGTCGAGGGCGGCGAACACGATCACCTTCGCCACGTCCTCCGCCGTCATGAGCGGCTCGAACGGCGTCTGGGCGAGCATCTCGGTGTCCACGCTCCCGGGCGAGACGGAGAGGCACGACACGCCGTCGCCGCGCAGCTCCTCGGCGAGGCACTTCGTGAGCCCGATGAGCCCCCACTTCGAGGCGTTGTAGGCGCTCGCCTCGGGCGTGCCGAGCGTACCGGAGATCGACGCGACGTTCACGATCCTCCCGCGCCGGCGCGCCCTCATCCCCGGGATCACCGCCCGCGCGCAGAGGAACGGGCCGACGAGGTTCACGTCGAGGACGGCGCGGAAGGTCGCCGGCGAGATGGCCTCGACGCGGCCGCGCGCCAGGATCCCCGCCCCGTTCACGAGGACGTCCACCGGGCCGAGCTCCCGCTCGTGCGCCATCACCACGCGTGCGACGTCCTCCTCGCGGGAGACGTCGCCGGCCACGGCGAGCACCGCCCCACCCTCGCGGACGACACGCTCGAGCTGCACGGCGGTGCGGGCGCAGACCGTCACGGAGACGCCGCGGGCCGTGAGCGCGCGAGCGACCGCCGCGCCGATGCCCCGTCCGCCGCCCGTGACGATGGCGGTCCGCGCCGCGCTCACCGGCCGCGCCTCCGCGGCACCGCGGACCCGGCGCGCCGGCCCGACGCGGCGGGGACCCGCCCTTCGCCCGCGCGCCGGGGCTCCGCCCGGGCGCCACGCTCGGGGTGAACGGAGCGCGGCGCGCGCACGATCGCGGCCTCGAACCGGCGCCGCACGCTGCCGTCCCGGGCGAGCACGCCCGCGAACGCCTCGGCGTGAGCGCGCGCCCGGGGACGGCGCTCGCCCCGCACCGTCATGCAGAGCTGCTCGGCGTCGAGGACGCAGGCGGCGCCTCGCGCGCCCACGTGGTGCACGAGGGCGTCCGCGATGCCGCGGGCGAGGTCCTCCTCGAGCACGAGGCGATGCGCCAGGCAGTCCACGAGCCGGACGATCTGACCGAACCCGACCACGCGTCCGCCCGGGACGTACGCGACGTGCGCGACGCCACGCGAGGGCAGCAGGTGGTGCGGGCACACCGAGTGGAAGTCGATCCCGGTGACCGCGACGAGATCCCGGCTCGCGCTCGGGATCGTCTCCGCGAGGATCTCCGCCGGGGCGTGTCGGTATCCGTCGACCAGGTCCTCGAGCCACGCCTCCGCCACGCGGCGGGGCGTGTCCGCGAGATCGTCGGCGCCGCGCACGGCGGCCGGAAGGCCGAGCGCGTCGAGGAAGCGGGACACCGCCTCGGCCGCGGCGGACGGCGCGGGAGGGGTCGGCGCGGCGCGAGGGCGCGCGGGGCGGAGCGCGCGGATCCTAGCGGCCACCCGGCCCCCGGTAGGTCACGCAGGAGTCGGGGATCTCGTACAGGCGGACCTCGCACAGCCCCGGCACGTGCGGCTGGAGCACCTCCCAGATCCAGCGCGCGATGTTCTCGGCCGTCGGGTTCTCGAGGACGTCGTTCAGCGTCCGGTGATCGACGCGCGCGAGCACGTGCTCCAGGACGATCCGCTTCACCTCGCCGAAGTCCGCGATCATCCCCGTGGCGGGATCGACGTCCCCCTCCAGCGCGACGAAGAACTTGTAGTTGTGGCCGTGCATGCGGAAGCACGGACCGTCGTATCGCGGGAGCCGGTGGGCGGCCGCGAAGTAGAACTCGACGTCGAGCCGCATGCGCCGGCGATCCGTGTAATCGATGGCCGCCATGCGGCCTTTATAGCTCTACCGAGACGTCGCCGCCCTCGGCGTGCACCAGCCGCGGAAAGGTCGACGAGACTTCCGAGCCGGGAGGCGCACACCGGCGCGGCGTCCCCGCCGACGCCTCGTCCGCGCTACGGGGCCGTCGCCTCTGCCGGCACGCAGCCCGTCGAGCAGTACGTGCGGCCCCCGGCGACGTGTCCCCGCCCCAGCACCTTCGTACCGCACGCGAAGCAGGCCGGTGCCGCCTGGACGACCGCACAGCCGAACGAGCAGAAGACGCTCTCGCGTCCGCGATACCGGAGCCCGACCGGGTTCGTTCCGAGGGATCCCCCGCAGCACTCGCACCGTTCCGTCGATGTCTCACGCATGGTCGTTACCCTGGAGAGGAAGCTAGGCCCTGCTTCGCCCCGGCGGGAGGGGCTGGGGGCACCCTTGGCGGGTCGGGAGCCAGGCAAGGATCCGATGTAACCGTTCGCTTTCGCCCCCGTCCCTGAGTAGGGGCCCATCGTGGACAACAATCGAACGCTGGTCGTGGACGCGGATCCCGAGCGCCGCGCCCGCCTGGAGCGGTTGCTCCGGGACGCCGGGCTTGAGGCCGTGGTGGCGAGCGACCTCGCGGACGCGCTCATCCAGGCGGCGCGGGCAGATGCGCGCGCCGGCCCGGGCGCGGAGCCGCGCCGTCCGACGCTCGCGGAGCTCGAGCGCAGGTACGCGCGAGAGATCCTCGACGCGCTCCACGGCAACAAGACGCGCGCGGCCGAGGTGCTGGGGATCGACCGGAAGACCCTGTACCGGCTCGTCGGACCGAGCACGAGCGAGGGGTCGACGCGCGGCCCCGGCGCGCGGATCGGGACGGTCTGAGCCGGCTGCTCGCCCTACCGCAGGGCGCAGGGCGAACGGGGCGCGACGCTCGGGGCTGACCGGATCCCGAGGCTCAGGACGAACGGCGTGACGACCTACTCGTCGCCGTCGTCGCCCTCGTCGTTGTCGTTGTCGTCCTCGACCTCAGGGCCGGTCGGCCCGCCGTTGAGGGCGTTCTTGAGGACCTGGCTGGGACGGAAGGTCAGCACGCGCCGCGCGCTGATCTCGATCTCCTCGCCGGTCTGCGGGTTCCGGCCAACGCGGGACTTCTTGTCCCGGACGATGAAGTTCCCGAAGCCGCTGATCTTGATCTTCTCGCCGCGCTCGAGGGTCTCCTTGATCGTGTCGAAGACCATCTCGACGATCTCAGCGGCCTCCTTCTTGGAGAAGCCAACCTTCTCGTAGACGCTCTCGATGATGTCGGCCTTGGTCACGTTCGCTCCCGTGGACGCGGCTAAGTGTCGATTTCGTTAGCTGATTTCCAGGGCGCTGTCAAACGGTCCGTCACCGCCCTGGCGCGCTTTCGCGCGGCTTGCCGCCCGCCGGCTTCCCGTCGATCTGGTCGAGCTCGGTCCGGGCACGCTCCCGGGCTGCGCGGGTGCGCTCCGCGGCCGCGTCGAGCGTCCGGGTCGCCTCCTCGCGTGAGGGGCCGGCGACGACGGGCTGTCCGGAGAGATCCCGCCCGATGCCGGCGGTGAGCGCGAGGACGAGCGCGCTCGCGCCGACCGCCAGGACCGAGAGCGCGAGGCCGGCCGCGGCGAACGGCCGCCGGACACCGCGCCGCAGCGCCCGGACCGACAGCACGACCGAGGCGAGCCCCACCACGAGCCCGAAGGGCGCGGCGAGGGGGTTCCAGCAGGCGAGGGCGGCCGCGAGGCCGAAGCCGAGCGCCGCGTACGCGAGCCGGCTCTCCCTCGCCATGCCTTAGCCTCGAAGCTCCGCCCCGACACCGGCGGCGAGCCGCTTCACGATGCGCGCGTGGGCGTCCTCCGCCTCCGCGTCGGTGAGGGTCCGGTCCGGCGCGCGGTAGCTGATCGCCAGCGCGAGGTTCTTCTTGCCCGCAGGCAGCGGCGCCCCCCTGTACACGTCGAAGAGGGTGACCGCCTCGACGAGCGGCTCCTGCCGGACGAGAGCCTCGACGCTCGCGGCGGTCACCGCCTCGTCGACGACGACCGCGAGATCGCGGAGCACGGCCGGCATGCGCGGGATGGGGCCGTAGCGCGGCACGAGCGTCGCGGCGCGGACGAGCGCGTCGAGGTGGAGCTCGAAGGCGAGCACGCCGCGCGGCAGGTCGAACGCCGCGGCGACGCGCGGGTGGAGCTCGCCCACGTCGCCGAGCAGGTCTTCGCCGAGCCTCACGGCGGCGGAGGTGCGCGGGTGCAGCCAGGATCCGCCGGGCGCGTCGAACCGGGCGCCGCCGAGCCCGAGCTCCTCGAGCAGCGCCACGACGGCGGCCTTCGCGTCGTAGAAGTCGACGGCGTCCCCCGGGGCCGCCCAGCCCACCGGCGAGCGGCGGCCGAGGAGGACGCCCGCGACGTGGAGCGACTCGGACGAGGGCGCGTCCTTCGGCTGCGGGTTCGGCCAGTAGCCCCGGGCGATCTCGTACAGGCGCAGGTCGTCGACGCGCTGGCGCCGGTTGTGCGCGGCGTTCCGGAGCAGCGACGGGACGAGGCTCGTCCGCATCACCGCGAGGTCCGCGGAGATCGGGTTCTTGAGGGCGATGCCCAGGGCGCGTCCGGAGCCGTCGCCGGTGTGGACGTGGTTGTCGAAGGGCTCGAGCTCGCGCGCCGCGACGAAGCTGAAGTTCACCGCCTCGCTGAAGCCGGAGCCCTCGAGCGCGGCGCGGCAGCGGGCGATCACCTGGGCGTCGACCGGCTCGGCGGGCGTCTCGACCGCGTTCGCCGGGAGCGTCTCGGGGATGGCGTCGTAACCCTTCGTCCGGACGATCTCCTCGACGAGATCCTCCTCGATGGACACGTCGACGCGCCAGCTCGGGACGCGGAACGTCGCGCCCTCGGCGTCGCTCCCCTTCTCCTCGAAGCCCAGGCCGACGAGGATCCGGCGCGCGTCCTCGCGCGCCACGTCCATCCCGAGCAGCTCGGTCGGGCGGCGCCACCGGAGACGCACCTCCGGCGCCTCGACGGCGCGGGGGTGCGCGTCGACGATCCCGGGGCGGACCGTGCCGCCCGCGAGCTCGGCGATGAGCGCCGCGCAGCGGTCCACCGCCGGGATGACCATCCCCGGATCCGCGCCGCGCTCGAACCGGTAGGACGCCTCGGTCTTGAGCCCTTGCCGGCGCGACGTCCGGCGGATCGTGGAGGGCTGGAACCAGGCGCTCTCGAGGAGCACCCGCGTCGTGCCCGCCGAGATCTCGGAGTCGCCGCCGCCCATCACGCCCGCGAGCGCGCTGCCGCGATCGCGGTCCGCGATGAGCAGATCGTCGGGCTCGAGCGCGCGTTCCTTGCCGTCGAGCGTCGTGAGCTTCTCGCCCGGGCGCGCCGTCCGGACCACGATCTCGCGGCCGGCCACCTTGTCGAGATCGAACGCGTGGAGCGGATGACCGAGCTCCAGCAGGACGTAGTTCGTCGCGTCCACGACGTTCGAGATGGACCGGACGCCGCACGCCTCGAGGCGGCGGGCGAGCCACGCCGGCGACGGGCCGATCTTCACCCCTTCGACGACGCGCGCCGCGTACCGGGCGCACTTGTCCGGCGCCTCGATCCGGACCTTCACGGCGTCGGACGCCGGGCCACCCTGCTCCGCGATCCGCGGCGCGGGCATGCGGACGCGCTGCCCGAGGATCGCCGCGACCTCGCGCGCGATCCCGACGTGGGACAGGCAGTCCGGCCGGTTCGGCGTGACGTTCACCTCGAGCAGCACGTCCTCGAGGCCGAGCGCCTGGGCGATGGGCGTGCCGGGCTTCACGTCCTTCGGGAGGATGAGGAGGCCGCTCGCATCCTCGGCGAGACCCAGCTCGCGCGCGGAGCAGAGCATGCCGAACGACTCGGTGCCCCGGAGCTTCGCCTTCTCGATCTTGGTGCCGCCGGGCAGGGTCGTGCCGACGGTCGCGAGCGGCACGACGTTCCCCACCGCGTAGTTCTTCGCGCCGCACACGACCTGGAGCGGCTCGGCGCCGCCCGCGTCGACGCGGGTGACGGACAGCTTCTCGGCGTTCGGGTGCTTCTCGGACGCGACGATGCGCGCGGCCACGACGCCGCCGAGCCCCTGCCCCGTCCGCTCGATCGCCTCCACCTCGAGACCGACCGCGGTGAGCTTGCGCGCGACCTCCTCGGGCGAAGGGAGGTCGACGTACTCCGAGAGCCACTTGAGCGAGATGCGCATGGCGCGGTGAGCCCGGGGCTAGAACTGCTCGAGGAACCGGAGGTCGTTCTCGAAGTAGAGGCGGAGGTCGTCGATGCCGTAGCGGAGCATCGCCATCCGCTCGACGCCCATCCCGAACGCGAACCCGGTGTAGCGCTTCGGGTCGACGCCGCCGTTCTCGAGCACCTTCGGGTGGACCATGCCGGCCCCGAGCACCTCGAGCCAGCCGGTCTCCTTGCAGGTGCCGCAGCGCCTGGTCTCCGTGCCCGGGGGGAACTGCCCCCCCGGACCCCCCGGTGCTCGCTTCGGGGCAGGCTCCTCCGCCTGCCCCTGCGCTCGCGCCACGGGTATCCGACCCGTGCCGCCGCAGATCGCGCAGGAGACGTCGACCTCCGCGCCGGGCTCGACGAACGGGAAGTAGCTCGGGCGGAAGCGCGTCCGCGTCCCCGGGCCGAAGTAGGCGCGGGCGAACGCGGCGAGGGTGCCCTTCAGGTCGGCGAAGGTGATCCGCTCGTCGACGCAGAGCCCCTCGATCTGGTGGAACATCGGCGAGTGCGTCTGGTCGTAGTCCGACCGGTAGACGCGCCCGGGGCAGATGATCCGGATCGGCGGCGCGCCCTTCCGCTGCATCGCCCGGATCTGCACGGGCGAGGTATGGGTCCGGAGCAGCGCGGACCCGTTCTTCACGCCGGCGCGCAGCGTGGACTCCTCCACGTAGAAGGTGTCCTGCATGTCGCGCGCAGGGTGATCCGGCGGGATGTTGAGCGCCTCGAAGTTGAACCAGTCGAGCTCGATCTCGGGGCCGCTCGCGACCTCGTAGCCGAGGCGCGCGAAGATGGCCGAGATGTCCTCGGTGGCGCGGGTGATCGGGTGGCGATGGCCGCGCGGCACGAGCCGGCGACCGGGCAGCGTCACGTCGATCGGCGGCCCCGCGAGCTCGGCCTCGAGGGCCTTCGCCTCGAGGCGGCGCTTGCCGTCCGCGAGGAGCCCCTCGACCTCGTCGCGGACCTTGTTCGCGACCTCGCCGACGCGCGGGCGCTCCTCGGCGGGAAGCTGCCCCATGCCCCGGAGGACCTGGGACAGCTCGCCCTTCTTGCCGAGGAAGCGGACCCGCAGCTCCTCGAGGGCCTTCTCGTCCGCGACGGCGGCGATCGCTGCACGGGCGCCCTTCGCGAGCGCCTCGAGCTGCGAGAGGAGGTCGGCCACGGGCCCCCTCCCCTACGCCTGGGCGGACTTCACGACCGCGGCGAAGTCGCCGGGGAACGCGAGCGCGAGCTCCGCGAGGATCTTCCGGTCGAGGCCGACGCCGGCCTTCTTCATGGCGGCGACGAGCTTCGAGTACGTCGTGCCGTTCTGGCGGGCGGCGGCGTTGATGCGGACGATCCAGAGCGCGCGGAAGTCGCGGCGCTTCTGGCGGCGATCGCGGGTGGAGTAGTTGAGGGCCCGCTCCACCGCCTGGTTCGCGCGGCGGTAGCAGTTCTTGCGGCGGCCGCGGAAGCCCTTCGCGAGCTTCAGTACGCGGTTGCGACGACGGCGAGCCTTGAATCCCTTCTTGACGCGCATCTTCCTTCTCCTTGCCGGCGGGAGGCGCCGCGGGACGTCACACCACGTGACGGACCGCTCACTCTTCTGGACCCCGCTTGGGCGTTACGTGCCTTCCCGGAGATGCCCTACCGGGCGTACGGGAAGCACTCCTTGATCTTCTTCGCGTCCTCCGGCGTCAGGTGATCCGTCCCACGCAGGTGGACCTTCTGCTTCTTGGTCTTCCCGAACGTCGCGAGGTGGCGGACGCCGGCGCGGCGGAACTTCACCTTGCCGCTCTTCTTCGGCACGAAGCGCTTCTTCGCGCCGCTCTTCGTCTTCAGCTTGGGCATCGTCGTTGTTTCCTTCGTTCACTGCGGGTGCCCGGCCCCCGTCGGCGACGGGGCCGGGCGCTTCGAGACCTTTCGGCTACCGGGGACCGCCCGGCTCGGGCGCGGCGGCTGCCGGCGCGGGCGCAGGGGCCGGAGTGACGGCAGCGGCCGCGGGGGCCGGCGCGCCGGGCTGCGGCGCGGCGGCGGGCGCCGAGGCGGCCTGGGCCTTGGCGCGGTCGCGCTGCGACTGGAGCATCTTCGGGTTCGGGGCGAGGATCATGAACATCTGGCGCCCTTCCATGCGGGGCGCCGCCTCGATCACCGCCACGTCCCGGAGGTCCTCGATGATGCGCTGGAGCACCTTCTGCCCGAGCTCGCGGTGCGACATCTCGCGGCCGCGGAACATCACGGTGATGCGGGCCTTGTTGGCCTCGCCGAGGAACTCGCGGACCTTCTTGATCTTGACGTCGTAGTCGTGCTCCTCCGTCCGCGGACGGAGCTTCACTTCCTTGAGCTGGACCACGACCTGCTTCTTCTTGGCCTCGTTCTGCTTCTTCTTCTCGAGGTACTTGAACTTGCCGTAGTCCATGATCTTGCAGACCGGCGGCTTCGCCATCGGGCTGACCTCGACGAGGTCCATCCCGAGCTCCTGCGCGCGCGCCAGCGCCTGCTCGACCGGGAGCACTCCCAGCTGCTCCCCCTCCGGCCCGACGAGACGCACCTCGCGCGCCTTGATGCGGCGGTTGGTGCGAGCGTCGCGGCTTCCGCCGCCCCCCCTCGGATCTCTCTGCTGGATCGCCATGCTCCTCCGACAAGTCCTGAAAAAAGACAGCGAAGAATAAGGATTTGGGACGAAATGTCAACGCAAGAGGGGCCGGACCCGTTCCGCGGCTGCGGAGCGGGTGCCGGCTCGTCCGCGGGCGCCGTCCGGCCGGACCGCCGGACCAGCGCCCTTTCCCTCTGTTTCCTACCGGCTGCCCGGGTCCGACGAGTCCTTCTTGGCCTCGCGGATCCAGCTCATCATGTCGCGCAGGCGCTTGCCCACCTCCTCGATGGGATGCGCCTTCTCGGCCTCGCGGTACTTGTTCATCGTGACCTGGCTCACCTGGTTCTCGAGGATGAATTCCTTCGCGAACTGGCCGGTCTGGATCTCCTTGAGGATCCTCCGCATCTCGTCCTTGGACTGGGCGTTCACGACGCGCGGGCCGCGGGTGTAGTCGCCGTACTCGGCGGTGTCCGAGATGGAGTGGCGCATCCAGGCGAGGCCGCCCTCGTACATCAGGTCGACGATGAGCTTGAGCTCGTGGAGGCACTCGAAGTAGGCGCTCTCCGGCTGGTAGCCCGCCTCGACGAGCACCTCGAAGCCCGCCTTCACGAGCGCCGAGGCGCCGCCGCAGAGGACCGCCTGCTCGCCGAACAGGTCGGTCTCCGTCTCCTCCTTGAACGTCGTCTCGAGCACGCCGGCGCGGGTGCAGCCGATGCCGCGGGCGTACGCGAGGCCGACCTGCTTGGCCTGCCCGGCGTCCTGGTGGATGGCGATGAGGCCGGGGATGCCGCGGCCGTCCTGGTACTGGCGGCGGACCATGTGGCCCGGGCCCTTCGGCGCCACGAGGAGGACGTCGACGCCCTCGGGCGGGCGGATCTGCCCGAAGTGGATGTTGAACCCGTGCGCGAAGAGGAGCGCCTTGCCCTTCGAGAGGTGCGGGGCGATCTCGGCGTCGTAGACGGCCTTCTGCGTCTGATCCGGGATGAGGATCATGATGACGTCGGCCTCCTTCGAGGCCTCCGCCACCGAGAGGACGCGGAGCCCGGCGCCCTCGGCCTTCGCCTTGGACTTCGAGCCGGCCGCGAGGCCGACGCGCACGTCGACGCCCGAGTCGCGGAGGTTCAGCGCGTGGGCGTGGCCCTGCGAACCGTACCCGATGATCGCGACCTTCCGCTTCTTGAGGAGGTCGAGGTTCGCGTCCTTGTCGTAATAGATCGTCGCTGCCATGTGCTCTCTTTCCTTTACTTCAGTGAAGGGGGGGCCAGCGTCTTGAAGCCGCGCTCGAGCGCGATGCGGCCCGAGCGGCAGATCTCCTGGATGCCGAAGGGGCGGAGCCGCTCCTCCAGCGCGTCGAGCTTCCCGGCGTTCCCGCTCGCCTCGACGACGAGCGCGTCGGGGGACACGTCCACGATGGTCGCCTCGTAGGTCTCCGCGAGCGCCCGGAGCTCGGCGTGGTTCCGCTCCGGCGTCCGGATCTTCACGAGCATGAGCTCGCGCTCGATGAGGTCCTGGACGGACAGCTCCCGGACCTCCACCACGGGGACGAGCTTCTGCACCTGACGGACCACCTGCTCGACCGGCTTCGAGGAGAGCCGGACGACGATGGTCATCCGCGAGTACTCCGGCCGCTCCGTCGGGCCGACGGTGAGGCTCGCGATGTTGTAGCCGCGCCGCGAGAACAGGCCGGCGATCCGGTGCAGCACGCCGGGCTTGTTCTCGACGAGGAGGCTGATGGTGTGCGTGGAGCCGTTCGGTCGCGTCTCGATCCGTTCCATGTCACTCACCGTCGATCATGTCGTTGAGGGGGGCGCCGGCCGGGACCATCGGGTACACCTTCTCCTCCCGCCGGACACGGACGTCCACGATGGTCGGGCCGCTCTTGTTCGCGAGGGCCTTGTCGATCGCCTGATCGAGCTCCGCCGGGGTCTTCGCCCGGAGCCCGAGGCACGAGTACGCGTCGGCGAGCTTCACGAGGTCGGGCAGGTCGGCGAGCGGCGTCTCCGCGAACCGCTCGTCGTAGAACAGCTCCTGCCACTGCCGGACCATGCCGAGGAACAGGTTGTTCAGGATGAAGATCTTGATGGGGAGCTTCAGCTCCACGGCCGTCGCGAGGTCCTGCAGGGTCATCTGGAACGACCCGTCGCCGTCGAACCCGATGACGAGCGCGTCGGGCTTCCCGAGCTGGATCCCGATCGCCGCCGGGAGGCAGAACCCCATCGTGCCGAGGCCGCCCGAGGTGATGAACGCGCGGGGCTCGGTGGTCTTCCACCACTGCGCGGCGAACATCTGGTGCTCGCCGACGCCGGTCGTGACGATGGCCTTGCCGCCCGTCTTCTTCCAGACCGTGTCGATGACGTACTGCGGGAGGAGCTGGTCCTTGCCCTCCTGCTGGTACTTCATCGGGTGCTTCTCGCGCCAGTCGGCGACGCGCTTCCACCAGAGCGACAGGTCCGGCCGCCCGTGATCCTTGAACGCGTGGCGGACCTCCTCGTGCAGCTGCGGGAGGAGCGTCTTGAGGTCGCCGACGAGCGGGACCGTCGCGGTGACGAGCTTCGAGATCTCCGCCGGGTCCACGTCGAGGTGGACGACCTTCGCCTCCGGGGCGAACGTCGAGAGCTTCCCGGTGACGCGATCGTCGAACCGCGCGCCGAGCGCGACGATCAGGTCGGAGTTCTGGACGGTGTAGTTCGCGTACCGCGAGCCGTGCATGCCGAACATGCCGAGGCAGAGCGGGCTCGTCTCGGGGAACGCGCCCTTCCCGTGGAGCGTCGTGACGACCGGCGCGCCGAGGAACTCGCAGAACGAGAAGACCTCGGCGTGCGCGTTGCCGTGACGGACGCCGCCGCCGAGGTACACCACCGGGCGCGACGCGGAGCGGATGAGCAGCGCCGCGTCCTTGAGCCGCGGCTCCTCGCGGACCGGCGGATGGTACCCGGGGATCTCCACCTTCTCCGGGTACTCGAACTCGACCTCCGCGTTGAGGACGTCCTTCGGGATGTCCACGAGCACGGGGCCGGGCCGGCCGGTCCGGGCGATGTAGAAGGCCTCCTTCAGGATCCGGGGCAGCTCCCGGACGTCCGTGACGAGCCAGTTGTGCTTCGTCACCGGCATGGTGATGCCGGTGATGTCCGCCTCCTGGAACGCGTCCGTGCCGATGAGGCTCGACGACACGTTGGCGGTGATCGCGACGAGCGGCACCGAGTCCATGTACGCGTCGGCGATGGCGGTGACGAGGTTCGTCGCGCCCGGGCCCGACGTGCCCATGCACACGCCCACCTTGCCGGTCGCGTGCGCGTAGCCCTCGGCGGCGTGCCCGCCGACCTGCTCGTGGCGGACGAGCACGTGCTTCGGCTTGTCGCAGCCGTACAGGGCGTCGTACAGCGGCAGGATCGCGCCGCCGGGAATGCCGAAGAGGACGTCCACCCCCTCGGCCTCCAGGGCCCGTCGGACCGCCATCGCGCCGGTCATCTTCTCCTTGGCCATGTCTTCACCTTCAGTCTTGCTTCGTTCGAAGAGGAACTCTCGCTCGCTACCGGCTGCGCGGCGCCTTGCGCCGCCCGCGTACTCGACCTACGCCCGCGGCCGACCGGCGCGCCGGCTTCGCCGCCGCGCGGACGGCCCGCACCTCCGGGCGTTCCGCCCGTCCCCCGCTTCTCCTCTTCTTCGTCTTCGGAGCGCCGGCCGCGCCCACGGGCGGCGCAGTCACCGCGCCCTCCGCCGCCGAGCCCACCAGCGCCGCGTACTTCGCGAACACGCCCGACGCGTACCGCGGCGCCGGCGGCTCGAAGCCCTTCAGCCGCCGCGCGAGCTCCGCCGGCGACAGGCGCGCCTCGAGCCGGCGCTTCTCGACGTCGATGGTCACGACGTCGCCGGTGCGGAGCGCGGCGATGGGCCCGCCCGCCGCCGCCTCCGGCGCGACGTGGCCGATCATGAGGCCGCGCGTGGCGCCGCTGAACCGGCCGTCCGTCACGAGCGCGACGGACTCGCCGAGCCCCTGCCCCACGAGCGCCGCGGTGACCTGCAGCATCTCTCGCATCCCGGGGCCGCCCTTCGGCCCCTCGTGGCGGATCACGACGACCTCGCCCGCGCGGACCTTCCCCGCCTTCACCGCGGCGAAGGCGTCCTCCTCGCGATCGAACACGCGCGCCGGGCCTTCGTGGAAGGTCCGCTCGTGCCCGGCCATCTTCACGACGGCGCCGTCGGGCGCGAGGTTCCCGCGCAGGATCACGAGGCCGCCGGTCGCCTTGAACGGGTTCCCGGCGGTCGAGACGACCTCCTGGCCGTACCGCTCCTTCGCCTCGGCGGCGTGCTCGGCCCAGGTGCGCCCGTCGGCGGCGCGCTGCTTCCCGTCGAGCTTCCCGGCCTCGAGGAGCCGCTTCGCGACGAGCGGCACGCCGCCCGCGGCGTGCAGGTCCGGGGCGGTGAAGCGGCCGCCCGGCATCAGGTCCGCGATGATGGGCGTCCGCCGCGACACGCGATCGAAATCGTCGAGGGCGAGCGGGATCCCCGCCTCGCGCGCGAGCGCCGTCAGGTGGAGCACCGCGTTCGTGGAGCCGCCGGTCGCGGCGACCCCCGCGATGGCGTTCTCGAACGACCGGCGCGTCACGACGTCGGCCGGGCGCTGCCCCCGCCCGAGCAGCTCGACCGCGAGCCGGCCCGCGGCGCGGGTCGCCTCCTCCTTCGCGGGGTGCAGGGCGGGGATGGTCGCGTAGCCCACCGGGGAGAGCCCGAGGAACTCGAGGGCGAGCGCCATGGTGTTGGCGGTGTACTGGCCGCCGCACGCGCCCGCGCCGGGACAGGCGTGCGCCTCGAGGTCGTCGAGCTCGCCCGCCGTCATCTTCCCGGCGGAGACCGCGCCGACCGCCTCGAAGACGTGCTGGATCGTGACGTCGCGCGCCTGGAACCGCCCGGGCGCGATGGATCCGCCGTAGAGAATCAGGCCCGGGACGTCGAGGCGCAGGAGCGCCATCGCCGCGCCCGGGATGGTCTTGTCGCAGCCGACCAGGGCGACGACCGCGTCGAACGCGTGGCCGCGCCCGACGAGCTCGATGGAGTCGGCGATCACCTCGCGCGAGACGAGCGACGCCTTCATCCCCTCCGTGCCCATCGCCACCCCGTCGGAGATGGCGATGGTGTTCACCTCCATCGGCGTCGCGCCGGCGGCGCGGATGCCTTCCTTCACCACCTCGGCGAGGCGGCGCAGGTGGAGGTTGCACGGCATGGTCTCGACCCAGGTGCTCGCGACGAGCACGACGGGCCGTGCGAGGTCCTCTCGCGAGAACCCCACGGCGCGCATCATCGCGCGCGCGGGGGCCCGCTCGAAGCCGTCGTAAAGCGCGCGGCTCTTGTGCCTGGGATCGAACGCCATGGACTGCTGGGGCCCTCCGCTCCGCGCCTAGCGGCGCTTCGCCTCGTAGGCGGCGATGCTCTCCTCCTGCTTGAGGAGGAAGCCGAGCTCGTCGACCCCATTCAGCAGGCAGTACTTGGAGAAGCCGTCGATGGGGAAGCTCGCGGTCGTGCCGTCGGGGAGCGAGACCGTCTGCGCCTCGAGGTCGATCCGGACCTTCGCCCCCGGCGCCGCGAGGAGCTTCTGGACGCTGTCCCCGTCGAGCACGATGGGCAGGAGCCCGTTCTTGAGGGAGTTGTTCCGGAAGATGTCCGCGATGCGGGTGGAGATGACGGCCTGGAAGCCGTAGTCCACGAGCGCCCACGGCGCGTGCTCGCGCGACGAGCCGCAGCCGAAGTTGTCACCCGCGACGAGGACCCGGCACCCCTCCGCCTCGGGGCGGTTCAGGACGAAGTCCTTCTTCGGCGCGCCGTCGGCCTCGTAGCGCCAGTCGGTGAAGAGGACCTTCCCGAGCCCCTTCTTGTCGGTCACCTTGAGGAACCGCGCGGGGATGATCTGGTCCGTGTCGACGTTCTCCCGCGGGAGGACGACGGTCTTGCTCTCGATGATCCGGATCGGGTCCATCACCGGCCCTCCAGCACGCGGCGCGGATCGGCGACGGCGCCCGCCACGGCCGCCGCGGCCGCGGTGAGCGGGCTCGCGAGGAGCGTGCGTCCGCCGGGGCCCTGGCGGCCCTCGAAGTTGCGGTTGGACGTCGAGACGCAGTACTGGCCGGGCTCGAGGCGATCGCCGTTCATGGCGATGCACATCGAGCAGCCCGGCTCGCGCCACTCGGCGCCGGAGTCGCGGACGATGCGGTCGATGCCCTCGGCCTCCGCCGCGCGCTTCACGGCGTGAGACCCCGGGACGACCAGCGTCCGGGTCTGGACGCGGCGGCCCTTCAGGACCTTCGCGGCCTCGCGCATGTCCTCGAGCCGGCCGTTGGTGCACGACCCGATGAACACGACGTCCACCTTCTGGCCGGCGATGGGCTTCCCCGGCGTGAGCGACATGTACCGGAGCGCGGCCTCGAGCGTGGAGCGCGCCTGGGCGTCCTTCTCCGCCGCGGGATCGGGCACGAGGCCGGTGACGGCGATGCCCTGCCCCGGGTTCGTGCCGAACGTGATCATCGGCTCGAGCGCAGAGGCGTCGAGGACGATCTCGCGGTCGTAGCGCGCGCCCGGATCCGACGGGAGCTGCCGCCACGCGGCGACGGCCTTCTCCCACTCGGCGCCCTTCGGCGTCCGGGGACGGCCGGCGAGCCACTGGAACGTCACGTCGTCCGGCGCCACCATGCCGGCCCGCGCGCCCGCCTCGATCGACATGTTGCAGAGGGTCATCCGGCCCTCCATCGAGAGGGCGCGGATCGCCGGGCCGAGGTACTCGATGACGTGGCCGGTGCCGCCGCCCATCCCGAGCTTCGCGATGATCGCGAGGATGAGGTCCTTCGCCGAGAGGCCGGCGCCGAGCGCCCCGTCGACGCGGACCGCGAGCGTCTTCGGACGGCGCTGCAGGAGGCACTGCGAGGCGAGCACGTGACCGACCTCGGACGTGCCGATGCCGAACGCGAGGGCGCCGAACGCGCCGTGCGTCGCGGTGTGGCTGTCGCCGCAGACGACCGTCATGCCCGGCTGCGTCGCGCCCTGCTCCGGCCCGAAGACGTGGACGACGCCCTGCGCGTCGTCGCCGAGCCCGTGGAGCTCCACGCCGAAGTCCGCGCAGTTCTTCTCCATCTGCGCGACCTGCGCCGCCGCCATCGCGTCGACGAACGGCCACTTGCCGTCGGCGCCGCGCGGGAGCGTCGGCGTCGAGTGATCCATCGTCGCGAGCGTCCGGTCGGTGCGGCGGAGCTTCAGGCCGCGCTCGCGCAGGACGGTGAACGCCTGCGGGCTCGTCACCTCGTGCACGAGGTGGAGGTCGATGTAGATGACGGCGGGCGTCTCCGGCGTCTCGGGCCGGACGACGTGCGCGTCCCAGACCTTCTCGAACAGCGTCTTCTTCTGCATCTAGGGCGTCCCCATCTCGGTGCGGGCCTCGCTCTCCCTCGGCGGGCCGATCTTGAGCGCGATTCGGTTCACGACGTCGAGGAACGCGCGCGCGCTCCCCTCGATGATGTCGGTCGAGAGGGCCCGGCCGCGGTACACGCCGGTCGGGTGCTCGACCTCGATCGTCACCTCACCCTGGGCGTCCTCGCCGGTCGAGACGCTCGCGATCTGGTAGTCGCGGAGCTTGACCGAGACGCCGGTGACCTTCTCGATGGCGCGGTACACGGCGTCGACCGGGCCGTCGCCGGCGGCGACCTCCTGGAAGCGCCCGCCGCCCGCGGCGCGGAGCGCGACCGACGCGCACGGGAGCGTGCCGGTGCCGGACGTCGTCGAGAGCGCCTCGAGCTCCCAGGCGACGCTGCCCTTCCCGAGGATCTGCCCGTGGACGACGAGCGCCTCGATGTCCGCGTCGTAGATGTCCTTCTTCTTGTCCGCGAGGATCTTGAAGTCCTGGAACACCTTGTCGATCTGCGACTCGTCGAGCTGGTACCCGAGCGCGACCAGGCGGTCCTTCAGCGCGTGGCGGCCGGAGTGCTTGCCGAGGACGAGCGAGCTGTGCGCGAAGCCGACCTCCTCCGGGCGCATGATCTCGTAGGTCTCGCGGTGGGTGAGCATCCCGTGCTGGTGAATGCCCGCCTCGTGGGCGAAGGCGTTCTGGCCGACGATCGCCTTGTTCCGCTGCACGTGGAGGCCCGTCACCTGCGAGACGAGGCGGCTCGTCGGGTACAGGCGCTCGGTCTTCACGCCCGTCTTCACCGCGAGGACGTCGTGGCGCGTGCGGAACGCCATCACGACCTCCTCGAGGGAGGCGTTCCCGGCGCGCTCGCCGATGCCGTTGATGGTGCACTCGACCTGCCGCGCGCCCGCCATCACGCCCGCGAGGCTGTTAGCGACGGCGAGGCCGAGGTCGTTGTGGCAGTGGACCGAGATGATCGCCTTGTCGATCCCGCGGACGTGCTTCACGAGGTAGCGGATCGTCTCGGCGTACGTCACCGGCAGCGCGTAGCCGACGGTGTCCGGGATATTCACGGTGCGTGCGCCCGCCTCGATGGCGCGCTCGACGACCTCGGCGAGGAACTCGAGCTCGGTGCGGGCGGAGTCCTCGGCGGAGAACTCGACGTCCTCGAAGCGCTCCCGGGCGTACTTCACGCCGTCGATGGACCGCTTGATGATCTCGTCCTTCGCCATCTTGAGCTTGAAGTCGCGATGGATCGGGCTCGTGGCGAGGAAGACGTGGCAGCGACGGCGGGGCGCGTCCTTCAGCGCCTGCCAGGACGCGTCGATGTCGCCCTTGTTGCAGCGGGCGAGGCTCGCGATGACGGGGCCCTCGACCTGCTGCCCGACGGCGCGGATGGCCTCGAGATCGCCGGGGGATGCGGCGGCGAAGCCCGCCTCGATCACGTCCACGCCGAGATCGCGCAGGGCGCGGGCGACCTGCAGCTTCTGCTCGAGGTTCATCGAGGCGCCGGGCGACTGCTCACCGTCGCGGAGGGTGGTGTCGAAGATCACGACACGATCGGCGGACTCACTCACGTTCCATTGCCCTTTCGTTTCGCTGCCTTGCGCATGTCGGGCGCTGTGGGAACCGGCGATACTACCAGAGTCGCCGGAAGATCCAACCGGTGCCAGGGCTGCGGGGGGCTGCTGCGGGGGTCGACGGTTCGTCATCTAACGGCTCCTCGGGTTCCCAGGGGATGGGGCCGAAGAGTCGTTCGCGTCGGGGCGATCTCTCCGGCCGGTTACGGCGGGAGAGGTCGCGGCGCAGCTACCCGTGCCGGGATACCTCTCCCGCCGGGCGAAGAAGTCGACGCGTGTGGCAACGACCGAACATCGTCCACACAGGCTAGCTGGGCGGATCGGGGTCGTCAAGAAGGAACGCCCGCCCGGCAGGGAGCCGGGCGGGCGCGGACCGGGCAGGCGCCCGGGACGGGCTGCGCCCTAGAAGGGCGGCGTCGCTTCCTTCTTCATCAGCGCCGCGAACGCGTCGAGCGGCATCGTCTTCAGATCCTCGCCGCCGTGGCGGCGCGGCGCGACGGCCTTGGCGGCGACCTCCTTCTCGCCGATGACGAGCGTGAACGGGATCTTCGCGAGCTGCGCCTTGCGGATCTTCGCGCCGAGCGTGTCGGAGGACTCGTCCACCTCGACGCGCCACCCCTGCCCCGCGAGCGTCGCCTGGACCTCGCGCGCCCACGCGTCGAAGCGGTCCGACACGGTGACGATGCGCGCCTGCACCGGCGCGAGCCAGGTCGGGAAGCTGCCCGCGTAGTGCTCCGTGAGGATCGCGATGAACCGCTCGAACGAGCCGTACACCGCGCGGTGGATCACGACCGGCCGGTGCTCGGTGTTGTCGTCGCCCACGTAGGTCAGGTCGAACCGCTCCGGGGCGGCGTAGTCGAGCTGGATCGTGCAGGTCTGCCAGGTGCGGCCCAGCGAGTCCGTCACGACGAAGTCGATCTTCGGCCCGTAGAAGGCGCCGTCTCCCGGGTTCAGCTCCCAGGGGAGCCCCATCCGGTCGAGGGCCGCGCGGAGCGCGCCCTCGGCGCGATCCCAGAGCGCGTCGTCGCCGATGCGGTCCTCCGGCTTCGTCGGCCGGGTCGAGAACTTGAGCGAGAACTCGAGCCCGAACGCGCCGTAGACGATCTTCATCAGATCGACGATGCGCTGGATCTCGTCGGGGATCTGCGACTCGGCGAGGTAGATGTGCGAGTCGTCCTGCGCGAACTGGCGGACGCGGGTGAGACCGCCGAGCGAGCCCGAGAGCTCGTTCCGGTGGAGCACGTCGACCGTGAAGTACCGGAGCGGCAGCTCGCGGTAGGAGCGCTTCCCCATCCGGTAGATGAGGTGGTGCGACGGACAGTTCATCGGCTTCAGGCTCATGTTGAGCCGCTCCTCGACGGGGAGCGCCTGATCCGACTCCTTGTCGAAGACGAGGAACATGTTCTCGCGGTACACGCCCCAGTGGCCGCTCTGCTCCCAGAGCTTCTTGTTGAACAGGAGCGGCGTCTTCACCTCGAGGTAGCCGTTCTTCGTCACGAGGCGGCGCATCGCCTCCTCGAGCAGGTTGTAGAGCGTGGTGCCGTGCGGCAGCCAGAACGCGGCGCCGGGCGCCCACTCGTGGAACGCGAAGAGGCCGAGCGCCGGACCGAGCTTCCGGTGATCCCGCTTCTTCACCTCCTCGAGCCTCGCGAGGTAGGCGTCGAGCTCCTTCTTGTCGAAGAAGGTCGTCCCGTAGATCCGCTGCAGCATCGCGTTCTTCGCGTCGCCGCGCCAGTACGCGCCGGCGACGTTGAGCAGCTTCACGACGCCGATCTTGCCGGTCGACGGGCCGTGCGGGCCGAGGCAGAAGTCGACCCAGTCGCCGTGCTTGTAGAGCGTCAGGGTCTTCGCGCCCTTCGCGGCGATGTCCTTCACGATCTCGACCTTGTACTTCTCTCCCATCCCCTCGAAGAGGCCGAGGGCCGCGTCCATCGAGATCTCCTCGCGGACGAAGGGCACGTCGGCCTTGATCGCGTCGTTGGTCGCCTTCTCGATCTTCTCGAGATCGTCGGGCGTGAAGGGCGTGTCGCGCGCGAAGTCGTAGTAGAAGCCCTCCTCGATGGCGGGCCCGATCGTGACCTGCGTCCCGGGGTAGAGCTTCTGGACGACGCTCGCCATCACGTGGGCGGCGTCGTGCCGCGCGACCTCGAGCGCCTCGGGGTTCTTCGTCGTCACGATCTCGAGCTTCGCGTCGCGGTCGAGCGGGCGCGACAGATCGACGGGCGCGCCGTCGAGCTTCGCGATGTACGCGGCCTTCGCGAGGCCCGGGCCGATCTGCGTCTTCACGAAGTCGAGGATGGTCGTCCCCTTCGCGGCCTCCTTCTGGCTGCCGTCGGGGAGGGTCACCTTCACGAGTTCGGACATGTCGATATGCCTATCCGCGGTCGCAAAAAAAGCCAGCCTGACGGCTGGCCCGGAGGCGGGAACGCACCCGGCGTAGCGGTCGCGCACTTTCGCACGCCCCGGCGGGCCTGAAAAGCCTTTCGTTCGGGCCGGCGGTCGGGCGAGCGCGCGCGCTCCGCGATGGCGCGCATGGCATCGCGCCTCCCTCTCGCGAGGCCACCCCCCGCGGAAGTTCACGGGGGATCCGGGCGGTGGTACGGGAGAACGGTCGGCCGTTCACTCCGGGGGGGCGTGATGGCGGTCCGAGACAGCCTTCGCGAGTTCATCCGGTCCTGGCTCCTCGTCGACGATCTGCCGGACGACGCGTCCTTCCTCGCGAGCGGCGCGGTCGACTCCCTGGGCCTCGTCCAGCTCGTGGCGTTCGTCGAGACGGAGCTCGGGGTCCGCGTCGCGGAGGAGGATCTCGTGCCCGCGAACTTCGACTCCGTCGCGAGCATCGACACGTACGTCCAGCGAAAGCGGGCGGCGTGAGCGGGCGGGGGCAGAGCGAGCGCGGGGGCGCGCCGCAAGGCGCCTCTGGCGCGGCCCGCGGCCCAGCCGCAGACGCGTCCCGGGACCCGGGAGGCCGCATGGCGACTCCGGACGGTGCCGGCGACAGGGCCTCCTCTCCTGCCGAGTGGCTCTTCAGGCACGCTGCGCGCACGCCGCGCGCGGAGGCGCTCGACGCGCCGGGGACGCGCCTCGCCTACTCCGCGGTCGCGGAGCGCGTGGCCGTCCTCGCCGGCGATCTCGCGACGCGCGGCGCCGGCCCCGCGGATCGCGTCGTCGTCGCCCTCCCCTTCTCGCCCGCGGCGGCGATCGCGACGCTCGCGGTGCAGGCGATCGGCGCGTGCGCCGTCGAGATCGACCCGCGCACGACCGCGCGGACCCTGGCGTCGATCCTCTCGCAGACGCGGCCGCGGTTCGCCATCGTCCACGCGCGCGACGCGGCGACCTGGGCGGAAGCGTGCAGCGACGATCGACGGCTCGAGTGGGCCTGGGCGACCGGCCCGCGGCTCTCGGACGGCGCCTTCCCGGCGCGCGGGACGACGCCGCTCGGCCCCGCCTGCGAGCCGGCGGTCCCCGCCCGGCCCATCGCGGGGCCGGCTCCGGTCACCGCGGGCGCGCCCGCGCTCGTGGTCTACACGTCCGGGTCCACGCGCGCGCCGCACGGGGTCGTCCAGACCTACGGGAACGTCGAGACGAACACCCGCGCGATCGTGTCCTTCCTGGGCCTCAGCGCGGCCGATCGCGCGATGGCGCTCCTGCCGTTCCACTACTGCTACGGGAAGAGCGTGCTCCAGACGCACCTCTTCGTCGGGGCGTCCCTCTTCGTGGAGCCGCGCTTCATGTACCCGCGGATCGCGATCGCCGCGCTCGGGACGGAGGAGTGCACCGGCCTCGCCGGCGTGCCGCTCACGTTCGAGCTGCTGAGGCGGGAGGTGGACGTCCGATCGTTCTCGCACCCCGCGCTCCGCTACGTCACGCAGGCCGGCGGGCGGATGCACGCGACCACGTTGACGTGGGCCCGGGCAGCGTTCGCGCCGGCGCGCCTGTACGTCATGTACGGGCAGACGGAGGCGACGGCGCGGCTCGCGTTCCTCCCGCCGGAGCGCGCCGCCGACAAGGAGGGCTCCGTCGGGATCGCGGTCCCGGACGTCGAGCTGCGCGTCGTCGACGACGCGGGCCGCGAGCGTCCGGCGGGCGAGCTCGGCCAGCTCGTGGCGCGCGGGCCGAGCGTCACGCCGGGCTACCTCGACGCCCCGGAGGAGACGGCGGCGATCCTCCACGACGGGTGGCTCTGGACCGGCGATCTCGCGCGCCGGGACGCGGACGGGTTCCTCTTCCTCGCCGGCCGCGCCCGCGAGATCCTGAAGGTGGGCGGGTACCGCGTCGTGCCCGACGAGATCGAGGAGGCGCTCGCGGCGCACCCGGCGGTCGCCGACGCCGCGGTGGTCGGGGCGCCGGACGACCTCGAGGGCGAGGTCGCGGTCGCGTTCGTCGAGCTCCGGCCCGGCGCGAGCGCGACCGAGCGCGATCTGCGCAGTCACTGCCTCCAGGTGCTCGGGCGTGTGAAGGTCCCGACCCGCGTCGTCGCGGTGGACGCGCTGCCCCGCAGTGCCGCGGGGAAGCCGCTCAAGCCCGTCCTGCGGGAGCGCGCCCGGGAGCTGATGTCGGCCCTCGCGGGCTGAACGGACGCGTGAGCCCGCCAGCCTCGAGACGGCGCGAGCCCCTCGTGAGCGGCTCGCGGTGAGGCACGGCGTCGGCTTGCGCGGGGCCAGCTGCGTCGGGACGCGTCACGCGTTGCAGGGACCTCGAACTAGCTGATTGGAGGCACGCCGGAGCCGCCTATCGTTGGGCGTAATCGGGAACGTGCCAGACCAGGAGGCTAGACCATGAGCCGGAGTCCCGCGATCGTCCGCAGGTCGTGGTTCCCCCCGACGGTGCGGGGAGCGGCGTGGGCCATCATCATCGCGGTGTTCGCGATCAGCGTGTGGGGCGTCGTCGTACGCCCCTGGCACCCGGCAACCGCGAGGATGATCGACGAGTTCGTGAACCGCGGCGGGCGCTGGTCGATGGTGCGCGAGGGTCCCCTCGAGCATCTCGAGTTCGCGTTCTGGCTCATCGCCATGGTCATCTATGCCGTGATCCTGTTCCGGCCGGCGCGCCGCCACGCCGTCGCCGCCGGTGCCTGGACGTGGTTCCTGCCGCTCCTCTCGTTCGTTGCGGCCGGGGAGGAGAGCAGCTGGGGTGAGCACTACTTCGGCTGGCGCCCGACGGGCCTCATGTACCGTGCGAACTTCCAGCACGAGACGAACCTGCACAACCTCGATCTGGGCGTGCTGTTCGGGCTCGACCCGTCGGGCTGGGCCTCCCGGGCGGCGAGGGAGGTCGTCAGCCTCGGGAACCCGGCGTTCTACGCGGTGGCCGCCGCCGTGTGGCTCGTGCTGCCCACGTTGCGCGAGCGAGGCTTCGGCACGCGCTGGCGGCTCGTGCGCGCCGTTCCGGTGCCGCGCGCGGGCACGCGCCTCCTGTTCGCGTCTTCCATCGCGCTCTTCGCGTTCATCGACACGTTCGTGGGGGACGTGGGCGAGGTCATCGAGTTCGCGATCGCGCTCGTGGCCATGCTCGCCGCGATGGACCTCCTGGAGACCTCGAACGCCCGGGCCTCCGACGCCGAGGCGAGCGTCACGGCATCCGATCGCCAGCGAGCGCCGCACCGAGCGGCCGGGGCTGACGTGGACCCGGCGGTCGGAGCGTGAGCCCGGCTCACCCCCTGGCCCGACCCGTCATCCCGGAAAGAGAAAAGGGCCGCCGGTGAGGGCGACCCTTCTCTCGTCTCAGTAGGCGCGGGGGGAATCGAACCCTCGACCACTGCCGTGTCAAGGCAGTGCTCTACCGCTGAGCTACGCGCCTGGCCCTGTCCAGCGAGGCGCGTTTATAGCGCGACCGCGGATGGTGTCAACGGCTGTCTCGCTCCCCTGCCCGCTCAGCGCCCGCGGGCGTCCGGATGGCCCGGACGAAGAAGAGCGCGTACTGCGTGAACGAGATCGCGACGCACTCCGCCGCGAGGAGTCCCATCGCGGCGGCGTAGGGCGCGAGGTCGCTCGACGCGCCGTACTCGGCGGCGAGCGCGAGCACGACCGTCGTGGCGAGGGCGAACGTCGCATACTTTCCGATCCGGGTAGGCGCGACGGGGATCGCGTGCCGGGTGGTCCGGAGGATCGCCGCGCCCGCGAGCTGGACGAGGTCGCGCGTGATGACGAGCACGGGGAGCCAGGCCGGGAGCCGGCCCGTCGCGGCGAGCGCGACGAGCGCGCAGGCGGCGAGGAACTTGTCGGCGATCGGATCGAGGTACGCGCCGAGGCGCGTGTGCTGCCGGAGCGCCCGCGCCACGAGGCCGTCGAGCACGTCGGTCGCCGCCGCCGCTGCGAACGCCGCCAGCGCGCGGAGCCGGTCGCCGTGGACGTAGAGCACGAGGAACACGGGCGCGAGGAGGATGCGAGACGCCGTGAGGGCGTTCGCGAGGTTCAGCGGCGAGCCCTCCCGCCCGTCCGGTTCCTCCGCGCGCCCGATGCCGGTGCTCACCGCCGCCGCTCCTCCCGCTCCGTGGTCACCGCTGGAGGAGGTCGATCTCGACCGCATCCGGCGTCACGCTGCGGACCTCCACGGTGAACCCGGCGAGCTTCCGGGTGACGAGATCGGTCACGAAGCTCTGGCTCGTGCCGGCGAGCACGACCTCGAGCTCCGCGCGGCCGCCCTCGATCGATCGCTCCTGCACGTCCTTCACGCCGCGGACCTGGCTCACGAGGACTCCCTTGAACGCGGCGAGGCGCGCGTAGTCGTCGACGCCCCTCACCGACATCGCGATGCGGCGAACGCCGGATCCATCGCGCGCCTCGATCCTTCCGACGCGCGCGAAGAGCTCGCGCGCGAGCTGGCGGCCGCCCTCGACGAGCGCGCCGCGCCCGGCCGCGGTCCGGTCGAAGCTGCGGGCCGGGACGCTCGTGAGCTCGACCGCGGCGATCACCTCGCCCGTGTCGACGCGCATCGCGCGCACCGAGACGCTCGCGACGGCGGAGTAGAACGTGCCGCCGTCGAGCCGCAGCTCGCCGGCCGCCCTCGCGACGGCGCGGCCGACGACGACGAGCCCGGCGCCGCTCGCGAGCCCGAGCTCGCGCACCTTCCGGACGTCCGGGTCGGCGCCGATCGCGTCGAGCGCTCCCCTCCCCTGCAGCGCCTGCGCGTCGACGATCCCGAACCCCGACCTCTCCATTCGCTCGACGAACGCGCGCTCCGCGTTGCGCCGGTCCGCCGCGCCGCCGCCCTGCCACCAGCCGCTCGCCCCGGTCGCGTCGATCGGCTGCTCGGCCACGAGGACGAGCAGGCGGGGCATGCCGGCCCGCCGGTACGCGATCCCGGCTGCGAGCAGGTCGTCCTGGAGCCGGGCCCCGGAGATCTCGCACCGGACCTTCGTCACCCAGGTGCCGCCGTCCTGCCGGTCGTCGAGGATCTCGAAGCGCCGGACGTAGGCCGCCGGGTGGGCGTAGATCCGATCGGACAGGAGCTGCGCCTGATCGGCGTCCGCCGCGGCGGTGACCAGGGTCGACGCCACCTGCTGGACGCAGCTCCGGAGCGCATCGTCCTTCGCCTGCTCCCTCCCGGCGAGCCCGTCGGTCGTCGCGGCGGCCTGCCCGGTCGCCTCGGTGGTCTGGATCGTCTCCTCGGCGGAGCCCGCCTGGGCGGCGAGGAGGAGCGCGAGCGCGAGGGAGGGCTTCATGTCGATCCGTCCGGGAGTTGACGATGCGTGCGCCCCGGATTGTACCACCCGGTGCGCGCCCCTTCCCTACCCCCGGTCCCGGAGCGCGCGGAGCGCCACGAACCGCGCCGCCGCGCCGCGGGCCGCGGGCGCCTCGCGGGTGATGGCCGCGGCGACGCCGGGCGCGTCCAGCCGGAGGAACGGGTTCACCGCGCGCTCGCCGGCGAGCGTCGAAGGCGGCGGCTCGCGCCCGGCTGCCCGCGCCGCCTCCGCCTCGGCGAGCCGCGCGCGCGCCGCGGCGTTCTCCGGCTCGAGGCCGAGCGCGAACGGGAGGTTCCTCGCCGCGTAGTCGTGGCCGGGGTGGACCTCGAGGGCGCCGTCGAGCGGCGCGATCACGTCGAGGAACGTCCGCGCGAGGCGGGCGGGGTCGCCGCCGTGACGGCAGTTGCCGCACCCCGCCCAGAACAGCGTGTCGCCGGTGAGGAGGCGCCCCGCCCACTCGAGCAGGACCGAGCCCGGCGTGTGCCCGGGGGCGGCGTGCACGCGGACCGCGAGCGCGCCGAGCGCGAGCGCGTCGCGCCCCGCCAGGTCCACGTCCGGGGCGTACCACTGCGCGTCGGCGTCGTGGCCGAGCACCTCCGCACCGAGCACCGCCGCGGCGCGCGCCGTGCCGCCGGTGTGATCGCCGTGTCCATGCGTGTGCAGGATCCAGCGCGGCCGGACGCCGTGATCGGCCGCGAGCGCGAGGGCGACGTCCGGATCGCCCGGATCGACGAGCGCGGCGTCGGCCCCCTCCGCGAGGAGGTACGTGTAGTTGTCCGCGCCGTAGCGGCGGCGATCGAAGATCACGCGAGTGAGCTTAGCGGGGGCGCCGCCCGCGATCAGAGATCGTGAGGGTGGTGCGTGAGCCCGATCCGGTTCCCCTCGGGATCGTGGAAGTAGATGGTCCAGCGCGTCCGATGGACGACCTGGACGCCTGCCGCCTCGAGGCGGTCCTCCCACCCACGCCGCTCCGCCGGCCCGATCCGCAGGGCGACGAGGTGCAGCCCCGGGCGGCCGTCCCGCCACGCGTGCGGCTCCGGCTGCTCCTCGGCCCGCTCGAGCGCGAGGAACCCGGCGTGCTCACCGTCGCCCATCGCGAGCCACACGCTCCGGTCGCCGCCTCCCTCGCGCGGCCACCGCTTCAGCACGGCGAGCCCGAGCACTTCCCTGTAGAAGTGCTCGCACCGATCGAGGTCGGCGCACTGGATGGCGAGGTGGTGGAACGCGAGCGGCACGGGCGCAGCCTAACCCCGCGCCCGCGGGCCACGCCAGCGTCGCGCCCTGTGGTAGCCTCGACCGCCGGTGACCCTGCCCCTCTCGAGAAAGCGCCTGGTCGTCGCCGCCGAGGACGCCGAGCTCGGCGGGCTGCTCGCGGCGGCCGCCAGCCGCCTCGGAGCCGAGGTGTCGCTGGCGCCCGGCGGGGGCGCCGTGAACGCGCTCGAGGGGGCCGCCGTCGCGATCCTCGACCTCCCGCTCCCGGACCTCGGCGCAGCCGAGGCGCTCGCCGCCTGCGCCCGCGCCGCGGTGCCCGCCGTCGCGGTGTCGGGTGTCTACCGCGGCGAGCGCGGGCGCGAGGAGCTCCGCCGCCTCGGCGCGCGCGAGGTCTTCGAGAAGCCCTTCCCGGTCGAGGAGGTGATCGCCGCGGCGGCGCGGCTCGCCGGGGTCGTCGCGCGCCCCGTCGAGGAGGAGGCGGAGGACGAGGTCACCGGGTCGGTGCCGCTCCGCGCCGACGACGATCCCTCCATCGCCGCCGCGCCGGTCTTCGCGCTCGACGACCCGCCGCCCGCTGCGGCGCCCGCGCCGCGCGACGGGTTCGCCACGCCGCTCCCGGAAGGGCCGCGCGCACCCACCGTCGAGCGCGACGCGCCGCCCCCGCCGCGCGGCGCGCTCGGGGCCACCACGGTCCCGCGCCTCCTCGTGGCGCTCCACGTCGGGCAGGCCACGGGCGCGCTCACCCTCACCGCCGGGCCGGTGAAGAAGATCGTCGTCGTCGAGAAGGGCGTCCCGGTGTACGCGGCCTCGAACGTGGCGGGAGAGCGGCTCGGCGCCATCTGCGTGCGCCGGGGGCTCGTGACGGCGGAGCGGCTCGACGCGCTCCGGCGCGCCGCGCCGGACGGGCGGACGGCCGACCTCCTCGCCCGCGAGGGCCTCCTCTCGCCCGAGCGCCGCGCCGAGCTGGTCGCGGCGCAGATCCGCGCCGTCGCGTGGTCCACGTTCGAGTGGCGCGCGGGGAGCTACGCGTTCCAGCTCGGGCGGCCACCGGCGGGCCGCGTCCCGGTGAGGATCGCGATGGCGGACCTGGTCCTCGAGGGCGTGCTCCGGACCGCCACGCTGGATCGGCTCCGGGCGGAGCTCCCGGCGGACGTCCACCTCGCGCCGGCGCCGGATCCCGCTTTCGAGCTCTACGCGCTGCGCCTCCGGCCCGCGGAGGCGCGCCTGCTCCCGATCGCCGACGGGACCAAGAGCGTCGCCGACCTGGTGCGCCTCGCCGACCAGCCGGAGCGCGACACGCTGGCGTTCCTGCAGGCGTGCCAGGTGATGCGGGTGCTCGACGCCGTGGAGCGCGTCCTCGCCTCGACGCGCCGCATCGGGTTCATGTAGCGCGGCGGCGCCGTCGCCAGGCCGCGGCCACGAGCGCGGCGAGGCCGAGCGCGTCCGCCCCGCTCCCCGCCGCGCAGCCGCACCCGGGCAGGGCCTCGGTCGTCCTCCGGAGCGCCTCCGCAGGGGCGAGGAGGTGCCCGCCGGACGATCGGACCTCCGCGGCGGCGGCGCCGCTCTCCGCCGACGTCGCCCGGACGGGCAGCTCGACGACCACCGCCGTCCCCGCCGGCGGGAGCGCGTCCAGCACGACCGCACCGCCGCCCGCGTCGCGTCCGGTCGCGCCGAGCACGCGCGCAGGACCGGCGACCGCGAGGCCGGCGAGCCGTGCGGCCACCACGACCCCGGGGAGCGGCACGGCGAGCCGGCTCTCGAGCGTGGTGCGGACGACCGCGACCTCGCCCTCCGCGAGGGCCGCACGATCCGCGGCCTGGCTGACGGCGACGAGCCCCGTCGCGTCGAGCTCCAGGGACAGCGTCGCGACCGGGCTCGCGAGGCCGGCGTCGTCCACCGCGGCGAGCGTCACCTGCGGCGCGCCGGCGAGCAGCGCCGGGTACGCGGCCTCGGGGAGGTCGAGCGTCTGCCGGGTCCACGTGGGGCCGCTCTCGACGGCCACGACGGCGGTCGCCGGGAACCCCGCGCCGCCCCAGGTGAACGTCACGAGCCGGCCGCACCCGGTCCAGGCCTTGCCCTCGAGCACGGCGCGCGTGCCGCCCGGCGGAAGCGCGAGCCTCCCCGGCGGCGCCGCGCCGGCGATCCCGAGCTCGGGCGGCGTCAGGACCACCTGCACCGCGCCCGCGAGCTCGGCGAACACGCCGAGGTCGTCCGTCGCGCGGACGCGGACGGGCACCTCCGCGCCGGCCGAGCACAGCCGATCGCCGGGCAGCGCGAACGTCGCGCCGGTCCCGGCGGGCGGGTCCTCGCGCCCGGCGAGCAGCCACTCCACGGTGAGCGCGCCGTCGGCGTCGCGCGCGTCGACCGACATCGGGTGGTCCAGGCCCCGCGCCGCCACGCCGGGGCTGCCCGGGGCCCACGCCAGCTCGGGCCACGCGTCGCCGGCGTCGGGGAAGACGAGGAGCGCGTAGGCGTTCGTCGCGGCGTCGTAGCCCTTCGCGACGAGATCCGGCGCGGCGCTGCCCACGACGTCCCCGAGCCACAGGTCGGTGATCTGCAGGCCCCCGGCGCTCCCGCGCCAGAGTCGGAGGCGGCGCGCCGTGGCGTCGGAGGTGATCACGGCGATCGCGTCGCTCGCGCGGTCCCATACCGCGATCGCGGGCCGGCCGCCGATCGTCAGCGCGCGGAGCGTGACGGGATCGGTGATCCCGGCGAGGTCGGGGTGTCCGCGGAGGTCTCCCCAGCGCCCCGTGCGGTCGCCGTAGTCGGCGAGGGCGCCGGTCGAGCGGATCCACACGAGGCCGCGCGGCGTCGCGAGTGCGGGGTCGGTGAACACCGCGAGGGAGAGGACCAGATCCGGGACCCCGTCGAAGTCCACGTCGAGCGGCGCGACGCCGTGGACGTCCCCCTGCCCCATGCCGTCGGGCAGCCACGGCGCCTGCGTCGCGTCCACGTGGTCGCCGGCCTTCACCGCGAGGAGGCTCAGACCCGCGAGCCCACCCTGCGGCGCCGCCTCGTGCAGCAGGAGCTGGACCTCGCCCTGCCCGGGCACCGCGAGGTCGTCGATCCCGAGCGCGCGGGCGGTGGGCGAGAGCCGGATCGGGAAGACCTGCGCGGGCGCGCCGATCCGCGAGACGATCGCCGTGATGGGCCACGACCGCCGCTCCGCGACTGCGCCGGTGGAGAGGTCCACGGCGTCGATCGTCCCGGGCACGTACCCGCCCGTGCCGACCGGGCCCACGAGCACGTCGCCGCCGTCGCGAGGCAGGAGCCGCACGAACGCGACGGTCGGCGCCGAGCCGGAGAACGCCGCGAACGAGCGCAGCGTCGCGGGGTCGGCGCCGAAGGACACGCTCACGGAGGAGCCGCGCGGGTAGACCAGGTCGGCGAGGCTGCCCGCGGCGTGGCCGCCGAGGAAGCCGGCGGCGACCTCGGTCGCGGCCCCGTCCACCGCGCGTCCCAGCGCCGGGCGCGAGAGCAGGTGCCGGTACGGCCGCAGCAGCGGCGGCGCCACCGGCGAGGGCGGGAGCTGGAGGACGTCCTCCGCGGGCCAGCCGGACGCGACGGACCCCACGGTCGCCGCGCCGAACGCGTCGAGCGGGATCACCATCGGCTCCGGGCGGAACTGCGCGGCGGCGGGTCCAGCGAGGGCGACGAGCGCGAGGAGGACGTGACGGCGGCGCATATCCTCAGTACCCGACCTGCACCCGCAGATAGAGCCGGCCCGTGTCGGCGGCGGGGTCGAGCCCGTCCCCGCCGAAGCCGACGAGATTGTACCCGAGCGCCACGCGGGAGAGGCCCGCCGCGACGCCCGCCTCGACGCGCACGGCGTCGAGCGCGCCGAGGCGTGCGCCGGAGAGCGGCGCGCGGCGCGCGTACTCCGCCGCCGCATCGACGGGCCCCGCGATCCGGACCCGCGCCCGAACGCTCCCCGCGAGCCGGTCGTCGCGGCCGCCCGCGCTCCGCCACGCGGCGACCCCCGCGGCGAGGCCGACGGAGAGCCGCGACGCGGCGTCGACCGTCAGCGCCGCGCGCGCCAGGACGCCGTCGCGCCGCGCCTCCCCGGGGCGGCGTTCCGCGAGCCGCGCGACGGTGGCGAGCGCGGATGCGCGCGCGAGCCGGAGCGCGCCGCCGACCGCCGCCTCGAGATCGAGCGCCTCGCGGCCACCGACGACGCCCTGCGACCACCCGGCGCGCGCCGACAGCGTCGCGGGCGGCGCGAGACGCCACTCGACGGACCCGCCCGCCGCGACGGCGTGGCCGTCGCCCTCGTCCCTGACCTCGCCGCGCAGCGCCGCCAGCACGGGCCCGCGGACCAGGCCCGCGGCGGCGGCGGCCGCGCTCCGGCGCGTCGGCTCGCCGCCGGGGCGGAGCCGCTCCCCGCGCTCGGCGGTGAGGGAGACCGTGAGGCCAGCCGCGGGCGCGACCCGCGCCCCGACGACGCGCGCGCTGCGGAGGCCGAAGGGATCGCGCGCGAACTGCTCCTCCGTGAAGATCTCGGCGTCCCCGGCCGTGCGGCGGGCCCCGAGCGTGCCGGCGTCCGACCTGAACGCGGAGGGCGCGTCCGGATCCACGGAGAAGGTGCCGTACACGGCGTCGCCCGGGCCGCGGCGCTCGCCGATCGCGACGAGCCTCGGGCCGATCGCGGGTCCCCAGCCGGCGCGGAGCCCGACCGTCTCCTCGTGGGTCTCGATCATGGCCCCGACGGCGCTGAAGGTCGGGTCGACGCCCGCGCCCGTGACCCGCAGCGCCTGATGATGGGAGACGTCCAGCGTGAGGCCGGGCGCGACGCCCGCCGCCGCGCGGAGCCCGGCGGACGTCTCCTCTCCCGGCGCCGGCGCGCTCAGCCGCGTGTCGATGGCCTCCGCGGCGATGGCGATGCCGCCGAGCACCACCTCGCTCCGCGCGACGGCGCGGCGCGCGTCGAGCGGCGTCGCGCCGGCGGGATCGCGGGGGTCGGTGCCCTGCCGCTCCGCCCACCGGAGCTCGAGCGCGACCGGCCCCGCGAGCGAGACCTCGGCCCCGCGCTCTCGTGCGGCGCGCGTCTCGAGGAACTCGGCGTCGGAGTAGCCGGCCTCGCGGACCCGCCACCACGCGTCCGCGCGGACCGGCCCGCCCCCGCCGCGAACCTCGACGTGCAACGCGTCGCCCTCCGCCGCCGCCGGAGCGGGCGCCGCGAAGACGAACCCTCCGTCCGACGACCGCGAGAAGCCGCTCGCGGCGTCGAGCGCGAGGCCGGTGCTCCGCGCCGCCTCGACGCGTACCTCCGCGAGCGCGAGGTCGAAGATGCCCGTCGCGGCGGCCAGCCGGTACGGCGAGCCCGGCCGGTCCTCGCTGACCCCGTGCACCGCCAGCGAGACCGGCCCGGCGGCGGCGGAGACCCGCCCGCCCCGCAGATCGTCGGCCACGGGCCCGGCGGACGCGTGCAGGTAATCCGCGAGGAGCACCGCCGCGGCGGCGACGAACGGGTCGGCGGTGACGAGGGCCGCCGGCGCGGCCACGGACGAGAGCGGCCGCGCCAGGATGACGCGCCCCGTCGCCCACGAGATCTCGTAGTCCTCGCCGCGAACGAGGGTCCGCTGCCGGACCACGCGCCCCGTGAACGGGTCCCGCCACTCGACGCGGAGCGCCTCGCTCCCGGGGACCACCTCGCCGTGCGAGAGCCAGAAGAGCGCGCCGCCCGTGGCGGAGAGCGCGTCGTGGGCCGGGAGCGGAGGGGCGTTGCCCGCGGCGTCGGCGCGGAGCGTGGCGCCGAAGGCGCTCGCCCGGAGCTCCACCGGACCCAGCACGGCGGCGCCCTCCCCCTTCCCGCCGAAGAGCGCGCGGTCGTAACGCCCGAGCTCGGATCCGGTGAGCCCCGCGCGCGCGCCGCCGAGCTCGAGACGGCCGCCGTCCCCCGCCACCCGCGCCCAGAGCCGGCCCCGCGCGGCGTTACGATCGTCCGCGGCGCCCGCGTCGCCCGCGGTCAGGAACGTCCGGGCGGGCTCGAGGGCGTGCTCCAGCGTGAGCGCGTCCCGCGGGCGCGCCAGGTCCCCGAGCCGATCGCGGTCGTCGAGGTCGGCGCCCGCCTCGACGTCGACCGCCCCGAGCCGCGCCCGGAGCGCGCCCGACGCCCGCCCGGTGACGAGGAGCCCTGGCCGGCCGAGGAAGGAGACCTCCGCCTCCCCGAGGGCCGTCGCGACGGACATCCCGGCGGCCGCGGGGGCCGCTAGCGGCACGCGGACGCGCGCGACGTCGGCCTCGAGCACCTCGAGCTCGGGCGGCGCGCCCGCGGGCGCGAACGCCGCGAACGTGCCTCCCGCGCCCGGCGTGGCGAGCGCGCCGGCGATCCGCGGCCGGCGCCCCGGCGCGATCGTGCCGCTGACGAGCAGCCCCCCGCCCGCGGCCGGCGCGGCGGCGACCGTCGCGACGCGCTCCGGCGCGCCGGGGAGCACGAGGACGCTCCCGTCGGCGCGGCGCCCCACGAACACCGGCCAGGCCACGATCGATACGGCTCCGCCCGGCGCGCGGATCACGAGCTCGATGAGCCGGGCGCCGTGCTCGAGCGGGACCGGGACGAGCACCTCGCCTCCAGCGCCGACCGCGCGCGCGACCCCGCCGACCTCGACGACGCTGCCGACCGGGACCCGCCCGGCGAGCAGGATCTCCCGCTCCCCGGGAGCGGGCGGCCGCACCGCCTCGGGGTCGAGCGCGAGCGCGGGCGGGGACCCGGCGGGCGCCGCCGGGACCGCGAGGTCGACCGAGGCGGCGCCCTCGGCCGCGAGCTCGACGGCGGCGCGCGCGCCGAGCCCCTCGACCGCGATCGACAGCCCGCCGTACGCGGTCCGATCCCGCGCGACCACGCGGTCCGGCACGTCGAGCAGGTGGAAGCGGCCATCGGGGCCGGCGATCGCGACCCCGCCCGCGGACGCGATCACCCGGGCTCCGGCGACGCCGGGCTCCTCTTCCTCGCACCTGCCGTCGCCGTCGACGTCCAGGCACACGCGGCCGAGCACGGTGCCTCCGATCCGCCGCGCGGCGCCGAGCTCCACGGGCTGGCCGGCCGCCACCAGCGGGGCCGCGAGGACGAACGCGGCCCAGGGGCTCCTCACCGGACCTCCACGAGCGCGGCGACGCCCGTCTCCGCGTCGACCACCGCGATGCGGCCCGGCCTTCCCGCGACCGCGCAGCGCTGCCCGGCGCCGTCCGGCGACGGCGGGCCGAGGGTGACGCCCTCGGCGCGGAGGACGACCCGCCGGCCCGGCACCGGGCGGCCGTCCGCGTCGTCCACCTCGAAGCGCAGCGTCCCAGCATCGAGGCGCGCGACGACCTCGATCGGCGACGGCGGCCGGAGCGGGACGTCGACCGTCCGCACGAGGGCCACCGGGGTCGCAGGCGGCGCGACATCTGCCCACCCCGCCGCGCGCGCGCCGCCGTCCGCCTCGACCGTCTCCTCGTCGCCGGACGCCGGCGCCCGCGCCTCGCCGGCCGCGTCCGTCGTGACCCGGGCCCCGGAGCCGAATCGCACGACGACGCCCGCCGCCGCCCGCGCGTCGACGGTGCGGGCCGTCGCGACCCACTGCCGGCCGTCGCGGCGGATCGAGAGCGACGCCGCCTCCCGCCCCGGCGCGAGCTCGAACGCCAGCGGCGCGCGCTGGATCCAGTCCGGCTCGCGTCCGCCCTCCCCGGTCTCGCTCCTCGCGGCGGGAGCGGCGCGCGCGACGAACCGGTCGGGCGCCACGAAGCCCTGGCGCGCGCCGGCCGGCCCGTGCGCCGCGCCGAGGAGGTCGCCGCGGGCGTCCCGGACCGCCGTGTCGGCGGCGACGATCGCGCCGAGCGGGACGGGATCCCGCGCGAGCCTCGCCTCGAGGGCGGCGGGCGCCCCGGTGGCGAGGGCGATCTCCACGGCCTCGCACGACGCGGCGCCACCGCCCGGGAACGCGATCTCGATGGCGTCGGCCCGGCCGCCGCCGCCCACGGGCGCCCGGTACGTCGCGTGCTGGAGCGCGCCCGGCCCGGGCTCGAGCGGGCCGACGACGCCGCGCCGCGCGGAGGCCGCGAGGGCCGCCGCCCGGACGGGCGCACCGCCCGGCTCCGTCGCGAGACACCACAGCGACGCGCTCGCGGAGCCGTCCGCCGGGACGGCGCTCGGCCACGCGGCGCACGCGAGCCGGTCCACCGCGGGGAGACCGAGGTCGACCGTCGTCCGGTTGCGGTTCCCGATGGCGTCGACGGAGGTCGCGATCGCCGTCCGCGCGCCGGGCGGCACCACCACGTCCACGCTGAAGCGGCCGCGCGCGTCCGCCGTCACCGGGCCGAACGAGCGCCCGCCGACCTCGAGCGTCGTGCGCACGCCCGGCTCGGCGCGCCCGGGGAGCGTGATCGCCGCGGCGACGGGGAACGAGATGGCGCCGACGGCGCGCGGCGTAGGGCAGAGCGGGCACCGCGGCACGAGCGCGACGACGATGGCCACCTCCGGCCAGCGCGCCGGCGAGGGCTCGAACCGTGCGGTGAACCGTCCCGGCCCATCCGGCGCGACCGCGCCGACGTGCCCCGCGGCGGCGGAGACCACCGGCGAAGGCGCGCCCGCGTCGACCGCGCCCGAGGCGTCCCGCACCGTCAGCACGAGCGCCACCTCGCGATCGCGCCCCTTCACCGGCTGGCCCGGCGTCACCGCGATCTCGACGCGACCCGGGGGCGCGCCGACCGGCGCGACGCGCCTCGCGGCGCCCGAGACGAGGACGACCTCCCGGACGCCGGGCGCCGGTACGACGCGCCAGAGCCCCGGCGCGAGCGGCTCCGCGCGCGCCCCGTCCGCCTGGAGCGGCGCTCCGGGCGTCAGCGCCACCACGTCGCCGTCCGGCGACAGCGGCCACGGCGGGAGACGGATCGCCGGCGGGGCGCCCGGCGCGGCGAGGACCAGCGCGGCGGCGAGCGCGGCGGCGGCGTTCACGCGCGGCGGCGCCGCCGCAGGAGGGCGGCGGCGAGCCCGAGCGGCGCGAGCCCCGCGCCCGCGCTGCCGCAGCCCTGCCCGCGCGGCGCGCCGTGCGTCCCGGGGCCGCCGTCGAGGTGCCCGCCGCAGCCGGGACCCTCGCAGGCGAGCGGCGGCACGGCCCCGCCGAGCACGCGGACGCGCAGCGTCGCGCCGGGGACGCCCGCGGCCGCGGCGGCCACGCGCCCGTCCCCCGGCTCGATCGTGACGACGCGCTCGAGGTGATGGACCGGGATCGCGAAGTCGGCAGGCGTCGCGGCGATCACCGGCCGGTCGCCGAGGACGACGCCGGCGCTCGACACGCCCATCGCGTCGAGACACACGAGGACCCTTCCCTCCGTGACGGCGCCGGCGAGCGGCGCCTGCGCCACGAACGGCTTCCCCGTCTCGCGCGCGAGCGTCAGGTCCGCGAGCACGATCGCGGCGGGGTCGTCGCACCGCGCCGGCGGCGGTGCGGGCGGCCAGTTCGCCGGCGCGCCGTCGTCCGCCAACGGGAGCGGCAGGGTGTACATCGCGATGTCGAGATCGCCGTGCGCGTCGTCGGCGAACACGACCCGGACCGACTGGCCCGGCACGGCCGAGACGTCGTTCAGGATCTGATCGCTCGCGCTCGGGTGCGGGACGAACGCGGTGCCGGTCGCGAGGTTCCACAGGACGACCTGCGAGTGACCGGTCGAGAGGTCCTCGAACGCGACCCAATCCCCGGAGACGTGCGGGTTCCGCTGCGTCCCGGGGACGCGCAGCGCCGCACCGAGCACCCCGGGCGTGTCGTACACCTCCACGTCCGTGTCGCCGCCGCCGGCGTCGCGCGCCACCACCACCCGCGGCGCGTCGGGCGCACCGTCCATCGCGAGGCCCGTCGCGCGGCCGGGGCAGACCTCGCGGACCTCGCCGGTCGTGGTGTCGAGCATGCGGACCGCTCCGCCGTCCGCGTCGTCCACGAGCCCGACCCAGTCGCCGAACGCGGCGGGCGCGTGCTGGTCGCCGGGCCCGCCGAGCACGCCGTTCACCTTCGGCTGCAGCAGCCTCGACCAGACGACGTCGCGCCCGGAGCCGTCGGCGGCGTCCCGCTCCCACGCGACGACGGCCTCGGAGGTCGCCGGCGCGCCGGCGACGTCCTGCTCCGCGCCGGACCGGAGGAGCGCCCGCAGCGGGATCGAGTAGACCTCGATGCCGGAGGGCGCGCGGTACGCGACGACGGAGCGGGAGACGTCGGGGCTCTGCTGGTCGCCCGGGCCGACGGCGACGTCGACCGTCGTCCCGGTCGAGAGATCGTACATGCGGACGTCCCAGTCCGCGCCGGAGTGATCCGCGTAGACGACGTAGGGACCGTCGATGGAGGGTTTCGTCTGCTCGCCGGGCGCCTCGACCAGCCAGCGGAGGTCGCCGACCGGCAGCGCCCGCGCGGCGACCGGCGCCGCGAGCGCGACCGCGAGCGCGGTGGCGTGGACGATGCGCTGCACGGGTCCCCTCCTGCGGTCGCGCGCGGACCGGCGGCGCCGCGCCTGATGCGCGTGCGCGGACGGCTTCTCCCTCCGTGCGCGTCCCTCCAGCTGGGGGATAGTGTGCTCCCCCGCAGAGGACGGTCAAGCGGGCGCTCTGCCGCTCTCGCCTGACCGCCGTGTGGGGAACGGACTCACCGAGGCGAACCGCCCCAGAGCCCCCGGGTATCGAACCGAGGGTCCGGCGCCCGGGTGTCGAGGACCACCGGCGGCCCGTGCTCCCGGGACGAACGGCCGCCGACGCCGCGCGCGCTCGCCTCGAGCACCTGGCTTCCCTCCCGCAGGTAGAGGACGTGCATGAACGTGCCGTCCGGACCGACCTCGACCGGCTCGCCGCCGAGCACCACGACCGCACCGGGCTCCGTGCGGCCGCGTACGACGATCCGGGCGCGGTTCGTGGTCCGCTCCCCGGGCCACGCCACCTTGAGGAGCAGCTCCGGCGGGAGCGGCACCGCGTCCGAGGGCGGGAGACCCTCGACCGCGGTGGCGCGCTTGCCGGCGCCGACGACGACGGTAGTCCCGGCGCTCTCGAGCTCGGCGGCCCCTTCGGTCGCGGCGACGGCCACCACCTTCCCGGAGCGCGACATCGACACCGCGCCGCCACGCGTCCGCATGACGGTCCCGCGCGTCGCCTCGAACTCGACGGTGCGGCGGGGGTCCTCCCGCACGCGCGCCGACACGAGGCCGGACTCGAGCCGGAAGCGCGCGAGCGTCGCGGTGATCTGCTGCACGTCGAACCGCGCCGCGCCCTCGAGCTCGACGGTGTAGCTGTCGCCCGCGGAGAGCTCGACCCGACCGTCCACGCCGGCGACGAGGGCGTCGTCCCGGCGCAGCGCGTCGCCGGCTCGAGCGGGCGCCCGCTCCGCGCCGCGCACGCGCTCGACCTGGCCCACCACGCGGGTGACCGCGAGCACGGGAGCGGCGTCCGCCGAGGCGACGGTCGCCTTCGGCGTCGCCGGCTCGCGCCCGAGGAGGACCGCGTACGCCGCGGCGGCGCCCGCGACGAGCAGCGCCGCGAGGGCCCAGAACCGGACGTGCTCCCGTCGGCCCATGCCGCGCGACTATACCGTCGCCCCCTTCGCCCCGGGCAGGCTGACCGTGAACGTGCTGCCCTCGCCCGGCCGGCTCGACACGTCGATCCGCCCGCCGTGCGCCGAGACGACGGCGTACGCCGCCGGCAGCCCGAGCCCGACGTCCGTCCAGCGGGCCTTCGTCGTGAAGAACGGCTCGAAGAGGTGCGGGAGGTCCTCGGCCGGGATCCCCTTGCCGCCGTCCTGGACGAGGATGCGCGCGCCGTCCGCCGCGCGCGCCGTCTCGACGCGGATGCGCGCCCCGCTGCGCCCATCGCACGCCGCGCGCGCGTTCCAGACGAGGTCCAGCACCACGCGCGCGAGCTGGCCGGCGTCGCCGCGCACGCGCGGCGCCGGGTCGGCGAGGACGACGTCGACCGGCGCTCCGCCCGCGGCCACCTCGCCGCCCGCGAGCGCGAGCGCCTCGGAGACGACGGCGTTCAGGTCGAGCTCGCGAAGATCCGGCTGCGCGCCCTGCTGGCTGAAGCGGAGCAGGCGCCGCACCACGTCGCGGCAGCGGCGCGCCAGGTCCTCGATCGTCGAGAGCGCCTCCCGGTCGGGGTCGCCGGGCGCCTTCTCCTCGAGGAGGAGCTGCGCGTTCCCCAGGATCCCCGCGAGCGGGTTGTTGATCTCGTGCGCGACGCCCGCGCCGAGCCGGCCGACGGCGGCGAGCTTCTGCGCCTCGAGGAGCCGCGCGTGCGCCGCCTCGAGGTCGCGTGTCCGCGCCTCGACCTCCAGCCGCAGCTCCTCGTTCCACCCCTCGAGCTTCGCGCGGGCGCGCCCGAGCTCCTCCGCCATCCCGTTGAAGGTCGCGGACACCGCCGCCACCTCGTCGCCGCCGCGGACGGGGAGCCTCACGGCGAGGTCGCCGGACCCGAGAGCGCGCGCCGCGGCGTCGATCCGCGCGAGGCCGGCGGCGAGGCGCCGCGCGAGGAGCGCGGCCGCGGCGAGCACGACCGCCAGCACGAGCGCGCTCGCGGCGAGGACCTCGCGGCGCGTCCGGATCACGTCGGCGTACGCGACCCGCGCCGGGACGGCGACGAGGATCCCCCACCCCGTCCCGTTCCCGAGCGGCGCCCACGCCGCGACGAGGCGGCGTCCCTGGAGCGCGCCGCGCCGGTCCGGCGCGAGCGCCGCCGCGACCTCGTCGCGCTCCTCGGCCGCCAGCGGGCCGGCCCCCGACGATGCGACGAGCGGCCCCCCGCGAGCGTCCAGGAGCCACGCCCCGCCGCCCGCGGCCGCGGCGGCGTCGAGCCGCCGTCGCGTCCGCTCGGGGTCGAGCCGGGCCCCGACGAGCCAGCCCGCCCCGGCTTCCGCGCGGACCCCGCGAACCGCCGCGACGAGGGGACCGCGCGCGGGATCCTCGTACACCGCCAGGACCAGGCCGGCATCCGGCGCCGCCGCGGTGGCGCGGAGCGCCGCGACGAATGCCTGGGTCGAGGGGTCGCCCGCGGGCCGGGCGGCCTCGTCCACGGCGGCGCGCACCGAGCCGGCCGCGTCGACGACCGCCGCGGCGTTCGCGCCCGACACCTGCTGCGAGAGCAGGAACAGGAGCCGCTGCAGCTCCGGGTCGGTGAGCCGATCGGGCCGCCAGGCGCGGAGGAAGGCGTCGAGCTCGCGGTCGGTCCGCTCGAGGTCCTCGGTGACCGTCGCCGCGGCCGTCTCGGCGCGCGCGAGCTGCTCGGCCGCGGTGCGCTCTCCGAGGGTCCGCTGCACGCGTGCGAGCAGCGCGAACCCGACCCCCGCGAGCGGGGCGACGGCGGCGAGGAGGAGGAAGAGCGCGAGCTTCCGACCGAGGCTCACGACGCCGCCCCGTCGACGAGGTGCACGCTCCCGGGGACGCGCTTCGCGCGCTGCTTCAGCTCGGCGGCGGCGCGCGCCAGCTCGGCGTGCCCCGCGAAGCGCCCCGGCGCGGCGAGGACCGTGACGGCGCTGACGGAGAGCACGGGGAAGCGCCGCCGCGCGCCGTACCGGTCCGGCGCCTCGATGTAGCCGCGGTCGCGATCGGCGCGGTCATAGTAGAGCGGGATCACCCGGTCGAACGCGGCGAGCGCAGCCCGACACACGGCGTGGGCGCGGTCCGGGGCGGTGAGGAGCACGAAGTCGTCGCCGCCGACGTGGCCGAGGAACGCGCCGTCGCCGCCCTCGAGCGCCACCGCGTCGCGCAGGATCTCGGCGGTCTGGAGGAGGACGCCGTCCGCCTTGGCGTAGCCGTAGTGGTCGTTGAACGCCTTCAGGTTGTCGAGGTCGACGTAGGTGAGCGCGAACGGCGTGCGGGCGGCGAGCCGGCGCGCCACCTCGCGGTCGATCGCGGGCGCGCCGGGGAGGCGGGTCATCGGGGACGCGTGCAGGGCGGCCTCGCGGCGCGCCAGCGCGGCGTCGAGGCGTGCGATGAGCTCGCGGGCGTCGAACGGCTTCGTCACGTAGTCGTCGGCGCCGAGGCCGAGCCCGCGCACCTTGTCCTGGACCTCGCCGCGCGCGGACAGGAACACGGCCGCGAACGGCTCCTGGACCCGGACGTCCGCGAGCGCCTCGAGGAGGCCGAACCCGTCGCCGTCGGGCAGCTGCACGTCCACGAGGAGCGCCTGCGGGCGGCGGTCGCGGACGACCGCGCGGGCCTCGGCGCACGAGCCTGCCTCCACCACCTCGTACCCGCTGGCGGCGAGCACCTCCGCGCAGATGGCGCGGATCGCCGGGTCGTCGTCCACGACGAGGACGCGGGCGCGCGTCGCGCGGGCGCGATCCACCGCGTCCTCCGCGGCGGCGGCCAGCTCCGCGGCGCTCGCCGGCTTCGCGACGAACGCCGCACCGGCCCTGAGCGCCGCGCCGCGGCCCGCGGGCGCGCTCGCGACGAGCAGCCGCGCGTCGCGGGCGTCCGGGTCGTGGCGCAGGATCTCGGCGAAGGGCACCTCCGCGACCGCCGGGAGCGCCGGATCCCACACGACGAGGCGCGCCCGCAGGCCGCGGACGAGCGCGAGCGCCTGTTCGGGCGTGGCGGCCGTGCGGCACCGGAAGCCGCGCCCCTCGAGCACGCCCCGCGCGAGCGCTGCGGCATCCGCCTCGTCCACGACCACCGCGACGGCGCCGTCCGCCCGCGACACCTTCTCCGGCGCCTTCGGCGGCTCGTCCGGCAGCACCGCCACGAGCTTCACGCCCTCCCCCGGCGCGCTCTCCGCCCAGATCCGGCCGCCGTGCGCCTCGACGAGCCCGCGGCAGATCGCGAGCCCGAGCCCCGAGCCGCGCGTCCGCCCCCTCGAGCCGGAGCGCGACTGCTCGAACTTCTCGAAGATCCGCTCGAGGTCCTCCTCCGGGATCGCGTCGCCCGCGTTCCAGACCGACAGGCCGGCGACGCCGCCGAGCGCCTGGGACCGGAACACGCGGACGCGGATGACGCCGTTCTCCGGCGAGAACTTCACCGCGTTCGTGAGGAGGTTCGCGAGCACCTGGCCGAGGCGGCCGGGGTCGGCCGTGATCGCGACGGGCGCCGCCGGGGCGTGCACCTGGAGCTCGATCCCGCGCTCGGCGGCGGCGGCCTGCCAGCGGTCCGCCGCGGCGCGCGCGAGCTCGTCCAGCCGCACCGGCTCCAGCTCCATCCGCAGCTTGCCCTTCGCGAGCCGGGCGACGTCCAGGATGTCGTCGACGAGCGCGTTCAGCCGCTCGGTCGAGTCCCGCGCCATCTTGAGGTAGCGCTCCTGCTTCGGCTCGAGCGCGCCGACGAGGCCGTCGAGGACGAGATCGAGCGCGCCGGTGATGGAGGTGAGCGGCGTCCGCAGCTCGTGGCTCACGACGTGGACGAACTCCTCCTTGCGCTCCTCCAGCCGCCGCTGCTCGGTCACGTCGCGGAGGACCACCGCGACGCCCGCGAGGCGCCCCCTCCCGTCCGGGACCGGCGAGACGATCGGCGCGAGGTTGCGCTCGCCGCGCCGGATCTCCTGACCCTCCACCGCCCGCGCCACCGAGCCCGGCGGAGCGCCCCGGCCGATGGCGAGCACGGGGCTCCCCAGCGCCTCCTCGAGCCACGCGCGGGTGAGCGGCCCCGTCGCGGGCGCGCCGAGCATCCGCCGCGCCGCCGGGTTGGCCACCACCTCGTCGCGATCCTGCGGCGCGAAGACGAGCCCGTCGGCGAGGCTCTCCACGACGCGCTCGAGCCGCCGCCGCTCCGCGTCGACGCGCGTCGCGAACGCCCGGAGCGCCTCGGCGAGCTCGTTCACGAGCACGTCCAGCACGCGCGCGTCGCCGTCCCCGAACGCCTCGATGGCGGCGCTCTCGAGGACGACCACGCCCGCCACCGCGCCGTCCGCGTGCACGGGGACCGTGAGGCGCGACGCGAACGCGTCGGGGCCGCGCCCGTCGGCGGCGCCCACCAGCCGCAGCTCGAGCGCGGCCGCGTCGACGGCCGCCCCGGCGTGCTCCGCGTGCGCGGCGAGCGCGTCGGCCCGCACGGCCCCCAGCGCCGCGTCGCCGAGCCGGGTCCTCGCGCGGACGAGCAGCACCGGCGCGCTGCCCGGCGGCGCGAGCAGCGCCGCGGCCGCGTCGCACGGCACGATCTCGGGGAGCCGCGCGACGACGCGCTCGAGGAGCGCCGCGGGGCTCTCCGCGGCGCCGACGTCGCGCGCGATCTCGGAGGCGATCTGGAGCGCCGCGAGTCGCCGCTCCAGCTCCGCGTGCAGCCGGGCGCGATCCCGCTTGAGCTGCACCTGCTCGAGCGCGGAGGCGACCGTCTGGCGCAGGTCGACGCTCTCCCACGGCTTCACGAGGTACCGATAGACCTGCCCCTGGTTGATGGCGGCGACGAGATCGTCCGGATCGGTGTACGCCGTGAGCACGATCGCGCAGAGATCGGGGACGCGCCGGCGGGCGGCGGCGATGAGCTCGATGCCCGTCATCCCCGGCATGCGCTGGTCGGTGACGAGGAGATCGACGTCGCGCGCCGCCAGCAGCGCGAGCGCCTCGTGGCCGGAAGTCGCGGTGAGCGCCTCGTAGCCGTCGCGCGCCGAGAAGGTCCGCGCGAGCAGCGAGAGGACCTCCGCCTCGTCGTCCACGAACAAGATCGCGTGGGGCATCGCGCGCGCGCCCCCCGGTCGCGCGGGGTCGAATCGATCGGGGGAGGATGCTAGCACGCCCTCCGGACGGGCGTCCGGCCGAAGCACCTCCGTGCCCCTTGCGACATCGCGCGCGAAAGGCTATGAGTTCCGGCCTTTTAGGTTTCAGGCACTGGAGCTTCATGATACCGCGCGAGCAGATCCGGAACGTGGCGATCGTCGCCCACGTCGACCACGGCAAGACCACCCTCGTCGACTTCATGCTGCGGCAGGCGGGAGTCTTCCGCGCCAACGAGCAGGTGGTCGAGCGGGTCATGGACTCGAACGACCTCGAGCGCGAGAAGGGCATCACCATCCTCGCGAAGAACACCGCCGTCACCTACAACGGGGTGAAGATCAACATCGTCGACACGCCCGGCCACGCCGACTTCGGCGGCGAGGTCGAGCGCGCGCTGCGGCTCGTCGACGGCGTGCTGCTGCTGGTGGACGCGGCGGAGGGCCCGCTCCCGCAGACGCGCTTCGTGCTCTCGAAGGCGCTCGCGCTCGGGCTCCCCTCGGTGCTCGTCATCAACAAGGTGGACCGCCAGGACGCGCGGGCGAAGGAGGTCCTCGACCTCGTCTACTCGCTCTACATCGATCTCGGCGCGAACGAGCACCAGATCGACTTCCCGGTGATCTACGCCATCGCCCGCGAGGGCCGGGCCGCCCACACGCTCCAGGGCGCGTTCGAGGCGGACTCGCTGAAGCCGCTCTTCGACGCCATCCTCACGCACGTGCCGCCGCCGCCCGTCGGCGACCTGACGCACATGCAGATGCTCGTCGACAACCTCGACTACGACGACTACGTGGGCCGCCTCGCCATCGGGCGGATCGCGTCCGGCGTCCTCCACGAGGGCGACGCCATCGCGGTCATCCGCGAGGAGGGGAAGATCGTCCCCGCCAAGGTCGTGCGGCTCTACGCGTACGACGGGCTGAAGCGCGTCGAGGTGAAGGACGCCGGCCCCGGCGAGATCGTCTGCATCGCCGGCGCGGAGGAGATCGGCATCGGCGACACCATCGCCGACCTCACGAACCCGGTGGCGCTCCCGCGCATCAGCGTCGAGGAGCCCACCATGTCGATGGTGTTCAAGGTGAACGACGGCCCCTTCGCCGGCAAGGAAGGGAAGTACGTCACGAGCCGGAACATCCGCGAGCGGCTCTACCGCGAGGCCTACAAGAACGTCTCGATCCGCGTCGAGGACACCGAGACGCCCGACGCATTCAAGGTGGTCGGCCGCGGCGAGCTCCAGCTCGCCGTGATCGTCGAGAACATGCGGCGCGAGGGGTACGAGCTCACCGTCTCGAACCCCGAGCCGATCCTGAAGACCGTCGAGGGCGAGGTGCACGAGCCGATGGAGCTGCTCGTGTGTGACCTCCCGAACGAGGCGGTGGGCGGGGTGACGCAGAGCATGGGCGGCCGCAAGGGCCGGATGGTCGACATGCAGCCCATCGGCTCCGGCCGCACGCGCCTCCAGTTCCGCGTGCCGGCGCGCGGGCTCATCGGGTTCCGCGGCGAGTTCCTCACCCTCACCCGCGGCGAGGGGATCATGTCCTCCCAGTTCGACGGCTACGAGCCGTGGCAGGGGCTGATCGAGAAGCGGAAGACCGGCGCCATCGTCGCGGACCGGGTGGGGGACGTGGTCGCCTACGCCTGCTTCTACTGCCAGGAGCGCGGCTCGCTGTTCGTGAAGCCCGGCGACAAGGTGTACGCCGGGATGATCGTGGGCGAGCACAGCCACGACAACGACCTCGACTTCAACATCTCGAAGGAGAAGAAGCTCACGAACATCCGCGCGGCCGGCCGGGACGAGAACGTCATCCTGACGCCGCCGCGGGACATGAGCCTCGAGATGGCGCTCGAGTGGATCGCCGAGGACGAGCTCGTCGAGGTGACGCCGCAGTCCATCCGGCTCCGGAAGAAGTTCCTCGACCCGACCGTCCGCTACAAGATCGAGCGCGACCGGAAGCGCGGCGCGGCGACCGCGGACGCGTAGCGGGCCACCCTCCCCGCCCCGAGGCAGATCCCCCGCCCCGCCGTGCAGCGTCCCGCTGCCGCGCGGGGCGTCGTCTTTCCGGCGGACCGATCGAGAGCCCCGAAACGCAGAACGCCGCCCGGTCTCCCGGGCGGCGTTCGTGGCGCGGCGTGCTGCCGAGGTCGCTAGACCTTCGGCTTCGCGCGGGCGCGCTCTTCCTGCTTCTGCTTCGGCCGCGGCTGGCCCTTCACGGCGGTGTTCACGAACAGGACCCCATCCGCGTGGCCGGGGACGGCGCCGGACACGAGGAGGAGGTTCTTCTCGGCCTCGACGCCGACGACCGTGAGGTTCTGGATCGTGACGTTGTCGCTGCCGTAGTGGCCGGGGAGGTGCTTGCCCTTCCACACCTTGCCCGGCGTCTTGCGCTGACCGATCGCGCCGATGTGCCGGTGGTGCTCGTGGGACGTGGAGGAGTCGCGGGCGGCACCCTTCATCCCCCACTTCTTCACGACGCCGGCGAAGCCGCGGCCCTTCGTGACGCCGGAGACGTCGATGCGCTGGTTCGGCTTGAAGACCTTGTCGACGGTGAGGACGTCACCCGCCTTCAGGTCGCCGAGGAGCTTCGCGTCCTTGACGCGGATCTCCTTCACGTGCCGGAAGATCGGCGTGCCGGCCTTCTTGAAGACGCCGACCTCCGCCTTCGTGAGCCGGTGCGCGTGCTTCTCGTCGACGGTCTCCCAGCCGAGCACGACGGCGTCGTAGCCGTCCTTCTCCGCCGTCTTCCGGCGGACCACGGTGCAGGGGCCCGCCTCGATCACCGTCACGGGAACGCAGTCGCCCTCGGGCGTGAAGATCTGCGTCATCCCAACCTTCTTCGCCAACAGTCCGGTCGCCATGAACACCTCGCATTGGTCCGCCGCGCGTCGAGAAAGGCCGCGGAGGACGTGCACTTGGAAAGGGTCGGCTATCTACCCGTCCGCGCCCGTCGTGTCAAGGGAACACCGCGAAACCAGGGGCGGTCTGGCGCCGGCCGGCGATCGCCCCGCGCGGACCGCCTGCTACCGTGGGACCGCGTGGCCCGCCATGTGGGACACGTGCGTGAGCAGCGCGTCGATGTCGAACGGCTTCGCGAGGTAGCCCTGCGCGCCGAGCGCCGCCACCTTCTGCGGGTTCCCATCCGCCGAGATCACGACGATCGGGATCCTCCGCGGCACGGGCCGCTGCCGGAGCGCGTTCGCGAACGCGAGTCCGTCCATCACCGGCATCATCAGGTCCAGGAGGATGACGGCGGGGAGCTCCTCGCTCACGCGCTCGAGCGCCTCCAGCCCGTGGCGGGCGCGGGCGACGCGATAGCCTTCGGCCTCCAGGATGTCGCAGATGGCATCGAGGATGTCGGGATCGTCGTCGACGACGAGGACGAGCGGTCGGTTCATGGGTGGGCGGCGGCGTCGGGGCGGGAAGTATAGGCCGCCTGCAGCGGGAGCGTCAGCACGAACGCTCCCCCCTCGACGGCCAGCGTTCCCCCCAGCGCCGGCGCCACGCGCCGTACGAGCGGCAGGGCGAGCGCCCGCCCCTTCAGATCGCTCGGCGAGCCCTTCTTCGGATCCTCGAGCGCATCGGCCGCCGCGGGCGCGCCGGCGATCGCGAGCGCCAGACGCCCCCCGTCGGACCGCACCGTCACGCGCACCGGCGCCGCCTCCCGTCCGGCGGCCGCGAGCAGCGCGTCGAGCGCCCGGTCGAGGAGCGCCCGGTCGATCTCGAGCGTCACCGACGCGTCGCCGTCGATCGTGACGGCGCCGACGTCCGGCGGCCGGCGGCCGGCGGCCTCCTCGACGACCGCTCCGATGACGAGCGACTCGGGACGGATCGGGATCCCGCCGACGTCGAGCCGCTCGCTCAGGAAGTGGTCCTCGATGAGCTGGCGCACGCGCCCGAGCGAGCGCAGGCACATGGCGGTCAGCTTCTCGCCGCGCGGCCCGCCCCGCTCCTCGGCGGCCATCCGGGCGAGCAGCTCCGCCGACCAGAGCGCGGTCGACAGCGGATTCCTGACCTCGTGCGCGACGAAGCCCAGGTAGTTGCCGCGCGTCTCGCGCTCTCGGGATTCCTCCGGCCGAGGAACGTCATCGTCTTTTGCGGACATGCACGTACCCGTTCGGTCGTTTTGTCGCGGAGACGAACACTCACGATGGGGAGACGAGCGACCATCCGCAAGTGGGTCGACCGAGGTCTGAAAGAGGTCTTTGAAACTATTACAGGCAAAAAACCCAAGAGGAGGGCCTTTCTTTTGGGACCCTGTAATGATTATAGCCCCCGGCTCGGGACCCCTAGCGCCGCCCTCCGGCCAAGCAGCCGTATTCAGGGGGTTATCCGTTCGGGGCCCTGGCGGCACACCGGTTGCTTGGTGCGTAGGGAGGCGACGACGGAGTACACCAGGAGGCCAGATGACCCGCCAGCCCTATCCGAGCACGACGAGCTCCCTCGAGCTTTATCTCTCGGAGATCAACCGGTTCCCGCTGCTCTCCGTCGAGGACGAGCAGCGCCTCGCGCGCGAGTTCCGCAAGGACGCCGACACGCGCGCAGCGCACCGGCTCGTGACCGCCAACCTCCGGTTCGTCGTGAAGGTCGCCTACGAGTACCGCTCCTACGGCTTCAAGATGGCCGACCTCATCCAGGAGGGAAACATCGGCCTCATGAAGGCGGTGCAGAAGTTCGACCCGGACAAGGGCATCCGCCTCATCTCCTACGCGGTGTGGTGGATCCGCGCGTACATCCAGAACTACATCCTCAAGTCCTGGTCGCTCGTGAAGCTCGGGACCACGCAGGCGCAGCGGAAGCTGTTCTTCTCCCTCGCCCGCACGAAGCGCGAGCTGGACAAGATGTCCTCCGAGCACGGCGTCGACTCGGACGGGCACGACGCGAACAAGGTCGCGAAGAAGCTCCGCGTGAAGCCGGGAGAGGTCCGCGAGATGGAGCAGCGGATGGAAGGCCGCGATCTCTCGCTCGACGCACCGCTCGGGGACGACGGAAGTTACAGCCACGTCGACTTCGTGGTCGCGGGCGCCCCCGGCCAGGACGACGAGCTCTCCGGAGCCGAGGAGCAGAAGATCGTGCACGGGAAGGTCGGCGAGGCCCTCGCCCACCTCGACCAGCGCGAGCGCTACATCATCGAGATGCGCGTCATGAGCGACCGCCCGCTCACGCTGAAGGAGCTGGGCGAGCACTTCGGCTTCTCCCGCGAGCGCGCCCGGCAGCTCGAGATCCGCGCCAAGGAGAAGCTGAAGCAGGAGCTGCAGCTGCTCGCGGCCGAGATCGACTGGCCGACGGACGGCAAGCCGGTGGAGATCGACGACCGCGCGATCGCGTAGCGGCTGCGGCCTCCGGGCCGGCGAAGCGACGGAAGCGAGCGGCCCGGGAGATCCCGGGCCGTTTCGTTTCCGGACCGCGGCGGCGCCGCCTACGCCATCCCGTGCTTCTTCAGGCGGTAGCGGAGCGTGTCGCGCGACACGCCGAGGAGGCGCGCGGCCTTGGACTGGTTGCCGCTCGCGCGCTCCATCGCCTCCGCGATGAGCCGGCGCTCGACGTCGTCGAGCACGAGGCCCTCCTCGGTGATCTGCGGGACGATCTTCTCCTGCCGCTTCGGCGGCGCGACGCGACGCAGCTCGGGCGTGAGGTGCTCGGGGCGGATCTCGTCGGTGCCGGCGTGCAGGATGAACGCGCGCTCGACGACGTTCCGCAGCTCGCGAACGTTGCCGGGCCAGTGATAGCCCTTCAGCATCTCGAGGGCGGCAGGCGAGATCCCCTTCACCTGACGCTTCATCTCCTGGTTGAAGCGCACGATGAAGTGCGCCGCGAGCGTCGGGACGTCGTCGAGGTGCTCCCGGAGCGGCGGCACGACGATCCGGACCACGTTCAGGCGGAAGAACAGGTCGGCCCGGAAGCGCCCCTCGGAGACGCGCTCCTCGAGGTTGACGTTGGTCGCGGCGATGACCCGGACGTCGGCCCGCAGCTCCTGGACGCCGCCGACCCGGCGAAACGCCTTGTTCTCGAGGAGGCGGAGGAGCTTGGCCTGGCCGCCCGGCGGCAGGTCGCCGATCTCGTCGAGCATCACCGAGCCGCCCTCGGCGGACTCGAACAGGCCGCGCTTCTGGGTGTGCGCGTCGGTGAACGCGCCGCGCTCGTGGCCGAACAGCTCCGACTCGAGGAGGTGCTCGGGGAGCGCCGCGCAGTTCACCTGCATGATCGGCTTGTCCGCGCGCGCGCTCTGGAAGTGGATCGCCCGCGCGACGACCTCCTTGCCGGCGCCGCTCTCGCCCTCGATGAGGACGGTCGTGGTGTCGCTGGTGGCGAGGCGGGAGATCATGCTCCGCACCTGCTCCATCGCGGCGGAGCCGCCCACGATCGCCTCGAGCGCGCTCGCCCCGCGCTTGTCGCTCGTGAGCGTGGCGATCTGCCGGCGCGTGCGGGAGTTCGCGAGCGCGCGCTGGACGGCGGCATCGAGCTGCTGGAACGGGAACGGCTTCACGAGGAAGTCGATGGCGCCGTGCTTCATCGCCTCGACCGCGACGTCCACGGTCGAGTGGGCGGACATCATCAGCACCGCCACCTCGGGGTGGAGCGAGAGCGCGCGCTGGAGCGTCTGCACGCCGTCGATCCCGGGGAGCCTCACGTCGAGCAGCATGAGGTCCGGCGGGGACGCCGAGATCATCTCGAGCGCCTGCTCGCCCGACTCCGCCGACAGCACCTCGTAGCCGTCGCGCTGAAGCCGCTCCGCCACCGACCAGCGGATGAGCTTCTCGTCGTCGACGACGAGGATGCGGGCCGAGGCATCGTTCATGCGGCATGCTCCGCGGCGCGCCCGGGGCGTGCCTGATGCAGGGTCACGGTGAAGACGGTGCCACCGTCGGGCGGGCACCGGTAGCCGATGTGGCCGCCGTGCTCTGCCACGATCCGGGCACTGATCGCCAGCCCCAAACCGTTTCCCTCCCGCTTCGTCGTGAAGAAAGGCTTGAACACCTGGGCGCGGACGTCGGCCGGGATCCCGGGCCCGGTGTCCTCGATGTCCACGACCACGGTGCCCTCGGCCGCACGGGAGCGAAGCGTGAGCTTCCCCCCCTCGCCGCGCGCCGCCATCGCCTGGCAGGCGTTGAGGCAGATGTTCAGGAAGACCTGCTCGAGCTGGGCGGGATCCGCCAGGACGGTCGGGAGGTTGGGCGCCAGCTCGGAATGCAGGGTGATGCCCGCGTTCCGGGACTGCTGCCGGATGAGGAAGAGCACCTTCTCGATGGACGCGTTCGCGTCCGTCGAGCGGAGCTTCGCCTTCGGGGGTCGGGCGAAGCTGAGGAGGCTCTCCATGGTGTGCGTCAGCCGGTTCACCTGGTGCTGCATCTCCGAGACGATCTCCGCGTGCCGCGGATCGCGCGCGAGGTCCTCCGAGAGCAGCTCGAGCGCGCCGGAGAGCCCGGCGAGCGGGTTCTTGATCTCGTGGGCGAGCCCCGTCGCGATCTCACCGACCGCGGCGAACCGGTCGGCGCGCACCATCCGCTCCCGGTAGAACGCCTCGAGCTCGGCCTGGCTTCGCCGCAGCGCGGTGAGCGTCGCGTCGAACCCCCGCGCCGCGACGCCGACCTCGTCCGGCCGACCCTCGTCGGCGCGGACCGTCAGCTCGCCCGCCTCGGCGCGCCTCATCACGGTGACCAGGCGCTGGAGCGGCGTGACCGCCTCCCGGCCGAGCAGCCAGAGCGCGATGCCGAGGAGGCAGACGAACGCTGCGGCGGCGGAGAGCGACAGCGTCTTCGCGAGCTGCGCCTGGGCCGCGAGGACGGGATCCCGGGTGAAGCGCAGGTCGAGCCAGCCGTTCACGGGCTGGCGCACGTCGTGGCAGCGGGTGCACGCCTCGCCGTTCACGATGGGCTGCAGGACCGCGTACTCGCCGCGGTCCCCCGTGAAGCTCGTCACGACCTTCACGGCCTCGACGCGGTGGATGCCGTCCCACGGCACGCGCCCGAGCAGGCCGGGGCTCGACGACACGGAGACGTGCCCGCCCGGGTTGATGAGGCTCGCGGAGACGAGATCGCTCCGGTGCGCGACCAGCGCGTCGAGCAGCCCGGAGACGTCCTGCGGGCGGCCGGCCAGCATGACGTTCGACACGCCGGACGCGACCATCCCGGCGAAGATCTCGGCCCGCTCCTGGCGGCCGCGCTCCATGTCCGAGCCGTAGAAGTGGACGGCGGCCGCGACCATGGCCGAGAGCGTCAGGGCGAACAGGAGCGCGGTGGGGACGAGGATGCGCGCGCGGAGGCTCGAGTCCAGCCGCTGGTAGATGCGCTCGAGGAAGTTCATCCGCGCCGGTTCCGTTCTTTCACTTCGGCAATCATCGCAGGGCGGCGGCCCCGCGTGAAGGGGCCGGCCGTCAGGCGGCCTCGCCGCGGCGCGCGTGCGCGGGCGCCGACAGCCCGAAGATCTGCACGGCGGCCTCGACGAGCGGCTCGCCGGCCCCTCCCTCGGTCGCCGCCCTGCGCAGCCGGGCGCTCGGCGCGTGGAGGAGCTTCGAGACGATCGAGCCCGCCATCGCGTCGAGGCGCCGCGCGAGCTCCGGGTCCTCGCCGAGGCGGCGGAGCGTCCGCTCCACCTCCTCGCGCGCGATCTCGGCGGCGCGGCTGCGCATCTCCTGGATGAGCGGCGCGGCCCGGCGCTCGGCCTCGGCGCGCGCGAACTTCTGGACCTCCTCCTCGACGATGTTCCCGCCCTCGTGCGCGGCGGTCGCGCGCTCGGCGAGCGCGGCCTTCATCACGCGATCGAGATCGTCGACGTCGCAGAGGTAGACGTCCGGGATCGCGCCGGTCTCGGCGGGGATCGCGCGCGGGACCGCGAGATCGACGAGGACGATGCGGCGACGCCGCGAGCGGACGAGGGCTGCCATCGCCGCAGGGGCGAAGGCGGCCGGCGCGGCCGGCGCCGCGGAGATCACCACGTCGGCGTGCCGGAGCTCCTCCTCGAGCGCCTCGAGCGGCCTCGCCGTCGCGCCGAGCTCCGCGGCGAGCGCCTCGGCATTCGCGACCGTCCGGTTCAGGACGACGACGGAGGCCTTCTGGTCCCGGAGGTGCTGCGCGGAGAGCCGCGCCATCTCGCCCGCGCCGAGCACCACCGCGCGACAGCCGGCGAGCGGCCCGAGGACCTTCTCCGCGAGGGCGACGGCGGCGTGGCCCCAGGAGACGCCCGCGCGGCCGACGGCGGTCTCGGTCCGCACCCGCTTGGCGGCCGCGAGCGCGCGGGAGAGCACCGTGGTGAGCTCCTTGCCGGCCGTGCCGACGTCGACGGCGCGCTGGAAGGCGTCCTTCACCTGCCCCTGGATCTGGGGCTCGCCGACGATCGCCGACTCGAGGCTGGCGGCGACGCGCACGAGGTGCCGGAACGCCTCCTCGCCGTGGAGCTCGAACAGCGGCAGGTCGCGGCCCGCCCGCGCCTGCATCGCCTGCCGCAGCGCCATCGAGGCCGCGGCGGGACATCGGGTCGCAGCGTACAGCTCGACGCGATAGCAGGTGGACAGCACAACCACCTCGTCCACGCCGCCCAGCGCCGCGTAGCCGGCGAGAACCTCCGGCCACTGCTCGGCGGGGATGGCGAGGACCTCGCGATCCGCGACGGTCGCGCCCTTCTGGTTGAGCCCGACGGCGACGAGCAAAACGACGCCCTCCTTACCCGGGATTCCGCGGCACTAGAGCAATCCGCGTGCCCCCGCCGGACCGCGCCAAATTCCGGCAGACGGGCGGGTGAAATCACGCAACGCTTGCGCCTTTTCACCCGATTCGCGATCGCCGACGAAACGGCTGCATGGCTGCGCGGGAGTTTTCATTTGGCACTGACAACTTCCGTAACTGGGCCCGTCCCACGGTCACCGGACCCCGAACGTCGCGGGTGGCCGATTGCCGCGTGGACCGTGGAACATTACGGCACCCTGATTGCACACCCGCGCACCCCCAGTCCACGCCGCAGCGAACGGAGTGTCGATCCCCGTGTACGCGAGATCCGCCGCCCAACACGCCTACAGCGCCGCTGTGGTACGGACCCTCCGTCTCGGCGGAGTGATGTACGTCGCGCTCATCCTTTTCTGCACACAGGGCGCGTACGGGCAGCAGCAGCCGCCCCGCGCGACGCCGCCGTCCGGCGCGCCCGCCCCGGCCGTCGCGGCGCCCCCCGCCGCGGAGCGGTGCTCCGGCTGTCACGCGCAGCTCACGCAGCGGACGATCGTCCACGGCGCGCTGCAGAAGCACGACTGCCAGGCGTGCCACAAGCCCGCCGCCGGCGAGCAGGGCAAGTGCCGCGCCCGCACGGCGACGCACTGGACGCTGATCCGGACCGAGCCGGAGCTCTGCTACGGCTGCCACGCGCGGAAGGACCAGTCCAAGTCCGTGCACACCGCCGTGCGCCAGGGGAGCTGCCTCTCCTGCCACGAGGCGCACGCCTCGAATAACGCGGGCCTGCTGAACGAGCCCCGCGAGAAGGTCTGCTTCACCTGCCACGAGCCGGAGCCGCTCCTCACGAAGGCGGTGAAGCACGCGCCCGTGGCGGAGGGCCGCTGCCTCGAGTGCCACGACGCGCACGGCGGCAACCTCCCGAACGCGATCAAGGCGGAGAGCGGGAGCGCGTTCTGCCTCAAGTGCCACGACGCGAAGGCGCCCACCGGCAAGGGCACCCCTGGGCCTGCATTCCGGGTCGATCTCGCGAAGGCGGTCGTCCACGCGGCGCTGAAGCGCACCGACTGCCTCGGTTGCCACGACGGCGGGCACTCGAGCGACAACCGCAAGCTGCTCAAGAAGTCCGTGGTGGAGCTCTGCTACGGCTGCCACGAGCGGAAGGACCGGTCCAAGTTCCCGCACGGCGCCGTCCTGGTCGGCGACTGCGCCGTGTGCCACGACCCGCACGCGTCCGACAACGCGAAGCTCCTGGCGAAGGCGACGACGCAGGAGACGTGCTTCCTCTGCCACCAGGACGACCTGACCGGCCGGAAGGTCGTGCATGCACCGGTGGCGAAGGGCTGCGAGCAGTGCCACGACCCGCACGGCGGCGCGTCGCGGTACGCGCTGAAGGGCGGCGAAGGCAAGGCGGCCTGCTACAAGTGTCACAAGCCGCTCGACGAGAAGAAGGTCAAGCACGCCGCGCTCGAGCGGTACGGGTGCACCGGCTGCCACGATCCGCACGGCACCGCGAACCGTGGCCTCCTCTCGAAGAAGGTCAACGCGGTCTGCACGGCGTGCCACCCCGACCAGAAGGACGGGAGGCACGTCACCGCCATCGCCGCGGGCGGCCACCCGGTCGGCGGCGAGCTCAACGACCCGCGCCGGCCCGGCCGCGACTTCTCCTGCGCGAGCTGCCACGACCCGCACGGCTCGGACAACCCGCGGCTGTTCTACTACGGGTCGAATGCGATGGAGTCGTGCGACGGGTGCCACGGCGACAAGTCCGGCAAGCGCCCCGAGCTGAAGAACATCGTCTCGCGGGCGAAGCGTCCGGCGGCGACGCCGGCCAGCGGCGTCGGCGGAGGCGCGGGCGGCGGCGCAGGCGCGCCGGGCAGCGGCGCCGGGGAGGTGGTCCGGTGATCGCGTCGCTCCTCGTCGCCGCTGCGCTCGCCGCCGCGCCGCCTCCCACGGGCGCCTCCGAGGTCGTCGCGCGCGTCGACGCCGTCGTGCTCGACGCCGCGGCCGTCGCGCAGCGCGCCGCGGCGTTCGGCGCGCAGGGTGAGCACCTCGAGGCCGCGCAGGTGCTCTCGACGCTGGTGGACGAGGTGCTGCTCGCGGCGGAGGCGGAGCGGCTCGGGCTGCGGAAGGACCCGGCGTACCTCGCGCGCATCGAGGCCACGCGGCGCCGGTTCGCCGCGGCGGCCCTGCTCGACGCGGAGGTGGCGAGCGTCGCGCCCCCGGAGTCGATGCTCCGCGAGATGTACCACGCGAGCAGCGACTTCGCGCGGCTCGAGACTCTCGCGTTCGAGACGAGCGAGGCGGCCGGCGCGGCGCGCGATCGGATCGCGAGGGGCTCCTCCTTCGCCGCGGAGGCGAAGGGCGCGGTCGTCGCGCAGCTGTACCCGACGCCCGAGAGCGCGCCGTTCCTGCTGCGCGCGCAGCTCGCGCCGGCCCTGGCGGCCGCGGTCTTCGCGGCGAAGCCCGGCGCCGTCGTCGGCCCGGTCGCCGCCGGCCCGGGCTTCACCGTCGCGCGGGTCCTCGCGATCGAGATCGGCGACGAGAAGGGGTTCGCGGCGAAGCGCGAGTCGCTCGTGGAGCACGCGAGGAAGCAGCTCGCGACCCAGGCGCGCGCGCACCTCGCGCAGAGCCTCCGGGCCGGCGCGAGGGTCCAGCTCGACGAGGCCTTCCTGAAGGGCGTGAAGGGCCTCGACGCGACGCCGGAGGAGCAGCAGCACGTCATCGCGACGGTCGGCGGGAAGCCCCTGCGATACGGCGACGTCCTCCCGTCGATCCGCACCATCGCCGAGAGCGGCATGGGCGGACACCTGGCCGGCCCGACGGTGCGCACCCAGGTCGCCTGGCAGGAGATCGACGCGCGGCTGCTCCAGGACGTCGCCGTCGAGCGCGGGTACGACCGGCGTCCAGAGGTCGGCGCGCAGGTGCGCGGCGCGGAGCGGAACGTGCTCGCGCTCCTCGCCGCCGAGCGGATCCGGGCGGCGGCGCCGTCTCCGACGGAGGCCGAGCTGAAGGCCTTCTACGACCGGAACGCGGCCGCGCTCCGCAAGCCGCTGCAGCAGGTCATCCCCGAGGTCGCCGCCGGCGCCGCCCAGGAGAAGCGCGAGCGCTTCCTGCTCGCGCGCGTCGAGGAGCTCCGGAGGAACGCCGTCATCAAGATCGACTCCGGCGCTCTCGCGCGCGCCACGGGCGCTGCAAGATGAACTGGGCGTGTTGCCCCACCGTGGGTGCAGCACCCCACCTCACCACGAACAAGGGACACACCTCATCCTGTGATTGCAGGGCCTTGCACGTGGCATGTGGGATGCTTGGCACCTTCGCCCGCCGGCCTCACCGCCACAATCCGCCAGATACGGTCGGCCCTCACGGACGATGAAGCGTAACCCGGCACACGAGATCAGGGGCCCCGGCGGCTCGCTTCCGCTCCGTCCCGAGGACGAGGCCGCGCTCGACCTCGCGATGCTGATCGATGGCGAGACCAGCGGCCGGCCGCTCGACGAGGTCCTGCTGCAGTACGGACGCTCGCGCAGCACCTACTACGAGAAGCTGCGCCGGTTCCGCGACGGGGGGCTCGAGGGGCTCCTGGCGCGTCCGCCCGGTCCGCGCAGCCCGTGGCGCCGTCCGCTCGAGGTGGTCCGCTTCATCGTGACCACTCGGCTCAGGCACCCCGAGCGCGGCGCCGCCGCGATCGCCGGCGACCTGGAGCACCTCGGGCACGCCGTGAGCGTCCGCAGCGTGGAGCGGACGCTCACGCAGTTCGGCCTCACGCGCCCGGTGTCGCGCGTCGCGCCCGCGACCACCCCGGAGCGTAACGGGGGCCAGGGCAACCCGTGAGAGCGTCGCTCGCCGTCGCGATCGCCGCCGCCGCCGTGCTCGCCTCGCCGGCCAGCGCCGCACCCTTCCCTGCGCGCAGCGGCGAGTCCGGGCTCGTCGACGTCCCCGACGGCGAGGTCGTCGGCGTGGGCGGTGGCCTCCTCGGCGCCGAGCTCCGGCTCGATCATCCCTCCGGCGACGCGGCGACCTTCGGGCCGCTCCCGCTCTACGCCGTCGCCGGCGTCACCGATCGCGTCGAGGTCGGCCTCACGATGCGCGAGTGGGGCCAGCCGGGCGATCCGCGGCCGGCGCGCGTCCTGTTCGGCAGCGCGCTGAAGCTGCAGCTCCTCTCCGCGACCGAGGGACGTCCCGCGCTCGCGGTCGATGGCACCCTCGATCGCATCGGGTCCTCTGAGGTGCTCGGTGGCCGGCTCATCGCCTCCACGCGCCGGGCCGGCCGGCTCCGCTTCGCCGCCTTCATCGGCGGCGAGTCCGGGCGCGAGCGCGGCCTGACCTACGGCGGGGCGATCGCGCTCGTGCACCGGAGCGACGTCGAGACGGTCCTCGAGGCGCTGAACGGGCCGCGCGGGGCGAACCTCGGCGCCGCGATCCGCTGGCGCGCCCTCTCGACGCTCGGGATGTCGCTCGGGGTGAACTACCTGCCGCGGGAGAGCGGGTTCCAGGTGAGCCTCGGGTTCGGGTTCGGGCCGCCGGGCAGGACCTCGGCGACGACCGCCGAGCCGGCTCCCTCGGCGGCGCCCGCGCAGCCGGACACCGCCGCGACGCCGGCCGCCCTCGCCTTCCGGGACGACCGCCCGAGGTTCCGCCTGCGCCTGCGCACGGGCGAGCTGCTCGGGACGGAGCCGCGCCACCTCCAGGCCGCCCCGTACGCGCCGCCGGCGCTCGCGTCGTCGACCATGCCGGGCCGCGTCGCCCCGGCGAGGGCGCCGGCGCTGTCGGTGGAGGACGTGCTCGAGTCGCAGCTGCGCGAGGCGGAGAGCCAGACCGACGCCCGCGAGCGCCGCCTCCGCGCGACCGCCGACGCCCTCGCCTCGCGCGCGCTCGACGGCGTGGCCGAGGGTCGCCGCCTCGACGAGCGCGAGCGCTCGCTCGGGGAGCGGACGCAGCAGCTCGACGCCCGCGAGCGTCGCATCTCGTTCCGCGGCGCGCCGACCCAGCAGCAGCGCCAGCTCGAGTCGCAGGAGGCGCAGCTCGCGGCCCAGGAGCGGCAGCTCGCGGCCCAGGAGCGGAGCCTCGCGCCCGCCGTCGAGGCGGCGCAGGGCAAGGAGCAGGACGCCTCCGCACGCGAGGACGCCGAGCGGCAGGAGGTCAACCGGCTCACCGCCTCCGCCACCTCCACCTCGAACCGCGCCCAGCAGCTCGAGCTCCGCAAGCAGGCGGTCGCCGCCAAGGGCCGGCAGCTCGCCGGACTCGAGGCGCGGCTCGTGGCGACGGGCGAGCGGATCGACGCCGTCGAGAAGACGCTCCGGGTCCGCGGCGAGCGGCTCGACGCCTCGCAGCGCCGCCTCGACGCGCGGGCCGAGCGGCTCGACCTCCTCGAGCGCCGCGCCGCGGGTCCGCAGGCCGGCCCGGAGAGCGCCGGGCCGCGGCCGGCCGATCTGCCGAAGGACGCGCGCGCCCAGAAGGACAAGGCCGTGTTCGTCATGGTCGTGAAGTCGCCGACGGCCGTCGTGAAGGAGCGCAGCGCGCAGGCCGGCGCGGCGGCCCCCGCCCCGTCCGCGGCGGCGGCCTCGGCCCACCCCGGCGTCGCCGTCGAGAAGGCGGTCGCGGCCGCCACGGTGGTCATGTTCCCGACCCCCGCGAGCCAGATCTCCGAGCTCGACCTCGAGACCGTGGACAGCATCGCGAAGCTCGCCGCCCGCGAGAAGTGCGAGCTGCTCATCTGGGCGCGCGCGAAGGACCCGAGCCTCATGGCCGAGGCCCAGCGCCGCGCGGCGCAGATCCGGAGCCGCGTGCTCGCGGCGGCCGCGCTCGAGGAGAAGCAGATCGTCACCCGGATCACGACGCGGCCGGCCGGCCAGGGCGTCGACGTCGTGATCTCCGCGCTCCGGGACCAGCCGTCGGTCTCCCCGTCGCCCGCGGCCGACGCGCCCGCGACCCCGGCGCCGGCCCCGACGGCCCCGACTGCGCCCGCGCCGGCCCTCGTCGCCGGCGAGACCGGCCGCCGCCAGATCCGCGAGGCCGTCGTCGCGGCGCAGCCGTCCATCGAGGCCTGCGTCGCGCAGGTCCTCGAGGCCCAGCGCCTGTCGCGCGCGGAGGGCGTGCTGCGGCTCACCGTCTCGGCGCAGGGCAAGGTGACGAAGGTCGCGACCGGGACCGGCGATCTCGCCGGACCCGAGCTCGAGGCCTGCCTCTCGCAGGCGGCCGCCGCCTGGAAGTTCCCCGCGTCCGACGCCGAGTACGTGGTGGACGTGCCGATCACGATCATCCGCGGCGGGGGGGCCCGATGAGGAGGTGCGCCATGCGCCGGGTCCTCGTACCGATGGCGATCGCGACGCTGCTCGCGCCCGCCGCGCCGCGCGCGTTCGAGTGGAGCGGGCGCGTCGGCGTGCTCTACGGCCGCGACGACCAGTGGTCGCCCGCCGGCGCGAGGCTCACCGACCCGCGCCTCGATCTCGATCTCGCCCTCGACGCCGCCGGCTACTTCTACCGGCCCGGCGCGGTGGCGTACCAGGGCGGCGTCCTGTACCGGCGGCTGGCGACGAGCCTCGGCGGGCCGTCCAGGGTGGACGACGATCTGTCCTACCGGCTCCGGAGCGCGATCTTCGGCGATCCGGCGAGCCCCTTCCGGCTCGACCTCGCCGCCGATCGCGTGGACTCCGGCTCCACGTCGAGCGGCGATCAGATCGGGGACTTCAAGTCGAGGATCTACGGCGCCACCGCCACGATCGCCGTCCCCGACCGGCCCGCGGTCCAGCTCGGCTATGCCTATGACGAGCTGACCCGGGACGTCCTGACGCTCGGCCCGTCGAGCCGCACGCTGCAGACGGTCACCGCGAACGCCCAGCACGGCGCGACGGGGTACTCCTACGACGCGCGCTACCAGGGCCACCTCTCCGACGGCACGTTCGCCGCGGACAACTACGACGATCACCAGGTCGACGTGAACGCGGCCGCCAATCTCTCGGACCCCTTCTCGCTCCAGTTCTCGGAGCACTACTTCCTCCGGCTCCCGCGCCTCGACTCGACCTTCAACCCGCGCCAGGAGACGAACTCGGCGTTCGCCTCGCTGCGATACGGCTACGGAAACGCCCCCACCGTCACGCGCCTGAACTACTCGTACGGCCACGCGGTCCAGACCGCGCCCGGCGTCGCTGACGTGGAGCGCACGTCGAACAGGATGGAGCTCTCGGTCCTCCGTAACCTCACCTCGACCTGGAGCCTGCAGGGCGACGTGAGCGGCACGTTCGCGGACGACCGGCTCGGCGTCGAGCTGCAGCGGAACTCCGGGCAGGACCTGTCCGGCACGGTCCGCTGGCGCTCCGCGACGGACACCGACTCCCTCGAGCTCCACGCCGGGCCCTCGGTGGGTCTCCTCGAGCCGAGCGGGGCCGACACGCAGCTGGCGTGGGGCGGCAGGGGCGGCGTGGCGCTCGCGCGCACCTGGGGCGAGTACCGGACGACGCTCTCGTATGACCTCTCCTACGCGAACGGCCTCGCCGCCGAGCAGGGCTGGAGCTTCCGGCAGCAGGGGCTCGCCGGCGCCGACCGCGTCCTCGGCATGGGCGTCCTCCGCGTGCAGGTCACCCTCTCCTCCGACCGCCACGAAAGCCCCCTCTTCGGCGCCGGCGCGAGCCGCTCCGTCTCCGGCCGCCTGGAGTACCGCTGGGGCACGAGCACGCTCTCCGCCCAGGCGTCTCAGTCCGACGGCATCGCCGGGACCGTGACCGGCGTGAACGGCGATGGCCTGTTCCTCCCGGCCCCCTACAACACGCACGTCCGGACCGCCTCGCTCGTGGGGTCGACGCTGTTCTTCCGGCGAATCGCGGTCACCGGTCGCGCGCTCTACTCCTCCACCGACCTGCCCGACCGCCCCGCGCTCGACGAGGGCGAGCTCTACGGCTCGGTCGATCTCGTCTACGCGGCGCTCCGGATCGGGGTCGAGGATCGCTACGTCGTCTCCGAGACGCCGGCCGGCACCGGCCGGACGAACCAGGTCCTGCTCCGGCTCTACCGGACGTTCGGCTCGCGGTAGGTCCCATGCGCTCGCGGTGGTCGCTCGTCTCCGTCTCCGCCCTGCTCGTCGGGGCCGGCTGTGCGCACGTCGCACCGGGGCGGCCGCCGCCCGAGGTGGCCTGGCCCGCGCCGCCCGCGGAGGCGCGCGTGCGGCTCGTCGCCGTGTTCCCCGACCCCGGCGCGCCCGCGCCGGCCCGGTCGGCCTGGCAGACGATCCTCGACGCAGTGACCGGCCGCGACCCCGTCCGTGAGGCGCACGCGTGGGTGGTGCGGCCGTTCGGTGTCGCCGGCCTGCCCGGGGGTGGGTGGGCGATCGCCGATCCCGACGGCGCGGCCGTGCTGCGTCTACCGCCGGGGTCCGAGCCGGCCCGCGTCGGCTGCCGCGGCCGGGAGTGGCAGGCCCCGATGGCGGTGGCGGCGGCGCCCGACGGAGCGCTGTGGGTCGCCGACGGGGGCGCGGCCGCGGTGGTGCGCGTCGCCCCGGACGGCAGCTGCCGCGCGACGGCGGCCGGGACGTTCGAGCGCCCGACGGGGATCGCGGTCGCGGGCGGACGGGTGTTCGTGGCGGATCCGCCGCGGCACCAGATCGTGGCGCTCGAGGCGTCGGGCGAGGTGGCTGCGCGGTTCGGCGGGCACGGCGAGGGGGACGGGGAGCTGAACTTCCCGACCGCGGTCGCCGTCGACCGCGACGGCAACCTGCTGGTCGTCGACGCGCTCAACTTCCGCATCGCGCGCTTCTCCCCGGACGGCCGCTGGCTCGGCGCCTTCGGCGAGGCCGGCGACGCGGGCGGCGCGCTCGCCCGGCCGAAGGGCGTTGCGGTCGACGGCACGGGGCGGATCTACGTGACCGATGCGCAGCGCGACCTCGTGCTCGTCTACTCGGCGGCGGGCGCGTTCGAGGCCGCGCTCGGCGCGCCCGGCTCCGAGCCGGGCTACCTCACAATGCCCGCCGGCGTCGCGACCGCGGGGTCGCGCCTCTGCGTCGCCGACAGCCAGAACCGCCGCGTGCTCGTGTTCGAGATCCTGGGAGGCCGGTCATGAAGCCGCTCGTCGCGCTCGTCCTTCTGCTCGCCGCCGCCGACGCGGTCGCGGCCGGCGGGAAGCTGGCCGGGTCGAAGCACGACCTGTCCGTCACCGGACCGGGGCCGATCCGGGCGGTGTCGGAGCGGAACCCGTGCGTCTTCTGTCACGTCCCGCACAACGGTTCCAACAACCGCCCGGACGTCGTCGCGCTGCACCGGCCCTACGAGAGCACGACGATGTCCGCGCGGCCGGGCTCCCCGAACGGCGCGACACGGGTGTGCCTCTCCTGCCACGACGGCACCATCGCCGTCGGCCAGACCCGCGCCAGGCGCATCGAGACCACGGTCGCGACCATCGGCGCCGAGCGCGCGTCGAACCTCGGGACGGACCTGCGGCGGACTCACCCGGTGTCGTTCACGCCGGTGCCGGGTTCCGGCACGCACGCGCCGGCGCCGGGCGACGCGGTGAAGCTCGACGCAGGGCGGCAGGTGCAGTGCACCTCGTGCCACGATCCTCACGAGGAGTACCGCGATCCCAGGGTCGGCAAGTTCCTCGTGAAGCCCAGCGAGCGGTCCGCCCTGTGCCTCACCTGCCACGACGCGGTCGCCGTCCAGCGACCCGGCGCGAGCCACGCGGAGTCCACTGCGCACTACGGCCCGGCCGAGGGCAACACCGCCGGCTGGGGCTCGGTCGCGGACGCCGGCTGCATGGCCTGCCACGCCTCCCACGGCGCGGATCCGAAGGGTCAGCTCGTCGCGCGCCCCCTCGCCGACGACGACGCGCTCTGCCTGCGCTGCCACGCGACGTCCGTCGTGCGGCGCCCGCTCGCCGCCGACCTCGCCAAGCCCTCCGCGCACGCGGGCGCCGAGCGCGGCGTCCACGACGCCGGCGAGGGTCGCCCCGGCGCGGCGCGCCCGCTCCCGGAGCGGTCCCCTGGCACGACGCGCCACGTCACCTGCGTCGACTGCCACGATCCGCACGCCGCGAGCGGCCAGCCCGCCGTCGGGACGAGCCCGGGCGGCGCCCTCGCCGGCGTCTGGGGCATCGACCGGAACGGCGCGCGGGTTGCCCAGATCCGCTCCGAGTACGAGCTCTGCTTCAAGTGCCACGCGGACAGCGCGAACAAGCCGCAGTCCGGCGGGCCGCGGCCGCCGGACCTGGTCCGCCGCGCCGTGGTGGACGTGAACCTCCGCGAGGTGTTCGGACCGACCGCCGTCTCCTCGCACCCCGTGCTCGGGCCGGGCCGGAACCCGGACGTGCCGAGCCTGCGGGCGCCGTGGACCGCGGCGTCGACGGTTGCCTGCGGCGACTGCCACGCGTCGGACACCGGGCCGGGCGCCGGCGGGTCCGGTGCGCGCGGCCCCCACGGCTCGATCTACCCGCCCCTGCTCGAGCGCGCGTACTCCACCTCCGACGCGACGGTCGAGAGCCCCGCGGCGTACGCCCTCTGCTACAAGTGCCACGACCGCGCGGTCCTGCTCTCGACCCGGTCGTCGTTCGCCGAGCACGCCCGGCACCTCGGGCCGACGGTGAACGCGCCCTGCTCCGCCTGCCACGCCGCCCACGGCATCTCGGCCACGGCGGGGACCCCCGACGGCAACGCGCACCTCGTGAGCTTCGACCTCGCGATCGTCCGCGCGTCGGCGGGCGGGCCCGCACAGTACCGGAGCCTCGGGCGCGCCCAGGGGAGCTGCACCCTCTCCTGCCACGGGACGGATCACCGAGCGTCGACCTACGGCGGGATCGTCCCGGCGGGCTTCCGGCGAGGCGCCGCGCTCCGCCGGGCCCGCTGACCGCCCGGCGGAGGTTTGTCCGCGACGCGGCTCCCGTGCGACAAGACTCGAGGGCCAAGCCCGAGGAGAAAGCGATGCACGCTCGTCACTTCCGTCGGTTCCCACGCACCCTCGCCGCGGCGCTGGCGGGAGCGCTCCTCGCGGGCGCGCTCGGCGGGTGCGCCACGGCCTCGAAGAAGCCGGACAAGGACCTCGTGTGGCCGCCGCCGCCCGAGAAGGCGCGCATCAAGTTCGTGAAGGCCTTCTCCAGCGAGGAGCAGCTCCGGACCGGCGCCTTCGACGTCGCGCTGCGCGTGCTCGTGCCGTCGTCGGGCGACGTCGTCGTCGCGCAGCCCACCGGCCTCGCGCTCACGCCGGACGAGAAGGCCCTGTTCGTCGCGTGCTCGTCGGCGGGGCGCCTGCTCCGCGTCGACCTCTCGAGCGGTTCGATGAAGATCGTGGCCCAGGACGAGGGCCGCTCGCCCTCGAGGCCGTTCTCGGTCGCGGTGGACGCCGCCGGGAAGTTCTACGTCTCAGACCTGGCCCAGAACGCGATCTGGGTGTACGCGCCCGACGGGAAGTTCCTCCTCCGGCTGCAGAACGCGTTCCTCGAGCGCCCGACTGGCATCGCCATCGACCGGCGACGGCAGCTGCTGTACGTGGTGAGCGGCGTCAGCAACCACTCGGACAAGCACCGCGTCGAGGTCTTCTCGCTCGCCGGCGAGCACGTCCGGACGATCGGGACGCGCGGCTCGGGCCCGGGCGAGTTCAACTTCCCGACCAACGTCGCGGTGGGTCCGGACGGCACCCTGTACGTCGTGGACATGCTGAACTTCCGGATCCAGGTGTTCGATCCGGAGGGCCAGCTCCTCGGGATGTTCGGCCAGATCGGCGCGGGCCAGCCGGGCACGTTCGACAAGGCGAAGGCGATTGCCCTCGACGCGTTCGGGAACATCTACGTCACCGACAGCCAGCAGGGGTTCGTCCAGCTCTTCAACCCGCGGTACGAGCCGCTCATGGCGTTCGCCGGGCGCGCCAACGTTCCGGGCTTCATGCTCGTGCCGACCGCGATCGTCATCGACTCGAGGAACACCATCTACGTGGCCGACTTCGCGGCGGGCCTGGTGAACGTCTACGAGCTCATCAACACCAGGGCCCAGGACGGCCTCGCGCGGGAGCCGGAGCCTGCGGCCGCTCCTCCTGCGGCCGCGCCCGCGGCGACGCCGCCGGCGGCGGCCCCAGCCACCTCCCGCCAAAACGCCCAGGATGGGTGATTTGACGCAGGGTACTACCGGAGGACCCGCGGGATTTCGCAGGGTTACAGGGGGTGACATCGGAACGCCTGTTGCAAACGACAACCTTCAAACAAAGGGGGCCGCACGCACCGAGCGCTGCGGTCAGAAAACCGAAAGGATCGGTCTTCCATGAAGAAGGTTCTCGTCGCGATGGCTGCCGTGGCGTTCGCCACGTCCGCCAGCGCCACCATCAAGGGCGGGTCGCACGACCTGTCGAGCACGGGCCCTGGCGCCTACGGCGTGAGCACGCTCTCGTCCTGCCAGTTCTGCCACGCGCCGCACAACGCGAACATCGGCATCGCCGGCACGCCGCTCTGGAACCGCAAGGCTCCGGTGGGCAACGGCGGCGGCTCGTTCACCGTCTACACGAGCACGACGCTCTCGCCCCAGACCGTCACGCTCGGCGCGAACTCGCTCACCTGCCTCTCCTGCCACGACGGCGTCTCCGACATGGGCGACACGTTCGTCGGCAGCCGCGGCTTCGCCGCCAACACCCCGATGCACACCACGTTCATGGGCGGTGGCGCGGGCAGCCCGGTCGTCGGGACGAACCTCAACGACGACCACCCGGTCGGCGTGGTCTACCCGGCGACGGCGACCGGCTTCGTCGCCCGCGCGAGCGTCACCGGCGTGAAGCTCTACGCGTCCTCCGGCGGGAACTTCACGGTCGAGTGCGGCTCCTGCCACGATCCGCACGGCGAGTGGGACGGCAAGTCGGGCTCGGGCACCGGCCTCGCGAGCTTCCTCCGCGTGAACGCGAACGTGATCTGCTCGAACTGCCACGACAAGTAGGCCGAGGCAGAGCTCCTGATGCACGAGCGGGGACCGGGTGACCGGTCCCCGCTGTCATTTTCCACGGGGCGTGCCGCCCCGCCCAGCCGGCGAAGCGGTCGGGGCACCACCCCTGCTACGCGGGGACCGTGACCTCGCGCGCCCGCGTTCGCGGGCACGCGCGAGGTCCCCGCGCGGAGGGGCTACGCCCCTCCCCCGCTGCGCGGGTCCCCCTCCCCGAGTTCCTCCGCCGCCTTGACCGCCGCCCCGCCCGCGCAGTACGCAGCAGAGGGCCCCCGATGCCCCTCGCGCCTCGCTCGCCCGCCCGCCGCTGGGCCCTCGCCGCGCTCCTCGCCGGCGCCCTCACGTACGCGCCGACGCTCCGGCACGGCTTCGCGTTCGACGACGGGATCGTCATCGTGAAGAACCGGCTGATCCGCACCCTCGAGGCGCTCCCGTCGCTCGTTTCGAGCACGGAGTGGGCGGGCGGAGGCCTCCTCGTTCGCGCCTGGCGGCCGCTCACCGACGCGACCTACGCCCTGAACCACGCCGCCTCCGGGCTCGCGCCCTGGAGCTACCACCTCGCGAACGCGCTGCTCCACGGGCTGGTCGCGGCGTTGGTGGTGCTCGTGGCCGTCCGGCTCGGGGTCGGCGCGCACGCCGCCGGGATCGCCGGCCTGCTGTTCGCGGTCCACCCCATCCACGTCGAGGCCGTGGCCAACGTCGTCGGCCGCAAGGACCTGCTCGCCACCGCGTTCCTGCTCGCCATGGTCCTCGCGCACCGGTGGGGCGCGCGCCGGGGCGGCACCGCGCTCGCCCTGGCCCCGCTCGCCTACGCCGCGGCGATGCTCTCGAAGGAGGTCGGCGCGGTGGGGATCGCCCTGGTCGGTCTGCTCGACCTGCTCATCCCCGAGCCGGCCGGGGGCGGCGAGGGCGGCGACGATCCGGGCGGCGTTCGCGAGCTGCCCCCTCACCCTGGCCCTCTCCCCCGGGGGGGGAGAGGGGATGGCTTCACCAAGCGTCGCGGCGTCGTTCTCTACGCGTGCCACGCCGTGGTGCTCGGCATCTACCTGCTCCTCTACCGCGCGGTGACGGCTGGCGCGCACGACCCGATCCCGTTCGAGGACAACCCTGCCGCGTCCGCGCCCGGCGCGGTACGGCTACTGACGGCGGTCGCGGTGGTCGGGAAGGGGCTGCTGCTCCAGCTCCTCCCCGTCCGCCTGTCGCCGGACTACTCCTTCGACGCGATCCCGGTCGTCGCCACACCGCTCGACCCGAGGTTCCTCGCCGCCGCCGCGCTCCTCGCCGGCTGGGCCGCCGCCGGCGCCTGGGCGTGGCGGCGCCGCGGCGCGCCGCTCGGCCTCGCCGCGCTCGCGTGGTACCTCGTCGCGCTCCTCCCGGCGTCGAACCTGCTCTTCCCCATCGGCACGATCTTCGGGGAGCGGCTCCTCTACCTGCCGTCGGTCGCGACGGCCGTGCTCGCCGGCGTGGCGGTCGCAGCAGCGAGCGCGTCAGGTCGCCCCGAGCGCGGGGCCGCGCGAACGCGCGGCCCGGAGTCAGGGGGCCCGCCCTGGTGGCCGCGGGCCGCGCTCGCCGGCGTCGCCCTGCTCGCCGGCGCCCTCACGGTCGCGACGGTGCGCTACGCGGCGGCCTGGGAGAGCGACCGCACGCTGTTCGAGCACGCCGCCCGGGTCGTGCCGCGCTCGAGCAAGGTCCAGCACAAGCTCGCCGTCGTCCGGCTCGAGGCCGGGGATCCGGAGGGCGCGCTCGCGGCCATCGAGCGCGCCCTCGCGCTCCGCCCCGGCACGGCCGCGCTCGAGATCGTGCACGCGGAGATCCTCCGCGCGCTGCACCGGCCCGACGACGAGGCCGCGGCGCTCGAGCGCGCGCTCGCCGCAGCTCCCTCCGATCCCGACGCGCTCTACGCCCTCGGGCGGCGAGCCCGGGACGAGGGGCGGCTCGACGAGGCGGAGCGGTACTGGCGCCGGGCGCTCGCGGAGCGCCGGGAGCACGCGAGCGCCCTCGCGGACCTGTCGACGCTCGCGCTCGTCCGCGGCGACGCGGACGCCGCGCTCCCGCTCGCGCTCCGGGCGGTGGACGCCGACGAGCGGCAGGCCAGCGCCTGGTACAACCTCGGGCTCATGTACCGCGCCCGCGGAGACGCGACGCGGGCGCGCGACGCGTTCGCGCGGTTCGTCGCGTCCGCCGGGCCCGAGTACGCGGCCGAGGCGGGCGCCGTCCGCGAGATGCTCGCCCGCGGCGAGCCGCGCTGATCACTTCCCCGGGTGGCCGGGTGGCTTCGCGTGCGTGGGCGCGTGACGCGCGTGGCACCTGAGGCACAGCTCGGTGTACTCGAGCCGCAGCCCGGCCTTCCGCTTCGTGATCGCGTGCGGATCGTGGCAGGTGTGGCACGCGACGAACCCGCCGGTCATGAGCGGCAGGCCGGCGGGATCCGCGCCCTTCACCATGACGCGGAACGGGTGCTTCATGTACGCGGGATCGTGGCAGCCGGCGCAGAGCGCGATGGGGTCGCCGCGCACGGCAGCCTGGCCGGGCCGCTCGTGGCAGGCCTGGCAGTCGGCCTTCGCGCCGTCGGCGCGATCGTGCGGGTTCGGCCCGCGCGCGCGGCCGGGTACGGAGGGCGCTGGGACGGGCGCAGCGGACGCCGGCGTGCCCGCGCCGGGGACGGCCGCGCCCGTGGCGCCTGGCGCGGGCGGGCGCCACGGCTCGCTCGCCACGACGGGCGCGGCGAGCGCCGCCGCGAGCAGCACGGCGGCGGCGACGTGGGGCGTCCGCATCAGCTCGCCTTGCGGCGCGCCGCGTCGTTCGGCCGGCCGCCGCTGATGTCCGCCGACTGGATCTCCGCGAGCATCGCCTTCACCGACTCCGGCATCTGGGCGCCGCTCGCCATCCGGTGCATCTCGTGGCCGAGGTAGCTGTTCTCGATGAGGAGCTTCAGCACCTTCACCATGAACGAGCGCTTCCCGGGCGAGAGCTTGTCGAGGTTCTTGAACTTGTCGTGGAAGAAGTGGCCCGTCGCGCGGTGGAGCTCGGACTGCATCTCCTCCATGGTCATGTTGTCCGGCTTCATCACCGGCTCGACGAGGTTGTAGCGGCGGTAGTCGCGGGTCGCGACGCGCGAGTCGAGCTGCGGGGAGATGTCGGCGTACGGCCACGGCGTCAGGGCGAGGAAGAACGCCATGTCCGGCGCGTACCACTTCGCCAGCTCGACCGTCTTGCGGATCGACGCCGCGGTCTCCTCGGGCGTCCCCAGGACGAACGAGGTCTCCGACACCATGCCGTGGGCGTTGATGAGCTCGATGGCCTTCTTCGACTCGTTGACCTTGATGTCCTTCTGGTACAGGTCGAGCGTGCTCTGGGACGTCGACTCGACGCCCACGTAGACGTGGGAGACGCCGCCCTTCACGTACTTCGGGAGGATCGCCTCGTCGCGCAGGATGTCGTCGACGCGCGTCTCCATGAGGATCTCCATCCCCGTGCCACGCTCGATCATGAGGTCGAGGATCTTCTCCCAGCGGACTCCGCTCGACGTCGGCGTCTCGTCGGAGAGCATCGTGACCCGGACGCCGTAGGTGTCGCGGAGCATCTCGAGCTCGGTCACGAACTTCAGCGGATCGCGGCCGCGCCAGGTGCGGGCCCAGAACTTCTGCTGGGAGCAGAACGAGCAGCGCTGCCCGCAGCCGCGCGCGGAGTTCGCGATGGCGAGGCGCCCCTCCGGCCGCGGGCGGTAGTAGTAGAGCGGCCAGTCGACGAGGTCCCACGCGGGCGTGAGCACGTCGAGATCGGGCTCGAACGGTCGCGGCTCGTTCGACACGGGGACGCCGTCCTTGCGCCACGCGAGCCCGCGGATCCGGTCGTACCCCTCCCCCGCGGCGACCGCCTGGACGAGCTCCTCCATCGTGCGCTCGCCCTCGCCCCGGACCACGAAGTCGACGTTCGGGTCGTCCCGCAGGATCTGGTCCCAGCAGAACGTCGCGTGGACGTTGCCGACGACGGTCTTGACGGCCGGGTTCCATCGCTTCGCCGTCGCGCAGATGACCCGGGCGTCCGGCTCGGTGGCGGTGATCGCGGTCGTGCCCACGATGTCCGGCTGGAACTCGGCAATGACGTTCGCGATGTCCTGGTGCGACGCGAAGAGGCTCATCGCGTCGTAGATCCGGACCTCCGCCCCGGCCGCGCGCGCGGCGCCGCCGACGTACACGAAGCTGAGCGGGAGCCACACGCCGGCGGCCTCGACCACGCCCGAGTGGTATGGGGAGGTGACCAGCAGGACCTTCGGACGGCGAACGGACATTCGGAAGCTCCTCGGCTGAGACGCTGAGCAAACTAGAGCGGTGGACTACTAGCACGAACGGGGCCACGCCCCGTCCACGGGGTACACCGTTCGGAATCCCCCGTCATTACCGCCACGGACAGGCGCAGGGTTGCCTCGCATCAAGCAGGGCCGCGCAATGGTTGCGTATCACCACGATCCGGCGGTGCGGCAGAGCACGCAATGCGGGGCATTTCGCCCCCACGCCGCTGGCGAGCCACTTGCAATCACGCTGCGGAGGCGCCCGATGGGCGATGGAGAACCATGCGCGAGAAGCTCACGATCCTGAACGCGTTCATCCACGACGTCGCGACCGGCACGTGGCTGTCGACGCTGCTGCTGCTCACCCTCCTCCACCAGGAATCCCGGAAGCCGGCGTGGACGGCCGCCGCGGGCCTGGTGCCGCCGCTCGAGGCGAAGTTCCTCTGGCTCACGTGGATCAGCCTGGGCGTGATCGTCGCGACCGGCGTGGTCCGGTTGCTGACGTGGAAGGTGTTCGGCTGGACCGGCGACATCGAGACGAGCCGGATCAAGCTGCTCAAGACGAAGCACGCCCTCCTCGGCGTGGTCTTCACGGCGGGCACCGTCTACCAGGTGATGCTGGTCGCGCGCTGAAGGCGACCCGCGACCCCGCGCGTCAGCTCTTCCCCGGGATGGGCCCGGGGCCCGGCGCCTCCGACTGCAGGCCGGCGGGGTGATCCGCGAGTGACTGCGCGTCGGCCTCGCCCTTGTACCAGTCGATGGGCCGCTCGCTCTGATCCTTGAACGTCTGGAGCGCGGCGTCGCGGAGCTTGGCCGCCTCGGCGTCCGACTGCGAGACGAGGATCTCGTCCACCACCTGCGGGCAGGACGCGACGGACCCCGGCCGCGCCTCGATCTCCTCGCGGATGCTCGGCGTCGCGACCTTCGGATCCTTCGCCGCCATCATCTTCAGCTCGATCGAGAAGTTCACGTAAGTCTCGAGCATGCGGAAGATGGCGGAGTCGCCCATCGCGGAGATCGGCTTCTCGTCCGGCAGCGGGGACACCTTGCCGTTCTCGAGCTTCGCGCGGCCGACCATCTCGCACCCGCGCCCGCCGTCGGTCGTGTAGCCGAGGTTGTCGGTGATGACGGCGAGCACCGTCGGCACGTTCGCGAGGTCCCAGTGCGCGAGCAGCCCGACCTCGCCGTCCGGCAGCGGCTGGAGGGTCTTGATGTCCATCGCGAGGACGCGCGACCACCGCGGTACGGGGCGGGTCCGCTTCCGCGGCGGCAACCCCTTCACGTGGCGGCGGAGCGCGTCGTCGAAGAGGTTCGTCGCGGTCTCGGCCTCGCCGAGGACGTTCACGCAGTGCGTCTGCGGGATGCCGAGGATCTCCTCGACCATGGCGTAGTAGTCGTCTCGGCTCACCGGCCCGAACCGGCCGCGGTAGCCGCCGCCGTCGCAGATACGGCTGCCGGGCGGAAGCCGGAAGCTCATCTTCTTCCGGCGGCAGGCCTGGAAGAAGTACACGTAGGCCGACGTCGCGCCGATGAGCGCGACCGGGACGCCGCTCGCCTCGGACTCCCGGAGCGCCTTGAGCAGGTTCGTGACGTCGATCCCGCTCTTCCCGAGCAGGAACATGCTGTCGTCGGTGCCGAAGGCGCGCCGGGTCTGGTCCATCCCGATGGCCATCCCCATCGACGGCGCGAGCTCCGGGCTCGGCGCGAGGATCAGGATCCGGCAGCGCTTCCCCTGCTCGAAGTCGGGGAAGAGGTACGACCCCGTCATCATCCGGTTCGCGCCGAACACGAGCCGCTTCCCGTCCTCGTCGCGGAAGATTCGGCCGCGCTGCGTGAGGCTCGTCGTGCCGCCGGTGAGGCATCCCATCACCGCCTTCTCGACCGGGAAGGACGCGACGAGGTGCGTCTTGAACATGTCGTTATAGACGAGCGGGACGTCCTCCCAGCGGGAGACGTCTCCGGGGCGGACCTTCTTCGCGTCGCAGAACTCGCGGAAGATCGGGTTCACCTCGTACTGCATCGCGAACATCCGCAGGCAGTAGTCGTCGAAGTCCGGGACCTCGGCGTCGACGCCCGCCTCGATGAACTTCAGCACGTCCTCGGTGAGGGCGCGGCGCTCGGCGTCTGCGCGGGAGGAGGGGGCGGCGGACGTCTGGGCCATGGGAGCTTGCCTCCGTGACGGGAGCGGCCCGGCCGCGAACCAAGGGCCGGGAGGCGCCGTCCTGTGTGAAACGCAACTTCCGTAGCACCGGCCGTGAGACCGTGTCAAAGCGCGGGGCGGCGGCTCCGCGCAAGGGCTGCGGGGTGCCCGCGGAACGAGCAGACCGGCGGATTTTCGTGCAGGTGGCGAGCGCGGCCGGATCGCTCGGCGCGCCGCTTTCGGGATCGGCTTGATTCACGCTCCGTGATCGTACGCCTCTCGCGCGCGCCGGCCGGCTCGCCCCCCGCGAAGCGGGCTGGTCGGCCCTTTCCCGAGCCCCCTGCCTGGAGATAGGCTCCGCGGATCGCGATGGGCACGGCATGAACAAGCTCCGGCTCCCGGCGATGCGAGCGGGCTATCCGCTCGCGATCGCGTGCGCAGTGCTCGCGCCGCTCGGCGTGCACTGGGTGGTGGGGCGAACCCTCGTCTGCCTCGACACCCAGATCCTCTATGCGCCGCAGCGCTGGATGGTCGACGAGGCGCTCCGCGCGTTTCGCCTTCCGCTCTGGAACCCCTACATGGGCGCCGGGGTGCCGTTCCTGGCCGACGCGATCCACGGCGTGCTCCACCCCGTGTCGGTCCTGACGGCCTGGCTCGACACCGATCGCAGCGCCGACGTCCTCATCGGCGGGTACGTGGCGTGCGCCGGCGTGGGCGCCGCGCTCGTCGCGCGGGACATGGGCGCCACCCGCCCGGGCGCTGCGGCCGCTGCCGTCGTCTTCGGAACGTCCGGGTACGTTCTGTCCATGACGGGCAACCTGGTCTTCCTTGCCGGCGCCGGGAGCCTCCCGTTCGCCGTCGCTGGATTGCGGCGGTTCGCGGCAGCTCCTGGGCCGGTCAGCTTCGCCTTCGGCGTCGGCGGAGTGGCCGTGCTGGCGCTCTCCGGAGACGCCCAGGCGCTGATGGTGTCGGGCGTCCTCGCCTTGGCGCTCGCGTGGGAGGCCGCCGGGGCGCGCGGCGGATCCCGCGCTGCGATCGCGGGGTTCGTGGGGCTGCTGGTGGCGGGGATCCAGCTCGTCCCGTCCGCCGTGCACGTGGAGAGGACCGTGCGCGCCGCCGGGACCTGGTTCCGGACTCCGTTCGTGTGGGCACTCGAGCCGACACGGGTCGCGGAGCTCGTCACTCCCGGGCTGATGTCGGGGCCCGACCCGTTCGTCGACCGCGTGTTCGAGGCGCTCGCAGGCCCCGGCGGCTGGCCGGTCGGCACGCTTCCGCGCCCCTTCTCGCAGAGCATTTTCATCGGGCTCGTGCCGATCGCCCTGGCCGTCGTGGGGGTCCGCGAAGGTCGGCGCGGGCGCGTGCTGGGGTCACTCGCCCTCCTGCTGCTCTGGATCGCGCTGGGGCCCAGGCTCGGGGCAGAATCGGTGCTCCGACACGTCCCCCTGTGGCGGTCGTTCCGATACTCCGAGAAGCTGGTCGCACCGCTGACGCTCGTCGTCGCTGTCCTGGCGGGCCTCGGTCTCGACGCCGTTGCCGAGCGGCGCGCGCGGGGGCGGTGGCTCTGCATCGCGGCGGCGATGCTCGCGCTCGTGTCGGTGTCGGCGCTCCTTCTCGTAGCGTCCGCGCTCCCGCCCGACGCGGCCTCGATGGCGAACGCCCGCATCCTGCGGGGTGCGTCGCACGTCTCGATCGCGAGCATCGCGCTCGTGGGCTGGGTCGTGCTTCGAGATCGCCTCGGCGTCGGCGGGGGCAGGTTCGCGCTCCTCGGCCTCGTGTGGGCGAGCATGGCCGCGGCGTCCCCGATCGCGCTCCGTCCCGGCGACGTGACGTCCCGCCTCGGCGTCCCGGGGCCGTCACTCGACGCGCCAGCGCCTGGGCCCAGGCTCCTCGTCCCGTACACGCACGAGCCGCTCTCGGTCGATCCCGGGTTCGACTGGTCCGACCAGGCAGGGCGCGTTCACGCGCCGATCGGCTACCCCGCGTACCACGTACGATCGCGGCTCGACTCGATGTACGTGTACAACGCGATGGCGCCAGCGCGGCTGTCGCGCCTCAACCAGGCGCTGTCGGTTCACTGGGCCGAGGTGGCGCGGCGCTACGCGGTCACGCACGCCGCGGTCGCGCGGCCCATCACGTTCCAGCAGCAGACGCTCTACGCTCTGGCGACGAGCGGCGCGAAGCGGGTGGCGCTCGGCCCCGACGGCGACGAGCTCTGGGCCGTTCCCCACAGGGACTGGGCGACCTTCGCGCTCGATGTCCACGGCGTGGAGGACGTCCAGGAGGCGATCTTCGAATTGGCGGGCGGCACCGACGCCGTCCTCGTGGAGTCTCGGGGACAGTTCGCAGTCGCGCCCGGCCGCGTGCTGTCGATCCAGCGCGGGCTCGAGTCGCTGCGCGTCGAGGCGGAGGCGGATGCGGCCGCCACGCTGGTGATCGCCGACGCCTGGTGGCCGGGGTGGGAGGCGACCATCGACGGCTCCGTCGTCATGGTCTACCCCGCCGACGTACTCGTTCGAGCGGTACGGTGGCCGCCGGGCCATCACGTGCTCGAGATGCGTTACCACCCACCTGAGGTGGCCACCGGCATCCTCGTCTCCGCGGTCGGGATCGCGGCACTCGCGCTCGGGATGGCCGTCCTGCGTCGCGTGTCGACGGCTCGGCGAACGACGCCCGGCACCTAGGCAGTTCGTTGCACCGCCTTCACCGGACGCTCACAACCGCTCCACCTTCCAGGCGAGCCTTCGCCCGTCCTTCACACCGTAGGCGATCGCCTTTCCGTCGGCTGTGAACCGGACCGGGAAGACCTGCTCGTACTCGGGGAGCTGCCGGATCACCGCGCCGGTCGCCTGGGCCACGACGACGAAGCGCTTCCCGCCCTTCCGGGCGCGGTACACCAGGTACTGGCCGTCGGGGCTGAAGACGGGGTCGACGACCCGATCGAACGGCGGCCCCTCGTTGCCGTTCGTTACGACGAACCACGCATCGCCGCGCTGGGCGGCGTACGCATGCGCCCCGCCGTCGCGATCGTAGAGCAAGCCTTCCGCCGACTGATACGCGCCCTCCGCCGCGCGTTCGACGAAGTACTGACGGAGCGTGACCGCGCCGTTCGTGATCACCATGGCCGCCAGGCCGCGCCCGTCGGGCCGGATCGCCGGAAGGCTGATGATCTCCTCCCCGGCCGCCATCGGCATCTCGCGATCGTCCAGCACCAGCACGTACTGCCCCGACTTCACGGCGAGGTATGCGAGGGAGCCGCCGTCGGGCCCGAACGCGACGTTGTAGACGGCGTCGTGAGCCGGCCCGCGCTTCACGTCGCCGGGGGCGCCGGTCGCGAACGTGAGCACGAGCTGGCCATGGTCGCTCGCCGCGACCGCCGCGACCCTCGAGGCCTCGGCGTTCAGCACGGCGTTCGAGACGCGCGCATCGATGACCGTCGGCTTCTCGAACCGGAGATCGCTGACGACGAGGCGCCCGACCCCCGCGTCGTCCACCTCGTCGACGTACACGATCCGGGACGAGTCTCCGCTGAACGCATGCATGCCGTACCGCGTCTTCGTGCGCGCGTTCTCGATGTCGTCCACCACGAGCCGCCACGAGGCGTCGACCTGCGCCTGGTACGCGAGGTGCTCTCCGTCCGCGCTGAAGACGGGGGATGCGACGTTGCCGAAGCTCTTCCCCTCCGTGCCGTCCACGACCATGCGCCACTTGCCGTCGACCCGGGCGCCGAAGGCGCACCGCCGGCCGTCCGGACTGAGCACGACGTTCGCCACCGCGTCGTACGCCTTCTTGCCGGCGCGGCCGTTGTGGACGACCCGGTACTTTCCGCCCTCCTCGAGTACGTACGCGACTCCTCCGCCCCGGTCGCTGAAGAGCAGCTCCGGGGACCGATCGTCCGGAAGCTCCGCCAGGACTGCCGGCTTGTCGGACACCGCGGCGAGGGCCGGACCGGGGCCGCGCGCTCCGGGGTCCCGGCCGCAGCGCGAGCATCCGGAGAGGCCCAAGGTGACGCAGCAGACGGCGACCTGCAGGCGCAGGAACGATCGCATCGATGACCTCACGGGTTGGTGTCCCCCGGACGGCACTACCGGGCGGACGCGATGGCGGGCAACGCCTGCTTCTCGCGCGCGGCGCGCTTCCCCGCTTTCCACTTCTCGTACGCGATCTTCATGCCCTTGCGCACGGGGAGCTGGTTCATCAGCGAGAGAATGTGCGCGTGAGGGAAGCCCGAGAGCGGCACGTCGAGCATGTGCTTCCAGACGCGGCCGGTACGGAGCAGCTCGAGCGACGTCTCGTAGAACAGCTTTTCGCGCGCGTCGGGCGTCATCCGAGGATCGGGGTGCTCGAACAGTGCGTACGCGCCCGTGTAGTACTCCCAGCCGAGGTCCTTGTAGAGGTAGGGCTCGTACTGCTTGCGAAGCTCGGAGCCGGGGTACGGGACGGCGAGCGACGGGTGCATGCTCACGCCGAGGCGGTCCGCGACGTCAATCGCGCGCTGGTAGTCGTCGATCGAGTCCGCGCGCGAGCCGAGCATGAAGAACAGCGACACGTCGATGCCGTGGTCCTTGAGCGTCTTCACCGCGCGCTCGCGGTCGGTGCCGACCTTGCGGTCCGCGCGGAAGGCCTCGAGCGCCCCTTCGGACATGGACTCCCAGCCCACCCAGACCGTCAGCATCCCGGCCTTCCGGGCGGCGTCCAGCATCCTCGGGCCCTCGGGCGAGAGGACCGGGGCGAGGCTCCCGAAGCCCATCCACTTCTTCTTGCTGCCGCGGAGCGCGGTGAAGAGCTCGATGGCGCGGTCGATCTTCCCGAGCCACCAGATGTTCTCGTCGCCGTTGATGTACATCCGGCCGGGGATCGCATCGACGTCGCGGACGACGTCGTCGATCGGGCGCATGCGGATCTTCGGGCCGAACACCTTGTTCACCGTGCAGAAGCTGCACGGGTACGGGCAGCCGCGCGCGGTGTTGAGGATCCGGAAGTCGTGGCCGTGCTTCAGCAGACCGTAGAGCGGCGTCGGGAGGTCGTCGAGCTCGATCCGGTCGCCGCGGTAGTAGGGCCGGAGCGACCCCGCGCGGAAGTCCCTCAGGACCTGCGGCCACACCGACTCGGCCTCTCCGACGACCACCGCGTCGGCGTGGGCCTTCGCCTCGTCGGGGAGCGCCGAGACGTGCATCCCGCCCAGCACGACCTTGATGCCGCGCGCGCGCAGGGCGTCGGCGATTCGGTAGCCGGGGACGGCGGTGGGCGTGAGGAGACTGATCGCGGCGAGATCGCACTGCAGCGTGTCGAACACGTCCGGCGTGGCGCTCGCGCTGTAGAGCTCGATGTCGATGCTCGGGTCGGCCCGCCGCGTGAGGGCGGCGAGGTACTCGAGGATGGGCGGAGCGACCGGCGTCCACCCGAACGGCAACGGAGGCTTGATGATGCAGAGCTTCACGTGAGCCCTCGGCCCTCCCAAGGATTCGCTAGTGCTCGATGCGGAAGCCGGAGTGGAACGTCTCCATGCCGAACGGGATGCCCCAGTAGCTGACGATCATGGCCGCCACCGCGACGAGGGAATAGATGGCCAGCCGCTGGCCACGCCAACCCATGGTGATCCGCAGGTGCAGATAGATCCCGTAGATCAGCCAGGAGATGAGCGACCAGACCTCCACGGGATCCCAGTTCCAGAAAGTCCCCTTGGCCTGGTTCGCCCAGAACGCTCCCGACACGATCATGACGCCGTAGAGCGTGAATCCGCCCACCACGAACCGATAGCTGAGATCGTCGAGGGCCTTCGGATCGGGCATCCGGTCGTAGATGCCCCCCTGCTTGTCCTGCCTGAGCAGGTACATCAATCCGAGGCCAGCGGCGACGAGCACCGCGCTGAAGCCGGTGGTCGCACCGACGATATGGACCCACAGCCAGCCGCTCTGCAGCGCGGGGGCGAGCTGCGCGGTGGAGATGCCGGTCCGGAGCGTCCCGGCCCAGCCGATCAGGACGAAGGCGACCGGCACCACGAGCACGCCGAGCGCACGCACCCTCTTCGCGCTGAGCTCGACGATGACGTACAGCAGGACCGACACCCAGACGCCCAGCGTGATCGACTCCGCGATCGTGATGAACGGGCTCGTCCCGCCCTGGACCCAGCGCACGCCGATGCTCGCGGTATGCGGCAGGAACCCCACGGCCGCGCCCACCAGTCCGACCACGAACAGCCTCTCGGACTTCGCGATGAAGCCCATGATGTAGCTGAACGCGCTCAGGCCGTAAAACGCGACGGCGGTCCAGAACAGCACCTGCTCCGTCCTCATGAGATCTCCTCGCGCGCGCGGCCCATGGCCGACGCGCGCGGATTCCGCGGCGTCACGCCGCCCGTCTGTTGGCGGTTCCCTGCCGCACGCGTCCGACGAACGTCACGACCATGCCTGCCAGCCCGAGGCAGAGGCTCGCGAGGATGACGTTCTGGCCGGGGTCGTAGCGGACATCCATACCGACCCAGTAGCGAATCTCCTTCGGGGAGAGCTTGAAGTCGCCGGCGTCGAACTCGCCGCCGACCAGCACCTGCCCGTTCCGCGCGGCGCCCGGCGTTCCCTGCGGTCCGAGCGGCACGACCTGGAACCCGATGTCGCCCTGGCGCTCGACCACGGCGTTCGGCCGGTAGCTCAGGAGCAGCTCGGCGCGGGGCTCCTCCGGAGGCGGCGGGAACGGGAAGCTCTCCGGGCCGGTGGGCGTACCCGTCGCATACAGGTAGCCGCCGTTGGAGTGCTTGATGCTCTGGAGCGGGACGTGGGCTCCGTACACCTCGCGTCCGTCCTTGTCGGACATCACGACGAGGACGGAGTAGCCCTCCTTCGAGCAGAGGTACCGGACGCCGTCGTGCTCGAGGTCGCGCGTGATGTAGATGGTGCCGCTGGTCCTGGCGGCGCCCTCGCCGACCGCGATCTCGTACGCCGCGCGCTTGTCGAGCCCGTCGACGGTGTACTTGGAGTGCATCTTGACGAGCGTCGTCTCGCCCCGAAGGCGGGCGATGTCGAAGAACCGGCCGTGCTCCACGAGGTCGTAGCTATCGAGCTGGCCGTTGGGGAGCGTCTCGCCCTCCGTCAGCCTGAGCACGCCCCTGAAGTGGAAGAGGCTGTTGACGACGACGGCGCCCAGGAGCGCAACGAAGCTCACGTGGAAGACGATCATCCCGACGGAGACGACCGAGAGCTTTCGCCTCCAGATCCGGGTGAAGAACGCGGTGCCCGAGCTCACCGCGAGCAGCACCAGCAGCGCGTTGAACCAGAGCGTCGAGAAGATGAGCTGCCAGGCCCGCTCGCCGCGGAAGACGGTGACGCCGACTACGCAGAATGCCAGCACCGCCAGGAGCAGCGCGATGGCGAGCTTCGGCGAGGTCAGGAACGCGTACGCGTGCTGCGGGAGGGTCCGGGGCCGCCTCGCAGGCGCGACTGCCGCTGCGGAGGTTTCAGGCGCAATCACGGGTGAGTCCGTCTTTCGAGCGCCCCGCGCCGCACCTGACCGGAGTCAGGCGCGGCGCAGGGAGAATCAACTGTACCCCAACGCTACCGGTGCGGCTAGTACGTGCCGCCCGGCGTATAGGTCTCCGTGCGCGAGCTGCAGGGGCTGTCGCTGAGGTGCACGCAGGTCGCGCTGTACGTGGTCGTACCGATCCTGGCGGGCTGGTGGCTCGACAGGCTCTTCGTGTTGCGGATGAACGCGTACGGCCTGGTGTCCGTGCCCGTCGACCACCTGCCGGTCTTCGTGCCGGCCACCGGCAGCGCGTTCACGCCGTGGACGTCCTGCGCACGGATGGGCCGGATCACAGCCGTCGTGTAGTTGCTGGAGTGGCAGCGGTTGCAGCCGTACCGCAGGAACGGCGTCATCGTGCTGTCCGCGCTCGAGCTGAAGGCCGAGGTGGTGCCGTGGCTCGAGCCGGTGTTGGTGTCGTACCCAGCGTGGCAGATCTTGCAGAGCGTCGCCTCGTTCGTCCCGGCGGCGGCCGTTCCGGTGGTCGGAGCGGTCGCGTTTCCGCGCAGCGTCGCGGTGCCGCCGTGCGCGGTCACCGTCATGGTGATGGTGCCCGTGTCCGTCGGGAGGGCGTGGCAGTCCCAGCACGAGATCCGCCAGCCCCAGCTCGTCGCGTTGACGGTCGCCCCTCTGGCGGGCGACGTCACCGCGTTCCACGGGGCGGCCATGCGCGTGAGCTTCGCGTACCAGTTGTTCTGCGCGCCCCGGACCGGGTGGTACGAGGAGTTGGTCGTCGCGAAGGAGGCGTTGACGTCGGTGACGCCGCCCGCCACGCCGTTGGCGGTCACGCCGACGAGCGTGCTGCCGGGATAGAGGGTCCCGTTCGTGTAGCCCGTGCCGGCGATGGTGGTCGCGAAAGGCTTCTCCGCGGATCCACCGATCTTCGCCACCAGCGGATTGAGCGGCAAGCCAGCGCCGTAGGCGGCCGCACCGTTGGTGTCGTGGCACTTCAGGCACTGGTTGATCATGATCGCCTGGACCTCGGGCTCGAGCGTGGTGCTCGCCAGGTTCCGGCTGAAACGCGTGAACGTGAGGTCGGTCGCCGTGGGCGCGTACGAGCCCGGGCTGCTGCCGGACGCGGCCGTGAACGTGACGCCCTTGATGTTCGTGCCCGTGTCCGGGTCGCGCAGGTTGACGACGCCGTTCTTGTGCGGGCCCGTCGGAGCGTCGAGCGGGTCGCCGGTCACCGGGTCACCTTCCATGTGGCAGACGATGCAGTCCCACTTCGTCACCGCGCCGCCAGCCGACTTCTTGTGCGACCAGGCCTGGGCGAACTCGGGGACGATCGCGCGCCGCGTACCGCCCGCCGCCATCGGCTGCGTCCCGGTGTGGCACCCGATGCAGTCACCGGCGCCCTTGAAGGCGAGGTTCGGCGTCGGGTCCTGGTGAGCGTGGCAGTTCGTGCACTGCGTGGTGGTGTTGTGCGTCGTCACCGTGCCATTCGAGAGCCAGTAGCTCGTGCTCTGGTGACAGACCTGGCACACGCCGTTGAAGGGAGAGGCGGTCTTCGCGAAGTCACCGCCCACGGCGTCCGCGAGGAACGACGTCGCCGTGGCGGTGCGAGTCCCCGCCCAGCCGTCGTTGTCGGTGGCCGAGACCATGAGGTTGGTACCGACCATCTTGATGTTCGCGTCGCCGTGCGGGTCGTGGCAGTCCCAGCAGCGCTGGCCGCCGTTGTCGGTCGTGTGCTTCGCGCCATAGTGGTAGGCGTCGATGCGGGGGGCGATGGCGGAGTTGACGAGCGGCTGGCCGCCCGCGCCGTCCGGATCGACGCCGATCGAGCTGGTCTTGTGGCAGTTGAGGCAGACCGCGTTCGCGTTGGCGACCGTCGTCGAGTTGTACGCCCCCGTGGCGCCGCCGGCCGCGGCCGCGCCGCGCAGGCGGTACGGGTTCGTGAGGACGCCGCCGACCAGGTTGTTATGGGCGACGCTGCCGTCGTGGCAGTAGACGCAGCGATCGGTCACGCCCGCGACGGAGAACGTGTACCAGGCGGTGCCCGACGTCGCCGAGCTCTGGCCGTGGCCCTTCCCCGTCCAGTCGGTCGAGTAGATGTTCGCGGTCAGGCCATCGTTGTAGGCGAAGCTGTTCACGTCGGCGGCCGCCGAGAGGTGGCAGCTCGAGCAGGAGATCGTCGCGCCCCACTGCACGCTGCCGGAGCCGTGGCAGGACACGCTGCTGCACGTCTTGGTCGTGCCGTCGTAGTTCGTCGTCGCCCCGTTCGTGTCGTACGTGCCGAGGATCGCCACGTTGCGCGTGCCGTTGGTGTGGCTCGAGCCCGTGATCGCCGTGCCCGCCGCCGTCACGAGGCCGGAGTGGCAGTTCTGGCAGGTGGTCGCGTCCGCGCCGCTGTTCGTGTGCTTGGCGTGGCTGTTCGCCGACACGCCGGTGCCGCCGTTCGCGTAGTCCGGCGCGCCGGTCGCGTTGCCGCGGCCGTGGCACCCGTTGCAGCCGAGCACGCCGGCCTGGTTCCAAGTGACGTTGGCGTACCGGGTCGCGTCCGTCGCGCCCGGGTCGCGGCCGTTCGAGTGGCAGTAGTTGGAGCTGCAGCTCGGCGACGCGTACGCGGCGCTCGTCTGACCGCCCCGCGCCGGGAACCCGACCTGCTTCGTGCCGTTCACGTGCGTCGTCGGCGGCGACACCAGCGTGCGGTTCGCCGTCACCGTGGCGTTGTGGCAGTCGACGCAGCCGTAGTTCGTGCCGAGCACCGTCGCCTGGTTGACGTGCTGCGTGTGCTTGTTGGAGGTGATCTTCGTCCCGGTCGCCGTCGAGTCACCACCGTGGCAGCTCGTGCACTCCGCGTTCATCGCGGCGCCCGTGCTCCAGTTGAGGCCGGTGACGTAGGTCGGCGAGGCCGCGCCGAGCGGCTGGCCGTCGGAGTGGCAGTACACGCTCGAGCAGGTGTAGCTCGGGCCCTGGGCGTAAGCGCCCGCCGCCGACGGCGCGTCGAACTTGACGTCGTTCACGTTGTTCACGTGGAGCGACTTGTCCGCGATCGTCGTGCCGTTCGTGGTCGTGCCGAGGTGGCACTTGTTGCACGTGTAGGAGTAGCCGGTCGTCGTGCTGACGTGCTTCGCGTGCTTGGCGGACATCGTGGCCGTGCTCGTGCCGTTCCCGTGGCACGAGGTGCAGGTCAGCGTCGTCGCGACCCAGGTCGGCGCGGCGTACGTCGGGGCGGCGCCGAGCGGCGCGCCGTTCGAGTGGCAGTACGTGGCGCAGGTGCCGTTCGTGGTGCGGAAGTAGGCACCGCTGCCGCCGAGCTCCGTGCCGACGGTCGCGCCTGCCGTGTACGGCGTCGTGCCGCTCGTCCAGTCGAAGGCCACGTCGACGACCTTCGCCGTCGCGGCGGAGGTCCCCGCATGGGCGCTGTCGTTCATGTGGTTCGTGCCGACGGTCGTGTGGCACTTGCCGCAGCTGAAGGCGTAGGCGCCGGGGGTCGACTGGGGCGTCGTGGTGCCGTAGGTGATGTTCGCGCCGCCGGCGGTGCCGACGTGGAACGCGTGCTCACCGGTGGCCGGGGCCGAGCCGTGGCAGGCGTTGCAGGCGCCGTTCGGCTTGAACGCGTCGTTCGTACCCTGCTCGTGGCCGTGGCAGCTCATGCAGGCCGCCCCGGGGTTGTGGGCCGCATCCCCGGACGTGGCGGTGAAGTGCGCGGCCGGCGTGGTGCCGGAGACGCCGTGGCAGGCGTTGCAGACGCCGTTGAACGGCGCCGAGGTCTTCACGTAGTCGCCCCACGCGGGCGTGGCCGGGACGGCGTAGGTGAACGCCACCGTCGCGCGCGTTCCCGCGAGGCCGTAGACGTCCGAGGACGCGGCGAGGACGTCGACGCCGATCATCTTCACGTTCGCGTCGCCGTGGCCGTCGTGGCAGTCCCAGCAGCGCTGGCCGCCGTTGTTGGTGGCGCCGTGCTTGGTGCCGTAGTGGTTCGCGTTGATCTTCTTCGCGCCGTTCTTGAGCGCGAGCGCGCCGGGCTTCACGCCGTTGCTCGCGGTTCCGTGGCAGTTGAGGCACACCGCGTTGCCGGAGTTCGTGCCGGCGTTGAATGCCGCGGTCGCGCCGCCGACCGCGGACGCACCGCGGAGGCGGAACGGGTTCGCCGCCTGGTTGTGAGTCGACCCGGTGTCGTCGTGGCAGTAGAGGCAGGTGTTGCCCGCGCCGAACGCCACCGCCGCGCTGCCGTGGCCATTCGAGGTCCACTCCGCCGAGTTGATGTTCGAGGCGACCTTGTCGTTGATGTTCCAGTTGTTGTTGTCCGCCGCCGCGCTCAGGTGGCAGTCGGCGCAGGCGAGGGAGGCGCTGCCCCACACCGGCGCGCCGGCGCCGTGGCAGGAGACGTTGCTGCAGGTCTTCGACGCCTGCGTGTAGGTCGGCGACCCGGTGAGGCCGCTGAACGACACCTGGCGCTGCTTGTCGAGGTGCAACGTCGAGGTGCCGAGGATCGCGGTCCCGGCCGCCGTCACCGTCCCGGCGTGGCAGGTCACGCAGTCCGCGGCGCTCGCAACGTGCTTCTGGTGCGAGTTCGCGTCGGTGATGCCGGTGCCGTTCGGGTAGTTCGGGGCGCCGTAGGACGGCGTGAAGGTGCCGGCCCCGGTCTCGGCGCCGTGGCAACCCGTGCAATCGAGCGCCGCGCCGTTCCAGGTCACCGTCTTGAAGGTGTTCGGGCGCGTGCCGGCCGGATCCTCACCGCTCGAGTGGCAGTAGTTGGTGGCGCAGGTGCCCTGCCCCTCCGCCGCGCCGGCGGAGAACGTGCCGCCGTACGTCGCGTCGAAGACGACGTTCGGGTTCCCATTCGCATGGTTCGCGACGGTGGTGATCGGCCCGTTCGTGCCGACCGCGACGGTCGAGGAGTGGCACGCCCCGCAGGCGAAGTTCGTCGAGGCGGCGCCGCCGATGGTGCCGGCGACGTTCACGTGGTTCGGGTGCTTGCCGGTGGCGATCTGGCCGGTGCCCACCGGGCCGCCGTGGCAGTCGGTGCAGGTCTTCGTACCGGTCCACGCGATGGACGGACCCGAGGTGTACGGCGCCGTCCGATCGGTGCCGTTCGAGTGGCAGTAGGTGTTGGAGCAGGTGAGCGTCGCGCCGTTGTAGGTGCCCTTCGTGCCCGCAGCGTCGAAGACCTCCTTGAGGCCGTTCACGTGCGCACCGCCGCCCGCGACGATCGTCGTGCCGTTCGTCGTGGTGCGCTCGTGGCACTGCTGGCAGGTGTACCCGTACGTCCCCGTGTGGAGCTTGTGGGCGGAGGACAGCGCCGTCGTGGCGCCGCCCATCGCGTGGCAGGACGTGCAGGTGAGGACCGCCGTGCTCGTCCAGACCGGCGCCGTGGGGGCCAGGGTGCCGCCCACCGGAGCGCCGTTCGAGTGGCAGTACGTGGCGCAGGTGTTCGCGCCGGGCGCGAAGGAGGCGGTGACGCCCGCGGTGCGCGAGATGCCGCCCGCCGGGAAGGTCGGGGTCGCGTTGCCGTTCGCGTGCGTGGTGTCGCCGTCGGCCGGCCAGTCGTGGCACTCGCCGCAGGTCTTCGCCGCCATCATCCCGGCGTTCACGTGAACGCCGTGCGCGCCGACGTGCACGGTCGTCGGGTCCTTGCTGCCGGTCGAGTCGACGGCGTTGGCCGTGGAGCCCGGCGCCGCCCGCGCATCGGAGCGCGCGACGACCGTCCCGTTCGTCACGGAGTTCAGGTCACCGTGGCACGACACGCAGCCCTTGTTCGGCGAGGACACCGTGCCGTTGATGTGGCCTGCCGTCGCGCTGACGGTCGTCGACGTGTAGCCGGTGTGGCAGTCGCCGCAGCTCAGGTTCTGCGGGTGGTCCTCGCCGGGGGCGACGCTCACCGGCGGCGGGATGCCGTGGCACGTGCCGCACTGCGCCTGCGACGGGCCGCCGGTCCAGGCGGGCGCCTTGTTGGTGCCCCCGCCGTTCACGAGACCGGCGCCGTGGCACCAGACGTTGCTGCAGGTCGTACCGTCCCACGCCGGGGCGAGGCCGCCGCTCTTCGCGGTCGGGCCGAACGGCAGCGGATCAGCCGCGCCGTTGTGCGTGTTCGGCATCTGGTGGCACTCGGTGCAGGGGATCGCGGTGCCGACGAGCACCGCCTTGTTCACGTGCGCCTGGTGGCCGCCGACGCCGCGGAAGCTCGTCGCGGTGTTGCCGAGGTGGTCGGACGGGGGGGCTGCCTTCACGAGGCTGTCCGCGCCGGTGGCGAACGGCTGCGCGAGCGCCTCGTTGCCGTGGCAGCTCGTGCAGCTCGCGGCCAGGCCCTGGTTGTGCGCGTGGCACGCGGTGCACTGCTGGGTGCCGTTGTGCGAGGCCGCGGCCGCCGCGTTCTGCGCGGGGGTCGCGTTCCGGGTCCAGACGGACGTCTGCGTGTGGCAGACCTGGCACGGGCCGCTGTTGTCGGCGTTCGTGTACGAGGCGGAGGCCGGCGCGTCGACGCCGTTCACGCCCGAGTAGCCGGTCCGCTGCGAGTAGTAGACGTTGGTCGGGGGATACTGGCCGGTCACCGACGGCGGCGTGATCTGCTTCGCGATGAGGCCTGCGTTGGGCGTGCCGTGGGGATCGTGGCAACCGCGGCACCCGACGTACCAGGAGCCGTAGTTCACGCCCGTCGTCTCCGACGAGTGGGTCTTGAAGGCGTGGCAGTCGGAGCAGATCTGGCTCGAGTTGTCGCGGACGAGGAGGTTGCCGTCACCCTTCGTGGCGACCACCGTGACGCCGGCCGACCCGGAGTAGACCGGAGTGACCGCGTCCGCCGCGCTCGTCGCGCGGGCCCGGAGGGTGTAGGTGCCGGGCGTGAGCGTCACGCCGACCGTCGGGGTCAGCTCCTCGAAGATGCCGGAGTCGCTCGCCGTCCCGTAGTTGTTGTTCCGCTCGAGCGGGAACACCTGCTGCGTCGTACCGTTGTCGGCGACGAGCTCGACGGTGCCGATCGCCTGCGTCGCGCCCGTCGCGCTCTTCGGGCTGAACACCCGGACCTGCGCGCGGAAGGGCGAGCTCACCACGCCGGAGATGGGGTTGATGAGGCCGACGACCACGCGCCGGCTGCCCTTCACCGAGTCACCCTCGTACGACGTGCCTCCCGGCCGGATCGGGCCGATCGCGGCGCCCGCCGAGTAGTTGCCGCACGCGTCCTTCGAGAAGACCCTGTAGTAGTACGCCTTCCCCGCCGTGAGGCCGGCGTCGTTGTAGGTCGCCGCGGTGCCGGCGAAGACGATCTGCGCGCCGCTCGGGAGCGTCGTCGGCGCGGCGTAGGTCGCGCCGTCCGTGAGGACGTCGCTCACGGGCCCGCCGAGCTTCCGGACGACCACGACGCCCTGCGACGCCGACCAGTTCAGCGTGATGTTCGTCGCACCCGGCGTGATCGTCGTCCAGATGACGTTCGCCGGCGCGAGGTTGTCCACGGTGACGACGCGGCTCGTCGAGTCCTGGTACTGGCGAGCGTTGCTGGAGATGATGATGTTCACATACGCCTTGATGGCGTACTCCGCGCCGGCGACCCCCGCCGGCATCGCGGACTGCGACTTCGGGACGATGGAGATCACGAGCGGCACCGGCGTCGCCCCGACGGCGATCGGCGTCGTGAGGTCGATGTACTGCAGGTCGCTCGTCGGCGTGACGCTGCCGTAGACGGTGCTCAGGTTCGCGCTGCGGATCTCGACGCGGTCGAGCACCTGGTAGGCGTTCGCCGGCCAGAGCTCGACGCGGATGCGCGTCACCGTGTCGGCCGGCGTCGCCGCCAGCGTGAACGCGTCGACCGCGACGGCCGCGGCGTTCAGATCGGTCGAACCGTCCGCGCGCGGGCAGACCGTCAGCGTCGAGGGCGTCGGCTCCGTGCCGTTCCCGACGACGGTCTGGGCGGCGGCGGGCGAGGCCAGGGCGGCGGCGACCCCGAGGCCGAGCGCGGCGATCGCGCGAACGAGGGGCCGGGCGTCCGGGAAGAAGGACATGCGGGCTGCTCCTGTAGCGGTGCGGCTGAGACGGGAACCGTTCACGGAAGGCATCGCGAGTCTCATGGGCTAGCGCGCGTCCAGCGTGAGCGAGCTCGAGGAGGCGTTGTGGACCGCGTGGCACGTCGTGCAGCGCACGACGCCCGCGTCCAGCTTCAGGTCGTTGGCGCCGTTGCCGTCGCCGGTGGTCTGGAGGACCCCGTTCGTGTCGGCGATCGTCGCCGGGTCCATCGAGACGTTGACGGGATGGCTGAAGAGCCGGGAGCCGTTCGGCGCGTACCCGGGATCGTTCCCCATCGCCCGGGTCGCGTTCATCACGCGCTCCGCGTGGCAGTTCTTGCAGAGCGCGTCGGCGACGTTCGTCACGCGCAGGAACGGGAACGCGACGTAGAAGTCCCAGTTGTTGCCCACGACGTAGCCGGCGCTGAACTTCACCGTGACCGCGGGGTCGTCGAGCGCGACCGCGGCGCCGTTGGTGAACGGCATGCCCGTGCCGGTCGACGTCCCGGCGACCCACGCCGCCCCGTTCCAGTTGAACCAGCTCGGCGTCGCGAGCCCGAAGTCGTGCGAGAGGATGAAGGTGCCGCCCGTCCCGCCGTTCACGGTCTGGATCTGGACGCGGTAGCCCGCGGCCTTCGATCCGGGCGTCACGAGCGTCATCTGCCCGGTGCCGCCGGTGGCGCCGCCCGACTTGTTCTGCGCGACGCCGACCGGGATCGAGGTCTGGCGGGAGTTCGGCGCGTAGGTGGGATTCCCGTTGTGCGCGTCGTGGCAGACGGCGCACTGGAGGTTCCCGTCGATGACTCGCTTGTACATCGAGTAGTCCGACGGCATCTGCGCGCCGCGCGCCGCGTTCACTGCCGGACCGCTCCAGCTGTGCTGGGAGCCGCCGAGGCCCGGGGTCGCCTGATCGCTGGTCTGCCACGGGAAGCCGCTCGGGCCGCCCGGGTGGTTGTTGTGACAGGTGATGCAGCCCTTCGCGTAGTTCTTCGCGCCGGACGCCGAGGTGTCGTACATCGCGTGACAGTTGTCGCAGCTGCCGTCGCTGAAGCTCGCGTCGTGCGGCGCTTCGGCCGCGGACGCGAGGACCGGCAGGAGGGCGGCAACGGCAGCGGCCGCGAGAGTTCCGAGCCAGCGGGTGCGCATCACTAGTTCCCCGTCCCGTTCTGGGAGACGACCACGTTCACCCGGGCCGGCGCGCTGCGCACCGTCCCGTCATCGACCTCGAGCTCGAACCCGTACACTCCGGGCACCATCGGCGTGAACGCGCCGACGGCCCCCGGCTCCACGACCACCCAGGGCCCGTCCACCTGCGTCCACCGGTAGCCGACCGCGCCCGAGCTGCCGCGCGCGTCGAGGACGACGCGCTCGCCGACCGCGGCCGTCGCCGGGGCGCTCGCCACCGCCACGGGGATGGGGGCGCCTCCGGAGCGCGCCTCGAGCCGGACGCGCGCCGGGAAGCTCACCGCCGAGCCGTCGGAGACGACGAGCTCGAACGCGTAGCTGCCGGCCTGGAACGGCACCACCGTCGCGACCGCGCGGTCCGCGTCGGTGAGGCCGGCGGCCGGGCCGGAGAGCTGCCGCCACGCGTACGTGGTCGCGCCAGAGCTGGCGGCGCCGTCGAGCGAGACCGGCGTGTTCACCGCGACGACGCCCGGGGCCTCGGCGCGGGCGACCGGGAGCGCGCCACCGGGCGCGGTCACGTACACCTCGACGCGGGCCGGCGGGGACCGGACGCCGTTCTCCTCGATCCCGACCTGGAAGACGTAGCGGCCGGCGGCCGGCGGCACGAACGCCGCGACCACGGAGCCGGCGCCCCCGAGCTGCACCGGCGCACCCTCGACCTGGCTCCACGTGAACGAGGCGGCCGCGCCGTGGAAGCTGGCGCTCGCGTCGAGCACGACCTGATCGCCCTGCCCCGCGACGACCGGCGTCGCCGCGACGGCGGTCGGGACCCCCGCCGCGCCGATGACGACCACCGGCACCTCGGCCCCGCCCTCGCCGGCGGCATCGGCGGCGCCGAGCCGGAACACGTAGTAGCCGGCCGCAGCCGGCTGCGCGACCATCGAGACACCGGCCCCGGGGCCGGTGAGTGGCGCGCCGACGACCTGATCCCAGGTGAACGAGAGCGCGTCACCGTTGGCATCGGACGAGAACGCGCCCGTCAGCTCGACGAGCCCGCCCTCGGCGACGGCGACGACGCGGCCCGCGTCGGCGCGCGGCGGCACGTTCCGGACGGCGACGCTCACGGTGGCCGGGAGGCTCGTCACGCCACCGCACGCCGCCACGGCGCGGAACCGGTACGCGCCGGCGCGCCGGGCGATGAAGCTCGGCGCCGTCGTGGACGCGACGCTCACGCGCGGGCCCGCGACCTGCTCCCAGCTCGTCGTGCAGTCGCCGGTCACGCCCTGGGGCAGCGTCACCGTCGAAGCGAGCCGGACGAGGCCCGGATCGGTGGCGGAGGGCCCGGACGCCAGGAGCCCTGGCCGGTGGTCGTCGCCGTTCAGCGGGTCGAAGCCCGCGACGAGCTCGTCCTTGTCGGACCAGCCGTCGCCGTCGGTGTCCGCCGACCGCGCGTTGGTGCCGGCGAGGTACTCCTCGACGGCGTTGAGGCCGTCGCCGTCCGCGTCCGCCATCGCGTCGCGCGGATCGAGCGGGTCGAAGCCGTTGGCGATCTCCCACGCGTCCGGCAGCCCGTCGCAGTCCGCGTCGCCGGGGCACGCCGCGAGCGGAGCGCCGGCGCCGAACCGGCCGAGCCGCTTGCCGTCGAAGTCCGCGACCACGAGGTCGCCGTTCGGGAGCAGCGCGAGGCCCGCGGGCTGCCGGAGCGCGCCCGCGCCGGTGCCGCCGCCGATGCTGCCGAGCAGCGAGCCGTCCGCGGCGATCACCTGGACCTTGCCCGAGAACATGTCCGACACGAAGAGCCGGCCGTCGGGCGCGACCGCGAGGCCGCCGGACACGCGCACCTGGTTCGCCTGGGCGGTGCCGAACGCCTGCTTGAAGGCGCCCGTCGCCGCGTCGAACGCGTAGATCGTGCCGTCGGTCGCGTACCGGTCCTGGGCGACGTAGACCACGCCCGCCGCCGGATCCACCGCGACGTCGATGAGCCGGCGCAGCGTCGCCGTGCCGGCCTTGGTGATCGAGAGGAGCTGGGTGCCGTCGAGGCTCCGGGCCTGCAGGGTGCCGGAGGCGAAGGCGAGCCACAGGACCGACCGGGCCGGATCGAACGCCATCCCGGCCGGACCGCCCATCATCCCGAGGTCGATCCGTCCCAGGACGCGGCCCGTCCGCGCGTCGAGCTGGAGGACGGCGCCCTCGCCGAGACCGGCGAACGCGAACCCGCCGCCGGTGGCGATGGACGTGACGTTCTGGAGCGCGGTGCTGAGCTGCTCGCCCCGGCGCGTGAGCCGGTGCAGCCGGCCGTTCGCGTCGGTCACGAACAGCTCGCCGTCCGCGGTCGCGGCGACCTTGCGCGGGCCCGCCATCTCCGCCGGGAGGGCGTCCTCGAAGGCGGCGAGCGTGACGTCGATGCTGAGCGCGCGGCTCGCCATGCGGCCGGCGGAGTCCGTCACGGTGATGGTGACCTTGCACGGTCCGGCGAACCGGGGAGCGGTCCAGGTCGCGAACGCGCCCGCGCCGGCGGCGATCGTGCCGGAGCTCGCGGTCCAGGCGTACTTGAGCGTGCCGCCGGTCGGGTCGACCGCGCTGACCGCGAGGGTCACGGACTTGCCCGCGAGCACCGCCGCGCCCGGCGCCGTCACGTCGGAGATCACCGGGCCCACCGCCGCGGCGCCGGAGACGTTGGAGGTCGCCGCCCCGGAGGCCGACGCGCCGGAGATCGAGAGCGCGTCGCACTGGATGAGCGAGGCGCCCGGAGCCGAGGGCGTCCACGGCGCCGAGGTCGAGGTGACGCCGTTCGCGACCGCGAGGACGGCCGCGACGCCATCCGGGCCGACGGCGGTCACCGTGAGCCGCGCGATCCCGTCCGGATCGACGGCGGAGCACACGACGGAGGTCGCCCGACCGACCGCCGGCGCATCCGGAAGCTGGAGCGAAACGGCCGGACCCGCAGCACTCCCCACCCCAGCGCGCGCCGTGAGCGGGCACACCGCCACGACCGCAGCCAATGCGTAAACAGGCGTCCTGAGCGTCATGGGTCGCTGTGTAATGCAAGCAACGATCCCCACGCGGAGCTGCGCCCGACAGCCGAGTCAGTGTCGGATGTGGCTGAAATCCCCGAAGAGTCCGGACAACGGGGGACATGGGCTCGTACTCGCGGTCCGGCGCGGGCCTGGCGAAACGGGGCAAATCCCCCAACCCTCGCGCGATATGGCGCACACCGTGACGCACCCGTGCGCAGGTGTGCGCTCGGTACGCCATCACCGTCCGTGACATCACCGTCGGTTCCTAACCTCTATACATGGGGCAGCGGATGGCCGCGCGCGAGGCGCGCCACGCTGCCTCGGGCGATCACCCGAGGGCGCTCTCGGGTGAATGACCCGCGCTCGCTCCGTCCCGGGCAGCGCTCGCGCACCGGAGCCTCGCGGGCCTCGCGTCCGGTGCCGCGAGGGCGCCGCCACCGGCGTCGCGACCGCGCTCGCTCCGGCGTCTCGAGGCGCGCGCCCCGGACTCATTCCCGCGCGCCTCGGGCATCGGCCCAATTTCGCGAAGACGCGGGAAGCGAGAGATTGCCAATCAAGAAAGGAGCAACACCACATGACGACGACCTACGAGAGCGGCAGCGCGGTCCCCGGCGGCTACTACCTGAACCTCAGCGAGTGGGCGGTCACCCCCGTCGAGAAGGACGGCGAGCGGCTCCCGGCGGGCAAGGGCCAGTGGCGCCCGATCCCCACGGTGGCGGCCCTGGCGCTCGTCCCGATCCTCGGCGCGACCTTCCTCATGTTCCTCCCGGTCATCGGGTTCGCGCTCTTCTTCCACGCGATCATCGCCAAGGTGGGCAGCTTCTTCCACGCCTCCGCGACGGACCTCGCCGCGACGATGAGCCCCGGCTGGCAGCCCGGTGAGGCGCACTTCACCGGCAAGTCGCCCGAGAACGCCGGGACCGAGGAGAAGGGGCCGATCGCCGACGAGAAGCTCGACGCGCTCGAGAAGGAGATCGCCGAGAAGCGGCGCGAGAACTGAGCGGACGCGGCTGAGCTCACCAGTCACACGATTCGGACGGAGGACGTCATGGCCAAGTACACGGGCGGCACGATGGTGAAGGGCGGCTACTACTGGAACCCGCGGTCCTGGGAGGTCGAGGTCATCCCGACGGAGGGCGGACGGCTGCCGGCGGAGGGCGCGAAGTACGTGAAGGTCCCCTTCCCGATGCTCTTCGTCATCGTCCCGGTGCTCGGCGCCCTCTTCCTGATGTTCCTGCCGCTCATCGGGTTCGCGCTCCTCGCCCACGCGATCGTCAAGAAGGTGACCGGCGGCGCGAAGGAGGCGGCCACCGACCTCGCGGCCACGATGTCCCCCGGCTGGCGCCCCGGTGAGGCGCACATGACGGGCAAGCCCGGCGAGGAGAAGGCGGGTGAAGGGAAGCCCAGCGCCGCGGTGGAGAAGCTCGAGAAGGAGATCGCCGAGAAGCGCGGCGACAGGAAGTAACACGGGGGAGGACGGGGGCGCGGCGGGCCGGGGCGAGAGCCTCGGCCCGCCGCCTTTCGTGGGGCCGCCGGCCGCGCGCGCCGGGTGCGACGGCTACTCGTCGACGCGGATGACGCCCTTCCGGATCGCGAAGCGGACGAGCTCCGTGCGGTTGTGGACGCCGAGCTTCTCCATCACGTGCTCGCGGTGGCTCATCGCGGTCTTCACGCTGATGCCGAGCAGCTCCGCGACCTCCTTGTTGCTGCGTCCCTCGGCGACGAGCTTCAGGACCTGCTTCTCGCGATCCGTGAGCGCCTCGTACGGATCGGCGGTGCCCGGCGCCGCCGGACCGCCCTCCTCCATCGCGGTGCGCGCGACCTCCGGGTCGAGGACGAGGCCGCCGCGGTGGACGGCGCGGATCGCGTTCGCGAGCTCGGCGCCGGCGGACTTCTTGAGCACGTAGCCCGCGACGCCCGCCTTGAGGAGGCGTCGCACGTACTCCCGATCCTCGTACTGCGAGAGGATGAGGATCCTCGCCCGGCGCCCGAGCTTCTTCATCTCCAGGCTCGCCTCGATGCCTCCGAGGCCCGGCATCGCGATGTCCATCAGTACGACGTCGGGGTCGAGGCGCTCGACCGCCTCGAGCGCCGCCTTCCCGTCGGCGGCCTCGCCGACGACCTCGATGTCGGCGTGGAGCTGCAGGAGCGCCCGCACGCCCTCGCGCAAGATGGCGTGATCGTCCACGATCAGCACCCGGATCCGAGCCGTCATGTGCTCCTCCCGCCCCTGCCGCTCGCGGGCACTGCGCTGGCCGGCGGCTCCTCCGCCCCGGCGGCGGACGCGTCGGCCGGGAGCGGGATGCGCACGAGCACGCGCGTCCCCTGCCCCGGCGACGAGTCGACCCGCGCGGTCCCGCCGAGGATCTCGGCGCGCTCGCGGATGCCCATGAGGCCCCAGGGCCGCCGCCCCTCGCGCCGCGCAGCCGCGTCGGGGTCGAAGCCGCGCCCGTCGTCCTCGATGTCGATGTGGATCTCGTCGCCCTCGACGCCGACCTGCACCAGCACCGCCGATGCCTTCGAGTGCCGCGCCACGTTGCTCATCGTCTCCTGGCAGATCCGGAACAGGGCGGTCTCCATCTCCGGCGGCAGCCGGCGATCCAGCTCGCCGAACTCGCACCGGACGGAGATGCCCCGCGTCTCGAGGGTGCGCTCGGCGTACCACCGGATCGCCGAGAGCAGGCCGAGGTCGTCGAGCACCGACGGGCGGAGGTCGAGGATCAGCCGGTGGACGTCCTCGAGGGTCCGGACGGCGACCGCCTTCACCTCGTCGAGCCGGGGCGTCCGTCCGCCCCGGATGGCATCCTGCGCCGCCTCGAGCCCCATGGCGAGCACCGCGAGGGCCTGGCTCGTCTCGTCGTGGAGCTCCCGCGCGATGCGCTTCCGCTCGTCCTCCTGGGCGGAGATGACCTTCCGGAGGAGCTGGGCGCGGGCCTCCTCACGCTCGGTGAGGAGCGCGTTCGCGTCGTTCAGCTCCTTCGTGCGCTCGGCCACGCGCTGCTCGAGCCCCGCGTTCACCTCCGCGACGTGGTCGAGGAGCCGCCGGAGGTTCTCCCGCATGAGGTCGAGCGACTTGCCGAGCCGACCGAGCTCGTCGGCGCCGAGGTCCGGGATGGGCCAGGCGAGCTCTCCGCCGGCGATCCGCTCGGCCTCGCTCGTGAGGACGGCGATGGGCCGCGTGACGCTCCGCGCCGCACCCCACGCGAACGCGCCCGCGAGGCCGAGCTGGGCGGCGAGCACCGCGAGGACGCCGTACCACGGGACGGCGCCCTCCGTCGGGAGCGCCTCCTCCGCGGCCTGGCGCATGACGATGCCCCACGGCGCCGTCGCGAGCGGCGCGAAGGTGAGGAACTCGTTGGTCGCCTGCACGGAGGCGCCCTCGTACGCGTGGCAGCTCCGGCACCCGACCGACTCGCTGCGCTTCGCCTTCGCGAGCGACACGAGGTGCGCCGCGCACTCGGTCCGCTTCCCGACGCGGCCCGGTCTCGTGCTCGCGAGGACGCGGCCATCCGAGTCCACGATCTCGGCGAAACCGGTCTCGCCGTGGCGGAGGTGCTGGAGCATCTTGTCGAAGTCGCGCCGCTCCGGATCGAAGGTTCCCCCCACGACCCCGACGATGCGGCCGTCGAGGGCCCGGACCGGCACCACCTCGTGGACCATCCGGCCCCGCTCGTCGACGACGATGCCCGACATCCGCGGCACGCCGCTGCGAAGCACCTCGGCCACGATCGACGTCTCCTCGCGCGGCGCGGCCGATACCGGCGAGGTCGGCTCCTCGGCGAGGACGTTCTGCTCGGCGTCGAGGAGGAAGAGCCTCTCGCGGAACCGGAACTGCACGTGGGCGTCGCGCAGGGCGCGGCGCTCGTCGGAGAGATCGGCGTCCCCGAACCTCGCCGAGAGCGCGGCCGAGAGGCGCTGGAGGATCTCGAGGTCGCTGGTGAGGTGCTCGTCGTAGTGCGCGGCGACGGCGGCGGCGGCGGAGAGGCGCCCCGCGAGGACGCGCTCGTCGAGCGCCCGGAGCCAGTAGAGGCCCGTCGCGGCCATGACGGCGAGCGGGAAGAAGATGCCCGTCGCCATGAGCAGGTAGACGCGCCGGCGGATCCCCGCGGAGCCGACGACGGGCTGGTCGCTCGTCACGGCGCGGCCCTCCCGTGGATGCTGCGGGCGATGGCGAAGAGCTCGTCCAGATCCCCGCGCCCGCGCAGCACCACCGCGCGGCCGCCGAGGCTCCACCTGAGCTCGCTCCAGCGGACGCCCTCGACGAGCACCGACGAGAGCGTCGCCGGCCGCGACGCCACCGCGGTGCGGCGCGTGTCGAGCACGGTCGCGCCCTCGAGGAGCGCGTCCGCGATGGGCGCCGCGTCGTCGGTCGCCTGCACGAGCTGGAGCGCCGGGGCGCCGGCGTGATCGCGGAACGCGAGCGCCGCGGACCCGCGCCGGCCGCCGGCGACGCGCACCTCCGCGGCGGGCCAGGCGATCCGCTCCGGGAAGAACGCGGGGAGCAGGAGCCGCGCGCCGAGGCGACGCTCCGCGTCGTCGACGGAGGTCACCCGCCGGACGCCGGCGCTCTCGCCGGCGATCCACCCGGGCACCGCGCCGAGCACGGCGACCGTCACGACGGACGCTCCACTCACCCAGAACAGGGTTGCGAGCATCCGCGCGAGCTCCAGCCCGACGTCGCGGGCGCGCGTCACGGTCCCGGTCATACCACGAAGAACAGCAGCGCCGTCAGGGAGAGCCCGGCGAGGGCGACGCGCGCGGCGCCGAACGGGAGGGGCGGGGTGGGTCCGTCGAGGAGCCGGCGGCAGCGCACCTCGACGTCGCGGGAACGGACCCGCGCGAGCGGCTCCGAGAGCGCCCCCGCGAGCGGGACGGTCCTGCGCACCGCGGGGCCGCGGCCGGTGGTGGCGCGATGGAGCTTGAGGAGCCCGCTCGCCAGCGCCAGCCGATCGCCGGCAAGCTCGGCCGCGCGCTCGTCCGCGAGCCACTCCGCGTCGCGCGCCAGCGCCCGGGAGACCACCTGGAAGGCGGGGTTGAAGCCCATGACGACCCGCGCGGCGAGCACGCCCCAGCTCGCGGCGGGATCGCGCCGTGCGATGTGGCAGAGCTCGTGGGCGAGCGCGCCCCGGAGCTCGTCCGCGTCGAGGAGCCGGAGCGCGCCCCGCGAGACGACGATCGCGGGATGGCGCACGCCGGTGCAGAAGATCACCGGTGCGTCGCGATCCAGGAACTGGATCTCCGGCACCGCGACGCCGGCGCGAGCGGCCAGCGGAGGGAGCACGGCCTCGAGCGCCGCGGCGCTCTCCGGGTCGGGCGCCGCCCGGGCCGGCCGCTTCGAGCCGCCGCGCCAGAGGAGCGGCAGCAGGTCCATCAGCAAGAGGCCGGCGCCGAGCAGGCCGAGCCCCCACACGAACGCCTCGAACAGCCCCAGCCCGAGGACCGTGACGTCCTCCCAGCGGCGCCCGGAGAGGAGCGCCAGACCGTCGCGGAAGGAGTCCTGCCCGCGCAGCGGGAACAGGACGACGAGGGCCGGAAACACGACCAGCGGATAGCCCAGGGCCGTGAGCCGCAGGGCGATCCGCTGGCCGGGATCGTTCACGCGCCAGCTCCGCACCAGGGCCTCCACGAACAGCGCGGCGACCAGGGTGTGGAAGATGGCTTGCGCCAGGATGTCAGCCCACCTCGCGCTTTCCATGCACCGCCGGGGCCTCTCCGTGCTCGGCCGGCGGGGTGCGGCCCTCGAGGCGCGCGAGCTCGAGCGGATGCTCGTGCTCGTAACGCTCACGGCTGACCTTGCCGGTGAACATCGACGTGTCGAACGGGAACACGTCCGGGTTCAGGTGAGCGTTGAAGATATGCCAGACGGAGATGACGAGGAAGGCCATCAGGCCCTCGTTCGAGTGCGCGACCTTCGCGGCCGGGATGATCTGGCCGGGGAGGATGCTCGCCGCCTGGACCGGGAAGAAGAGGGCGAACCCGGTGAGCACCATGATCACGTTGCCGACGACCAGCCCCCAGTACTCGAACTTCTCCTTGTACGTGTAGCGATCGTACTGGGGGTGCTTGTCGGTCGCGCCGAGGTAGTACCGGAGCTGGAGGATCGCGTCCTGGAAGTCCTTCTTGGACGGGACCATCGTGAAGCCGACCTTCTTCGAGAGCATCGACGCGATGGCGTTCCCGAAGTGCACGACGGTCGAGAGCGCCAGGGTGATCCCGCACACGCGGTGGATCCAGCGGGTCACGTCGACGCCGCCGAGCAGGTGGACGAGCGTCTGCGCCCAGCCGGCCGTGTAGAACTTCTGCGGAAGGCCCGTCAGGCAGAGCAGCGCGAACACGAGCATCGTGATGAAGTGCTCGACCCGCTGCTGGAGGCTGAAGCGGACGACGTAGGAGCCATTCGAGGAGCCGCTCATCGGTTCACCACCACGCGCCAGAGGTGCAGCGCGATCTGGAGGACGAGCCCGCCCACCATGAACGGGATCATCATCTTGTAGAAGAGCTGCACGGCCCAGACGATCGGCGCCTTCTGCGGCGTCGGCTCGTAGTGCGAGAGCCACGCCTTCGGGAAGCTCTCGGTCGCGCCCTGGTGGCACTTCGCGCAGGTCTTCTGGAGGTTCGCAGCCAGCACCGGAGAGGACGGATCGTCGGCGCGCTGGATGTCGTGCACGCCGTGGCAGTCGGTGCACACGGCCGCGAGCCGGACGCCCGGCCCCTTCTTCTTGTCCCTGGACAGCGACGAGGCCATGCCGTGGAAGTCGGCGAGGTAGGTGTCCACCACCTTCGTCGAGAGCCCGTACCGCGACATGAGCTTCTCGTCGGTGTGGCAGCGACCGCAGATCTCCGGAGTGCGGAGCGCGAGCGCGCCACCCCTCGGGTCGACCGTGTCGTGCGCGCGGTGGCAGTCCGTGCACACCGGCACGTCGGAGCTCGTCTCCGACGCGCGGCCGTGGACGCTCTTCGCGTAGATCGCCGCCTCCTTCGCGTGGCAGCCGGAGCACATCTTCGAGATGCGCGTGCGCGGCTGGCCGGGGCGCGAGACGTCGTGCGAGCCGTGGCAGTCGACGCACACCGCGGCGTTCGCGTTACCCTTCGACATCACCGCGAAGTGCACGCCGTCGAGCGTCTTCTCGTAGTTCGAGAAGTGGCAGCCCTTGCACTGCTCGTAGTACGCGCGCGTCACGTCGCGGCGGGTCTTGAACGCGATCTCGCCGGTGGCGTGGTCGTTCGTCTTGCCCGGGTGACACTTGGTGCACCCGAGCGTCTCGCCATGCACCGATTTCGCGAAGACGTCCTTGTCGACGTTGAGCGGCAGCTTCTCGCCGCTCGCCAGCGTGAACTCGTCGAGCGAGCCGCCGTGGCAGTCGAGACAGCCTTCCTGCTCCGCCGGGATCGCCGCCACGACCGGGCTGGCCGCGAGCGCGAGGAGGAGCACCAATGGGGATCTCTTCATTGCCCACCCTGGAGAGGTCGTTGCGTCAATCCGCTGCAATCACGAACCGCACACCAGATACCAGCATGGAGACGCGTTGTCCAACCCCAAAGGCCTGTCAATCAACGGCTTTATGCGCAAGAATTGATCTGGATTCGGGATGTAGGGAGCGACGCAAAGCTCGCGGCCTCTGCACACCTCCCCCGCCGATCACGCAATGACGAGGAAAGTGCGCGCCGGTCCGGGGGAGACTTGAGATGCATCAACGTTTTGAGACCGGCTGCGCCAAACTGACGCGCCGGTCGGGTGCGGACTCGACCCCGGGGCAGAATGTCGCAAACGATGAACCACCCGACTTCACGAGGTGTTCACCGCAGGACGTCACGCTTGGTGTTGTGTAGCCCGAGTCACCGACGTCGCGGCGACCCACCGCCAGGGCGGCACGGGAAACCTGGACGCCACCGCCTCGCGCGCAGGTCGTGCGCGCGAGGCAGCATGCCGCAGCGACACTTCGTCACCGCAGAAATTCTGCGGCGAGCGCCCGCCACCCTTCCTCGCCGAGCAGCCACGGCGCCGGCGCGACCAGCGCGCCGCCATCCGCCGTCGCGAATCCGAGCCGCTGCTCGACGAACCGGTTCCACCGCTCCGCTTCCCGCCGCATCCAGGTCTCGCCGATCCCGCCGTGCGGCAGGGCCGCGTACCCGAGGTCCTCGGGCTCGACCGCGACGAGCCACCCGCGCCCGTACCCTTCCCGCTTCACGATCCCGGGATCGCGCAGCGCGGCCGCGTTGACGCCGGCGATCTTCCCCGCGAGCGGCGCGGGGATCGAGAGGGCACGCCCGCCGCCATGGAGCGTCGCGATGGGCGCGCCCGGCTCGACGTGCGTGCCCGGGCGCGCGAACTCGACCGCCGTCACGGACGGCATGAGCCGCTGCGCGAGCCCGTCGAGCCCGATCTCCACCGCGCCGCCGGGGCGACGGTGGAGCCAGAGGTGGCCGGGCGTGTAGAAGAGGTCCGGACGGAACGGCACGCCCGCGACGCTCCGGATGCCGAGCTTGCGCTCCCGGCGCGCCGCGACGCCCCGGAGCGCCGCGGCGACGAGGAGCGCCGGCACGAGGAACACCGCGACCATCGCGAGGAACAGCCCGACCCGGGCGAACACACCGGCGCCGAACACGCCGACTGCCTCCAGGATCTCCATCGCTCGCTGCATGGTGTCCTCCCGTTCGTCCTGCGGGTCACTGCGCGTGGCAGCTCGTGCAGTCGTCGAACCCGAACGCCTTCTTGCCGTGGCACGCGCCGCACGCCTCGCCCTTCTCCATCGCCGCGTGGGTGATGGCCGGCGCCTTGCGCGTCGTGGCCGAGCGGCCGAGGATCCCGAACCGCCGCGGGTGGCACGAGACGCAGCCGGGCTTCGCCGCGTCCACGTGCGAGTCGTGGTTGAACGTGACCTTCCCGGGGCTGTCCGCGCCCTGCGGCATGGGCAGCGCGTGCGGCAGGTTCGGCAGCACGTCCGCGAAGGCGACGCTCCCGAGGAGCAGCACCGCCGACATCGTGAGCTTCATCCAGTTGCGCGTCATGGCCGTTCTCCTGATCAGGTGAGGAAGAAGGTCCGCGCGAGCGCGTCCCAGTCGTCGCCCGCGAGCTCCTGGGCGATGCCGTGGATCGGCGCGCCGCCGTCCTGCAGGACGCGCCCGAGCTCCGGGCTCATCCGCATCGCGAGCCGCTCCGACGCCTCCTCGAGGAGCCGGTGGGCCGGCGCGTCGGCGAGGAGCTGGCGGAGGTTCGCCGAGAGCCGCGGCGGCTTCACCTTGAACAGCCACCCGGCGCCGTACGGATCGTCGACCCCGTCAGCCTTCTCGCGCGCGGCGGCGTTCACGGCGACGACGGTGCCGTCCACCGGCGAGAGCATCGGCACGCGCTTCTGGCCCTGCATCAGCGCGAGCGCGGGCTCGCCCTGCGCCACGTGGTCGCCGAGCCTGGGCAGCTCGACCTTCGCCGGGCCGACGAGCTTGTGGGCGAAGTCGTCGGCGCCCACCGCGACCAGGCCGTCAGGCTCGAGCCGGGCCCAGGTGTGACCGGGGTGGACGTGCACGCCCGCGGGGACCTGGAACCAGCCCGCATACGCGGGACGCGGGGACGGCCGGGCGACGGGTGCGGCCGCGCGGGTCGCGGGGCGCGCCGCCGCCCCGACGCGGAGCTCGGCCATGGCCGGCTTGCCGCCCTGCACGTAACGCCAGAACGGGATGAAGAGGAGCAGGTAACCGACGGCGAGCCCGTACTCCATGAGCTTCGCCGGATACACGGAGAGCAGATCGTAGGCCATGGCGTCCTCCCTCAGTGCCCTTCCGAGAACCGCGGATCCTCGCGGAGGATGGGCATGCGGTTCACGATCCACCGGAAGGCCAGGACGCCGAGCGTGACGAGCGTGATGGAGACCCAGATCTCCATCCAGCTCGGCACGTACCGCACCGGCTGGTTCCAGTTGAGCGCGACCATCGAGACGTTCACGCGGTTCAGCACGATGCCGAGGACGCCCATCGCGCCGGCGATCCGGACGATCTTCACGTTGGCGTTCCGGGCTCCGTAGGCGAACAGGAGCGACGGGACGAGGACGAACCCGACGATCTCGACGAGGAACCAGGCGCCGTACCCGGTGAGCAGGTACCCCCAGGCGTGCCCGTCGATGACGCCCTGCAGCTTGAGGAAGAAGTACGCGAACATCACCAGCGCGCCGGCGCGGCCGAGCCCGAGCGTGAGCTTGTCGACGTCGACGTGGTGGCCCTCGAGCTGGCTCCCGAAGATGCGGTGCGAGATCGAGCTCTCCACGACGACCATGCAGATCCCGGCGACGATCGCGGAGATGAAGAAGAAGATGAAGATGTAGGGCGTGTACCAGAGCGGGTGGAGCTTCGTCGGCATCAGCAGGAACAGCGAGCCGAGCGCGGACTGGTGCATCGTCGAGAACACGACGGAGAGCACCGTCAGGGCGATGAGCGTCTTCTTGAGGATCCCGTGGAGCTTCTTCCAGCCGAGCCACTCGAAGAACGGCACGGTGAACTCGAGCAGGAGCACGGTCGTGTAGCACATGACGCACCACGCGACCTCGAACAGGACGGATGCGGTCCCGTAGTTGAAGATCGCCATGACGATGTTCCAGGGCCGGCCGAGGTCGGCGAGGAGCCCGAACACCGCGAGCAGGTAGCCGAGGAAGGCGGTGAGGATCGCGGGCCGCTCGATGGGGTGGTAGTCCTTCAGGCCGAAGATCTGGACCGCCGATCCGATGGTGAAGCCGCCGGCGGCGAGGACGATGCCGGTCATCATGTCGAACCCGATCCAGAGGCCCCACGGCGCCGTCTGGGAGAGGTTCGTGGTCGCGCCGAGGCCCAACCAGAACCGGATGACGAGGATGGGGAGGCCGACGGCGACGATCACCGCCGCGACGGCGTTCCAGGGCGTGAGGAGCGACCGGAGGTACTGGGGGAGGTTCATGCCCAGGAGGATCTTCTCCCGGAAGAACGACGGCTGAGCGACGACGACGCTACCGGTGGCCACGGTCATCCTCCTTCCGGGCGCCGGCGACCGTGCCGTGCGCACCTTCGGGCTCCTCCGCGGCGACCTCGTCGCGGCGGCGGGAGAACGCGTAGAGGCCCATGAGCAGCGGGGGCCAGAGGGTCATGACGAAGGGCGGAGCCCCGAGCGCGCCGGAGACGAGCTCCGGCATCGGCTTCTCCGGGACGTCCGTCCGGAACGCGAGCTTCTCGAGATCGACGTCGGTGACGTACAGCCAGCTCGTGCCGCCCGCCTCGTGCTCACCGTACACGTGGTGAACGTACTTCTCGGGGTTGGTGTAGATGCGCGCCTTCGCCTCCTCGAGGAGGACGCTGCGCCGCCCGAAGGTGAGCGCGCCGGAGGGGCAGACCTCGGTGCACGCGGGCTTCAGGCCGTTCTTCTGCCGCTCCGCGCAGAAGGAGCACTTGCGCACGCGCGGCGCCGCGCTCGAGTACTCGTACTTCGGGATGTCGAACGGGCACGCGAGCATGCAGTACCGGCAGCCCATGCACTTCGACGCGTCGTAGGTGACGGGGCCCTCCGGCTTCTTGTCCATGGCGCGGACCGGACACGCGGAGGCGCACCCGGGGGCGAGGCAGTGCATGCACTGCTTCTTCGCGAACCGCGCCACGCCCGGCGCCTTCTCGGTCCTGTTCACGACGGTGAACACCTGCGGCCCGGTGTCCCTGCGCTCGTCGAGGACGGCATCGTCCTCGGGCGGCGGCGGGAGCGCGTTTGCCTCGGAGCACGCCGCCTCGCACGCGCGACAGCCGACGCAGCGGGTCGTGTCGACGAGCACGCCAGGCCCGTCCAGCCCTTGCGTCGCGGCGGAGGCCGACGCCGCCGCCGCGCTGGCGACGCCCGCGCCGGCGGCGGCGATCTTGAAGAACCCTCTGCGTCCGATCCTCATGTCAGTCTCCGGGTGCGCCCTAGCTGCGGGCCGCGACGAGGTTCATCGTCCCGAGCACCACCACTCCGATCACGGCCAGCGCGAATGCGAACATCATGGCGTCGCTCCTTTCGGTCCTTCGGGTGTGGGTTTCGAATCCGCGTCGTCCGATCGGTGCAGCTGCGCGTACGCCTCCTGGAAGAGCGGGCAGCGGCGGAAGCCGTCGCCCTCGCAGGTGGACTCGGTCGTCACGCGGTCGATCGGGACGAGCTTCTTCACCGGGTAGGCGCGGCAGAACACCATCGAGACCTCTTTCAAGTAGGGGCAGGTCATGTCGTGCCGTTCCTCCCGATCGGCACTAGGGCAAGCCACGGGCCACCCGGCGGCTCGCGCGGCGCCCGAGCGGGATCGAGCCCTGTTCACGGTGCGTTACGTGCGATCCACTGCGGGCTGCCGGAGATCGCGGCGCTCTCGCGGGGGCGCGCCGCCGTCGAGAAGCTCAGCACCCGCGCGCCGGGGCCTCGCGGGTGCCCCTGTGGCGCCGCGGGGTTGCGCGAGATGGGGGGCGGATGGGGAGTTCCTCGACGGCGTTGACGTCCTCGACGCGGCAGCGCGGCGCAGCGGAGGCACGAGGAGCGACGATACGTCGCGAGAGGACGAGCCCGTTCGAGCCCGGGCTCGCTTCACGAGCCCCGCGCTCGGAGCGAACGGGGGCTGGTGCGACCGGCGCGCGCGCTGCGGCGTTCGCGCGTGCGGATCCGGCCGGAGGAGAGGGTGCCGCGCGCGACAGCGCGCGGGTCAGCGGTGGTTGTCGTTCTCGCCGTTCCGGGCAGCCGGGTCGTCCTCACCGTCGCGCCGCAGGCCCCACTTCCGCATCTTGTTGTAGAGGGTCACCCGGTCGATGCCGAGGATCCGCGCCGACTGGCTGACGTTCCCGCCGGTGTGCGCCAGGACCGCCGCGACGTGCCGCCGCTCGACCTCCTCGAGCGACGCGAGGGTGCCCGGCCGCGGCGACGACTCGCCCCGGCCCGGCAGGCCGAGATCCTGCAGCTGGATCACCGGCCCCGTCGAGACCACGGCGCCCCGCTCGAGCACGTTCCGCAGCTCGCGGACGTTCCCGGGCCAGTCGTGCGCCATGAGCGCCGTCATCGCGTCCGCGGAGACGCCGTCGATCTTCTTCTTCATCTCCACCGCGAGCCGCTCGATGAACCTCTCCACCAGCAGCGGGATGTCCTCGCGCCGATCCCGCAGCGGCGGGATGAGGATCGGGATCACGTTCAGGCGGTAGAAGAGGTCCTCCCGGAACCGGTTCTCGAGCACCGCCTTCCGGAGGTCCCGGTTCGTGGCCGCGACGATGCGGACGTCGACCTCGATGGGATCGTTCCCGCCGATCCTGTGGAACTTCCGCTCCTCGAGGACGCGCAGGAGGTCGAGCTGGAGCTTCGAGCCGATGTCGCCCACCTCGTCGAGGAACAGCGTCCCGCCGTGCGCCGCCTCGAACTTGCCCTTGCGGCGCGCGACCGCCCCCGTGAACGAGCCCTTCTCGTGGCCGAAGAGCTCGGACTCGAGGAGGCTCTCGGTGAGGGCGGCGCACGACACGGCGACGAACGGCCCCTCGGCACGGGGGCTCTCCGCGTGGATCGCGCGCGCGAGGACCTCCTTGCCGCTGCCGGACTCGCCGAGGACGAGGATCGTGGAGTTCGAGCGGGCGGCCGTGCGCGCGAGCTCGAACACCTTCTGCATCGCAGGGCTCTTCGAGAGGAGATCCCGGAACTGGTACTCGCGCTTCAGCGCCTGGCGCAGGACGGCGTTCTCGTGGACCAGCGTCTGCTGCGAGACGATCTTCTGCATCATCAGCGACAGCTCCTCGGGATCGAACGGCTTCACGAGGTAGTCGTACGCGCCGAGCTTCATCGCGGCGACGGCCGTGTCCACCGTCGCGTACGCCGTCATGATCACGACCGCGAGGTCGGGCTGCTTCTTCTTGGCCTCCTCGAGCACCTGCAGGCCGTCCATCCCCGGCATCTTCAGGTCGACGATGAGGATCGACCACCGGTCGGCGGCGAGGCGGGTGAGCGCCGTGGGCCCGTCCGGCGCGGTCTGGACGGTGTAGCCGTCCTTCTCGAGCCAGCCGCCGAGCGACTCGCGAACGATCTCTTCGTCGTCGACCACCAGGATGCGCGTTCTCTCGTTCGACATGTCACGGCCCTCCCACCTTCAGCTCCTCGAGCCGCGCCCGGCACTCCGGGCACAGCGCGGGGTCCTTCGCGTCAACGTCCTTCACGCCCGCCGAGCGGGACATCACGCAGTGCGGGGTGCCGCAGTGCAGCAGTCCGAACGCGTGGCCCACCTCGTGGAGCGCCTCCTTCTCGAGCCGCTCGACGAGGCGCGGCCTCCCGGCCGCGTCCGGCCCTTCCACGAGGCGCGCGGTCGACACCACCGCCGCCGCGCCGCCGAGCTGAGCCTCCCCGAACACGTAGGTGAGGATCGGGATGAACAGGTCGCGGTCGGTGACGCCGAGGACCTTGCCGGCGCCGGGCCCCGCCTCGAGGAGCCACCGCAGGATCGCTCCCGACGCGTGCTGGCGGCGGCGCGCATCGTAGGCGTGGCGGGGACGCTCCGGCGACTCCCACAGCGCGGCCGGCGTCCGGAACGCGGCCGAGAGGCGCGCCGCGACGTGCTCGAGGGCCGCCCGGTCCGCCTCCGCCTCGCCGATCCACCAGATGAAGATCCGCGCCATTCATTGCGCCTTCCCGCCCGCCGCCCGCGCGTCCGACTTCGGCGGGATCCGGATCGCGACCCGCGTCCCCTTCCCCGGCTCGCTCTGGATCTCGATGCGCCCGCCGTGGCGCTCGACGATGCCGTAGACGACCGAGAGGCCGAGCCCGGTGCCGCGCTCCTTCGTCGTGAAGAACGGATCGAAGATCTTCGACAGGTGATCGGGCGGGATGCCCGGGCCGGTGTCCGTGAAGGCCAGCTCCACCCACCTGCCATCCTCGACGAGGCCGGTCTCGATCGAGAGCCGGCCGCCGCGCCCCATGGCCTCGCACGCGTTCATCACGACGTTCACGCAGGCCTGGCGCAGCTGGCCGAAGTCGCCGAGCACCGGCGGCACCGTCCCGAGGCGCTTCTCGAGCGTCACGTTCTGGATGTGGATCTGGTTCGACAGGAGCTGCAGCCCCTCGTCGACGACCGCGTTCACGTCCGTGTCCTTGAGCGTGATCGGGCGCTCGCGGGCGAAGTCGAGGAGGTTGCGCACGATGGCGCTGCACCGCTCCGTCTCGCGCTGCACGAGCAGCAGGTTCTTCACGAGCACCTTCCGCGTCGCCTCGTCCGGCGTGCCCTGGTCGAGGGTGCGGACGATGAGCTTCGCGAACGTGAGGATGCCTGCGAGCGGGTTGTTGATCTCGTGGGCGATCGACGCCGAGAGCTTCCCGAGGCTCGTGAGCTTCTCGGTCCGGACGAGCTGATCCTGCGCCGCGCGAAGCGCCGCGGTGCGCTCCTCGACCTGGTGCTCGAGGTTCGACATGAGCCGATCCAGCTCTCGCTTCGTGGTGCGGAGCGAGCGCGTCATGTCGTTGAACGAGGCCGCCAGGATCCCGAGCTCGCCGCTCCAGGTGACGGGGATCTCGAGCTCGAGCTGATCCCGCGCGACCCTCCGCGTCGCCTGGACGAGCGCCGCCACGGGGCGCATCAGGAAGTGGCGCGTGAAGAGCCAGACGAACAGCGCGAGGATCCCCGCGGCGGCCGCGGCGGCGCCGATCGAGCGCCAGCGGAACCCCTGCGTCTGCGCGTCGAGGCGCGCGAGCGAGACGTCGAGGTCGATGACCCCGAGCACCTTCCGATCCGGCGGGTGCGCGTGGCAGGAGGCGGTCGCGCAGGAGTCCTCGTTGTAGAGCGGCGTGACGATCCCGAGCACGCGGTGGCCTTGGCCGACGAACACCCGGCTGCGCACCTTCGCGTCGACGTGGCGGAGCGGCTCCCCGTCTGCGTGGCACCCCGAGCAACCCTCCGCCTTCCGGTCGACCTGGGCGCCCACGTCGCCGGGCACCGTCGAGAAGGTCACGCGGCCGTCGCCGTCGAGCATCCGGATCCGCTCGATCCCGGGCTGCCGCGCGATGTCCTGCATGATCAGGTACGCGTCCCCGCGCCGGTCCTGGAGCATGGCGCGGTGGAGCGCGTTGCGGACCGTCTGGCTCAAGAGGTCGGACTCGTCGACGACCTGGTCGACGAGGTGGCGCTGGACCGCGATCTCCGCGAGAAAGAACGCGGCGACCGTGCCCATCGCCACGGCCGCGACGAGAGCGTACAGCTTGGTCGAGAGCCGCTGCCGCCACGGGAGCTCGAACCCGATCGCGCCGAGCGACGAGGGGACGATCGCGCTCGCGAGACGCGCGAGGGCGCGCTGCTCCTCCGGCGAGCGGACGGGCTCCACCACGCGCGGCTGCGGACCCGGAGGTCCGGCCCGCTCGGGCCCGGCAGATGGTCCAGCGGACGCGGCCAATCACCCTCCCCCTGCGGGAAACGGCAGCACGCACGCGCTTCGGGATCATCTGTAAGTCCGTGAGCGGCGGCCGGCATTGGCCTGCATCAACGATTGTTCAATATTTCGACGCGCGATCAGCAGGTGTTGAGACGTGCATTGCGCGAAATTGCACAGGGGGCGGGTGAGGAACGAGGGAGAGCCGCGGCCGAGTGTCGCGGCGAGCGTTCCCGGGACGCGGCCCGATGCCCCGCTCCTCTCGCAGCCGGCGGCCGTGCGGCCAGGCGAGCGGGGGGAGCGCCACATTGACGCAGGGACCTTTCCTGCTACCCTCGCCGGCCCGTGACCGACTCCCGCGCCATCCTCCTCGTCCAGTGCCCCGACCGGCCCGGCATCGTTGCCGCCATCTCCAGCTTCCTGTTCCGCCACGGCGCGAACATCATCGACTTCGAGCAGCACACGTCGGAGGACGAGGGCGGCGTCTACTTCACCAGGCTCGAGTTCCAGACGGAGCGGATCGACCTCCCGCTCGAGGACCTGAAGGCCGCCTTCGCGCTCGACGTCGCGAAGCCCTTCGCGATGGAGTGGCGGCTGACGCTCGCGGCGGAGCGGAAGCGGGTCGCGGTCCTCGTCTCGAAGCACGATCACGCGCTCCTCGAGCTGCTCTGGACCTGGAAGCGCGGAGACCTCCGCGCCGACGTGTCGCTCGTCATCTCGAACCATCAGGACCTGCGCGCGTCCGTGGAGTCGTTCGGCGTCCCGTTCGTGCACGTGCCGAACTCGAAGGACGCGCGACCGGAGGCCGAGGCGCGGATGGCCGAGCTGCTCGACGGGAAGGCGGACCTCCTCGTCCTCGCGCGCTACATGCAGATCGTCTCGCCGGAGTTCGTCGCGCGCTGGCCGCGCCGCATCATCAACATCCACCACTCGTTCCTCCCCGCCTTCGTCGGCGCGGACCCGTACCGGCAGGCCTACGACCGCGGCGTGAAGATCGTCGGCGCGACCGCGCACTACGTGACCGCCGAGCTGGACGCCGGGCCGATCATCGAGCAGGACGTCGGGCGCGTCTCCCACCGCGACTCCGTCGACGACCTGAAGCACCTCGGCCGCGATCTGGAGCGGCGCGTCCTCGCGCGCGCGGTGAAGTGGCACTGCGAGGATCGCATCATCGTGCACGGCAACAAGACGGTGGTGTTTAGTTGAAAGCGAGGGCTGCGCCCTCGCCCCGCCGGCAGAGCCGGCGGGGCCCCACTCCTGCTGCGCGGGGCCCGTGACCGCTCGCGCCCGCTTTCGCGGGCGCGCGAGCGGTCCCCACGCGGAGGGGCTGCGCCCCTCCCTGCGTCCGCTCGCCCGCTGAAGTCGCTCGTCCGGCCCGGCGAGCGCGTTCGACGCCCCCGCCTCACCTTTCCGCGAGGAAGGAGGCGTCCGTGGCGGCCCGCACCCTCAACCTGATGCTCGCGCTGTGGCTGTTCTTCTCGGCGTTCGTCTGGCAGCGCACGGCGCCCTCCATGGCGAACGCCTGGATCCTCGGGATCGTCGTCTCCGCCGTGTCGGTCGCGAGCATGCTGCGGAAGGTGTGGCTGCGGTACGTGAACACCGCCCTGTCCGCCTGGCTGCTCGCGTCGGCGTTCCTCCTCCCGCAGCGGTCCTCGCTCGCGGTCTGGAACGACGTGGCGGTCGCCCTCGCGATGCTGGCGGTCTCCCTGGTTCCGGGCTCGCTGTACGCGCGGACCGAGCTGCGCCGGCGCCAGCCGGCGGCCGCGGAGGCCTGACCGCTCCCCGCGCGGGAGGTGCACGGACGCGCGCCCCGCGCCAAGTCGAGCCCGTGCCCACCTCCGCGCCCCCCGAGCTCCTCGACCGGCTGCGCCTCGGGATGGCGGAGGCGGTCCGCGCGCTGCAGGACGAGATCTGCGCCGCGCTCGAGCGGATCGACGGCCGCGGTCGCTTCGCGCGGGACGCCTGGGACCGGCCCGGCGGCGGGGGCGGTGTCTCCCGCGTCCTGCAGGACGGCGCGGTCTTCGAGAAGGCGGGCGTGAACGTGTCGGACGTGCACGGCGAGCTCGCTCCCGACCTCGCGCGCAAGGTGCAGGGCGAAGGCGCGGCGTTCGCCGCCGTCGGCCTCTCGGTGGTCGTCCACCCGGTGAGCCCGATGGTCCCCACGGCGCACGCGAACGTCCGGTTCCTCCGGCGCGGGGCCGCCGGGTGGTTCGGCGGAGGCGCGGACCTCACGCCCTACTACCTGTTCGAGGAGGACTGCCGTCACTTCCACGAGGCGCTCCGCGACGCCTGCGAGCAGCACGAGCCAGGCAGCTACGCGCGTCACAAGCGAACCGCCGACGCGTACTTCCTCGTCCGGCACCGCGGCGAGCACCGCGGCGTCGGCGGCATCTTCTACGAGGACCTCGGCGGCGATCTCGTGCGCGAGCTCGAGCTCTCGCGCGCCGTCGGCCGTGCGTTCCTGGACGCGTACCTCCCCGTCGTCGAGCGCCGGAAGGACCTCCCCTACGGCGACGCGGAGCGGCGCTGGCAGGAGATCCGCCGCGGCCGGTACGTCGAGTTCAACCTGGTTCACGATCGCGGGACGGTGTTCGGGCTCGAGACGGGCGGGCGGATCGAGTCGATCCTGATGTCGCTGCCGCCGCGCGTGCGGTGGGTCTACGACGACCACCCCGCGCCGGGCAGCCGCGAGGCCGCGCTCCTCGACGTGCTCCGGAAGCCGCGCGACTGGGCGTGAGGCCTCTCGCGCGGCCCGCGCTGCGCTACGAGGCGCTCGTCCGTCGAGCGGCCGGCGCCCCGTCGCGTCCAGGCGGCGCTCCGCCCGCCGCGTGCCCGCCGCCGCGCGCCAGATCGCGCGTCTTCCGGAGCGACACGGCGATGGACCCGCCGAGCAGCGCCCCGACCACCCCGAGCGACACGGCCGAGGGGACGTGCACCCACGCCGACAGCGTCATCTTGAGGCCGATGAAGACGAGCACGAGCGCGAGCCCGACCTTGAGGAACTCGAACCGGCCGAGGAGCGACGCCATCGCGAAGTAGAGCGACCGGAGCCCGAGGATCGCGAAGATGTTGGACGTGAACACGATGAACGGGTCGAGGGTCACGCCGAAGATGGCGGGGATCGAGTCGAGCGCGAAGACGACGTCCGACACCTCGATGAGCGCCAGCGCGAGGAAGAGCGGCGTCGCGACGTGCCGGCCGGCCTCCCGGACGAAGAAGTGGTGACCCTCGATGCGGGTCGTCGCAGGGACGACGCGACGGATGACGCGGAACGCCCAGCTCCGCGACGGATCGTGCTCGGCCTCGGAGTGCCTCAGCAGGCGCACGCCCGTGACGACGAGGAACGCGCCGAACACGTAGACGAGCCAGCCGAACCGCTGGAGCAGCGCGCTGCCGCCGAGGATCATCCCGGCGCGCAGCACGAGCGCGGAGAGGATGCCCCAGAAGAGCACGCGGTGCTGGTAGCGCGGCGGGATGCGAAAGGACGCGAAGACCAGGACGAAGACGAAGAGGTTGTCGACCGAGAGCGACTTCTCGATGAGGTAGCCGGTGAGGTACTCGACGGCGCGGTCGCCGCCGTAGCGCCAGCCGATGAAGCCGCAGAACGCGAGCGAGAGGACGATCCAGACGACGGTCCACGACAGCGCCTCGCGCGCCGTGATCGCGCGGTCCTTGCGGTGGAACACCCCCAGGTCGAGGGCGAGCAGCGCGAGGACGAGCGCCAGGAAGCCGCCCCACAGCCAGGGAGTGCCGATGCCGTCCATCCGCTCTCATGTACCCGCGCGGCCGGCTGGAGGGGGTTAGAAAGTTTCGCAACCTGAGTTAGATTTTTCCTCGCATGGAGTGGCTCAACTACCACCACCTCTTCTACTTCTGGACCGTCGCGCGCGCGGGCAGCATCGCGAAGGCCAGCCAGGAGCTGCGGCTCGCGCAGCCCACGATCTCGAACCAGCTCAAGACGCTGGAGGCGAACCTCGGCGTGAAGCTGCTCGAGCGCCAGGGACGGCGGCTCGTGCTGACGGACGCCGGGCGGACCGTGGTCCGCTTCGCCGACGACATCTTCCGCACCGGGCAGGAGCTGCAGCGCGCGGTGAAGGGCCTCCCGACCGGCCAGCGGCTGCGCCTCGTCGCCGGCGTCGCGGACGTCATCCCGAAGCGGATGGCGGCGCTCCTCCTCCAGCCGGCGGTGGACGCGCACCCCGACCTGACGCTCGTCTGCCGCGAGGGCCCGCTCCCGCAGCTCCTCGCGGCGCTGGCCATCCACGAGCTCGACGTGGTGATCGCGGACGTCCCCGCCTCCGAGGACGTGAAGGTGAAGGCGTTCAACCACAAGCTCGGGGACTGCGGGACGACGTTCTTCGCCGCGAAGCGGCTCGCGCACCTCAAGAAGGGCTTCCCGCGCTCGCTCGAGGGCGCGCCGGCCCTCCTCCCGGCGGAGGGCACCGCCTTCCGGCGCGGGCTCGACGCGTGGCTCGGCGGCCTCGGGCTCCGCCCCTTCGTCGCGGGCGAGTTCGACGACAGCGCGCTCATGAAGGCGTTCGGTGCGCGCGGCCTCGGGGTGTTCGCCGCGCCCCGCGTGCTCGAGGACGACATCGTCGCGCAGTACGACGTGTCCGTCATCGGCCGCGCCGAGGAGGTCCGCGAGACGTACTACGCGATCACCGTCGAGCGGCGGCTCCGGCACCCCGCGGTCGCCGCGATCGCCGAGACCGCGCGCGACGCGATCTTCGGCACCGCGGCTTGAGCGGACGCTGGACCGTCGTTTTTCGAATCGATCGCTCGATCATTTCCTATTAGACGCAGCATCGCCGCCGCTTATCTCTTCCCCAGCCGCGCCCCGCGGCGGAGAGGAGACGGCGATGAACGAGCGACTTCCCCCGACCCACGAGCCCTGGCTCTCCCGGCGACACTGGCGACGCCTCGTCGAGGCGTACGCCGCGGGCCGCATCACGCGGGCGGAGCTCTCCGCGCTGAAGCGGCGGCTCGCCCGCGTCCGCACGCGCTCCGCGAGCCGGCCTCCGCCGGTGCTCCGGCTGGTGCCCGGCGGCGGCGGACCCGGGATCGCCGCTCCCGCTCCGGTTCCCTTCTCCCCCAATCCTCTGGAGGCCGCATGAAGGACAGCTCGAGACGGGGGCTCGGGTCCTGCGTTATCTACGAGCCATGGCCGTTCCCAAGGTGACCGTCTACACGAAGCACAACTGCCCGTACTGCGTCCGCGCCAAGCGGCTCCTCGAGAAGAAGGGCGTCGCGTTCGAGGAGATCGACGTCGAGGGCGACGACGCGCTCCGGACGTGGCTCCGCGAGAAGACCGGCCAGATGACGGTCCCGCAGGTGTTCGTGGGGGAACGCTCCCTGGGTGGCTTCTCGGACGTCGACGCGCTGGACCGGCAGGGACGCCTCGATCCCATCCTGCGCGGGGACTGAGCGCGACCCGTCCGTTCCCTGCGCGCGCGGGGTGAGCCTCGTACGGCTAGGTCGCGACATGCCCGCGCCCCGCGCCTCCCGTGTCCGGCGGCCCCTCCTCGTCGCCGCCGCCTCGGCCGCCGTGGCCGGCTGCAGCGTCCTCGCCCCCGGCCGCTTCGTGGCCGACCGCGCCCCGCCGCCGCCCGAGGTCGCCCGCGCCACGGTCGAGGCCTCCCGGCGACCGCCGCCGGCCCCCGCGCCGCAGCCCGCGCCGCCTCCGCCGGCCGAGCCGCGCTCGCTCGCGGATCTGGTCGACCTCGCGCTGCGCCAGGACCCGCTGACGCGCGCCACGTGGCTCGACGCCCGCGCCGCCGCGGCGACGGCGGGCAGCCGCCGCGGGCTGTACCAGCCGAGCCTCTCGGCGACGGCGCCCTTCCAGCGCCAGCGGCTCGCCGCCGTGCCGTCGCGTCCGAGCTTCTCGCAGACGACCTACGGGGCCTCGGCCACGCTGTCCTGGACGCTGCTCGACCTCGGCGGGCGCGGTGCCCTCGTCGATGAGGCCGACCGGCTCGTCGACGCGGCCCGCCTCGGCGAGCAGGCCGCGGTGGCGGACCTCGTGCTCCGCGTCGAGCAGACCTACGACCAGTACCTCGCCGCGCGCGCGCTCGTGGACGCGGAGGGCGCCGCGGTCAAGACCGCCGAGGCGAGCCTCGCGGCGGCCGAGGACCGGCGCCGCGCCGGCGTCGCCACCATCGCGGACGTGCTCCAGGCGAGGACGGCGCTGTCGCAGGCGCGGCTCGCGCTGCACCAGCTCGAGGGCCAGGCGCTCGAGCTCCGCGGCGCGCTCGCCGTGCTCGCCGGCCTTCCGCCGACCGTCGAGCTCGACGTGGGCGTGCTCCCCGCCGACGTGAAGATCGCGGAGAGCCTTCCCGCGGTGGAGGCGCTGCTCGACGAGGCGGCGGCGCGGAGCCCCGATCTCGCGCGGGCCCGGGCGATCGCGGACGCCGCCGCCGCGCACGCGCGGGCGGCGTCCGTCGCGTGGGGGCCGCTCCTGTCCTTCGACGCCGGCGCGGGGCGGACGTGGTACGTGGCGCCGGAGGCGTTCGGGCCGCAGACGAGCTGGAACGTCGGCCTCACGCTGCGCCTGCCCCTCTTCGACGGGCTCTCACCCGTGTACGACGCGATGGCCGCGCGCGCCGCCGCCGCCGCCGCGGCGGCGCGCGCCGACGTCGCGGCCCAGCAGGTCGCGCTGTCGGTGTGGACGAGCTTCCAGACGCTGCGCAGCGCCGGACGACAGGTGGAGACCGCGCGCGATCTCCTGGCGTCCGCGCGGGAGTCGGCCGACGTCGCGCAGGGCCGCTACCGCGAGGGCGTCGGCTCGATCCTGGACCTGCTCACGGCGCAGGCGGCGCTGGAGAGCGCGCGCGCCGAGGAGGTCCGCGCGCGGGCCGACTACCTGGTCGGCCTGGCGCAGCTCACGCGGGCGACCGGACGGCTGGAGCTGCCCGCCGCCCGGCCATCCGCCGCGACGGATCGATAGGGCACGGGCCGGGCGGCCGATCGACGGGACGGGACACGAGCGGCGGCGCCCCGAAGCCCGGCCCGGGTGCGGACTTCCGGGCGGGCTCCGACGGAGCGCCGTGCCCAGCGTTCCTTTCAGGAGGAGGAACGCATGAATCGTGACGAGATCAAGGGCAAGATCGACGAGCTGAAGGGCAACGTGAAGAAGCGCATCGGCGGCGCGACGGACGACCCGAAGACCCAGGCCGAGGGCTGGCTCGAGGAGAAGAAGGGCAAGGTCCAGGGCGGGCTCGGCAAGATGGAGAAGAAGTCCGACCAGGCGGAACGGCACGATCCCGACGACCTCTAGCCGTACGACTGCGTACGGCCGCATCGAAGGACGAGCGCCCCGGCGGCCGTGTGGCCGCCGGGGCGCTTCTTTCCGGGGCAGGGCTCAGGCAACGGCGATCACCACCCGCACTTCTCGCCCTTGATCTGCTCGCGGAGCCACGCCCGGAGCGGGGCGAAGTACTCGAGCAGGGCGGCGGCCGAGGGCTCTCGCGTCCCGGTGATCGCCTCGTACGCCTCCGGCCATGGGCGCGACGCGCCCATCGCGAGCATCGCCTCGAGCTTCTTGCCCGCCTCCTTCGACCCATAGATCGAGCACTCGTGGAGCGGGCCCTTGAAGCCGGCGGCGTCGCACAGGGCCTTGTGGAACTGGAACTGGTAGATCCGCGCGAGGAAGTACCTCGTGTACGGCACGTTCGCGGGGACGTGGTACTTCGCGCCCGGATCGAAGTCGGCCTCCGTCCGCGGCACCGGCGCGTCGACGCCCTGGTACTTCCGGCGGAGCTCCCACCACGCGGCGTCGTACCGCTCCGGCGGGATCTTCCCGCTGAAGACGTCCCACCGCCACTGGTCGATGAGCTTGCCGAACGGCAGGAACGCGACCTTGTCGAGCGCCTGCTTCATCTGGACGTCGATGAGCCCCTTGTCGCCCTGCGGCTCCGTGCGGATGAGCCCGAGGCGCTTCAGGTAGCCGGGGGTGATCGAGAGCGCGATCGCGTCGCCGATCGCCTCATGGAAGCCGTCGTTGGCGCCGTTCTGGAAGAGCACCGGGAGACGGACGTAGGCGCGCTGGTAGTAGTTGTGGCCGAGCTCGTGGTGAATCGTGACGAGATCCTCCTCGCGCGGCCGGATGCACATCTTCACGCGGAGGTCGCCCGAGAAGGTCACGTCCCACGCGCTCGCGTGGCAGACCACGTCGCGATCCCGCGGCTTGGTTAGCTGGGAGCGCTCCCAGAACGTCTTCGGGAGCGGCTCGAACCCGAGCGACGAGAAGAACGCCTCGCCGACCTTCACCATCCGCACCGGGTCGTAGCCCTGGCGCTTCAGCGCGGCGTCGACGTCGAGGGACGGCTGCCCCTTGAAGGGCTCCACGAGCGGATAGACGTTGTTCCACTCCTGCGCCCACATGTTCCCGAGGAGGTGGGCGGGGATCGGCTTGCCGTCCGGCACGCGCGCCTTGCCGTACACCTTCTGCAGCCGCGCCCGGACGTAGCAGTGCAGCTCGTCGTAGAACGGCTTCACCTCCTGCCAGAGCCGCTCGGTGTCCTTCTCGAACGCGTCCGGCGGCATGGCGTAGCCGGAGCGCCACAGGTCGCCCGCGTCGCGGTACCCCGCCTCGCGCGCGCCCTCGTTCGAGAGCGCCACGAGCCGCTCGTAGAGCGGCCGCATCTCCCTCGAGATGGTGCGCCAGCCCACCCACGCATCGAGGAGCGCGTCGTAGTCGCGGCTCGTCGCCATGAGCTCGGTGAGGTCCTGCAGGTCGCGGCACTTCCCCGCGCCCTTACCTCCCTTGGCCGGACCGCACCACTTCCCGCGACCGTAGATGCCCTCCAGCCGGGCGGACACGTCGGCGAGCTCGGCGCGCTTCGCGGCGTCCGCGGGGGCGGGCACGGGCGGACCGCCGGGGAGCACCGCGGGGTTGCGAAGCAGCGTGAGGGCGCGGCGGGTCTCGGGGTCGAGCTCCACGCCGTCGAAGCGGCGGGACTCGTGGATGGCGCGCGCGAGGTACTCCATCGCGTCCTCGTTCAGCGCCGCCGCGTTCCGCTCGGTGTCCTCGGTGATGTACGTGGACTTGATCCAGTCGGCGGTCGAGGACCGGGTCCAGAGCCGTTTCAGGTCGGCGTTCACCCGGTCGACGAAGGTCCTCGCCTCCGCCGTGGTCGGCTTCACCGGCTCGGGCGCGGCGGAGGCCTCGGGCGAGGCGGCGGGAGGGGGCGCGGCGGGCGAAGGGGGCGGGCGGGCGGCCGCCGCGCAAGCCAGGCTGGACGCGGCGGCGAGCGGCAGCAACGCGGTGCGGACGTTCATGTCGGCGTCGTTCCTCGAGTTCGGGGGTTCGCCCTTCGACGGCTCAGGGCGAGCGGTGACCGGGCGCCGGGCGCACCGGCGCCTCAAGGATACGCGAGCGGTGCGGACGTGACATGGGTGGCGCGCACCCCCCGGTGCGCGCCGCGCGAAGCGTCGTCTCCCGGTCCCCTCGCGACGCCGGCGTCGGCGTCACTGCGGCCTCAGTGCTGCTGGCCGCCCCTCCGGTCGTTCGCGAAGTTGCCGGCGAAGGTCCGGGGCTCTTCCTGGACGCGGAACAGCGGGCACTTCTCGCAGGACCAGCTGTCCCAGTCGAGC